>NZ_JBFRFO010000002.1:0-603452 GCF_052114865.1 Hyphomicrobium sp. 2TAF46 | reverse complement strand
CAAAAACATCAGCGTCCGAAGGGCATAGTCGGTCTGGAGCGACAATCTCATAAAAGATGCATATCATATACTGGATTTTCCCGCCAAGCTGTGCAAATAGTGCATTTTGAATGCATCTTATTGAGGCGAGGCGTATGTGGCGTCGGACCATGCGGAGCAGATTCCGGCGCACCTTCCACCACCTTTATTTCAGTGGGACACCGACATCGGTGATCGCGGTCGGCGCGATGATTTCGGCGCTGGAAGTGGTCCCACTGCTGGTTGTGGGTTTCGAGGCCTATACGCGGCACAAGGTCGAGCATGAGGCCGATTGAGAGCAGATCGATCACTGGCCGTTCATGTTTTTTGCGGCCGTCCTGTTCTGGAATCTAGTGGGTGCCGGCCTATTCGGCTTCCTGATCAACCCGCCCATCGCGCTCTATTACATGCAGGGGCTGAACACGACAGCCAACCATGGCCATGCCGCGCTATTCGGCGTCTACGGTATGCTCGGGCTCGGCTTGACGCTCTACTGCATGCGCGGATTGACCGACGTCACCCGGTGGAACCGGAAATGGATCAGCATCTCCTTCTGGTCGCTGAATATCGGTCTGGCGATGATGACCTTCCTCTCGCTTCTGCCGCAGGGCATCCTACAAACCTATGCCAGTATCGAGCATGGCTATACCTATGCCCGCTCGGCAGAGTTCATCCATAGTCCGGTCATGCAGGCGCTGGTTTGGGCAAGAGTACCCGGCGATGTCGTTTTCGCGTTCGGCGTCTTCGCGTTCGCAGGGTTCATGTTCCGGGCATTCCTGCCCGGCAAAGAGCCGGCATCCGTCGCGGTCTCGTTGCGGTAGTTTTATCAATGATCGTCGATCGCCTCGTCGAGGTTGTCGCTTCTTAGGCGTAAGGGTCGCACCCGTTGGATCGACTTCAACGCGCGCGGCCACCGAAGGAGGTGGCCCGGCATGAGGCCTCCGGTCGGCTGCGCCGTCAGCTAAGTGATTGGGCAAGTCACTTAGTCGCCGTGGTCATGCTCGTGATCGGTGCTTTGTGAAGCTGCCAACTCTTTCTTCATCTCTTGGTATTTTTGTGCCGAGGTCGTGGGAAGTTCCTTCAAGAACACAACGATGTTTCAGATGATACGATCGTTATGGGTGGCGCCAAACGATGGCATGCCGGTCATCCTGATTCCGTTCTTGATGACCCAGAAGAGCTGTCGCGGGTCTGTTCCTTTTGACAGGCGGCTGAGATCCGGCGGCTTTGGGTTCAGTCCTTTGCCAACTTCGCCGCGTTCGACGCCCGGCGCCCCGTGGCACGCGACGCACATTTCATCGAAGTGCCCGAAACCTTCTTTGATCGAGTTTGGGCTTGGCGGCGGTGGTGGGCCGACCTGATCGGCGCGGGCCGCAATGGATCTATCTCTTGCTGTTACCAGGACCCAGTGGAGAATTGGACTATGCGGATTTGAGGCGGCAACATCGTAGGCGCCACTATACATATAGATCAGGCCGCCGGCGGCCAGCACTGCAAGTGCAGCAATGAACCCAGTAATGAACTTCAAGGCTTCCTCCCCAGCCGGGGTGCCGGGCGGGTGCGAAAAGATCTCTTCGGCCGAACGGCAACGACGGGAAGCTTACGACCATCCAGAATAAATCACGCGACCTCCCGGCGCCTGAGGCATGGTGAGCTTCAGAGACCCATCGCCTGGTGGGCTTGTTCCATGTGCTTGACGCATCCATCCATGTCCTTGGCCTTCATGGCGGCCTTAGACATGGCGAGATGGCTTTTGGCTTCTTTTTTCTTCGCAGTATTGGTCATCTTGCCGATCTCCGACGTCATCTGCTGCATGTGCGCGTTGGTACACCACTCCTTCGCCTTGTCCTGCGCAGATGCCGGGAGACCAGCGATCGCGATCACAAAAGCCGCTAAGACAGCTACTCTGAACATGGGTTTTGATCCTTCTGTTCGGGATCTCCTCACAACACAGCGACCATCTCGTGAGTTGCGGGCGCGTGCCAATTTAATGCAGCGCGCAGTCGTCCCTAGTTTGCATGATAACAAATCCGGATCTCAATTCCCCAAGTCCGATCCCCCGATGGCTCGACCGCACACGTACATTTTAGATTTGCCTAGATTTGCGGACATCGCAACGAAGCCGTCGCCACTTTGGGACTCGGAAGGGCGCGCAACTGGATCGTTCGTCCGGCCGTGAGTTCGATTATTGACAGAACCAGAGGCCATTTTTCCAACCCTACGGTTCCATGATTAAGCGGCTTGATTGGTCATGCCGTTGCGGTTTGCGGGGCAGATTCCAACCGGACGGTCTCCGCTTTCTTGCACTACGGACGAACCGAACCAAGCGGGAGATGTCTATGTTCACGGAGGGGCAGAACCAGACGCGATGCTCCTCGCACAACGTCCGAAATTGAGAATCGGGCCACAGGCTTGGCGGGCAGCCGTTGTACGTGTCGCTATGCGTTCGCTATGGGCCAGAAGCGAACGCGCGCCACAGGAGCGCGACGACCACTTTTCCCTCGTAAGCGGACATCGCCGATAATGGCTTTTCTCCCGAATTGTTTGCGATATCGACGTCCGCTAATGGGATTGAGCGTCCGATTGGGGGCCCCGATATCCGTTCCGCAACCTAGTTCAACGCCGATCAGAAACGAGATGAGTAACGATCGACCAAACGCGCTGAGATTGCTTCGCCCTGGGTTGAAATCTGGTCGCGCGGCAAGCGCTATAAACCCGCAGACCCGCACCGCCGATAACAGCGGTTTTAGCGTGCGTTTGGCGAACAGGCCGTCACAATTTTTTCTTGTAAAATCAATAAAGGTTCGAGACTCAATTGCCACAATATAAGTTATTGATTTTGTTATGTAAAATACAAGTGGTGCCCAGAAGAGGACTCGAACCTCCACGCCTTGTGAGCGCTGCTACCTGAAAGCAGTGCGTCTACCAATTCCGCCATCTGGGCATCGACGTGTCAGGTAAATTGTGCGGACGCGGAAGTCAATTGCGTGACAGCAAATCGAGGCGAGACAACGCATCTCCAGTGTACAGGTGGCGTTCCGGAGAGTTTAGCAGCGCCAATTGGGCGTCCGTTCGCCGCGGACGGTTTCGGGGGACTGAATCCTGCCGTTCACATCGTGCGGCGCGGACTTCACAGCGGCAATCCGGAGGGCTAGAGCTACCGCTTGAGCTGATGGCAGCATATGGGCCCCGGGTGGCCGCAGCATCGAGGTTTCGGAATGGCAGAAAACGGCAAGCTGGCGACGGTGTTCGGAGGCTCCGGATTTGTCGGGCGCTACATCGTTTGGTCGTTGGCTCGAAAGGGCTACCGCGTCCGCGCTGCCGTTCGTAGGCCCGACCTTGCGGGCCATCTGCAACCCATGGGCGTCGTCGGGCAGATTCATGCCGTTCAGGCCAACCTCCGATTTGCCGATTCGATTGCGCGGGCCGTAGAGGGCGCCGACATCGTCATCAACGCCGTCGGCATTTTGTCGCCGTCCGGTGCGCAGACGTTCGAAGCGGTCCACGCCAAGGGCGCGGAGCGTGTTGCGAAGGCTGCCAAGGAAGCGGGCGCCACCCGTCTCGTTCATATCTCGGCGATCGGCGCCAACAAGGATTCGGCGTCACGGTATGCGCGGACGAAGGCCGAGGGCGAACGGGCGACGTTCGCCGAATTCCCGTCGGCGCTCGTCCTTCGACCGTCCATCGTGTTCGGACCCGAGGACGAGTTCTTCAATCGTTTTGCCGCCATGGCGCGGATCAGCCCCTTCCTGCCGCTCGTCGGCGGCGGTGGCACAAAATTTCAGCCGGTCTTTGTCGGCGACGTCGGGCAGGCGGCGGCCAACGCCGCGAACGGGATCGGCAAACCGGGGACGATCTATGAACTCGGCGGCCCGGAGGTTTTGAGTTTCCGGGATCTCCTCAAGGCGACGCTACAATATGCCGATCGCCGCCGGCTGCTGTTGCCACTGCCGTTCGGGGTGGCGAAGCTCATGGCGATCCTGAGTTCGCCGCTGCCGAATTCGCTCAGGCCGCTGACGCTCGACCAGGTGCGGCTCCTTCAGTCGGATAACGTGGTCTCGGAAGCTGCGAAAAAAGAGGGGCGAACGATTGCGGCGCTAGGCATCGAAAAGCCGGCCTCAATCGACGGGATCGTTCCGGAGTATCTCGAGCGCTTCAAGCCGAAGGGCCAATACGCGCACTATCACCGCTAGGCGGATGACCCGTAGGCGGGTCTCGCGGGTGACGACGCCCGGAAAAAGCAGAGCCACCCAACGAATTGGGTGGCTCTTTGTCATAAAACCGGTGTTTCGGCTGCTAGCTTAGTGGAGCGGTGCGATCGACAGCTCGTCTTCCTGAGCATGCCCGATCGCTGCCTGCAGCGTGTCCGTCAGCGCGATCGGGGTACCGTCGGCCGCGTGAAGCGAAAAGAGCGGGATGCCCTTCGGCAGTCCTTCGATCTGCGGGAACATCTCGATCGCTTCGTCCGAGGTCAGCGTCTTGATGTAAGCGACCTCGCCGCCACCAAGACGTGCAAGCTCCAGCTCGCTCATGACGGGCACTACAACATTGTGGGTTTCGGTGGCTTTTGCGGTGGTCTTAGTGTTCATGACGCTCTTCCTCCTTGTGTCGAGGCCGGGCTCTCATCGCAGCTTCGGAAATCATGTCCTTCCGCTCTGCGCGTGTGCTCCGATCCTCCGACGATTCGGCCGCCGGCGCTGTGACGCGAAAGACTCAGCTCAGGTCCGGCTTTTGATCTGTTTCGCTGCTGTCCCTATTTCAATTCGCCTCACAAGGCGTTCCGGTTCCAGGCGCTGCAGATCAACGGCCAAAAGCCCGTTCGATAGCTCGGCACTCTTCACTTCGATGCCGTCTGCTAGGACGAACGTCCGTGAAAACTGCCGGGAAGCGATGCCCCGATAGAGATATTCACGGTCTTTGTCGTCCAGCTGCTTGCCACGAACGGTCAATTGTTTGTCTTCGAGCGTAATTTCGAGTTCGTCTTGCGTGAACCCGGCCACGGCCAACGTGATCCGGAGAAGCTCACCGGCGTCACCGTCCCGGGCGACCCGTTCGATGTTATAAGGCGGATAACCGTCGCCACCCTTGGTGGCTCGATCGACCAGCCGTTCGATTTCTTCGAAACCCAAAAGCAGCGGGTTCGAAAGTGCGGTTAGACGTGTCATCTGAAGGCCCTTGGTTAAGCGACCATCTTTCCCCATTTCCCGGACGCTCTTTCGAGCCGCCCGACCGCCGCATCTCTGCCAACGGTTCAATCAAGATATGGGGGCGTCTGCCCGGTCTTCAAGCGTAATGGGAGGGGGAGTGTCGCGGACGCCTCAGGTGCGCTCAAAACGCGGTAATACCGGTTTTCTGCCTTAAGTCCGCCCGCGTCCGCGGACAAGGGATCCGCTCTTCGAGCTTTTTTCCAAAGTGAGGGTTTCATGAGGTTCGCGTCCGCAGCGTTCGCTTCGGCCATCGCTCTTTCACTCGTTGCATTTGCTATTCCACCCGCCGTTGCAGAGGAGCCTGCGAAAGCAGCGGACGATTCCGGGAAGGTATTGGGCGATCCGGATGGACCGCTCACTCCGGAAGAGAAGGCGGAGAAGGAAGCCCGTCAGGCTTGCAAGGTCGACCTCTGCCGGGCGTTTCATTCCAAGGAAGCGACCGGCAAAGACATCGCCTGCCATGTGATCAAAAGCTGGCGCAAGGAGCAGCTCGTGAAGCTCGTCGCCAAATTGAAGGTGACGTGGCCCTACGATGGCGCCCATTGCTCCACTGACTTGACCGTCAATCACGCGGAATTGGTGAAGGCAATGGCCGCGCCGAAAGCGGAGTTGGAATTCGCCAAGCACACGGTTACGTGTTCGATTGCGAGCGAGAAGAAGGGCGCGACGGACTTCTCGTTCGATCTCACGCCGAAGGTGACATTCGAGAACGGCAAGGCCACCAAGGCGCAGGCCCATTGGGGCAAGATCGAAGCACCTACACTGATCAAAAGCGCGCTCTGGACCGCGACGGCTGCCGACAACACAGTGAACATCCTATCGAGCTCCATCGTAGATGAAGTCAACGAATTCATTTCGAAGCGATGCGACGAGGTCAAAGACCAGTGGGCCGCCAAGCAATAGCCGCCGAATTCTCCTTCGCATTTGCGAAGTGTTATATTGTTATTAGGCCGGCTTATGAGCTGTTATTGTAAATACGATTGGCACTTATTGCTGCTCAGGCATACGTATGCTGCCGTTAAGCGTGGACAAACCACTCTTGGAGGAAAACCATGAAGACGTGGTCGAAGCCCGAAGTTCGTGAGCAGGAAGTTGGTCTTGAAGTGACCAGCTATCTGCCGGCTGAGATCGACCTCATCTAATTCAGATGAAGTCGACCTTAGGGTCGGACTTTTAAGCGGCGGCCGGGTGTCCCGGTCGTCGCTTTTTTATTGTCCTAGCCGAGGCTTTCGATGGCTTCGCGCTTTTCCTCAAGTTCCAGCCAACGCGTTTCAGCGGCTTCGAGCTGCATTTGGGCTTGGCCCAGGCGCTCGCTCGTCTTATCGAACGCCGCGCGATCGCGCGTGAAGAGGTCGGCATCGGCGAGCTTCGCCGCGAGATTTTGGATCTCGGCTTCGAGCTTCGCCATTTCGATCGGAAGCGTCGTCAGGGCGTGCTTATCCTTGAAGGACAGCTTCTGCTTGGCCGGAGTCGAAGTGGCGCTCGAATCGGCCGCGCCTTTCCGCGACGTCGCATTCGATCGCGATTTCTTTTGCAGGCCTTCGCCCTTGCGCTGGGCGAGCATATCGGAATAGCCACCGGCATATTCCGTCCAATATCCATCGCCATCCGGCGCCAATACGCTCGTCACGATGCGATCGAGGAAATCGCGGTCGTGGCTTACGAGTAAAATCGTACCGGCGTAATCGGACAAAAGTTCCTGCAAGAGATCGAGCGTCTCGAGGTCGAGATCGTTCGTCGGCTCGTCGAGGATCAGCACATTCGACGGCTTCGCGAGTGCGCGCGCCAGCATCAAACGCGCGCGCTCTCCGCCCGACAGAACGCGGATCGGCGACAGCCGCTGCTCGGGAAGAAACAGGAAGTCCTGCATGTAGCTCGCGACGTGGCGCGGCTTACCATTGATGATGACCTGGTCACCGCGTCCGCCCGTCAGTGCGTCCGATACGGTCCAATTGGGATTGAGTTCGTCGCGTTTCTGGTCGAGCGCCACGATTTCAAGATTGGCGCCGTGACGAATGGTGCCGCTGTCCGGCGCTATTTCTCCCGTCAGCAACTTGATCAGCGTCGTTTTGCCGGCGCCGTTCGGCCCGACGATGCCGAGACGATCGCCGCGCATCACACGCAGATCGAGATCTTTGACAATGTCGGTCTCGCCGTAAGCTTTCGAGATGCCTGTTGCCTCGACGACGAGCTTGCCGGAGAGGCTGCCCTCCGACGCGTCCAAGCGAACGGTTCCGACAACATGGCGTTGTTCGCGCACTTCCTGGCGCATGGCTTTCAGCTCGCGTACGCGGCGCACATTGCGCTTGCGCCGGCCGGTGACGCCGCCATGCATCCACTGATTTTCGCGGACGATCTTGCGGTCGAGCTTGTGGCGCTCGATTTCTTCCTCTTCGAGCACTTTGTCGCGCCAGTCTTCGAACGCGGCAAAGCCCTGCTCGAGGCGGCGGGTCCTGCCCCGGTCGAGCCAGACGGTCGCGCGCGACAGCGTTTCGAGGAACCGACGGTCATGGCTGATCAGCAGCAGGGCCGAGCGTGAGGCCTGCAGGGTTGATTCCAGCCATTCGATCGCGGTGAGATCGAGATGGTTCGTCGGCTCGTCGAGCAGAAGGACGTCAGGCTTGGCGACGACGGCCTGCGCGAGACCAGCGCGGCGGGCCTCGCCACCCGAAAGCGTTCGGGGATCGGCTTCGCCGTCGAGACCGAGTTCCATCAAAAGGTAGTCGGCCAGGTAGGGGTCATCGGTCGGGCCGAGCCCGGCTTCGACGTAGGCGCGAACCGTGCCGAATCCTGTGAAGTCGGCTTCCTGCGGCAGGTAGCGGATGCTCGCGTTCGGATGGGCGAAGCGTTCGCCGCGATCCGGCTCGACGAACCCGGCTGCGATTTTCAGCAGCGTCGATTTTCCGGAGCCATTGCGGCCGACGAGGCAGACGCGGTCACCCGGGGCGACGGTCAGTTCGGCGCCTTCGAGCAGCGGAGTACCGCCGAAGGTCAGGTTGATGTCTTTGAGCGTAATGAGAGGAGGTGCCATGCGGCCCCTCGTAGCCGTGGACGCGCGCCGGATCAATCCTCGGGAACACCTGTCCAGGACCGCGACACGAGTTAGCTTGGAACTGAGGTGGTTGCCTTTTTGACGCGGGACGAAATTCGGTCAGCAGCAGCGGCTGATTTTGCCGCCACCTTCGCCGTATCGGCTCGCCTGACGCTCACGGAAGAAATCCTCGTAGCTCATCACCGGCTCGCCGGGGTGGGCGCGGAGGCGATGCGCGACATAGGCATCATAGTCCGGCACGCCGACCATCAGCCGCGCGGTCCTGGCGACGCCGGCTGCAAACTTGAACAGGGGATTTGCTCCGAGTTTTTGCATGCATCACTCCGCCGCAACCACGGCAGCTTCGCGCGCCGAAACATCCGGATTGGCGAGCGCCTTCATGACGGCTGCCGCACCGAACCCGGCCATGGCGACCACGAGCGCGATCAGCAGCCCCGTCAGCGTGGCGTTCAGGTAATCGTTGAACACGATGCGGTGCATGTCTTCCAAGGATTTGGCAGGCGCGATAATCTGCCCGGACACCAGCGCATTCGAGAATTTCGCTGCGTGGGAAGCGAAGCCAATAGTCGGATTGTCGCTGAAGATTTTCTGCCAACCGGCGGTGAGTGTGCAGATAGCAACCCAAGTTGCCGGCGCGAGCGTCACCCAAGCGTAGCGCTGCCGTTTCATCTTGAAGAGGATGACCGTGCAGAGTGTGAGCGCGATGCAGGCGAGCATCTGGTTGGCGATGCCGAACAGCGGCCAGAGCGTATTGATGCCGCCCAAGGGATCGATCACGCCCTGATAGAGGAAATAGCCCCAGCCGCCGACGGCGATCGACGTCGCGACGATGTTCGCCGTCCATGATCGCGTCTCTCTGAGGGACGGACTGACGGTGCCCAGCAGATCCTGGATCATGAAGCGCGCGACGCGCGTTCCGGCATCGATGGTCGTCAGGATGAAGAGCGCTTCGAAGAGGATGGCGAAGTGGTACCAGAAGGCCATCAGGCCTTTGCCGCCAATGGCGCTGGAGAGAATGTCGGCCATGCCCACGGCAAGCGTCGGGGCGCCGCCAGTGCGGGACAGGATCGTCGTCTCGCCGACGTTGGTCGCGGCTTCCTTGAGCATGTCCGGCGTGATGGCGAAGCCCCAGCCGGAGATGGCCGCCGCAGCGGTTTCCGGCGTCGTGCCGATGAGGGCTGCTGGGCTGTTCAATGCGAAATAGAGCCCTGGCTCGAGCGTCGTCGCCGCGACCAAGGCCATGATGGCGACGAAGCTTTCCATCAGCATCGCGCCGTAGCCGATGAGACGGGCGTTGACTTCGTTGTCGAGCATCTTCGGCGTCGTGCCGGATGAGACGAGCGCGTGGAAGCCGGAGATCGCGCCGCAGGCAATGGTGATGAACAGGAACGGAAACAGGTTGCCGGCGAAGACCGGGCCGCTGCCGTCGATGAATTTCGTGACGGCCGGCATCCTGAGATCGGGCAGCACGAAGAAGATGCCGAGGGCCAAGCCGGCGATGGTGCCGATTTTCAGGAAGGTCGAGAGGTAGTCGCGAGGCGCAAGCAGCGTCCATACCGGGAGCACGGAGGCGACGAAGCCGTAGGCGATCAGCATCATCGAAAGCTGCTCGCCGGAATAGTTGAACATCGGACCGAGCGTCGGATCCTCGGCGACGTAGCGGCCGAAGATCAGGGACAGCAGCAACAAGGTGAGGCCGATCACTGACATCTCGCCGATGCGGCCTGGCCGAATGAAACGCCCGTAGAAGCCCATGAGGACGGCAATCGGGATCGTCATCATGACCGTGAACGTCGCCCACGGGCTTTGCTTCAGCGCCTTGACGACGACAAGCGCCAGGACCGCGAGCAGGATGACCATAATGAGCAGGACGCCGATCATCGCGATCGTGCCGGCAATCTCGCCAAGCTCGGTGCGAATCATTTCGCCGAGGGAGCGTCCGTCGCGGCGGGTCGAAGCCCAGAGCATGACGAAGTCCTGGACCGCGCCCGCAAAGATGACGCCGACGATCAGCCAGAGCGTTCCGGGCAGGTAGCCCATCTGCGCCGCGAGGACGGGGCCGACGAGGGGGCCCGCTCCGGCGATGGCTGCGAAGTGATGGCCGAAAAGAACGGTTTTGTCGGTCGGGCAGTAATCCAGCCCGTCGTTGAAGCGCTGGGCGGGTGTGAGGCGCGCCTTATCGAGCCGGAGCACGCGATCGGCGATGAAGCGACTGTAAAACCGGTAGGCGAGCAGATAGGAGCAGATCGCGGCGGAGACGAGCCAGATCGCGTTGATGGTTTCGCCTCGCGACAGCGCGACAATTGCGAGCGAAACGGCGCCGAGCACGGCGACGGCTACCCACGTGAGGTTCAAGCGCCAGTTATTCATGTTTCGTCCCTGTCGTTCGCGATTATGCTTCGCAAATCGTTTCGGGGCGGAGACTACATAAAAAGCTGGGCGAGGTCAGCCGTGCTGGGGATCGCGGGCTTTTGCGCCAAATTGGCCTAAGAAAAGAGATGGTGGAGCTAACCGGGATCGAACCGGTGACCTCTTGCATGCCATGCAAGCGCTCTCCCAGCTGAGCTATAGCCCCAAACCAATTCCGTTCGGCGGGGCTGGATCCCGCCGATGTTCGAAGTCCCGCCTGATAAGTCGTCTTGGCGAAAACTGCAAGGACGTTTCAGAGCTTTATCAAGGCTCTTCGTCGCCCTCGCCTGCCGGGCCACCGATAATGTTCGAGACGTCGCCGCCTTCTTCTTCCTCTTCCTCGAGGAAGGTTTCATCATCTTCGGTGCCGCTATCATCGGCTTCGACGTCGACGAGAGCCTCTTCGCCTTCGACTGCCGGCAATTCGCCGTCGGCTTCCTCGGCGGTTGCTGCCTTCTTCGCTTTCTTGGCGGCGAGTTCCCGCTGCTCAGCCTGCAGGGCTGCGAGCGCCGCAGGTGAAGAAGCAATCACATATTTACTATTGCAGAAGGGGCAGATGATCGGGTCGTGACCGAGATCATAGAAGCGCTCGTCGCAGTTCTGACAGGTGCGCTTCGTCCCTCGCGCTTGCTTGGTCGCCATTGGTCGTGCCTCAGGGTTCGGAAATCAAGGGAGCCCGTCTGCCATAGGCGGTGTTCCCTGTCAAAACGAAAAGGTGGGAGCTGGCGGGACTGCGTCAAGGTCCCCAGCGGCAGGCGTCTTGATCTCCGTCCGAGGGAGCCGTTGACAGGGCGTCGCGGTCCAGTGTCTATCCGGGCCTAAAGTCAGGGAAAAGCGCCTGACGCGCCAGATTTTCAATGGTTCGGAAGGTCGATTTTGCACACTACATCCATACCGAAACCGCTATCGTCCCTCCGCTCCGCACCGCTGACAGGGAAGGTGCGCGTTCCGGGCGACAAATCGATCTCCCATCGCGCCCTCATTTTCGGTGCCCTGGCGACCGGGACGACGCGGATTACGGGACTTCTGGAAGCCGAGGACGTCATCAATACCGCGCGGGCCGTGGTTGCACTCGGCGCGATGGCGGAGAAGCAGGGCGACGCTTGGGTAGTCAAAGGCCGCGGCGTCGGCGGGCTCAGAGCCCCGGCTGCGGCGCTCGATTTCGGGAATTCGGGCACCGGTACGCGGCTGATGATGGGTGTCGTCGCCGGGCATCCGATGACGGTGACGATGGCGGGAGATGCGTCGCTTTCGCGCCGGCCGATGCGGCGGGTTTTGGCTCCCCTCGTAGATATGGGTCTCGAAATTCTCGAGACCGGCAAAGAGACGTTGCCGCTGACGCTCAAGGGCACGAGCGAATTGATTCCGATCGTCTACGTGCTTCCCGTGCCTTCGGCGCAGGTGAAAAGTGCCGTCCTGATCGCCGGTCTTCACGCGGCGGGAGAGACGACCGTCGTCGAGCGCGAGCCAACGCGTGATCATACCGAGCGGATGCTGCGCCATTTCGGGGCAACCGTCAGGACCGAGACGAAAGGCGCCGATACGCACATTACCGTGAAGGGACATGCGGAACTCACCGGCAAGGACGTTCACGTTCCTGGCGATCCGTCGTCGGCGGCGTTTTTGGCGGCGGCGGCATTGCTCGTGCCCGGTTCCGACGTCACGATCGAGGGTGTGCTGATCAATCCGACGCGCGTCGGGTTTTATACGACGCTGCAGGAAATGGGCGGCGATGTTACGTTCCTCAATGAACGCGAGGAGGGCGGCGAGCCGGTCGCCGACATTCGTGTCCGCGCGTCGCGTCTCAAGGGTGTGCGGGTGCCGGCGGAGCGTGCGCCGTCGATGATCGACGAGTATCCTGTGCTTGCGGCGATCTCGGCATTTGCCGAAGGTGATACGCGGATGGACGGCCTCGCCGAGCTCAAGGTCAAGGAGAGCGATCGACTGCAGGCAACGGCTGCCGGATTGGCGGCCAATGGCGCGACCGTGCGGGTCGAAGGCGACAGCCTGATCGTTTCGGGGAACGGCGGCCTCAAGGGCGGCGGCGTCGTTACAACCCACCTCGATCATCGGATCGCGATGGCGTTTCTGACGGCGGGTCTTGCGAGCGAACAGCCGATCGTGGTGGACGACTCGACCATGATCGCGACAAGCTTCCCCGAGTTTCGGCAGCTGATGGAAACGCTCGGTGCGAAATATGAAGAGCCCGCGGGCCGGTGACAGCGATGTTTCATGTCCGTCCGAGATTAGCGAGCGGTCTTGTTGCGGAACGGAGGGCGCTGAGTTGATCATTGCGATCGATGGTCCGGCCGCGTCAGGCAAAGGCACGCTCGCAAAGCGTATTGCGGCTCACTTCGACATGGCGTGGCTCGATACCGGACTTCTCTATCGGGCCGTCGCTCGAGACGTTCTCGCGGCCGGCTCCGATTTGGAGGATGTTCAGGCTGCGGCGGCGGCCGCGAAATCGGTCAACGCCGAGACGCTGGATGATCCCGCGCTCCGCGGACCGCGCGCCGGCGATGCCGCTTCGATCGTCGCGAAAATTCCAGAGGTGCGCGCGGCGCTGCTCGAGTATCAGCGAGCGTTCGCGCGACAGGACAAGGGCGCCGTTCTCGATGGACGCGACATTGGCACGGTTGTCTGTCCCGAGGCGCACGTGAAAATATTCGTCACGGCTTCCGATGAAGCGCGGGCGAAACGGCGCTTTCTCGAACATCAGTCGCGCGGAGAGAGCGTTATGTATGACGATCTTCTGGCCGATATTCGCCGGAGAGATGCGCGCGACAGTGGCCGTGCTGCAGCGCCGATGCATGCCGCCGCCGATGCGGTTCATCTCGATACGACGACGCTGGACGCGGATCAGGCATTCGCGGTGGCGTTACAATTGATAGGGGTGATGCGGTAGACTTCCTGAACTTCCGCGAGAAACGCGGTTCGACGCTCGCGTGCGCGCAAAAAGGCGTGCGTTTCTGTTCAAACGATATTCGACGCTAAACATAGCAGTCATAAATCTTATTTGATTTCTGGGAGGTACGGCTCCACCTATAGTTATGTGCTAGATCATTGCAGGTATGTGCCGATTCGAACCGAGGCGGCCGTCTCGGTGTTTACGAGTCTCCTCGCGAACGAGGAACAAGGGACGCCATGGGCAAGAACGAGCGAAAAGTTCTGAAGCCGGAAGATCCTGAAATCCGTGATTGGACGGACTCGATCTCGTCCGTCATCGCGTACGGCGGAACGGAACGAGCCGACGACATTCTGGAAGAAGTCGTCGAGCGCGCGAGGGTCAGTGGCGCGGCAATTCCCTTTGCGTCGAGCACCGCCTACATCAACAGCATCAGCGTCGACGACGAAGCCAAGGTTCCCGGCAATCGTGAGCTGGAGCACCGCATCGCGTCGGCTATCCGCTGGAACGCGGCAGCCATGGTGCTCCGTGCGAACAAAGAGTCGACCGAGCTCGGCGGGCATATCGCGAGCTACCAGTCGGCAGCAACACTCTACGAAACCGGCTTCAATCATTTTTGGCACGCGCCCTCCGAGAGACACGGCGGCGATCTCATTCTTGTCCAAGGCCATTCGTCTCCGGGAATTTACGCACGCGCGTTCTTAGAAGGCCGTCTCGACGAGGATCGGCTTCTGCATTTCCGCCAGGAGGTCGGGGGAAAGGGTCTGCCCTCGTATCCGCATCCGTGGCTGATGCCGGGTTTCTGGCAGTTTCCGACCGTCTCGATGGGCCTCGGGCCGTTGATGGCGATCTATCAGGCGCGGTTTCTCAAGTATCTTCACGCGCGCGGGCTCGCCGACACCGAAGATCGCAAGGTCTGGGTTTTCTGCGGCGACGGCGAGATGGACGAGCCGGAAAGCCTCGGTGCGATTTCGCTCGCCGGCCGCGAGAAGCTCGACAATCTGATTTTCGTCGTCAATTGCAACTTGCAGCGGCTCGACGGGCCGGTGCGCGGGAACGGCAAGATCATCCAGGAACTCGAGCGCAACTTTCGCGGCGCGGGCTGGAATGTGCTCAAGGTCATCTGGGGTTCGCAATGGGACGAGCTGCTGGCACGCGATACGACGGGCAGGCTGCGCCAGCTGATGGAAGAGTGCGTCGACGGCGAATACCAGGTTTTCAAATCGCGTGATGGCGCTTTCATCCGCAAGCATTTCTTCGGGCGTTATCCGGAAACGGCGGCACTCGTCGAGGATTGGTCGGATGAGAAGATCTGGCGCCTGACGCGCGGCGGGCACGATCCGTCGAAAGTTTACGCGGCGTATGCGGCAGCAACGCAGCACAAGAACCAGCCGACGTGCATCCTCGCCAAGACCGTCAAGGGTTACGGCATGGGGCAAGCGGGCGAAGGCCAGATGCTCGCACATCAATCGAAGAAGATGGATGTCGACGCGCTTCGCCAGTTCCGCGATCGCTTCAAGGTTCCGGTTGCCGACGATCAACTCGCCGACGTGCCTTTCATTCGTTTCGAGAAGGGCTCGCCCGAAGACGAATATCTGCACAAGATGCGGCGCAATCTCGGCGGCTATCTGCCGGCACGCCGCCGCAAGTCGTCGGTCACGCTCGATGCGCCGCCGCTGTCGCTGTTCGAATCCCAGCTCAAAGGTTCGGAAGGGCGCGAGATCTCGACGACGATGGCGTTCGTGCGGATCCTGACGGCGCTCATGCGCGACAAGAGGCTTGGCCGGCACATCGTTCCGATCGTCCCGGACGAAAGCCGCACGTTCGGCATGGAAGGGATGTTCCGGCAGTTTGGAATCTTCAGTCAGGTCGGACAGCTCTACCGTCCGGAAGATGCCGATCAGCTGATGTTCTACAAGGAAGACAAGTCCGGGCAGATGCTGCAGGAAGGCATCAACGAAGCCGGCGCGATGGCGTCGTGGATCGCTGCGGCGACGAGCTATTCGACTTCGGACGTGCCGATGGTGCCGTTCTACATCTTCTATTCGATGTTCGGATTTCAGCGCATCGGCGATCTCGCATGGGCGGCCGGCGACGAACGTTCCCGCGGTTTTCTGCTGGGCGGCACTTCGGGACGCACCACGCTCAACGGCGAGGGTCTGCAGCACGAAGACGGCCACAGCCATCTCATCTCGGCGACGGTGCCGAACTGCATCTCTTACGATCCGACGTTCAATTACGAGGTCGCGGTCATCGTCCAAAACGGTATGCGACGCATGCTGGCGGATCAGGAAGACGTGTTTTTCTACCTGACGCTTTTGAATGAGAATTACGAGCATCCGCCGATGCCGGAGGGCGTCGAGGACGACATCATCAAGGGCATGTACTTGTTCCGGGCGGCTCCGGCAGGTGCGCCGGGCCACAAGGTGCAGCTCATGGGTTCGGGCGCGATCCTGCGCGAAGTCATCGCCGCCGCCGATCTATTGCGCGACGACTGGGGCGTCTCGGCCGACATCTGGAGTGTGACGAGTTTCACGGAGCTTGCGCGAGAAGCCCACGATGCCGAGCGTTGGAACCTTTTGCATCCGACGGAGTCGCCACGCGTTCCGTTCGTGACGCGAAAGGTTTCCGAGCGCGGCGAAGGCCCGGTGATCGCGTCGACCGATTACATGAAGCTCTACGCCGATCAGGTGCGGCCTTCGGTTCCGAACCGGTATTCGGTTCTTGGCACCGATGGTTTCGGCCGTTCCGATTACCGCCGGACGCTCCGCTATTTCTTCGAAGTCGACCGGCACTTCGTGACGATTGCCGCGCTCAAGGCTCTTGCCGACGAGAACAAGATTCCGTCGATCAAGATCGCGGAAGCGATCGCGAAATACGGGATCGATCCCGACAAGGCCAATCCAGCCCGCAGCTGACCAGGACAGGTTCGACTACATGGCGCTCGTCGACATCAAGGTGCCGAATATCGGTGATTTCGAGAATGTGCCGGTCGTCGAAATTCAAGTGAAGCCGGGCGACGAGGTGAAGGCCGACGATCCGCTGATCACGCTCGAGAGCGACAAGGCCGCGATGGACGTGCCTGCTCCCGTCCAAGGCAAGGTGGCGGAAATTCTGGTCGCCATCGGCGACAAAGTCAGCGAAGGCAGTATCATCATCAAGCTCGATACGGCGGGCGATGCGAAAGCCGAAGCTCCGGTCGTTAACGGAAAGGGCCGAGAAAAGTCCGAGGTTCCCGCGAAGGCGGAGCGCGCGCCAGAGAAGACCAAGCCCGCCGAAGCAAAAGAAGGCGGATCGATACCTCCGCCTGGAGATTTTGGTTCGGTGTATGCGAGCCCGTCGGTGCGTCGTATCGCGCGCGATCTCGATGTCGATCTGAAGCAGATCAAAGGGACGGGCGACAAGGGCCGCATCACGAAGGACGATGTGAAAGCCTACATCGCGCGCAGCAGTCAGTCTGCTGCCGCGCCGGGCGCTGGTCCGACGACGGGTATTCCGGAAATTCCGGCTCAGGACTTCTCGAAGTATGGGCCGATCGAAACGAAGCCGATGTCGCGGCTTAAACGATTGACCGGACCCAACCTGCATCGCGCGTGGTTGAACGTTCCGCACGTCACCAACTCCGACGAAGCCGACATCACCGATCTCGAGGCTTACCGCAAAGATCTCGACGCCACGGCGAAAGGCAAGGGCTATCGCGTGACGCTCGTTGCGTTTCTGCTGAAGGCTTCGGTTTCCGCACTCAAGGAGTATCCGGACGTCAATTCGTCCCTCGCGCCGGGCAAGGATGCGCTGATCCTCAAGCGCTACTACAACATCGGTATTGCGGTGGACACGCCGGACGGGCTCGTCGTGCCGGTCATTCGCGACGTCGATCGCAAGGGCGTTCTGGAATTGAGCCAGGAGCTGACGGCCGTCTCGGCGCGCATGCGTGATGGCAAGATCACGCCGACCGATATTTCAGGCGCGACGTTCTCGATATCGAGCCTCGGCGGCATCGGCGGCACGGGGTTCACTCCGATCGTCAACGCGCCGGAAGTCGCAATTCTCGGAGCGGTCAGGGCGCAGATGAAGCCGCAGTGGGACGGTTCGGCATTTCAGCCGAGGCTGATGCTGCCGCTCTGTCTTTCGTACGATCATCGTGTGGTCGATGGTGCGCTTGCCGCGCGCTTCTTGAGGAAGATCTGCGATGCGCTGGCCGACGTTCGCCAGCTCGTCTTGTAGGACTGTATGATGAGCAAGAAGGAAATCCGCGTTCCTGCTCTCGGCGATTTCGAGAACGTGCCGATCATCGAGGTGCACGTGAAGCCGGGAGCGACCGTCGCTGCCGAAGACGCGCTCATTACGCTCGAGAGCGACAAGGCATCGTTCGATGTTCCGGCGCCCGAAGGCGGCAAAGTCGTCGAGGTTTTGATCAAGGTCGGCGACAAGGTCAGCGAGGGAAGCCCGATACTGACGCTTGAAACGGTCGGAAAGACCGAGAGTGCGGCAGAGCCCGAGATGGCGCCGGCCAAGAAGGAGGCGCCTCCGACGGCTCCCGCACCGGCGGCAAAATTTTCAGGTTCGGCGGAACATGCGTGCGAAGTCCTGGTGCTGGGTGCCGGTCCCGGCGGTTATTCCGCAGCGTTTCGCGCGGCCGATCTTGGTGCGAAGACCATTCTTGTCGATCGCTGGCCGGCGCTCGGCGGCGTTTGCCTGAACGTCGGCTGCATACCTTCGAAGGCGCTTCTGCATACTGCCTTCGTCATCGACGAAGCGGCGGCGCTCGGCAAACACGGCATCACGTTTGCTGCGCCGAAAATCGATCTGAAAAAGCTTGCGGCATTTAAAGACGCTGTTGTCGGTAAGCTGACGAGCGGGCTTGCGTCGATAGCGAAGGCGCGCAAGGTCACGACGTTGCGCGGGACCGGCACTTTCGTCGACGACCATCATTTGAAAGTCGCGTTCGACGATGGGCACGAAGAGACAGTGCGCTTCGAAAAGGCCATCATCGCCGCGGGGTCCGAAGCGGCGGAGCTGCCGTTCATGCCCACCGATCCGCGCATCGTCGATTCAACCGGCGCGCTGGAGCTGCCGCAAATTCCGGACAGGATGCTCGTCATCGGCGGCGGCATCATCGGCCTCGAGATGGCGACGGTTTATTCGACGCTTGGAGCACGGCTCGATGTGGTCGAATTGCTCGATGGTTTGATGCCGGGTGCGGATCGCGATCTCGTCAACGTCTGGCAGAAGGTCAATGCACGTCGCTTCGATCGGGTGATGCTGAAGACCAAAGTCGTCGCGGCCGAAGCGAAGCCAGACGGTATTTACGTCACGTTCGAAGGTGCGAATGCGCCAGACGGGCCGCAGCGTTATGGTCTGGTGCTCGTTGCCGTCGGCCGAAAGCCCAATGGCAAGGTCATTGGTGCAGATAACGCTGGGGTCACGGTGTCGGACCGGGGCTTCATTCCCGTCGACCGACAGATGCGGACAAACGTTTCGAACATTTTCGCCATCGGCGATATCGCGGATGAGCCGATGCTGGCGCACAAGGCCGTCCATCAGGGGCACGTGGCGGCCGAGAATGCGGCGGGGAGCAAAAGCTTCTTCGATGCGCGCCAGATCCCGTCCGTCGCCTACACCGATCCCGAGATCGCCTGGGCCGGTTTGACCGAGACTGAGGCTAAGTCGCGGGGCATCGCCTACAAGAAGGCGGTGTTTCCGTGGGCCGCATCGGGCCGGGCCATCGCCAACGGCCGGGATGAGGGCTTCACCAAGCTGCTCTTCGAGGAAGGCACCGAGCGGATCATCGGCGGGGCCATTGTCGGCACGGAGGCCGGAAATCTCATCTCCGAGATCTGTCTCGCCATCGAAATGGGGGCGGATGCCGTCGATATTGGTAAAACCATCCATCCGCATCCAACGCTTTCGGAGTCCGTCGGCATGGCGGCCGAGGTGGCGGAAGGCGTCTGTACGGATCTGATGCCGCCCAAACCGTCGCGGGACCGGGCCTAGGGCTGCGGCCCTTGCTTTCGGGGGGGCGGTTGGGTATATCAGCGCCATTCGACGTCGCTGTCGGATGGTCATGAGGAAGATCAGCCGGTTGGGCGCCCCATAGGGGTCCCCGAATTCTGACCGGCAGGGCTGCGGCCCATCACGGCGACATCACATCCAGACATCAGCGCCCTCAAGCCAGGCATCGCGTTCGCGCGGGTCTGACTATTGGCGCTTCCAACTTCAACCCGAACGCGCCGGGCCACCGCGCCCGGCAACACGCCGTTATCAAGGAGAACGAATGTCCGCTGAAGTGTCCAAAGATTTCAATCCCTCGCGCGAAGATTTCGCCGCGCTGCTCGCCGAGAGCCTTGCCAAGGATGACCTGTTCGAAGGTTCCGTCGTAAAGGGCAAGATCGTCGGCATCGAAAAAGACATGGCTATCATCGACGTCGGCCTCAAAATGGAAGGCCGCGTTGCACTGAAGGAATTCGGCGTCGGCGGCAAGCCGGGCGACCTCAAAGTCGGCGACACCGTCGAAGTCTACCTGGAGCGCGTCGAGAATGCGCTCGGTGAAGCGGTGCTCTCGCGCGACAAGGCTCGCCGCGAAGAAAGCTGGACCCGCCTCGAGCGCCTCTACGAAAAGGGCGAGAAGGTCACGGGCGTCATCTTCAACAAGGTCAAGGGCGGTTTCACTGTCGATCTCGACGGCGCCGTGGCGTTCCTTCCGGGCAGCCAGGTCGACATTCGCCCCGTCCGCGATATCGGACCTTTGATGCACCAGCAGCAGCCCTTCCAGATCCTGAAGATGGATCGCCGCCGCGGCAACATCGTCGTTTCGCGCCGCTCGGTTCTCGAAGAGAGCCGCGCCGAGCAGAGAACGGAAATCGTCGCGCGTCTCGCCGAAGGCCAGATCATCGACGGTCTCGTCAAGAACATCACCGACTACGGCGCGTTCATCGATCTCGGTGGCATCGACGGTCTTCTGCACGTCACCGACATGGCATGGCGCCGTGTCAACCATCCGTCGGAAATCCTCAACGTCGGCGATACGGTGAAGGTGCAGATCATCCGCATCAACCCGGAAACGCAGCGTATTTCGCTCGGCATGAAGCAGCTTCAGTCCGATCCGTGGTCGGCGATCGAAGCCAAGTATCCGGTCGGCGCTCGCGTCAAGGGCACCGTGACGAACATCGCCGATTACGGCGCGTTCGTTGAGCTGGAGCCGGGCGTCGAAGGTCTGATCCACGTCTCGGAAATGAGCTGGACGAAGAAGAACACGCACCCTGGCAAGATCGTTTCGACGAGCCAGCAGGTGGAAGTTCAGGTTCTCGAAGTCGATCCGCAGAAGCGCCGTATCTCGCTCGGCCTGAAGCAGACGCAGGAGAACCCGTGGGATGCGTTCCTGACGCAGCACCCGAAGGGCTCGATCGTCGAAGGCCCGATCCGCAACATCACCGAGTTCGGTCTTTTCATCGGTCTCGACAACGGCATCGACGGCATGGTCCATCTTTCGGACCTCGACTGGCAGAAGGCCGGCGACGAAGTTATCAAGGACTACAAGAAGGGTGACAACGTCAAAGCCATCGTTCTCGATGTCGACGGTTCGAAGGAGCGCATCTCCCTCGGCGTCAAGCAGCTGTCGGGCGATCCGGCCGATGCTATGGCGAAGTACAAGAAGGGCGACGCGGTTACCGGTACGGTCACGTCGGTCAGCGAAGCTGGTATCGAAGTCAAGATCGCAGACAGCGAGCTGACGTCGTTCATCAAGCGCGCCGATCTCTCGCGGGACCGCTCGGAGCAGCGCCCTGAGCGCTTCAATGTCGGCGACAAGGTCGATGCGGCCGTCGTTTCGGTCGATAAGGCAGCGCGCCGTATCGCCGTTTCGATCAAGGCGCTCGAGCTTGCCGAAGAAAAGCAGGCCGTCGCTCAGTACGGCTCGACCGACTCGGGCGCGTCGCTCGGCGACATCTTCAAGGCGGCCATCAAGAAGCGCGAAGGTGCTGAAGACGCCGAATAATCGGCTTCGGACGGCTGGAAATCGAGGGGCGCGCGGCAAACCCTGCCGCGCGCCTTAACTTTTGGGCGAGACGTCGCGGGCTTCCCCGTTGCCCACGGGCGCAACCTTGCCTACGTTCCCCGCCAGAACGAGCCGCGCCTACGGGCCTCCCGCCCTGCCGCAGCGTGCCGACGGAAAGGGCGCATCCCCATGCTTGAAACGGAAACGGTTCTCGATCGCCGGCGGCTTCGCCGGTCGGTATCGCTTTGGCGCGCCGCCGGGCTCGCCGCTCTCCTGTTCGCGCTCGGCGCGGTGTTCCTGAGTGGCGACAAGCTCGCAACGCTTGCCGGCGAAAAGCAGATTGCCCGCGTCACAATCGAGGGAACGATCACAGAGGACCGGGATCAGCTCAAATTGCTTAAGGACATCGCCGACGACAACAGCGTCTCCGGCGTTCTCCTGTTCATTAACAGTCCTGGCGGCACGACGACGGGGGGCGAGGCGCTCTACGAAGGCATCCGGACGCTGGCCCAAAAGAAGCCCGTGGTGGCCCAATTCGGCACCGTGGCGGCTTCGGCGGCCTACATCGCGGGTCTTGCCACCGACCACATTGTGGCCCGTGGAAACTCGATTACGGGCTCTGTCGGCGTTATCGTGCAGTGGCCTGAGGTCGTGCAGCTGCTCGACAAGATCGGCGTCAAAATGAACGAGATTAAGAGCGGTCCGCTAAAGGCGTCTCCGTCGCCGTTCGAGCCGCTTGACGATTCGAGCAAGAAGGTCGCCGAGGGTATGGTCGCCGACGGCTTCAAATGGTTCGTCGGCCTGGTCGAGACCCGCCGTGGCGTCAAAGCCACTGATATCCCGGGCCTTCTGGAAGGCCGAATCTACTCAGGCCGCGAGGCCCTGGACGCCAAGTTGGTTGATCAACTCGGCGGTGAGGACGAAGCGGTCCAGTGGCTCAAGGACAAGAAAAGCGTCCCTCAGACGGCGAAAGTCACCGATTGGAAGCCAGGAAACACCGGCAACTACGGCTTTGCGGGCATGTCGGCCGGAATCGTCGGCTGGCTCTTCGGGTCAGCGGCCGGGGACGCAGCAAATTTTTTGCTTCGTGATCGGATGATTTCCACGCTCGGACTTGACGGTCTTCTCTCAGTTTGGCACCCTTCTGAAAAATAAGAAGAAATGGTCGCCGAAGCTGGGAGCGAAACGTGATCAAATCGGAGCTGGTGCAACGGATTGCCACTGCCAATCCGCATCTTTACCATCGTGACGTCGAACGCATCGTCAATGTCATTTTTGACGAAATTGTCGATGCTTTGTCGCGAGGTGACCGTGTCGAACTTCGCGGTTTCGGCGCATTTACGGTGAAGCATCGCGCGTCGCGGCAGGGAAGAAATCCCCGAACCGGGACGACCGTTGCCGTCGCCGAAAAGTTCGTGCCGTTTTTCAAGACCGGCAAAGAACTTCGCGACCGGTTGAATAAGCTCAACGGCGCGAAACACTGACGAGCCGGCCGCAGCCGATTTGCAGGCGCCGCAAGTGAGGTAGATCATGTTCAGGCGTATTCTTGCGCTGCTTATCGGTTTTCCGCTCGGCATCATTCTCGTTGCGATTGCGGTTTCCAACCGGCAGCCGGTGGATCTGATCCTCGATCCCTTCCGGCCCGAAAAGCCCGCGCTTTCGGTCGTGCTGCCGTTCTACATTTATCTGATGGCGGCTCTCGTTCTCGGCGTCATTCTTGGTGGCGTGGCGACGTGGATGGGGCAAAGCCGATGGCGGCAGACAGCCCGTTCGCAGGGCCGGCGCGCAGCGCGCTGGCAGGCGGAGGCCGACCGGCTCGCGCGCGAACGCGAAGCCGCGGACAAGCAACTCGCCATCTCCAGCCGTTGATGTGAGCCGAGATACTCAATGACATTCGATGCGTTGACGCTGTTCGGGCTCGTCGCCGTCAGTCTGATGCTGTTGTTCTACGCCTTCGAGGACAGCAGCCCTTGGTGCATCCTCGGATTTTCCGTCGCTTGCGCGATGGGTTCGATCTATGGATTTCTGCAGGGCGCGTGGCCGTTCGGTCTGGTCGAGGGCGTTTGGACGTTTATCGCTCTGAAGCGCTGGCAAAAGCGCCGCCTTACGGGAACGACCGCGGCGTAACGCATGAAATTCGATGGTTACAAGAGCCAAAATTTGCGGGATCACGACGCCTGAAGCATTGGATGCTGCCATCACCGGCGGCGCCGATTACATCGGGCTCGTCTTCTATGCGAAGAGCCCGCGCCATCTCGATATCGCGAAAGCCAAGGGGCTCGCCGAGCGGGCGCGCGGCAAGGCCCGGATCGTTGCGCTCACTGTCGACGCAGACGATGCCACGCTCAACGAAATCGTGAATGAAGTGGCGCCCGACGTCCTCCAGCTGCACGGCAAGGAAACGCCAAGCCGCGTTGCCGCCATCAAGGAGCAATTCGGCCGCGAAGTGATCAAGGCCATCGCCGTCGCCACGGCGGACGATGTGGCGCAGGCACGTGAGTACGCGGACGTTGCCGATCTTATCCTTTTCGATGCGAAGGCGCCGCCAGGTGCTCTCCTGCCCGGCGGCAACGGCCGGACGTTCGACTGGCATGCGCTCGACGGTGTTGCAGAAGCTCTGCCGTTCATGCTTTCGGGTGGTCTCGGTCCCGATAACGTCGCAGATGCCATCGCATTAACGCATCCGCTTGCCGTCGATGTGTCGTCGGGCGTCGAAAGTGCGCCGGGCATCAAGGACCCTGATCAGATCCGTCGCTTTCTTCTCGCCGTAAAGGCAGCTAAGCAGGCGTAGAAATTCCCTCTCCCCATACTTTATGGGGAGAGGGGGTAAAGCGAGGCTTTCATGGCAACGAAAACGAAGAAAACAGCGGAAGCCACTCTCAACAGCTATGCGACGGGGCCCGACGACCGGGGCTTTTTCGGCATCTTCGGCGGCCGCTTCGTTGCCGAGACGCTGATGCCGCTGATCCTGGAACTCGAGCGCGCCTATGAGGCTGCGAAAGCCGATCCGGAATTCCAGCGCGAGCTCGATTTCCTCAATCTGCATTACGCCGGGCGGCCGAGCCCTCTCTATCACGCAGAGCGCATGACGGCGGAACTCGGCGGCGCGAAGATCTACTTCAAGCGCGAAGAGCTCAATCACACGGGCTCGCACAAGATCAACAACTGTCTCGGCCAGATCCTGCTCGCGCGCCGGATGGGCAAGAAGCGGATCATCGCGGAGACCGGCGCTGGGCAGCATGGCGTCGCCGTCGCGACGGTCTGCGCAAAGTACGGCATGGAGTGCGAGGTTTACATGGGCGCGACCGACGTCGAACGTCAGGCGCCCAACGTTGCGCGCATGACGTTGCTCGGCGCGAAGCTCAATCCGGTGACGTCGGGTGCGGGCACGTTGAAAGACGCGATGAACGAAGCGCTGCGCGATTGGGTCACCAACGTGCGCGACACCTATTACCTCATCGGTACGGCCGCGGGTCCGCATCCCTATCCGGCGATGGTTCGCGATTTCCAGGCGATCATCGGCCATGAGACGCGCAAGCAGATGATTGAAGCCGAAGGCCGGTTGCCGGATACCATCGTCGCCTGCATCGGCGGCGGCTCGAATGCCATCGGCATTTTCCATCCGTTCCTGGACGATCCCGGCGTCGCGATCTACGGCGTTGAGGCAGGCGGCCATGGGATCGATGTTGAGAATGGCCACGCCGCGTCGATGACGGGAGGCTCGCCGGGTGTACTGCACGGCAATCGCACTTATCTGCTGCAGGATAGCGACGGCCAAATCCTCGAAGGCCATTCGATCTCGGCGGGGCTCGATTATCCGGGTGTCGGGCCGGAGCATTCGTGGCTGAAGACTATCGGGCGCGTGACTTACGTCCCAGCGACGGACAAAGAAGCGCTCGAAGCACTGCAGTTCTGCACGCGGCTTGAGGGCATCATTCCGGCGCTCGAGTCGAGCCACGCACTGGCACTGGTGAAGAAGCTTGCGCCGACTTTGGCGAAGGACAACCTTCTCGTCGTCAATATTTCTGGCCGAGGCGACAAGGATCTCGCCACGGTCGCCAAACATCTTGGGATGAAGATCTAGGATGACGAAGCACGTCACACGCATCGATGCCCGTTTCGCGGCATTGAAAAAAGAAAAACGTCCGGCGCTTGTTACATTCATCACGGCGGGAGATCCCGATCCCGAGACGAGTGCGCAAGTACTTGCCGAACTCGTCAAAGCCGGCGCCGATATCATCGAACTCGGCATGCCGTTCTCGGACCCGATGGCGGACGGTCCGGCGATCCAAGCTTCGTCGCAGCGGGCGCTCAAGGCCGGTCAGACGATGATCAAGACGCTGCAGCTCGTCCGCGATTTTCGCGCGAGCGACGCGACGACGCCGATCGTGCTGATGGGCTACTACAATCCGATCTATGTCTACGGCAACGAGCGCTTCATCAAGGATGCGAAGGCCGCTGGGGTCGACGGTCTCATCGTGGTCGACGTGCCGCCCGAAGCCGATGACGAGCTTTGCCTTCCCGCTCTCGCGGCAGGGCTTAATTTCATCCGGCTCGCGACGCCGACGACGGACAAGGCGCGTTTGCCCGCCGTTTTGAAAAATACGTCCGGTTTCGTTTACTATGTCTCGATCACGGGCATCACGGGGGCGGCCGCACCAGTGGTTAACGATGTTCACAGCCAAGTGAAGGCGATCAAAGCGGAAACGCCGCTTCCGGTTGTGGTGGGCTTCGGCGTTCGCTCCGGTGACCAGGCCCGGGCCATATCCAAGGGGGCGGATGGGGTCGTCGTCGGCTCAGCCATTGTTTCTACTATAGAAAAATCCCTCGGACCGAAGGGGGAGGCGACGGACCGAACGGTTAAGGGCGTGGCGGAACTCGTCCGCGAATTGCGTGGGGCCCTATCGGCCGACTAGCGCTCTCCTCGGATAAGCTTTATTGGATACCGCCTTCTGCACTCCCATTTTGGGCATTGTCCTAGCGCTGGTCCCTCATGACGCGCTAAAAATGGCGGACTGCGAGGAGCTTGCCTATGTGCCCGCACGTTGATGCGGTAGGCGCTTGGAGCGGCTTACAAGGAGCCAAGAGCACGTGAACTGGATTAACAACGTCGTCCGCCCCAAGATCAGCGGGCTTTTATCGACGGCGAAGCGCGATGTGCCGGATAACCTCTGGGTGAAATGCCCGGAGACGGGCCAGATGGTCTTCTACAAAGACCTCGAGGCGAACCAGTTCGTCGTGCCCGGCTCGAACTATCACATGCGCATGGGTTCGCAGCAGCGCCTGCAGCATCTTTTCGACGGCGGAGAATATCGCACCGTCCCGGTGCCGACGGTACAGCAGGACCCGTTGAAGTTTCGCGATGGCCGTAAATATACCGATCGTCTGAAAGACGCGAAGACTGCGACGAAGCTCGAAGATGCTATCCTCGTGGGTGAGGGAGAACTCGAGGGCGTGCCGATTGTCGCCGCGGCGCAGGACTTCCGTTTCATGGCGGGTTCGCTCGGCATGGCAGCAGGCGAAGCGATTATCGCAGGCATGCAGCGAGCGCTCGAACTGCGGACGCCCTTCATTCTTTTCGCGGCCTCGGGTGGCGCGCGCATGCAGGAGGGTATCCTCTCCCTCATGCAGATGCCGCGCACGACGATTGCCGTGCAGCGCCTGAGAAACGCGCGGCTGCCCTACATCGTCGTTCTGACAGACCCGACGACCGGCGGCGTTACCGCTTCGTATGCAATGCTTGGCGATATTCATATTGCGGAGCCCGGCGCTCTCATCTGCTTCGCCGGTCCGCGCGTCATTCAGCAGACGATCCGCGAGCAACTGCCCGATGGCTTCCAGCGAGCCGAATATCTGCTTTCGCACGGCATGATCGACATGGTCGTGCATCGCCACCAGATGCGCGAAACGCTTGCGCGCATTTCCAAACTTCTGATGAGCGGCGTGCACGCGACGAAGCCGAGAGACGCGCGCAAATTGAACGGCAAGCCTTACGTCAACGGCGCGTCCGTTGACGGCAAGGTCATCGAGACGGCCGCGCGGGAAAGCGGCGT
The DNA here is from genome assembly GCF_052114865.1 of Hyphomicrobium sp. 2TAF46. Lineage (NCBI taxonomy): Bacteria > Pseudomonadati > Pseudomonadota > Alphaproteobacteria > Hyphomicrobiales > Hyphomicrobiaceae > Hyphomicrobium > Hyphomicrobium sp. 2TAF46. The sequence goes on along the minus strand of NZ_JBFRFO010000002.1, from coordinate 575,815 downwards.
CGTGGAGCCCGAGGCCGTTCCGAACAGTCAAAGGTTCGAGCCCGGCAAGGGCGAGAAGCCGCGCCGCGACGAAACCGGATCGGCTGGATCCGCAAGTAAGGATGCGCCTTAGGGCGCCTGGCAATTCTCGAAGGTATTGCGGGGCGCGCCATGACCTCGTCGACGACACGGCCCACAAGCGACGCCTTATTGGCCGACATGATGCTCCTGCACCCCAAGCTGATCGACTTGTCGCTCGGCCGGGTGGAACGTCTGCTCGCGAAGCTCGGGCATCCTGAAAAGAAACTTCCGCCTGTCGTGCACATTGCCGGTACCAACGGCAAGGGTTCGGTGACGGCTTATCTCAGGGCCTTCACGGAAGCCGCCGGCAAGCGTGCGCACGTTTATACCTCGCCGCATCTCGTCCGGTTTCACGAACGCATCGCGCTCGCCGGAGACGATGGGAAGGCGCATGCGATCGAGGAAGACACGCTGGTCGATGTCCTGACGCGTGTCCATGCCGTGAACGACGGCGACGACATCACGCAATTCGAGATCACGACCGCGGCGGCGTTGCTCGCATTCTCCGAGCGGCCCGCGGATGTCCTGTTACTCGAGGTCGGGCTTGGCGGGCGGCTCGATGCGACGAACGTCATTGCCGATCCGGCGCTCACCGTCATCATGCCGATTTCAATGGATCATGCTGAGAAGCTCGGGCCGACGATCGCCAAGATCGCCTTCGAAAAGGCCGGCATCCTCAAGCGCGGCGTTCCGGGTATCGTCTCGCAACAACCCGACGACGTTCTCGCGGTGCTTGAATCGCGTGCGCGCTTGGTCGGCGCGCCGCTCACCGTCTGGGGCCGCGATTACGATGCGTATGAACAAGCGGGTCGTCTCATCGTCCAGCAGAACGACCGTCTGCTCGATTTGCCGCTGCCTGCCCTTATCGGGCGGCATCAGATCGTCAATGCCGGAACGGCTGTCGCCGCGGCGCTGACGCTCGGCGAAAGAATTCCGTCGCTTGCAATCGACGAGCGCGCCCTCGAGGCGGGGCTCCGCAACGTCGAATGGCCAGCCCGGATGCAGCACCTGACTTCGGGGCCGCTGCCCGAAATCCTTGGAGAGGGGGCCGAGCTTTGGCTCGACGGCGGGCATAATCCGGCGGCGGGCGATATGCTCGCCGATACGCTAGCGACGCTCGACGAGAAGTCGCCGAAGCCCGTCTATCTGATCGTCGGAATGATGGGCCAGAAGGATGCGCTGGGTTTTCTTGCGCCATTTCGAGGGCTTGTGCGGGCCATCTATACGGTGCCGATCCCCGGCGCCCACGAGGCGCCGCATAGCGAAGAAAATCTTGCCGAAGTCGCGCGGGGAGCAGGCATGCAGGCGCTCGATCGCAAAAATGTGATTAACGCGCTCGAAACAATCGCCGGGCTTTCGCAGGGGCCCAAGCGCGTTCTCATCTGCGGTTCGCTCTATCTTGCCGGGCACGTGCTTTCATTGCAGCAAAACCTCGAATAATCTCGGTCAAGACGAGGCGTCCCTTGCGCTAAATCAAAACTGCTTCCGCTCCATCCGATATTTACGGTGCGAAAGGTCGCAAAAACCCGCTAAGTTGACGCGATAACCCCCGAGCGGTCGCGACGCATAGCAGCCCTTCCAACTATGATGTCGAGGCCGCCCAAGGCGAGGCGTAACAGGTCGATAGAAGATACGAACGCAAGCAAACAAGACAGCCAAATATAGGCGTCAATCCGGAGGAGATGCACGATGCAGCACGTAGCAATGGATAAGTTGAAAGGGCGGCAAATCATCAAGTCGCGCTACGACAATTTCATCGGCGGCAAGTGGGTTGCTCCGGTCCGCGGCCAGTACTTCTCCAACGTCACGCCGATCACGGGACAGCAGGTCTGCGAAATTGCCCGTTCGACGGCCGAGGACATCGAACTCGCGCTCGATGCTGCGCACAAGGCGAAGGACTCCTGGGGTAATGCGTCCCCGGCGACGCGCGCCCGGGTGCTGTCGAAAATTGCCGACCGGATGGAAGAGAATCTCGACATCCTCGCTCTCGTCGAGACCATCGATAACGGCAAGCCGATCCGCGAGACGACGCATGCCGATCTGCCGCTGGCGATTGATCACTTCCGTTATTTTGCGGGCTGCATTCGCGCACAGGAAGGCTCGATCGCTGAAATCGATCACGACACGGTCGCCTACCATTTCCACGAGCCGCTCGGTGTCGTCGGCCAGATCATTCCGTGGAACTTCCCGCTGTTGATGGCCGTCTGGAAGCTCGCGCCGGCGCTTGCGGCCGGTAACTGCGTCGTGCTGAAGCCCGCCGAACAGACCCCGATGTCGATCATGGTCCTCGCGGATCTGATCGCGGACATCATTCCGGAAGGCGTGTTGAACGTCGTCAACGGCTTCGGCATCGAAGCCGGCAAGCCGCTCGCTCAGAACAAGCGCATCGCCAAGATTGCGTTCACCGGCGAGACGACGACGGGTCGCCTCATCATGCAATACGCATCGGAAAACATCATTCCGTGCACGTTGGAACTCGGCGGCAAGTCGCCGAACATCTTCTTTGCCGACGTCATGGACGCCGACGACGAGTACTTCGACAAGTGCCTCGAAGGGTTCACGATGTTTGCGTTGAACCAGGGCGAAGTTTGCACATGCCCGAGCCGCGCACTCATTCAGCGCTCGATCTATGAGAAGTTCATGGAGCGGGCTTTGGAGCGCGTCGTGAAGATCAAGCAGGGTCATCCGATGGATGCCTCGACGATGATCGGTGCGCAGGCTTCGAACGATCAGCTCGAAAAGATCCTGAGCTACATCGAAATCGGCAAGGGCGAAGGCGCCCGCGTGCTGACGGGTGGCCGTCGCGCCAACCTCGGCGGCGAGCTCGCAAGTGGCTACTACGTCGAGCCGACAGTGCTCGAAGGTCACAACAAGATGCGCGTATTCCAAGAGGAAATCTTCGGGCCGGTCGTTTCCGTCACGACCTTCGAAGACGACGCGGAAGCGCTCGCAATCGCCAACGACACGCTCTACGGCCTCGGTTCGGGCGTGTGGACGCGTAACGGAACGCGGGCCTATCGGATGGGCCGCGCCATCAAGGCCGGCCGCGTCTGGACCAACTGCTACCACGCCTATCCGGCGCACGCCGCGTTCGGTGGCTACAAGCAGTCGGGCATTGGCCGCGAGACACACAAGATGATGCTCGACCATTATCAGCAGACGAAGAACATGCTCGTCAGCTACAGCCCGAAGGCGCTCGGCTTCTTCTGATGCCTGGTTAAGCCGCAGATCGAAGGGCATGCGCCGAACCCGGTGCATGCCCTTTTTCTCAATCGGAGGGCCAAATGGTCAATCGCGTGACGGCGACGCCGGATTCGTTGACGCTCATCAAGAAGCTCGAAGGCATTCATGGGCCGCTGCTCTTCCATCAATCCGGCGGTTGCTGCGACGGCAGCGCGCCAATGTGCTATCCGCGGGGTGAGTTCAAGGTTGGCGCGCAGGACGTGTACATCGGCGAGATCGGCGGCCAGCCGTTCTACATGGGCAAGTCCCAATTCGAATACTGGCAGCACACGCACCTGATCATCGATGTGGTGCCGGGGCGAGGATCGGGTTTTTCGGTTGAAAGTCCCGAAGGCGTTCGTTTTCTGACGCGGTCGCGCGTCTATTCGGATGCCGAAAACGACGAACTCGATGCGCTGGGTCCACCGCCGAGCGGCGTTGAACATCCGCCCATGTAGGACTGAGCAAACATTTCATTCCGGAGAATAACTGATGACCGTTTCAAGGACGCTGCGCGACATCGCAGGGCTTGGCTATACGCCGACGCGCATCGCCAATTCGGCGTTGATCCTTATCGACTGCCAGAATACGTATCGCGAGGGCATTATGCAGCTTGATGGCGTCGAGCCTGCGCTTGTCGAATGTCAGGGCCTGTTGAAGCGCTATCGTGATGCCGGACGCCCGGTCATTCACATTCAGCACGATGCGGGCGCGGGATCGCCTTACGATGTGAAGGATCAGATCGGCGCCATCGCCGACGTCGTCGCCCCTAAAGCCGGCGAGCCTGTCGTCGTGAAGAACTATCCGAGCTCGTTCGAAAAGACGAACCTCGATGATCTTCTCAAGGGCTTTGGGGTCGAGGATCTGACGCTTGCCGGATTCATGACGCACGTGTGCGTGAATTCGACGGCTCGTGCCGCGTTCAACCACGGCTATCGCGCGACGGTCGTCGGGAATGCAACAGCGACCCGTTCGCTTCCCAATCCTTCCGGCGGCGTCGTTTCGGCGAAGGAGCTTCACGAAGCCAGCCTCGCGGCGCTCAACGATATCTTCGCCGTCGTCGTGCCGTCAGCGGAGAAGATTACCGGGTGATCGCCGGATTTTGGGACGCCAAGAATAAAAAACCCCGCTCGAGGCGGGGTTTTTCAATTCCGTATGGAACGTCGACTTAGACGGCGGCGGCGACGCTGGAGGTGATCCAGTCTTCAAGCTTCTTCTTCTGCACGATCGCGCCGGTGTGCTGGGCCGCAACCTTGCCGCCCTTAAAGATCAGCAGCGTCGGCATGGCACGAATGCCGTAATGGCCGGTGACTTGCGGGTTCGCATCGACGTCGACTTTCACGACTTTGACCTTGCCGGTCATCTCCTTAGCGACCTGATCAAGCGCCGGAGCCATGGCCTTGCACGGCCCGCACCACGTCGCGTGGAAATCGACGAGGACCGGCTCGCTGGACTTCAGAACTTCCTCTTCGAAGCTTGCGTCTGTCACTGCGTTAGACATTTGATTATGCTCCATTTCCGGGCCCGATTTACCGGCCGGATCCCGATTTGCCGCCGTCGGCGCGCAAAAGAAAAGCCGATCCATGAACTAGGGATTAGGTCAGGAGGCGTCAAGACTGCCCAGTTCCAGGTCCCAAAGGCGCGCCGTGTAGTGATCGAGGACGTCGCCCGGTATGTTCATGAGTCGGGGGCCATCGGTCCAGAGCAGCGCGGCCCGCACAGTCCGGCCGGGGTAGATTTCTCCGAGTGCCAGCCGATATGCCGCAAGCTGGTAAAGATAGGCGTCTGCAACTTGGCGCACCTCGGCAGGCGGCGGCCTGTTGGTCTTGTAATCGATGATCAGCACTTCGCTTTCGGTCAGCGCCAAGCGATCGATTTGGCCCGAAAGGTCGAGAGCCGGACCTTTGCCGTTCGGCCTCGGGATGACGGCGGCGATCGGAGCCTCGGCAACGCTGTCGGGTCCGAAGATCGGGGCGAAAGTCGCGTCTGCAAGAATATCGAGAGTTTCTTTCACAATGCTCGCGCGCACTCTTGGCGGCAGCGCCGCGCCGCGTTTGCCGACGAAGGCGGTCGCGATCATCTCGCGCTTTTCATGAGCAATCGACGGCAGATGCTGGAGAAGTGCGTGCGTGATCGTTCCGCGCAAGAACCGATTGGCGCCGCCAACACTCAGCGGCGAGGGATTGTCGTTCGTCGCAGCGGCGTCGGGTTTTGCCGGTGCGAGTGGTTCGCCCTCGGCGTCGGGTGCATAGGGTTCAAGCCGCGACGGAGCGAGCGGAACCGAAAGCTTCGGCTCGGCAGGGGCGCGGCGTGTTGCGAACTCAGGGCGCGTGACAGCGGTCAAGTCTGTGGATGCGACGTTTGCGGATTTTTTTGGTTCCGCGATTTGCGGCGCTTCCATACGCCAGACTTTTTTGCCATCGCCGAGATCGATTTCCTCCATGGACGGTAGCAGAGCTTCCGTCGCGACATCATACCAGCAGCCCGCGGTTCGGCCGCGTTTGGTTTCGAACCCAGCGATGTAGAGCCTGTCTCGCGCGCGCGTCATCGCGACGTAGAGGAGACGATTGCGCTCTTCCTTGTCGGCCGCCTCCCGCTCCCGGCGCGCGGCTTCGACGGCGGGAACGCGCGAAGTTCCTTTGACGCTCCAGACGATGGGTTCTGCTGTCCCCTCCGCGCCGGGGCCGCCACCAAGCTTCACGAGACGTGAAGATGCGTCTTCGCCGGAAGACGTGGTGCAGGTATCGGGCAAAAAGACGATCGGCGCTTCGAGCCCTTTCGCACCGTGCACGGTCATCACGCGAACTTCGTCGCGGCCGTGCTCCATGTCGCGTTTGACCTCGGGGTCGGCGGCGCGAAGCTGCGCGAGAAACTGCGTCAGCGATGGCGGATCGCCTTCATCGTAGGAAAGCGCCAGGTCAAGGAACTCGTCGATGACGTCGGCGGCTTCAGGGCCGAGCCGGTTCAACATTTTTTCGCGTCCGCCGTCGCGATCGAGAATCCCCGAGTAGAATTCGAAAGGCGGCGCGAAATCGGCTTTGTCGCGCCATCGCTTCAGCGTTTCGGAAGCGTTTTTGAATGCGAGGTTCGTCTCGGCATGATCGAGCAGCGCCGACCACAGCGTGCGTTTGCGGCCGGGTGCGATCGTTAGCAGATCGTCGTCGTTGAGATTGAAGAGCGGGCCCTTCAGAACCGTTGCCAGTGCCAGATCGTCTTCCGGCAGGGTCAGGAAATCGCCGAGCACGATCAGATCCTGAACCGCGATCTGCTCCGTGAGCCGCACGCGATCCGAGCCGGCGACCGCTATGCCGCGCCGCTTCAGTGCGGCGACCATGGGCACTGCGAATGGGTTCCGCTTGCGCACGAGTATCAGGATATCGCCGGCGCGGATCGGGCGATCTTCGGACGGCAGGCGTTCGCGGCTGCCGGGTGCGATCCAGGCCTTGATCGTATCGGCGATGCGGTCGGCCAGCCGGTTGGCGGGCGACTGCTCGTTCGAATCAGAGAGCGGGTTCCAGGGATCGGCGACGGCCGTCTCGTCCGGGATCTCCGTCGGCCAGATTTCTACGAGCCCCGCATGTCCGATACGGTGGGCGGCGTGGGAGATGGTGGCGTTGCCGGCGGTCAATCCCGGCGTTCGCGCGGGATCGAGGAACACGCGATCGACCGCTGTCAGAACCGGCGCGACGGTGCGGAACGAGAGCGTCAGCGGCACACGCTTCCACAGGCGCTCTGCGCGGGTCGCAAGCGCTGCAAAGCGTTGCCCCATCTCGGCGAACATTTTCGGCGCGGCGCCCTGGAACGAATAAATCGACTGCTTTTCGTCGCCGACGGCGAAGACCGTTCGCGTTACCGCGCCCGCACCCATGTCGCCGAAAAACTCCTGAGCCAGCGCGGAAATGATTTCCCACTGCTCGGGGCTCGTGTCCTGAGCTTCGTCGACGAGGATATGATCGAGGCCGCCGTCGAGCTTGAAGAGCACCCATTGCGCCTGGCCTTCATCACTGGTCAGAAGCGCGCGCGTTTTCAAAATGAGGTCATCGAAGTCGAGCGCACCGGCGGAATTGCGCGCGGCGGCGTAGCGCCGGAGCACGGCGCCGGCGATCTGATAGAGGGCGAGCGAGGCGTCGATCAGCGTCAGGGCTCGCGCTTCCTGCGAGAGCTTGAAGAAATTCTGCTGCGCCTCCTGGCAACGCGCGTGCAGGCCCGGCCGTGATTTGCTCAGGGCTTTCGTCATGAGGCTGGCGCGGATCTTCTCGCCATTTTCAACGAGAAAGTACTTTGCCAAGAGTTCGGTCACGTGCCGGGCATTGCCGTTCTGCATCGTGGCGGACAGCGTCGCGACGTGACCGGCGTCGGTCGTTGTGCCGCTTGCCAGTAACTCGCAGAGTTCCTTGATCTCATCCTTCGAAAGGACGTTGGCGCATTCGGTATGCAGGTCGTCCGTAGCGATGACGGCGCGTACGCTCAGCCGCTTGCGCAGCTCGGCGTCCATCGAAGCAAGCTCATCTTCGATCTTGCCGGGCTCGATATGGGCGGATGCTTCGAGCCATTTGCGTTCTTCGACCGCTTTGGAAATCAGCTGATCGAAGTGGGCATCGGCGGCGTAGCGGATGACGAAATCGAGCGCTTTTCCGAGCGGCGAATTTGGCGCGCTGGTCGCTTCGGTCAACGTCGCTTCGATCGCGTTGGCTTTCAGCTCGTTCGCCGCTTGGTCGTCGAGGATCTTGAAATCCGGCGGGACGCCCGCTTCGAGCGGAAAGCGCTGCAAGAGACGTTCTGAGAAGGCGTGGATCGTCTGTACCTTGAGGCCACCAGGCGTTTCGATGGCGAGTGCGAAGAGCGTGCGCGCGCGTTGAACGAGATCGGGGGAGGCGGGCGCGCCGGTGATTTCTGAAAGATCCTTTCGAAGCACCTCATCTGCGGCCGTCACCCAGCCGGCGAGACGGTCGAAGACGCGTTTTGACATTTCGGCCGCTGCTGCCTTCGTAAAGGTGAGGCAGAGGATGCGCTCGGGCCGTGTTCCGGCGAGCAACAGGCGCAACACGCGCTGCGTCAGGACGTGCGTCTTGCCGGTGCCAGCGTTGGCGTTGACCCACGCGGAATTTTGCGGGTCGGAAGCGGCGTCCTGCGCCTCTTTGGTCGAGCGCAGCAGGTCTTCCGGCGAAATCCTTTTGATCTCGAGGTTCATGACGCCGCCTCTTCATCGACGTGTGCGGACCATTCCGCGACGCGCGCAAGATGCGCGTAGGAATCGAAGTCGTAGCGATAGCCGGGGCGCCGGATTGCCCGATAGGGCGTCTCGACGCGATCGAATACGGCGATCAGCAGTTCAAGTCCCTTCTGCGCTTCCGCTGCAAGCGCAGCGACGTCATCGCATTTGACGGTGCGCTCTTCGCCGGGCGGTTCGCCGCCGGAAGCGCGGATATAGCGCAAGGCTTCGACGGTGCGTCCGCTGAGATTTGGGAACCCCGCTTCGCCAAGGGCGATGGCGGCTTCAAGCGGCAACTGCGGTGAGCGTCCTGCCTTCACGGCAGCGTCGCTCGGGGCGGCTCCGGTCTTATAGTCGGTAATGACGATGGCTCCGCCTTTGTCGTCGATGCGATCGGCGCGGGCGGTTAGCGTAAAGGGCATTCCATTCGAATCGAGAACGAGTTTTCCGGAGGTTTCGGCGATAATAGCTTTGACGCCGTCGCGCCGCGCTTCTTCCGTCGCCGCGAACCAGGCGAGAAAGCGCTGCAGGCGCGGCAGCCAGAAAGCGGCGACGCGCGGATGGCCGGTGAAAACTTCGAGCACCGTCTTGGCGATGCGCTCAAGCTCAGCGCGCGGGTCCGGCGGCAACGCGTCGGGGAATTCTTTCGCGAACTGCTTCATCACGTCGTGGACAAGCCCGCCGCGGAGGCTCGCATCCGGCGCGGCGCCCAGTTCCGGCAGTGGATCGAGCTTCAGGACGTGGCGCGCGAAGATCGCATAGGGATTGCTTGTCCAGCGCTCGATCTCGGTGACGCTCATTTTTCGTGGACGGATATCGACGGGCGGTCTTGGCTCGGGCGGCGCAACGCGGGTTCTGTTCGCCAGATCGATCCGGTCTCGCGCGCGTGCCCATGCAAGCCATGGCTTCTCCGCATGGAGGGTGTTCGAAAGGGCCATGCCTTTGAGCAGCGCAGTTGTGCGCATCAGCCAACGTGAGGGGACTGTCGGCACGCCTCCGACCTTCTCGGCTCTTGTCAGATAGACGGTCTCGGCGCCGAGGAGAGAGACGAAGTCGTGTGCGGCGCGGCCGGTTTCTTCTTCGGGCGATGGCAGTCCAAGCTCGGCCCGCATGGGGCGATTGAGCCAAGCACCGGGCTCCGCGGCTTCCGGCCACGTGCCTTCGTTGAGCGAGCCGACGATCAGCACGTCGGGCTGCTGCAGCCGCGCTTCGAAGGGACCCCAAATGGAAATGCGTGGATGCACGGCCCGGCGTTCGCGGACGTTTTCCTTGGCGAGAAGCGTGGCGTAGAGATCGGCGTAATCAGAAGCGCGGATTTCAACGTCCGGCGTTTCCGGATTTAGAAGTCCGGTGAAAAAGCGGCTGGCCACATCGCCAGCTTCGCGCTGCCACAGCGGGTTCTGTCCATTCGATGCGGATGCGTCGTCATCGGGAAGTGTCGCGAGGGCTTCAGCGCTCGCGGCATGGGCGCGGGCGAAATCGGCAAGGTTGTGCGGGTTCTGATTGGCGTAGAGATCAGTCAGCGGCTTCATCGCTTCCGCGACCTTCAAGACGAGCAAGCGCGCGCCGTCGCGGTCTTCGGTCCATAGGCGTCGCGCGGCGACGTGCGTGAACTTTCGATCGCCGCCGTCGTCGCGTTCGGCCGTATCGAGAGCTGCAATTATCCCTTCGATGCCGCGACCGAGGTATGCCGTGCGAAAGGCCGTGATTTCGAGCGCACGTGCGTAGCGGCGAATGTCGAAGGTCTTGAGCCCAACCCGGCACAGAGGATGGCGCAGCAAAGCCATCGTTTCGGCTGGAGCGAATTCGCTGACCACCGCGTTGATGACGAGGGCGAGAAACGCGCCGGGGACGGTTTTCGCGAATGGCCGTCCGGCGCTGTCGTCGACTTGGATGCCCCAGGCCTCGAGACGGATGGCGACACGACGGGCGAGCAGTCGGTCTGGAGAGACGAGAGCGGCGGTGCGGCCAGGGGTTTCGACGGCTTCGCGAAGGATCAACGCGACGGTCTCGGCTTCGTCTTGCGCCGATGGTGCTTCGATCAGCGAGACGCCGGAAAGGGCCTCGGCGAGTTTTACGCGGTCGGCCTTTGCCGTGAATTCATGCCAGCGTGCGGTGGTCGCGGAAGGACGCATCGCCTCGCTGAAAAAGGCTGCGCGCGCGGTGCGCGCCGGTTCGACATCGGCGTTGGGTAGCGTCGCTACGTCGTCGCGTGAAATGCTCAAGCCGTCGAGCAGCTTCCGCAACCCGAATTGGGGGTGCTCAGGGTGATGGGGGATTTCGTTCCAGCTTTCGGCATCCAACGTGCGGTCGAGTGCGGGGAGGACGATGGCGCCAGAGGGATGGGCGGCGACGGCTCGCATCAAAGTGACCGTCGATGGAATGGAGCCGGTCACGCCCGCGACGATAACGATCTCATTGGGTTTGAGGCGCGAGATGCGATCGGCTTCGGCCAGGATCAACGCGTTGCGACGGGCTTCCGGAGACGTCAGGCCGCTGGCCGCCAGATAGTTCGGCCACATCTCGGTGACGATCTTCAGGAAGTCGACCGTCTTTTTCCAATGTTCGGAATAGGTCTCGGGGACGAGATTTTGAATGCCTGAGAGCGAGACGTTCTCGCGCTCGATATCGTCCATCAGCTTTCCGAGTTCGCCGGCGAGCTGAGCCGCTTGCGCGGGCGTCGATCCGAGATTGGTCTTTCCGGATTTCGAGGCGCTCTCGGCCATAGATTGACGCCAGCGGCCGACGAGCTGCATCAGGATCAGCGTCCGGTCGAGCGAAGCAATTGCGGGCGGCTGCTCGAGTGCATCGGCGCCGGACGGTCCCAGTTCCGCGATGCTGGTGATGAGGGAGAGGTCGCCTTCGCCCTCGGAGATCGGCTGGATACGCGGCATGATCAGCGCCCGCGTCTCTGCGACCGAAAGAAAGGCTTCGCGCGCGACGCGTGCCGCACGGCGCGTCGGCAGCAGTAGCGTGATTTTCGGCAGCGACAAGATGTTGGGCGGTTGCCGACCCTCCGCGGGAAGGTCTCCGTTCAGGATCGCCTTGGCGAGCGCTTTGAGGAACGGCACTCCGAGCGGTAACGTGAAGACGTTGGCTGGCATCAGTTCTCCGGTATCAGTTTCCCGGCATCAATCGGAGCTTGTCGTCAGCGGTTGCATGAGCGCGGCTTCGGCTTCAGCGAGCGCATCAGGCGTTCCGACGTGCATCCAGACGCCTTCGAGGCGGAGGCCATAGAGCCGGCCCTTATCGATGGCGCGATCCCAGAGTTTGTTGAGCGAGAAAGCCCCCTGCGGTGCGTTTTCAAAAAGGCGCGGATGGGCGATCGACACACCGGCGAATACGAACGGCGCGAGGCGCGGGCCGGTCTGGCGCGTCAGATGCCCTGTCGCGTCCATCTGAAAGTCGCCGAGGCCTTCGTAGCCGATACTCGCGGCGAGAGGCGCAACCAGCATCAGGCTGTCCATCTGGTTCGCATCGAACGCATGGAGCAGGCGATCGAGATTCGAGCCCAGTCCTTCGATCCAAACGGAATCTGAGTTGTGAATGATGAAGGGACCGTCGCCGAGCTTCGGCAGTGCACGGAGCGCGCCGCCGCCGGTATCGAGCAGCTTATCGCGCTCGTCGGAAAATATGATTTTCGGGGCGGAGCGGTGCGCCAGATGCTTTTCGATTTTGTCGGCGAGGTAATGGACGTTGACGACGGCGCGTTTGATGCCCGCCGCCGCCAGGCGATCGAGTACGTGGTCGATCAATGGCCGGCCGCCGAGCGGCACCAGGGGCTTCGGGATCGTGCGGGTCAGCGGACGCATGCGCTCGCCCTTGCCGGCTGCCAGTACGAAAGCGCTCGAAGGGCGCTTGGCGGACGTCATTTGGAGCGTCTCCGAAATCGGGTTAGATCTTCAGGGCTTCTGCGCGCAGGCTCCGAGGCAGGTTCTCGTCATACCATGCCTTGAGGGCGGTGAGAGCCTCGTGCTGTAGATCCCGCTCGAGATACCCCCAGATCCTTGGCATATGGGCGAGGTATTGCCTTTTTCCGTCACGCATTGCGAGTCGCGCGAAGATGCCGAGGATCTTGGTATTTCGTTGTGCCCCTAGTGCGGCGTAGCTGAAGCGGAATTCGGGCCGGTCAAATGCCGGATTGCGGGCGGCGGTGGCCGTGACGTAATGATCGAGAAGCTTTTTTTCGAGGTCTTCCGGCACATCGACTCGCGCGTCCTGCAGGAGCGAGACGAGATCATAGGCGGCCGGCCCAATCATGGCATCTTGGAAGTCGATGATGCCGACATCGCGCGGGCTCGGGCGGTCATCGAGGGCGATCAGATTCGGCGAATGGAAATCGCGGAGCAGCCACGTTTTCGGCTGGCTCAATACGCGTTTGAACGTTGTCTTCCAGAGGGACGTGAATGCGTCGCGTGCGGATTGCGGAGGCATCTTGCCGTGCAGTGCGGGCCAATACCAATCGAGCAGCAACTGGGTTTCGATGTCGAGAACGCCCTCGTCGGCTTCGGGAAGGATGAATTCCGTGCCATCCGAGAGCCGGATCCGTGACGGCGGCTCGGTGCTCTGAACAGCGATCAAGGTATCGACGCCGCGTTTCCAGAGAGGAGCTTGATCGCGGCCGCGTGCGATTTCCGCGCCGAAGACTTTGTCGCCGAAGTCCTCGATGATCAGCAGGCCCTGCGCGAGGTCTTCGGCGATGATACGCGGGACTGAAAGTCCGGCCGCGTCCAACGCGCGGTCGATGGCGACGAAGGCTCTGACGCTTTCGGCAAGGTGGGCGATGGCGCTATAGGATTTGCCATCGCGTATTGGCGGACCGTCGGGCCGTTGCGGAGAATCCATGAGGATCGCGCGCGAGCCGTCAGCCTTTTGAAGCCGGGCGTAGCGGCGCGGAGATGCGTCTCCCTGTAGGTAGCTGAATGCCGTCGATGCGTCGCCCCAACCGGCGCCTGCGAGAAAATCGCGGATCGCGGTAAAGCGTTCGAGGCGGGTGCGCAAATCGGCGGCGGTGTCGAGGCTGACGTTTCTGCGGTCCGGCGCGGCCGTCTCGTCGAAGCGAATGGTGAAGCGGTCGCGCGGAATGCGGTCATCGCCTCGCGACGGCCATTCGATGACGGCGATACCTCGCGTCAGGGCGGCGTCGAGGCCAAGCTCGTCGATCTCGCTCGCGTCGGAAAGGCGGTAGAGGTCGAAGTGCGCAATGTCGAAACGCGGGGTTTCGTAGGCTTGCACCAGCGTAAAGGTCGGACTTGGGATTTCGAGTTCCGGATTGCCCGAAATGGCGCGGATGAGAGCCCGCGCGAACGTGGACTTGCCGGCGCCAAGGTCGCCCTCCAAGGCCAATGTATCGCCGGGCTGCAGGAGGAATGCGATCTCCTGCGCCACGCGCGACACGTCGCTTTCCGTGAGGTTGGTGAATGAGAATGCCGGGTTTATCATCGCGCTCGGTTTTATGCTGCGCGCTCGCCGCCCGCCAGCCTGTGTTTGCCGCCATCGGAGGTTCGGGTAACGGGCTGTTCGGGGATGCGAACGACCACGCGGGTCCCCCTGCCTTCCTCGGAGGTGATCTCGATCGTGCCGCCGTGAAGCTCAACGAGGCTTTTGGCAATTGAAAGGCCGAGGCCCGCGCCACGATGCTCGGAGCCGCGACTCCGGCTTTCGAAGCGCTGGAAAACCCGGCCGATCTGATCTTTCGGAATGCCGATGCCGGCATCTTCGACCCGGAAGAAGATATTTCCGCCCTGGCGCCAGCAGGCAAGGTACACGGTCCCGTTGACCTTCGAGAAGCCGACGGCATTTGACAGGAGATTGTAGAGCACCTGCCGCATGCGGGCTTCATCGACCATGATTTCGGTCACGTCATCGGCGATCGCGATGTCGATCGTGAGGCGCGAGCGGACCGCGCGTTCGCGAATGCCAAGAATGGCGGCGTCGATGATGGCACGGACGCCGACGGGTGAAAGCTTCAGCTCGAGGCCGCCGGCTTCGATCGTTGTCAGATCGAGGATGTCGTCGATGATTGCGAGCAGCGTGTTCGACGAGGATCTGATGTCGGCGAGATATTCTCTCTGCTTGTCGTTCAATTGTCCGAACATGGGGTCGGCAAGCATTTCGGAGAAGCCGTTGATGGTCTGCAGAGGCGTTCGCAATTCGTAGGAAATGTGGCCGATGAAGTTCGTCTTCAGGCGGTCGGCGGCGACGAGCGCTTCGTTGCGTTCCACGAGGGCGCGTTCGGCGAGTTTGACATCGGTCACATCGGCGAACGTCAGCAGCGTCGCGCCGTCCGGCAACGGCATCAATGCGTAATCGACGACGACATGGTCCGCGCGGATCATCTGTCCTGCGAATGTTTCGCGCTCATCCTGGAATGCCGTGACGGCGCGGCCGATGCGCAGCCACGTGGCTGCATCCGGATAAAGGTTTTGAACCGCGGCGATGATTTCGCCGACGTGCGGCAGTTCCTTCAGCCGGCCTGCCGGGATTTGCCAGATACCGCAGAAAGCCCGGTTGAAGAGCTTGAGGCGGCCGTCCGTGCCGAAGACCGCGACGCCTTCCTTGAGGCTATCGAGCGTTTCGCGCTGCACGTCGATCAAGGCGTTGTAACGGGCTTCGAGTGCCAAGCGGTCGGTCTCGTCCGCGAAGAGATAGGTGACGCCGCCGTCGGGACGCTGCTCAGCGATAACGTTGATGATGCGCCCGTCCGTCAGGTTCCAAATGTCCTCCAGCGGCGTGCCGGATCTATAACAAGCAAGAACCTGGGCTTTCCAATCGCGATGGCTAACGACAGGCGGGAGAAGGCCGATCTCGCGCAGCCGGTCGAGGATGGCGCCGTCGGTGGGCCGTGTTGCAAGCCATTCGGGGTCAAGCGACCAGAGTCTTGCGAACGCGGCGTTGTAGAAAATCAGCTTCTGGTCGCGATTGAACAGCGCCACAGCGGTTTCAACGCGATCGAGCGTCCGGTCATAGGCGGCAATCTGACGTTCGAGCTCTCCTTGCGCCGTTTCAATATCGGTGACGTCGATTGCCGCCCCTGCGAGCATGCCGTCGACAGGTATGACGACAATGTCGTGGGGCTTGCGCTCGCCGCCCGCGATGAGGTGGACGCGGGAATTATAGCTTTCGCCGCTGGCAATGGCTTTCAGCACGTGCTTGCGCTGGCGCATTTCCAACAATTCGATCTGGCGCTGCAGGACCTCGAGCTCGCTCTCGGCATCGACGGCTTTGACGTAAGCCTTGTTGACCCAGACGAGGCGGTTCGACTGATCGCGCAGCCAGACGGGCATCGGCAGCGTATCGAGAAGCGCGCGGCTCGATCGAATATCGCGCGCGAGCGTCGCGTGGCGTTCGTCGATCCTTGCGATTTCGGCTTTGTAGGTGGAGACGTCCTTGAAGCGCAGCACGGCGCGTCCGCCGGCGGCGCGACCCTCCGCTTCGAGCGCGGCGCCGGCGCTCGTCTTCACGATGATGCTGAAGGCCCGGCCGTTCGCGAAGAGCATGTCGAGCGACGTCTTCAGCGTGTCGGCCGAAGCCGGTTGCAGCCACTGACCGAAGCGCAGGATTTCGGGTTGCTGGTCGGGGAGGCCGGGAATGCCGGTCAGGGTATGCGAGGCGATACGGACGGCTTGGCCCTGCTCCCAGAAAACGAGGACCTGGGGCTCGGCGCGGATGATGGCGTCGGCTGCTGCGAGGTTGCGGCGAAGATGCTGGCTTTCGGCCTTCGCCTTGCTCGCTTCTTTGCGGGCGTTACTGGCCGTATGCCAGATGATCAGCCCAGCCACGAATACCGCGGCTGCCACGATGCCGACGACAGCCATCTGCCGTTCGCTGAGTTGCGACGTCTCGATCTGGTGTCCGCCGACGAAAACTGCGAGCATGGCGGCGACACAGGCCATTGCCGCCAGGAGCAGAAGTGCCAGCTGGAGCCGGGTCGTCAACCGTCGGTTCTGGGCAGGCGTCGCGCGCATTGAATTCCGTTGTAGTCCAAGGAAGCGGCGCTGCACACCATGTGCGGACACGCCAACACGATTCCGGGCCTCGCGGCACGAATCAACCCGAGTATGCGGTGCGAGAGCCGCCACCGCCACCGCAGCGGGTGCCACAAAATGAAACGGCGCCAGAGTGTTCCCCTGGCGCCGCGCAATTTGGCTCGTTGCAAGCGAAGCTTGGCCGGTCAGTAGCGGTAATGGTCCGCCTTGAAGGGACCTTCCGTCTTCACGCCAATGTAGGCGGCCTGCTCGGGGCTGAGCTTGGTGAGCTTGGCGCCGATCTTGGCGAGGTGAAGCATCGCGACCTTTTCGTCGAGGTGCTTCGGCAACGTATAGACCTCTTTCTTGTACTTGCCTTCGTTGGTGAACAGCTCGATCTGGGCCAGCGTCTGGTTCGTGAACGACGCGGACATGACGAACGAGGGGTGCCCCATGGCGTTGCCGAGGTTCACGAGGCGGCCCTCCGAGAGGAGGATGATGCGCCGGCCGCTAGAGAACTCGATTTCGTCGACCTGCGGCTTGATGTTGGTCCACTTGAAGTTCCTGAGGCCAGCGATCTGGATCTCGTTGTCGAAGTGGCCGATGTTGCAGACGATCGCGCGGTCCTTCATGGCCCGCATGTGATCGACCGTGATGATGTCCTTGTTGCCCGTCGCCGTCACGAAGATGTCGGCGCGCGGAGCGGCGTCGTCCATCGTCACGACCTCATAGCCTTCCATTGCGGCCTGAAGGGCGCAGATCGGATCGACTTCCGACACCAGGACGCGGCAACCCGCGTTTCTCAACGAAGCAGCCGAGCCTTTGCCGACGTCGCCGAAGCCAGCGACCATCGCGATCTTGCCGGCCATCATCACGTCCGTGCCGCGGCGGATGCCGTCGACGAGGCTTTCGCGGCAGCCGTAGAGATTGTCGAATTTCGACTTCGTGACCGAGTCGTTGACGTTGATCGCGGGGAAAAGAAGCTTTCCAGCTTTCTGCATTTCGTAGAGGCGATGTACGCCGGTCGTCGTTTCTTCCGAAACGCCCTTGATGGACTTCGCGATGGTGGCGAACCAGCCCTTGGGCTTCTCGGCCAGCGTCTTCTTGATGAGCGCGAAGAAGACCTGCTCTTCTTCGGAGGTGGCACCGTCGAGGAATGCGGTGTCGCCGTTCTCGGCGCGCAGACCGAGGTGCACGAACATGGTCGCGTCGCCGCCGTCATCGAGGATCAGGTTCGGAACGCCGCCGTCACCCCACTCGAAAAGCTTGCGCGTGTAGTCCCAGTAGTCGGTCAGGGTTTCGCCCTTCCACGCAAATACGGGGATGCCGGCCGCGGCGATGGCGGCGGCTGCGTGGTCTTGGGTCGAGTAGATGTTGCACGAGACCCAGCGGATGTCGGCGCCGAGAGCCGCGAGCGTCTCGATCAACACGGCCGTCTGGATCGTCATATGCAGCGAGCCGGCGATGCGCGCGCCCTTCAGGGGCTTCGATGCGCCATATTCCTCGCGCGTCGCCATCAGGCCGGGCATCTCGGTCTCGGCGATGGAGATTTCCTTACGCCCCCAATCGGCGAGGCTGAGATCCTTGACGATGTAGTCCGTGAATTTCGTGCTCATATGGCTTTGTTCCTCGTGGATGCGCCCTGAGTGCGGAAGCGCGGTGTGCTGCCTCGGAGGGCACACCTCAGCCGTTTCAAATTTCGGCTGCGCAAACTGTCGTTGGGCGTTGCTATAGCGAACTCACGGCAGGCACGCAATAACATATAAACAAGTCTTTATGTCCTTAGGCCGGCGCGCGCTTGCACGACGCAATGCGATGACGGGTTGAGTATCGAAGTAAACGCAAAGTAAATTTATAAAATACATTTTGATTAAAACTGAATTCTTGAAATAAGACTTCGGTTAATCTCGATGTGAATTCGGCATATCGGATTAATTCGTCTTAAATGATCAACCCTTCAGTGTGGATCGTAAGTATTCCCTGGAGGCGGTCGATGAAGTTCGCGTCATATTCTGTACGGCGTGCGCTGGGCAGTTGCCGGATGGCCGGAAAGGCTCTGGCGGGCAAATCGCAGAAACGCGCGAGCACGCTTTACCGGTTTGCCGCCGATTCGCGCGGCGACGTCGCCATCCTGTTCGGCCTGATGGCGCTCGTCCTTGTGATGATGATTGGTCTGGCGGTCGATTATGGGCGGCTCATCAACGCGCGCAATCAAACGCTGGAGGCGGCAGACGCGGCGGTGCTGGCGGGTGCCCGCGCGCTGCAGACCAACGGGGGCGACCAAGCTGGCGCCATCAAGGTCGCCCAGGCCTTCTACAAGCAGGCCGTCCAAAGCCGCATCTCGGTCGTGTCCAAATCCGATACGGTTGACTTTGCCGTCACCGATAACGGGACGGCTGTCATCTCGAAGGGCAATGCCCAGATCTCGACGCCGTTCATGAGTGTGGCTGGCATCAAAACACTGCCGCTCCTGCATGCCAACGGAACGGACTATGCGAAGGCGGTGCTTGCCGTCGGCGGCAATGCCCAACTCAACCTCGAAGTCAGCATGATGCTGGACGTTACGGGGTCGATGGCTGGTCAGAAGCTAATAGACATGAAGTCTGCAGCTAGCGATCTGGTCAACATCGTCGTGTGGGCTGATCAGAGCAAATACACGTCCAAGGTCGCGATCGTGCCATTCACCGAGGACGTTCGGCTTCCGGTCAGCGCATTCAAGTTGGCTACCGGCACCACGCCGTCTGCTACCAACCCGAAACCATGCGTCGTCGAACGCACAGGCACCCAGAAATATACCAATGCTGCACCCAAGTCGGGTCAATATGTCATGGTGCACAATACGTCCAACATGAAAGCTACTTGCGACTTGGCATCGAGCGCCGAAGCGCTCCCGCTGACAAGCGACAAGACCGCGTTGACGACGAAAATAAACAACCTCACCACGGCTAACAGCACCGCTGGCCACATCGGTACGGCGTGGGCTTGGTACATGCTCGACCCCAACTGGGCGTCGCTGTGGCCAGCTTCAAGCACGCCGGCAGCTTACGGCACGGACAAGTTGAAGAAGATCGCAGTGCTGATGACGGACGGCGAGTATAATATGCAGTACACCTCGAAAGGTGTCGACGATGGCTCGTATTCTCTCACGTCTTGCCCGAATGCCGCGAATGGTTGCTCGAGCGCTCAGGCTATCGAGCAATGCAAAGCCATGAAGGCCAACGGTATCGAGGTCTACACAGTCGGCTTCCAGCTCGGCGGCAGTCAAATCGCAATCAATACGCTCTCAAGCTGCGCGACCGACGCGAACCATTTCTACAACTCGACGACCGGCGACGCCTTGAAGGCAGCGTTCCGCGATATCGCGCTGAAGATCTCGACGCTCTATCTTTCGCAGTGACGTTTCGGAACTGACTGCAAGGGGCGCTTTTCGCGCCCCTTTTTCTTTGGGCGGAGCGTTCGCTCAGGCGTCGCCGACGCACTCCTCGTCAAAGCCTGCTTCGACCAATTTGACGAGAGCCTGCAGCGCTTCCGGGCCCTGCGGGCCTTCGGCAACGATATGGAGTTCGGAGCCCGGACCCGCGGCAAGCATCATCAATCCCATGATCGAGGTGCCGCCTACAGAATTGCCGTGGTGGGTGACGGTGACGGTTGCATCAAAGCTTTCGGCGCATTTGACGAACTTCGCCGACGCCCGTGCGTGCAGGCCCTTGACGTTACGGATGATGACGACGGCTTCCGGTTTCAGACTGTTGACCAGTTCGGGCATAATTCCTTCTCAGCCGCCGGACAGTTCTTGGCTTGCAACCTTGATATATTTCTTGCCGGCGTCCCGCGCCATGATGACAGCTTGCCCGAGCGGCGTCTCGCTGCGGATGCTGGCGAGCTTCACCAGAATTGGAAGACTGATGCCTGCGATGACTTCGGCCTTCGTCTCGTCCATCACCGAGATAGCAAGGTTGGAGGGCGTGCCGCCGAACATATCGGTCAGAACGATCACGCCCTTGCCGCTATCCACGCGCTGGACGGCATTCAAGATTTCCACGCGACGCGCTTCCATGTCGTCGTCTGGACCTATGGCTATCGTCTCAAGCGCCTGCTGCTTGCCGACGACGTGCTCAAGCGCGTTGCGAAACTCTAGCGCAAGCCCGCCATGCGTGACGATGACAAGTCCGATCATGAGCGACGGGCCATTTCATTAGCGTGCGGCGAATTCATGTTTTGCCGCCGTGTCGCGCGGAAATTGGCAAGTGTTTGGAGCCGGCGCAAGCAGTTTCTGGACCTCATTCAGGGCTTTGGTTAGAGACGTGGCTGAGGGGCCGTCTGAATGGCTGCTACAAGTTTCAGTGGACTAGAGCCTTCGAAGGGCGATAGCCGGGTTTGCGGCAACTCCAGACCCAGAATACGGGCGCGGGGCCAGGGGTCGGGAAACCTGTCGATGACGCCTTCGCGGACAAGATCCACGATGAGAACGACGTTCGCTTCGGTAACGGCGTCAACCTCAAGGATGCCAACGCCGCGAACTTCAAGCTTGCCGCGCAGCTGAGCCGGGGCGCTGGCGTGCAGAGACGCGCCCTCGCGCCTCAGCAGGACCTGGTCGTCGGAAACCAACATAACCCTGTCCTGAACAAGCGCCGAGAGCCCAAGACCGAGGCATCGGAATGCCAGATCGGACTTGCCCGAACCGGAGGGTCCACGGATCAGAGCCGCGCGGCCGCCGACGGCGATGGCGGTAGCGTGGACGCGCTCAAATTCTCCAGGCAAGGCCAGGTCCTATGAGCGCCAGCGGGAGGCGAACCGTAAAGCGCGCGCCTTTCGGCACCTGCCCGGTATTCGCAGCGCGATTTTCCGCAAAGATTTCGCCGTTGTGGCTGACGACGATCTCACGCGAAATCGAGAGGCCTAGGCCCGAGTTCTTTCCGCGTTTGGCGTCGGTCTGCGGACGGTCGCTGTAAAACCGATCGAAGATCTGGGCGAGCTTGTCCGGAGGAATGCCCGGCCCTTCGTCCTCGACGGATATTTCGATTTTTCTGCCGTTCGGTTTGGCGCGAACGGTGACGTTCCCGCCTTCAGGCGAGAATGACAAGGCGTTATCGATCAGGTTCGTGAAGACCTGGCCGAGGCGACCGTCATTTCCGCGTACCGTGTAGGCTGCGGCCGTTCCGGGCTCGACGATCAAGCGAATGTTGCGCGTGTCGTCCGCCAGCATTTCCGAGAAGAGTTTATCGACGCTTTCGAGCACCGTGCGGATATCGAGGGGCTGCATTTCCTGGCGCGCGAGCTCGGCATCGAGACGCGAGGCGCTCGAGATGTCGTTGATCAGCCGATTAAGCCGCTTCAATTCGGACTGGATCTCCTGCACGAGTTCGGTGCGGTCGGCGTCGGACCGTGCGTAGGCGAGGGCTTCGGCCGTCGAGCGTGCGGCCGCGAGCGGATTTTTCAATTCGTGCGCGACGTCGGCTGCGAACTTCTCACTCGCTTCGATGCGTCGATAAAGTGCGTTCGTCATCGCAACAAAAGCGCGGCCCGTTTGTCCGACCTCGTCGCGGCGTCCGGTCAGGTCCGGCAGCTGTTCGCGGGCTGAAATATTTTGCGACACGCGATTGGCCGCTTCGGAAAGCCGCCGCATCGGACCTGCAACTGTGCGTTCCAGGACAAGAGAGCTGCCGATCGAAACAAGCAGCGCCATCGCCGCGATCTGCAGGATCAGCCAGCGCTCGTCCCAGAGGACATCGTCAATGTCGCCCGGATTTGTCGAGAGGAGCAGAACGCCGAGGATTTTGTTGCCGCGTTTGATGGGCTCCGCCATCGAGACGATTTGCTGGCCGTGCCGGTTGAGCAGCAAAATCGGAGTTTCGACGCCGTTCTGCGCCGCTCGCTGAACTTCCGGATAGAGGAAGCCGTTGGCCGTTCCGAGCTCGCGATAGACCTTGAGCTCCTTGTTGATCACCCAGTAATGCAGCCGGGTCCAGAAGTTCTTGAGGCGCGGAGCGGGCTCATCGGCTGTTTCGACTGGCGGATCGGCAGACGGATCGTCATTCGAGAAAAGCGTCTCGCCGTTGAGGATCAACGTGCCCTTCGCCGAATAAATACGCGCTTTCAGATTTGCGGGTCCGACCAGCTTTTTCAGAATGATCGCCGCCTGGTGCGGGTCGATCGGCAATTCGAGCGCGGCGAACGCATCGTCGCGCTGGGCCCGTGCGAGCGTCTTTTCGGGGATGCGGTTGGGATCGAAAATGGCGCGTTCGTTGACTGCGCGATAGGCGATGGCTTCCGCCGTGATGCGCGACACCGTCTTTACGACGTCCACCTTGGCGTCGAGCAGCCAGCCGTGATGGAGGCTTAGGTAAAGCATCGCGAACAGCAGGCCGGCCAACCCCAAGACGTTGGCCAGAAGAATGCGGCGTCGGAGGTTCTTGCCGATGATGCGGCCGATGAGGCTTTGCGCCAGCCATTGGCCGGTCGCGGCGCTCGCTCGCACGGCGGCGCCCCGAAGATCGACTCTCGGGTTCCTATCGCCAACTGCGGGCGCGGAGGCGTCCGCCCCGCCACTCAGCGTTGCGGTCGCCGAAATGTCATTGCTGTCGAGCGCCATCCCGTCCCCGGTGGCTGACCGGCCGCTTATTCCTTGAAGCGATAGCCGACGCCATAAAGTGTTTCGATCACGTCAAAATCGTCATCGACCTGCTTGAACTTCTTGCGCAGCCGCTTGATGTGACTGTCGATCGTGCGGTCATCCACATAGACCTGATCGTCGTAGGCCGCATCCATCAAGGCGTCGCGCGTCTTGACGACGCCCGGTCTCGTCGCCAATGCCTGCAAGATCAGGAATTCGGTCACCGTCAGCGTCACGCCCTTGTTGTCCCAGTGGCAGGTATGACGCTCCGGATCGAGCTTCAGCTTGCCACGCTCGAGCACGCGCTTGGCTTCGTCTTCGGTGGCGACGCCGTCTTTCGGCGCAACGCGGCGCAGAACGGCTTTGACGCGTTCGACAATGAGCCGCTGCGAAAATGGTTTTGCGATATAATCGTCGGCGCCCATCTTGAGGCCGAACAGTTCGTCGATTTCTTCGTCCTTCGACGTCAGAAAGATGACCGGCATCGTCGACTGCTGGCGCACGCGGCGGAGGAGTTCCATGCCGTCCATGCGGGGCATCTTAATATCGAAGATGCCGAGATCGGCGGGCTCCTCGGTCAGCGCTTCAAGAGCGGAGACGCCATCCCCGTAGGTGCGGACCTTATAGCCCTCGGCCTCCAGGGCCATGCGCAACGAGGTCAGGATGTTCCGCTCGTCGTCAACGAGAGCTATTGTGCTCTTTTCCTTCATCTGTTCCTCTTATGCCCCTCGGCCGCAGCGGGATGTGCACCGCGCCTCTTCAGGCGCTTATGGCGGTATGGTGTACCAATTGTGGCGTCCCGTCCAATGGACGCCGGAGGCTGAATGAGCCCTGAATAGGCGACCGCGCCTTCGACGGCAAGCGAACTGGATGAAATCTGCGGTCACAACTGCAAATTTCCGCTTGTTTACCGAAGTTGCCGCTCGCATCCTCCGCACAAAGACGAGTCCTGCAATATTCGAACGGTAACATAATGTTACCGATTTTTTCGTGCGTCGTTGCGTGCGGGACTCCAAATCGCCATAGTTCGTGTTAGGGCTTCGGGACCAGCGGCATTTGGGCCCAACTGAGTCTCTTTTGTGCGGCACAAAATCGCTTGATCGGGCGTTGTTTTTTGCGAGCGCAGGAAATTTCGGCGCGGCGCGACCTCGACGTCCATTTTCATGGGGCAGGAGAACGATGGCTGAGCTGTTTCCGACGTTATCTTCGCAGAGGGTACGTCATAACCTGCTTGAGGCGGACCTCGTCGAGTACGCGGTTCGCCGAGGTGAGGGTAAGCTCGCCGCCAGCGGCGCGTTCGTCGTCGAGACCGGGCAGCACACCGGCCGCTCTGTGCAGGACAAATACATCGTTCGCGATGCCGAAACCGAAGGCGCGATTTGGTGGGACAATGCGCTTTCGATGACGGACGAGCAATTCGACCGTTTGCTCGCCGACTTCATCAGCTTTGCGCGACACAAGGAAATTTTCGTTCAGGATCTCTTCGCCGGCGCCGAGAAAGAGCACCGTCTCAACACGCGCATAATTACAGAGCACGCGTGGCAATCGCTCTTTATTCGCAATTTGCTGCGGCGCCCCGAGCGAAGCGAACTCGCGTCGTTCGTTCCGGAATTCACCGTTGTCGATCTGCCGAGCTTTCGTGCGGCGCCGCTCTATCACGGCACGCGCTCGGAAACGGTTATCGCGTGCAACTTCTCGAAGCGCATCGTTCTCATCGGCGGCACCAGCTATGCCGGCGAGATCAAGAAAAGCGTGTTCTCGTTCCTGAACTACATCCTACCCGGCAAGAACGTCATGCCCATGCACTGCTCGGCAAATGTCGGCAAGGATGGAAGCTCGGCCGTGTTCTTCGGTCTCTCGGGCACCGGCAAGACGACGCTTTCAGCGGATCCTACGCGCGAGCTTCTGGGCGATGACGAGCACGGCTGGTCGGACCGCGGGATCTTCAATTTCGAGGGTGGCTGCTATGCAAAGACGATCCGTCTTTCGAAGTCGGCCGAACCGCAGATCTGGGACGCATCGAACCGCTTCGGAACGGTGCTCGAGAATGTCGTCATCGATCCCGTCACGCGCGTTCCGAACTTCGACGACAACCGGCTCGCAGAAAACGCCCGCTCGGCCTATCCGCTCGATGCGATTGCCAATGCAAGTTCAACCGGCACCGCCGGGCATCCCAAAAACATCGTGATGCTAACCGCTGACGCTTTCGGCGTTCTGCCGCCGATTGCGAAGCTCACGCCGAGCCAGGCGATGTATCATTTCCTGTCTGGTTTCACGGCAAAAGTTGCGGGAACGGAGAAGGGCATGGGGCCTGAACCGCAGCCGACATTCTCGACGTGCTTCGGCGCGCCGTTCATGCCGCGGCATCCGCGCGTTTACGGCAATCTGCTGCGTACACTCATCGCCGAGCACGGTGTCGATTGCTGGCTCGTCAACACCGGCTGGACCGGCGGCAAGTTCGGGCAGGGAACACGCATTCCGATCAAGGTCACGCGGGCGCTTCTTGATGCGGCGCTTTCGGGTGAACTCAAGCATCAGCCGATGCGGACCGATCCTGTTTTCGGCTTCGCTGTGCCCGTTGCCGTTGCTGGAATCGATCCGAAATTGCTCACTCCACGCGACACGTGGGCCGATCCGAAAGCTTACGATGCGATGACTGCGAAGCTCGCGCAGATGTTTCACGACAACTTTGCGAAGTTCGTGCCCTACGTCGATGCGGATGTGCTGAAGGCCAGTCCGCTCGGAGGCGCGATCATCGCTGCGGAGTAGCAGCGTCGACCCGTCGACGTTCGACTTGAAACAAAACCGTCAAGAAGACCCGTCGCGCATGTCGCGCGCGACGAGGCCATTGCCCACTTTCGGTGTGGCGCATAAACAGAAGCCGCGTGATCGACCGGCTCGAACCTACGAGGCTCACCACATGGGTACCCGCATTCCATTCGCCCGTCCGGACGGGAAGACTGCTGAAGGCTATCTGTCGCTTGCCGGCAAGGCCAACGCTCCGGGCGTCGTCGTCATTCAGGAATGGTGGGGTCTGCAGGACCAGATCAAGGGGCTTTGCGATCGCTTTGCGCTCCTCGGTTACGATGCTCTGGCGCCGGACCTCTTCAACGGCGTCGTCATTCCCTATCACGACGCGGATGCTGCCGGCCGCGAAATGAGCTCGCTGAATTTTCTCGAAGCGGCAGATCAACACGTGCGCGGCGCGGCGCAATTTCTATTGCGGTCGAGCCCCAAGGTTGCCGTTTCGGGCTTTTGCATGGGAGGTGCCGTCGCCGTGCTCGCTGCCTCGCGTGCACCGGAATTTTCGGCCGTCGTTCCCTTCTATGGCCTGCCTCCCGAGACGGTCGCGAAGCCCGCGGACGTGAAGGTGCCTTTGCAGGGACACTTCGCCAACAGCGACGACTTCATTACGCCAGCAATGGTCGATGCTTTCGAAAAGGGTTTGAAGGCCGCGGGGAAGCCGGCGGAGATTTTCCGCTATGACGCCAGCCACGCGTTCATGAACGAGCAGCGATCAGTTCATGATCGGCATTGCGCCGAGCTGGCTTGGGAGCGCACGAGCGCGTTTCTGAAGACGCATCTCGGCTAGGGCGCGTCCGGCGCTATTCGTCAGCTTCGGAAATCAGCGAGCGTCAGGAGCGGTTCGAACTTCAGGCCGGCGGCGGCGAAGGTCTCGGCGGCGCCGTCGAGACGGTCAACGATTGTGATGACGCTGACGATTTCGGCACCTGCAGCGCGAAGTGCTTCGGCCGCCTTCAGGGCTGAGCCGCCCGTCGTTGTCACGTCCTCGACGACAACGACCTTTTTGCCGGCCATGCTGTCGCCCTTCGCCAGCCCTTCGACGAGCGCCTGCGTGCCGTGTTCTTTTGCCTGCTTGCGGACGAAGAAGGCGGACAACTTTCGGCCTTCCGTATAGGAAACGGCTGCGACGCTCGAGGCGATCGGAACGGCGCCCATTTCGAGGCCGCCAATCAGGTCTGCTTCGATATTCTCAAGCCGATCAAGGATGAGCGAGGCGATCAGGTAGGCGCCTTCGCTGTCCAGCATGGTTGGCTTCATGTTGAAGTAAAAAGTCGACGTTTTTCCCGACGCGAGCTTGAACTCGGGCCCTTCCTGAAAAGACCGCTGTTTGATGATCTCGATAAGCCGCGCACGGCGGGCCGCTCGATCAGCCGATTTTCCTGGCATGCGGTAGTTGAGCCCTTGCGTTTTTTGCGTTCGATGCGCAAACAGCCGAGTTCCGAGGGCATGTCAAGTTTCGAAGGGCATATTGTGGTGGAGCGCCAACGCGCAATGTGGAACTGGTGGGCAAACCTCGCGGCGCGGCCGTGGGTGCCGTCGCTCGCGCTCTTGGCGTTGTGCCTTGCCGTATATTTACCGGGTGTGGTGCGGCTCCCAGCGGTCGATCGCACCGAGATCATCTACGCCGAGACGACGCGCGACATGGTCGAGCGCGGCGATTGGACGGACCCGCGCTACGGAAGCGTCGTTCACCAATATCGCCCCATCGGCACGTTCTGGGCGCAGGGCGCGGCGCGATGGCTGGCGGGCGAGGCGTTTGCGCGCGACATCACGGTCTATCGCATTCCATCGTTGCTCGCGGTGACGCTGGCCGTGCTGGCGCTGTTCTGGCTCGGACGCGGGCTCGTCGGCGCGGAGACAGCGCTAATCGCGGCGGCGCTGTTCGCCGTTTCGCCGTTGACGGTGCTCGTTTCCCAGCTTGCGATCGCGGAAGGGCTGTCACTGTTGCCCGCGACGGTCGCGATGGTGGCGTTGGCGCGGATCTATACAAAGCCCGATGAAGGCTATCCGCTGGCCCTGTTATTCTGGATCGCGCTCGGGTTCGGCATTCTGATCAATGCGCTGCTTGTGCCGATCCTCGTCGTTGCGACGCTGATCGCGCTCTATGTCATGGACCGCGATCTCACGTGGCTGAAGCGTTTGCGTCCTTTCATTGGCCTGCCGATTGCGCTCGCCATCGGGGCTTCGTGGCTGATCATCCGTACACATCAGGACGGTACCCCCTTTGCGGGCATGGACTGGCGGTCGTTCCTCGGCGCGCTCGGCGGTGCACAGGACATGAAGCTTCGGGCTTTCCCCGGCACGTTCGTGCTTGCGGTCGTCCTTGGCTTTCTGCCGGGAACTGTACTCATCGGCACGGCGTTCAAGCGTTTCTGGGATAGCCGCGAGCAGGCGCTTTCGCGATTTCTGCTCGCCTGGGTGCTCGGCTATATCGTTTATCTCGAATTGCTGTCGTCGAAGCCCGGCACCTACATGGTGCAGACGATGTTTCCGGCCCTGGCCCTTGGCGTTGCCATTGTCGTGACGAACGAAAGCGGGTTGGGCAAGCGTCCGCCGTGGAGCTTCTTCACGATCTGGCCGACATACTTCGCGGCGTTGCCGCTCGCGATATTTGCAGGCGTTTATCTCTTTACTGGCGAGGTTCCGGGCGTCATTCCGGCCGTGCTTATTGCGCTCATCGCGGTGCTCTTCATCTGGAGCGGGCGCCTTGGCCGGGAAGGCCAGCTTCGTCGTTGGGCTGCGATCGGCGTCGGCGCGCTCGCACTCTTCGCCGTTACGCTGCTTGGCATCATTCTGCCGAGCATCGACAGGATCTGGCCCGCACGGGAGATCGCAAAGGCGATTGCAAAGTGTCCGGCACAGAACGCGGCTCTCATCGGGTTCCGCGAGCCGTCAGGCCGGTTCGTGCTCGGTATTCCTTCCGAGCAACAGATGCCGGAAGCGCTTGCACAAGCCGTCGAGGACAAAGTTCCGACGCTGTCGATCATCGAGGATCGCTGGAAGAAGCGAACGAACTGGACGCTGCAGTCGAAATCGCAAGCGCCGCTGCCGCCGCCAACAGGGTGCGTTACGGCCTATAACGTGATGCGCGGCTGCGCATTGCACTTCCGGATCTATTCGCCAAATCCGGCACAGCCCTGCGCGGTTCCCGCCGCGTTTGTGTGCCCTGAGAATATTCCGCAGACAGGCCCTGAGAAATCGGGCGATTGCGATTGAAGGGGGCAGCCCCCTGACGATTGCGGGTCAATGATGCTATATGACGGAAAAATAGCGCAAGGATTCCTTTGAGATGTTCAACCCCGAACGCCCACCCGAGATCATCGCGCAGCGGTGGCTCAATTCCGACAAGAAGCGCACGCTGAAGGCCGAGAAGGGGAAGGTCGTCGTCATCGCGATCTGGCAGCTCGCTTGCCCCGGATCGCAGAAGTTCGGCCTGCCGCAGGCCATGCGTCTGCGCGGAAGCTTCACCGAGGATGAGGTCGCGGTGCTCGGTCTGCACATGGCTTTCGAGAAGTTCGACGAGCAAACGCCCGAGAAGGTTGAAGCGTACCTTGCGGAAAACGGCATCACCATTCCTGTCGCGCTCGACAAGCCGAGTGCCGAGGGCCTTCCGGAGACGATGAAGGCTTACGAGCTGCAGGGAACGCCGGCGCTGCTGATATTCGATCGTCAGGGGCGGTTGCGGCGGCACTACCTCGGCGCGGTCGACGATTTCCGCCTCGGCGCGGAAGTGATGGCGTTGCTCATCGAGGACAAGGACAGCCCGCGCGAAATGTCGATTGCGCTGGAGCGCAAGCTCGCGGCGGCGCTGGTCGATCCCGAGGCGCATCATCACGACCATGGCGATGGTTGCGGCTGCGGGCATGATCACAGTCATGATCATGGGCACGATCACGGCCATCATCACCATGATCACGGCGCGGCGCACGGCGAGCCAGGACACGTTCACGGCCCTGACTGCAAACACTGATCGCTGACGGCGGGCTGCCCGAAGAAATATATGCGGAACGGGCAGACCGCTGACGCCTGACTTTCTTGTGCCACCCGAATCACGCTTTCCTCCGCCCTACAAGTCGAGAGCGGAGAAAGCTCATGGTCGAGCGAGCAGGCGGGCGGGGAACGAAGGTACGGCTAAGCGAGGGGGCGCAGGCGAATTCGCGCCGGCGTTCGCAGGGCACTTCGGGCGCCGCCGAGGCGATTTCTCCGAGCCGTACAGCCTCGCCCGACAAGAAAGTCATCGCGCTCGTCTATGATTTCGATGGCACGCTATCGCCGCGTCCGATGCAGGAATACGCGTTTCTGCCGAAGCTCGGCATCGAGCCGAAAGAGTTCTGGGCCGAGTGCACGCGCGTCTCGAAGGCTGAGCGCGCCGACTCGCTGATCACCTACATGCATCTTCTCTACAAGAAGGCGAAGGAGAAAAGCGTTCGCATCGATCGGGCCGATCTCGTCGCACAGGGGAAGAAGGTCGAGCTGTATCCTGGCGTCGAGGCGTGGTTCGATCAGATGCACGCCTACGTCAAGAAGCGCGCCGGCGACGCGGGCATCAATGTGAGGCATTACCTCGTGTCGTCCGGTCTGACGGAGATCATCGAAGGGACGAAGATCTACCCGCACTTCGCCAACGTGTTCGCGAGCGAGTACTGGTTCGACGCCTACGATCTGCCGTTTCCGAAGCGCGTCATTTCCGACACCGGCAAGACGCAGTTTCTGTTCCGCATCAATAAGGGCATCGAGGACTTGGGTGAGAGCATCAACGCTCACATGCCCGAGGAGCAGCGGCCGATCCCGTTTTCGAACTTCATCTATTTCGGGGACGGCGATACTGACGTGCCGTCGATGGCGCTGCTGAAGAAGAACGGCGGCCACGCGATTGCCGTGCATGATCCCGGCGAGAGCGAAGGGAAATGCGTCGAGCTTTTCAAGGCCGGCCGCTGCGATTTCTACGCGGGCGCCGACTACCGTAAGGGTTCGGATCTATTCAAGCGCACGTGCCTGCTGCTTGATCGGATTATTGCGGATGTGCGTGTGAAGGAAGAGGCGCGGGGGTTGGGGTAATTTTGTCATCCTCGAAAAGTTGGTCTGTTCGAGGATGACGGTCGTGGGGGATCAGATCACCGCCCCTCGATCTTGATGCCAGGGAGATCGACCTTCACTTTGGTCTGCTGTGCTTCCCAGAGAAGGTAGCCGAGCACGATCACCGTTCCGGCGAGCACTCCGATGATGATCGATCTAATGTCCATTACACTTCCCCTTGGTTGAGCGTTCATCATGCCATCAATCGGCATGATGATCATCCATTTGTTCTGGCTGTTCTTCTGGCCGCAAAAAAGCGGCTCCGCAGAACGGAACCGCCGATGTCATTGCGATTACTTATCCTACCTTCATGGCAGGAAAAAGCGGTTTGAGGTTTTCAGCTTGCGTCCGCCTCAAGGCCGTCGGCTTTATCCGGCGGTCGAGAACTGGGCTTCAGACGTGTCTCTGGCCGCCGTCAGCAAGTCGCGCAGCGCAAACGGTGCCCAAACCAAGCCGAAGCTGAGCAGGGGAGTGTACAATGCGCCCCAATAGACGTTGAACGGTTTGCCGGCGACGCAGAACAGCATCGCATAGGCACTAACCGTCAGGGCCATGCGGTTGCCGCTGGGAAAGGCGAAGAGCCCCAGCAGTGCTACCGGCAGCAATGCGGCGCTGATCCAGAGCGGCGCCAGCACAAACGCGCCGTTGAATGCCGCAGTCCCTGCAAGAAAGTGCAATCCGCCAAAAGTGATCCAGCCACCGCTCGGGTCGGCGATGTCGTTGGGCCCGAGTTGCGCCGCGACCGCATGCATATGGAAGAGAAAGTACGCGGCATAGGCGGCAAGACCCGCAATGCCCAGGGCGAACTCGCCCCGCCGGCCCTGCAGCAGCGCAAGGCCAAGACAGATCACAACATAGGGTGCTGCCAGTTCACGCACGAACAACGCCAGCAGTGCCAGCAACATGCCCGGGAGCCATAGCCGCAACCCATAACAGCAGCAAGAGGCCAGGATCAGTACGCCGCCGACCAATTCGCCAAAAAACACTGCATTGGGCACCAGGACTGTGCAGAGCGATATAATCAGCAGACATGCCAGTGGTCCCGCCACATCCAGATTTCCCTCGCGATTGACCAGGTAAACACCCATCGCGCAGGCGCTGAATGTTATTGCGATCAGCACGATATGGGCCCAGAGCGTCGCCGGTGCCGCTGCAATCAACGTCATCAACAGCGGCGTGCGCCAGTTGAACACCGAGAGGGTGGGATAATAGTGCCCGGAAAGCAGTTCGATGTGAGCGGCCGAATAGTAGTCCTCACCATGCCGCAACCGATCGACAATGCGAGCGTAAAGGGCCGCATCTCCGAGTTCGGAAGACGTCGCGCCGGCCGGTGCCTGCCCGCCGAAGGAAAATGTGACGAGCAGCACGATCGCGGCGGCAACGGCAATAAGAACAGCCAGCGCCATGCCGCGACCAAACTTCCTGAAGGGGGTCGAGATCTGTGAGGTCGGCATCCCGACCAGTCTACGAGGCCGCAGTAAAGKGACGCTTAAGTCCCATGGAGCAGGCCGCCTCTCGCCGTTGTCTTGGCAACCGCTAGCGCTCTGTTCGCGCGTATATCCACTCGGCCTGCCCTCAGAACACTGAAGCTTTGCAACCTCAGCTTCCTCGGGCAGGACCGAGTGGACAACCTATGGGGAGTTCATATCCAACAGATTTGCTTAGTAGCAGACCCAGACGAATTCAGCGTACCGGGGAGACCAGCGCCAGCAGGAGCCTACGCCGTAGGAGTACCAGCGGCCGTGCCAGAACCGACGTCCGTGGTGGCCATGATGGCGACGGCCGCCGTGGTGGATATTTCCGCCGTCATGGCGTCGGCCCGGGCGGAAATGCTTGCCGCCGTTATGATGTTTGCCGATGTGGTGGCCACCGCCATGATGACCGCCGCCGTGGGGACGCGCGTCTGCCGCCAATGGCATCGCCAGCGCCGCTGCCAATGCAGACGCAAATACCAAACCTCGTTTCATGCTGACTCCTTTTTATAGTGGCGGTTGGTGCCGCAAAGCGGCGCTGTGCGCACCGTGGAATGACGCTACCTCGCAAACGGCAAAGCTCCGCGATCAGTTCCGAGCGGCGCGCAAAGTCGAGCTAAATTGGCTGCTAACTTTTATTTGCAGTTAAAACGGCCAGGTTTTTTGCGGGGTTGCGACGGATTTTCGATAGTTATGCGTCAAGCGCACCGGTTTTCCGTTTTCCGTGTCGCAGCATCATAGACGGAGCAAACGCCGCAGAAATCCACGGCTGGCTTTGGCTGCGGTCTCGCCGCTCTTGTCGACGCCGATGAGGAGCGCGGCGACGATGATGTCGCCGTCTTCGCTCATCGCGAGGACCGTGCCGCCGCCCTCGCGCTGACCATCGCCATAGATCCAGTCGGTGGCGTTGGTCGTGTCGGGCGTGGGGCGATCGTTGTAGGGTTGGCGCGTCGCGTAGATGCGGGCGCTGTAGTCGTCTGGAAAATAGATCTGTCCGGTCACAAGGCTCGTCTCGTTCAAGAAGACCTTGACGTGGATGTGCGGCGTGCGGCCCGGATACCATCCGGGATAGACGGAGGTGAATGCAACGCGTCCGTCGGCGTCGGTGGTCTGCGTGCCGCGCAGATAGGTCTGGCCTTTCGTCGAAATTTCCCGCGACGCGCCTTGGCCGGTATATCCGGAATAAATACCGCTCGCATCGGCGTGCCAGACATCGACGCGCGCGCCCGATATCGGCGTGCACGAGCCCGCTTCGATCATGCGCAGCGAAAGCCGGAGCGGTGCGCCGGGGCGGCCTTCGGTAATATCGGAGCGCACGAGCTTCGGATCGAAGTAGTAGGGCCCCTCGACGGCCTGGGGCAGGAGTATGCACTGGCCCGCAGGCTGCGCAGCGGCGGCTGGAGTTTCGCTCGCGGCGAGCGTGGGCTCGGCTATCATCGTGGACGCGACTGGCGCCGCGAGCGTAGTCTTCAACGCCTGACGCCGCGACAGAAGTTTCATCATTGTTTCTTCCGCTTTCTCGCAATCACCGTCCCAAGGCAGGGCAGTGGTGAAATCGAGATATAGGGAAACTCTGCGGCAGATTTAACGTGCGCGAAGCGCGCAGACGCCGAGTTCATTTGGCATTCGTCGGGATGCGTGCGCGCCGCGCTTTAGGCGCCGGGTTTTTTCGCGAGGAGGCGATTGACGTGCCCCATCTTGCGGCCGGGCCGCGCTTCGCGCTTTCCGTAGTGATGGAAGAACGCGCCAGGCTCAGCCGCGATCTTTTCCCAGGCGAGAATGTCATCGCCGATCAAGTTGATCATTTCGGCAGCGGGGGCTTTCAGCGCCGTCGCGCCGAGCGGCCATCCGGCGACCGCGCGAATGTGCTGCTCGAACTGCGAGGTCAGCGCGCCGTCCATCGTCCAGTGTCCGGAGTTGTGGACGCGGGGCGCCATTTCGTTGACGTACAGGCAATCGCGGCCGCCATCCGTCACGATGAAGAATTCGATCGCGAAAACGCCGACGTATTCGAGCTTTTCGGCGATCCGGTGTGCGATGTCGATGGCCTCGGCGGCGGTTGCCGGTGCGAGCGCGGCCGGCGCGACAGAGCGATGGAGGATGTGATTGCGGTGTTCGTTCTCGGTCACGTCGAACGCTTGGAACGTTCCGTCGAGTCCGCGTGCGGCAACGACCGAGGCTTCCGCGCGGAAGTTGACGAAGCTTTCGAGGATCGACGGCTGATCAGCCATATCGGCCCAGGCCGCCTCGGCATCTTCGCGCTTCAGGATTTTGGCTTGGCCCTTGCCGTCGTAGCCGAAGCGGCGCGTCTTCAGAACGGCGGGGATTTTGAATCCGCCGTCGAGAATTTTCGTGAGATCGGCGAAGCTGTCGATCGCGGCGAACTCGGCCGTCATGGCACCCAGCCCGCGCGCGAGGGCTTTCTCGTTCATGCGGTCCTGGGCGCAGGCCAAGGCTTTCGCACCGGGGCGGACGGGAACGCGCTGCGAGAGGAACTCGACGGTTTTCACCGGAATATTCTCGAACTCGTAGGTGGCAACATCTACCCCATCGGCGAAGGCTGTGAGCCGTGCTTCATCCTCGTATGCCGCGACCGTGTATTTGGTGGCGACATCGAATGCGGGGCTGTCCCCTTCGGGTGCGTAGATGTGAGACTTGAGACCGAGCCGCGCGGCAGCCAACGCCAGCATGCGGCCGAGCTGGCCGCCGCCGAGAATGCCGATTGTCGAACCGGGGGGAAGGGCGGTCATCGTATTCGTCTTTAGCCCTTCACGGGCGTTTCGGCGACGTCGGCCGAGTGCTGCTGGCGCCAGGCTTCGAGCCGCTCTGCGAGCGCGGTGTCGGAGAGCGCCAATATCTCTGCCGCCAGAAGGCCGGCATTCTTCGCGCCCGCTTCGCCGATGGCGAGGGTACCGACCGGCACGCCGGCGGGCATCTGGACGATGGAATAAAGACTGTCCTGGCCTTTGAGGGCTTTCGATTCGATCGGCACGCCGAGAACGGGCAGCGTGGTCATCGACGCGGTCATTCCAGGGAGATGGGCTGCGCCGCCGGCGCCCGCGATAATGACCTTCAAACCTGCGGCCTTGGCGCCCTTGGCGTAATTATAAAGCCGGTCGGGCGTGCGGTGCGCGGAGACGATCTTGGTCTCGAACGCGATGCCGAGCTCCGTCAGAATGTCAGCGGTGAGCTGCATCGTCGGCCAGTCTGACTGGCTTCCCATGATGATGCCGACGTGCGGCCTGATCCGGCTCATAGTGGCGTCCAAAGCCCCGAAAACGGAAACCGCGTCGGTACAGGAGGGACGTCTAGTTTACAAGGGTTTCCGGTGTCGCCGGGGAGAAATTGAGTGCGTAAGCCGCCATTCGCACAAAATGCGGGATCGGACCACGGGAAAGGGCGATAGCGGCCGCTTTCAGGGAGCGGAACCAAGAAGATAGTTGATTGAGTGGAAGAAGTTCTCCGGGCCGACATAGCCGGATATACGGCCGACTTCGTGCTGCGATTTGACGACGACGAATGTCGGGACGATGTCGACCGAGGTGTTGAAATCGAGATGGCCCGTCTCGACGTCGTTAACGTCGACGAACCGGATCGGCATCTTCTTTCCCTGCTCGGAGGTCTGGTAGGCGGGGAGGACGTCGCGCCGGAATACTCCGCAATATATGCAGCCATCCGCTTCGACGACGATGAGTTCAAACGTTCTGTCGGGGTTTCCAGTCGCTTCCGTGTCGAGGCCGGCGCGCGAGGTCGCGGCCGGGGACAGCATGAGCACTGCGGAAAGTATCACTCGGAAGATCGTCGGCATGATGGATCTCGCACGCATAAGCAACGCATCGATTTTAAATCAAATGCGTGCGAGCCGATCTCCGAAAATGAAGAGCTAGTTAATCACCGTCACAAAGCGAAACGGGAAAACGTTGGCCGAAGCGCGGGTCAGGACTTCTTGCAGGAAATCGCGACGGTCTTGTACGAGCCGAAACCGATGGCTCCGGCGCCAAACTGCTGCGCCATGGCGTCGCCGAGCTTCTTGGCCTGTTCGTCCTGCTTGTCGGCATCGGGATCGATGAGTGTCGCCGCGCAGCCTTCGGGGGCGGACGCAAGTTTGATCGCGTCGGTCTTCTCGGGTTGGAAGTCGATGAAGTAGGACGGATCGAAGACCGCGAACGTCAGACCCTCGGCGCCGGGGGGAAGAGGCTTGGCGAGCGGCAGGTGGAAGTAGAGGCGCAAGACGCCATTCGTATAATCCAGGCGCGCATTCGTCGGCGGCGAGAATTCGAGCGGTTTTTCACCGAGCTTCGCAACGGTGAAATAGTTGAATTCCTTCAGGCCATCCATATTGACCTTCAGAAGCTCGGCCAATTCGCTCTGGTCATACTTGCCGTCGTTGTTCGTATCGAGCCCTTCGAGCGCCATCGCTGTGTAGGAATCGTCGAAGCTCCATACGTGGTCGACGCCGGTTACGGAGCCTTTGTCGTAATCGACGGTCAATACGTACGTCACCCACATGTGCGGGTGCGCAGAGACCGGAACAATCGTGGCCAATACGGCAACGAAAATGAAAGCCGCAAGGCGATAGGACTTGTTAAATTCGAGCACGCGCCGCTCAACCCTTTTGCTCTGATGCCGGTCGAATCGCCGGTCGACCCTAACGGACGCATATCGAACCGGCGAGATTGCGACGCTCTATCGGCTACATGGTCTAAGAGATTTGCGCATCCCCTTGCGAATGTTCTCCATTGGTTGTTATATTATACGCTTCAAATTTTGGGGGAATTGAGCATGATCGGCAGGCTAGCGGGATATTTCGGGGCTTTTCTCGTGGTGGCGAAAATCTCCGCGGCGGCTGCAGCGGAGACGCCGAAGGTCGTTGTTACGATCAAGCCCATTCATTCCCTCGTCAGCCGGATCATGGACGGCGTCGGTGTGCCGCAGCTCGTGGTCGAGGGTTCGGCCTCGCCGCATACGTTCACGCTGAAGCCTTCGACGGCCCGGGCCATTCACGATGCTGAAGTCTTCGTTCGTGTGTCCGACCAGCTCGAGCCATTCACGCGGAAAATCGTGGCGTCGTTGCCTGCGAACGTGACGGTGCTGACGCTCGCGGGTGCGGACGGCGTGAAGCTTCTCGATCAGCGTCAGGGCGGCGCCTTCGAGAAGCATGAACACGAGCATGAGCATGAAGAAGCGAGTGGCGCAGCGGGTGATCACGACGACCACGACGAAGATGGCAAGGACGGGCACATCTGGCTCGATCCGCAGAACGCCAAGGCTATTGCCGCCGACGTCGCGAAAACGCTCGAGGCGCGCTATCCGGAATATGTCGACAAGTTCAAAGCCAACACGACCGCGCTTATCGCCGATCTCGACACGCTCGATAGCCAACTGACGGCGGAGCTCAAGGACTCAAAAGGAAAGCCGTTCATCGTCTTTCACGACGCGACGCAGTATTTTGAGGATCACTTCGGGCAGAAGGCTGCGGGCTCGATCACTGTCAGTCCTGACGTGCCGCCGAGCGCCAAGCGGCTGACGGAGGTTCGTCACAAGCTATCGTCGCTCGGCGCCATTTGTGTTTTCGTCGAGCCGAATTTCCAGCCGAAGCTCGTGGACGCAGTCACCGAAGGAACGAACGCGCGTTCGGGAACGATCGATGCCGAGGGGCAAACGCTTAACCCTGGGCCAGGCCTCTACTTCGATCTGATGCGCGGCGTCGCCCACAGTATTTCGGACTGTCTGAACGGGCAGAGCTGAGCCGTTCGATGCCGGCGCGGGCCCTTACTGGGCCGGCGCTTCGGCCTCGCGTCCGTCGAACACGTATCCGGCACCGCGGACCGTGCGGATCGGATCGCTTTCGTTGCCCCGGATCAGCGATTTTCTGAGGCGGCCGATGTGAACGTCCACTGTCCGCTCGTCGACCTCGGAGGACTGGCCCCAGACGCGATCGAGCAGCTGGCTGCGCGACAGAACGCGGCGCGGGCTTTCCATGAAGACTTCCAGCATCCGGTATTCGGTCGGGCCGAGACGCACTTCGCGCGGGCCGCGAGTCACCTTGTGGGCGCCGCGATCCATGGTGATCTCGCCGGAGACGAGGATATCGCTCATCCGCTCGGGCGCCGCGCGCCGAAGCAGAGCCTTGATCCTTGCCATCAACTCCTGAACCGAGAAGGGCTTCGTCACGTAATCGTCGGCGCCGGTCGTCAGCCCCCGCACGCGGTCGGTTTCTTCACCGCGCGCGGTCAACAGAATGATGGGCAGGCTTTGCGTCTCGGTGCGATTGCGAAGACGGCGGCACAACTCGATCCCGGAGATCTTTGGGATCATCCAGTCGAGTATCGCAAGATCGAAACTTTGCTCCGAAAGAAGAAGCTCCGCTTCCTCTCCGTCCGAGGCTTGCACGACGTCATAGCCTTCGGACTGAAGATTGTATTTCAGAAGTTCTGCGAGTGGAGCTTCGTCTTCGACGACGATGATCTTGGCTGGCATGGCTTTTCGTCAGTGTTCCTTCACAAGGTCTTCGTCATTAACGCGGCGTGATCAACGTCGACGACGTCTTGTCGCCCTTCGGCCGATCGTCGGCGATGGGTACGCCGTGAACGAGGTAGTAGACGTTCTCGGCGATGTTGGTCGTGTGGTCGCCGATGCGCTCGATGTTCTTGGCGCCGAACAGGAAGTGCGTGCAGATGCCAATGTTGCGCGGATCTTCCATCATGTACGTCAGCAGTTCGCGGAACAGCGAATTGTACATCGCGTCGACCTGCTGATCGTCGCGCCAGACCTGCATCGCCTTCTCGGCATCGAGCGCGGTCAGCGCATCGAGGACGTCGCGGAGCTGGGTCTGCACCATTTCCGTCATGTGGCGCATGCCGGTCATCAGCGGCTTCGGATAGGGTTCGTTGGCGATCGCGAGAGCGCGCTTGGCGATGTTCTTCGCCAGGTCGCCGATGCGCTCGAGATCGGCTGCGATCTTGATGACGGTCATGATGTGACGGAGATCGTTGGCCAGCGGTTGGCGGCGCGCGATCATCACGATGACCTGTTCCTGCAGCTCACGCTCGAGCTGATCGACCATCACGTCGTCCGAAACGGCCTTTTCGGCGAGTTTCGGATCGCGGCGCTCGAGCGCATCCATGGCCTGCACGAGAAGCTTCTCAGCGTAGCCGCCCATCTGCGCGATGCGGCGATCGAGAAGTCTCAACTCGTCTTCATACGATTTCACGGTATGTTCGTTCATGGTCTCAATTCCTGAAATCCGATTTGGGCTCAACGCCACGCATTATCCGAAGCGGCCGGTGATGTAGTCCTGGGTCCGCTTGTCCGACGGGTTTGTGAAAAGCTTCTGGGTGACGCCAAATTCAACAAGTTCGCCGAGATACATAAACGCGGTGCGCTGAGAAACGCGGGCGGCCTGCTGCATGTTGTGAGTGACGATTGCGATCGTGAACTCGTTCTTCAGTTCGTCGATCAACTCTTCGACCTTTGCGGTCGAGATCGGGTCGAGCGCCGAGCACGGCTCGTCGAAGAGGATGACCTCAGGACGGATTGCGACGGTGCGTGCGATGCACAGGCGCTGCTGCTGTCCGCCGGAAAGGCTCAAGCCGCTGCTGTGAAGCTTGTCCTTGACTTCCTTCCAGAGGGCGGCCTTCTCGAGAGCGGATTCGACGCGGCCGTCGATTTCCGATTTCGGGAGACGCTCATAAAGGCGGATGCCGAACGCGATGTTTTCGTAAATCGTCATCGGGAACGGCGTCGGCTTCTGGAAGACCATGCCGATGCGCGAGCGAAGGAGGTTCAGATCCTTCATGTCGAGGACGTTCTCGCCGTCGAACATCACTTGGCCCTCGGCCCGCTGGTTCGGGTAGAGGTCGTACATGCGGTTCAGGACGCGAAGCAGCGTGGACTTGCCGCAACCGGACGGTCCGATGAACGCAGTGACCTGCCGCTCATAGAGCGGCAACGAGATGTTCTTCAGGGCCAGAGTCGAGCCGTAGAAGAATTTCAGGTTGCTGACCGTGATCTTTTCGGTAAGCCCCGTATCAACGTCTTTTGACATCAAGTTCATTGCTGCGTCCTCGAAGAGCTTAACCAACGTGCGGCGATGCTAAGTGTCAGCACGGCTGCGGTAATAAGTAATGCGCCTGTCCAAGCGAGACGCTGCCAGTCCTCATAGGGGCTGAGAGCGTACTGGAAGATCACAACCGGCAAACTTGCCATTGGAGCGTTGAGATTGGTGCTCCAGAACTGGTTGTTCAGCGCGGTGAAAAGTAGTGGCGCCGTTTCTCCGCTGACGCGGGCGACGGCCAGCAGCACGCCTGTGATCATACCGGCGCGGGCCGCCTTGTAGGCAACCTTGCGGATGACGAGCGATTGGGGAAGTCCCAACGCTGAGGATGCCTCGCGAAGCTGGTTCGGCACCAGCAGCAGCATGTTTTCGGTGGTGCGGACGACCGTCGGGATGACGAGAACGGCGAGGGCCGCGGCGCCGGCGATGGCCGAGAAGTGACCCATCGGACGCACGAGCAGCTCGTAGACGAAGAGGCCGGTGACGATCGACGGCGCACTCAAGAGAATGTCGTTGATGAAGCGGATCACCGACGAGACTTTGCTGAAGCGGCCGTATTCCGCGAGATATGTGCCCGCGAGAATGCCGATTGGCGTGCCGACGATAACGCCGGCGATCGTCATGACGAGACTTCCGGCGATGGCATTGAGGAGGCCACCGTCGCTGCCGGGCGGCGGCGTCATTTCGGTGAAGACTTTCGGTCCGAGTCCGGCGAGGCCCTTGTAGAGCAGCGTCGCCAGAATGACGCCGAGAATGGCCAGGCCCAGAGCCGAGGCCGCCCAGCACAGTCCAACTGTGATGGTGCTTCTGAGACGGCGCCGGCGGTATTTCGAGATGTCCAAGGCCATGATTATGCTCCCGCCTTTTTCTCGATGCGCATCAACATGAGGCGGGCGAGTGCCAAGACGATAAACGTGATGAAGAAGAGGATGAGGCCGAGCGCAATCAACGACGATGTGTAGACGTCGCCGACGGCCTCGGTGAATTCGTTGGCGATGGTCGCCGAGATGGTCGTTCCAGGCGCCAGGATGGATCCCGAGATTCGATGGGCGTTACCGATGACGAAGGTGACCGCCATCGTCTCGCCGAGCGCGCGGCCAAGGCCGAGCATGACGCCGCCGATGATACCGACGCGGGTGTAAGGAATGACGACGTTGCTCACGACTTCGCGCGTCGTCCAGCCCATGCCGTAAGCCGCTTCCTTCAAGACCGGAGGAACCGTTTCAAAGACGTCGCGGCAGACGGCGGTTATGAACGGGAGAACCATCATCGCCAGGATCAGGGCGGACGTCAGGATGCCGATGCCGTAGGGCGGGCCGGCGAACAGCTGATTAAGGATCGGTACGTTCTGGAACGCCGAGATCAGCTCCGGCTGGACGTAGCGCTGGATGACGGGTGCGAAGAAGAACAAGCCCCAGATGCCGTAGATGATGCTTGGTACGCCAGCGAGGAGTTCGATCGCGATGCCGATCGGGCGGCGAAGCGCCATCGGGCAGAGCTCGGTCAGGAACACGGCGATGCCGATGCTGATGGGCACGGCGACGAGCATTGCGATCAAAGAGGTGACGATCGTTCCGTAGATCGGGGCGAGGGCGCCGAACTGCTCGGTAACGGGGTTCCAGACCTCGGTCGTGAGGAAGCTGAAGCCGAATGTCGCGAATGCGAGGTATCCGCCGATAACGAGAGAGGCGAAGATCGCACCAAGAAGAATGAGGACGAAATACGCGGACGAAACCGTCAGGCCGCGAAAGAAAACGTCTGTCGTGCGAAGACCTTCGAGAACTTTGCGCCTAGCTGCCGCCGCAGCCGTCGCCTGAGAGTTAGCGTCTGCAAGGAAGGCCAAGATATCGCTCCAGACTAAAGAAATGCCGCCGCTTTATAAACAAATCGGGAAGCGCCCGCCTGGGGCGCTTCCCGTAATCCAGTGATTAGTTCGAGAAAACCGGCTTGTTGTCCTCGCCGACGACGCCTTCCCAGCTCTTCTTGACGAGAGCTACGACGCTGTCGGGCAGGGGAACGTAGTCAAGTGCTTCGGCTTCTTTGCTGCCGTTGGCGTAGGCCCAGTTGAAGAACTTCAGGGCTTCCTTAACGGCTGCGACGTCCTTCGGCTTCTTGTGGATGAGGATGAACGTCGGGTTGGTGATCGGCCAAGATTCGGCGCCAGCCTGCTCTGTGAGGATCACGCCCATGCCAGGAGCTGAGGTCCAGTCTGCGCCAGCTGCAGCGGCCTGGAATGAAGAGATGACCGGAGCAACCGTCTTGCCATCCTTGTTGATCAGCTTGGTGTGCGAGAGCTTGTTCTGCTTGGCGTAGGCGTATTCGACGTAGCCGATCGCGCCCTTCGTCTGCATCACGTTGTTGGCGACGCCTTCGTTGCCCTTGGCGCCGAGGCCGACCGGGAACTGAACCGACGTGTTCGAGCCGATCTTCGCCTTGAAGTCAGCGCTGACCTTCGAGAGATAGTTCGTCCAAACGAACGTCGTGCCCGATCCGTCCGAACGGAAAACAGCTGCGATCGCGTCGGAGGGGAGCTTCACACCCGGGTTCAGCTTCTCGATGGCCGGGTCATTCCATTTGGTGATTTCGCCAAGGTAGATCTTGGCGAGCGTCGGGCCGTCGAATACGAGTTCGCCCGGCTTGATGCCGTCGAGGTTAACGACCGGGACGATACCGCCCATGACGGTCGGGAACTGAATAAGGCCGTTCTTCTCAAGTTCTTCGCCGCCAAGCGGCTTGTCGGTCGCGCCGAAGGTCACGGTGTTGGCTTCGATCTGCTTGATGCCGCCACCCGAACCGATCGACTGATAGTTAAGACCGACGTTGGTCTCTTT
Organism: Hyphomicrobium sp. 2TAF46; assembly: GCF_052114865.1. Lineage (NCBI taxonomy): Bacteria > Pseudomonadati > Pseudomonadota > Alphaproteobacteria > Hyphomicrobiales > Hyphomicrobiaceae > Hyphomicrobium > Hyphomicrobium sp. 2TAF46. The sequence continues at coordinate 532,501 of NZ_JBFRFO010000002.1, read as the reverse complement.
CTTGTAGGTGTCAGCCCACTTCGCATAGATCGGATAGGGGAACGTAGCGCCCGCGCCGGAAATATCCGCCGCCTTGACGGGAGCAGACACGGCGGCAGTCGCCGCAAGTGCCGCAAACAACGCCATAATAGACTGTTTCACTGTGGTCTCCTTGTTGAACGGGGGGCTTTAGGCCTCGCCACTCCATGCCGGCCATTGGCACCGGTCCGCACTCTCTAGTTCAGTTAAGTCACGGCCATGTGAAACGTTAACGCTTTGTTATCGAAGACTTTTTGTCTCGGCACTCACGCTTTTTCGCAACGGCAGTGTCGGGTTTCGTCAAACAATTCCGGCAATCATGCTCGTCATGATCATTAGCGCCGGAGCGTTCGCGGCCTTCCCCAAGGCGCGCGGTGCGACGAACGCGGACATTCTGAAAGTGAAGCCGCCTTAGCGGCGTGCCTTCAAAAAACTGTCGTTCAATCGCCAGCCCACTTCTAGCGATGTGACACAATAGAATTGTGACAGTGCAACGTTTTGTTTTGTAATAATTTTATTTATATGCCGGTAAAACGACATCGAAGGTCGTTCCCTTGTCAACCACCGACTGTACTGAAAGTTCGCCCTCGTGGCGGTTGAGGACGTGCTTGACGATGGCGAGGCCAAGGCCGGTTCCGCCAACGCGGCGGGAATGTTCGGTGCTGACGCGGTAAAAGCGCTCGGTAAGGCGGGGCAAATGCTCGGGAGCGATACCAGGACCGTCGTCGGAGATTGCAATGAAGGCGCGGGCGCCGACGCTTTCTGCTCGAACGCTAGATTTCTTTTTCAACGAAATTTTCACCGTGCCGCCGACCCGGCCGTATTTGACGGCGTTTTCGACGAGGTTGTGGAAGACTTGAAACAGTTCGTCGCGATCGCCCATCGCCACGAGTTCGCCGCTCGCGGATTCGACATCGATCGAGATATGCCGCTCTTCGGCGAACGGCGCCAGCGACCTTATAACGTCCTCGATCAAATCATTCAGATCGACGCGGCCCGTTGGCTTCAGGTTGGCCTTCTCTTCGACGCGACTGAGCAAAAGCAGATCGTCGATCAAACGTGTCATGCGTTCGGCTTGATCGGCCATGATCGCGAGAAATCGTTCGCGTGCGGCTTCATCGTTTCGCGCCGGTCCCTGCAGCGTTTCGATAAAGCCTCGCACGGATGCGAGCGGCGTGCGCAATTCGTGACTGGCGTTGGCGATGAAATCCGCGCGCATCTCGAGCAGGCGATGCTGTTCCGACTCATCGTGGATCGTGATCAATGCGGCCAAGGGTTGATGCTGCTTGTCGCCGCCGAGCGGCGTCACGGTGGCGATGAGACGTTGTCCCATGCCGCCGCGCGGGACTAGGCGTGCCGTCTGCTTCGCGCCCTTTTCGAAGGCCGATGAAACGGCCGCGATGAGTTCGGGGTCACGATTTACGTGCTCTAGAGGTGCACCTTGCCGCAAGCGATCGAAGAGGCTCAACGCTGCTTCGTTATAATTCAGAATGACGGATGCCGGATCGAGGATGATGGCGGGATTGGGCATCGCCGCCGCAAGGTCCATCCATGTGAGCATCTTGTCGGAATTCGAGATCAAACCAGCCATTTCATTCGCTTTTTGATCGAGTGCGGGGTGCCGCCAGGCCAACAGCGCGGACACTCCTGATACCAAACCACAGACAACGAAAAGTATGCTGCGCAGCGGCTCGCCGACCCATATCCATGTCGGAATGAGTGCAAGAAGCGCACATGCGGCTAGCGCCGCGAAACGCAAACGGAAGTTCTCACGGGTCATATCCCGTTGAACTATCTGCGAAGAGCGGGATAAGCCAGCCAGCAAGGGTCAACTTCGCCGCGAACTGCGTGCCGCCGGCTTTTTGCGCCGGACCTTACTATTGCGATTGTCTTCGCCGGGCTCTTCGGTCTCGCTCAGGCCTATCGGCGAGCGCACCGCGAGTTCGGCAAGCGTATGCTGATCTAGCACGGTGATGAATGCCGTCAGGGCGTCGTCAAACATGGCGTTGATATTGCCGGGGTCCGCATCGTTCGACGTCGGATCGTTTCCGCCCTCGACTTGCACTCGCGTCACTTCTATCGCCCGGACGACGTCGCCGATCTTGATGGAGGTGGCAGGTGCAGCAAGGCGCACCCCACCGTTCGGTCCCCTAACGGCCGAGAGGAAGCCTGCGTGCGAGAGGATGTGCACAATTTTAAATACGTTCTGCTTGGTCACGCCGAGCCGGTCGGAGATGTCGGCGACCTTTACGAGTTGATCTCCGGCCAGCGCGCAATCGATCAGAATGCGGATGGCGTGCCCGGTCTGCTTCGTCAAGCGCATCTGTATTTACCCGGTGCCGCGCGGCCGCGGCTCAAAAATCCTGAGACTTGCTTGTTTCACAAATCTTATCGGCGTGGCAAGGGGCGGGACGGCTCGGAGTTCACTTGACAGTCGGCCAGCGCCGCATTCTATACCATCACGGTAAATAATCGGGGTCCGGGGATCCCCTGCACTTATGTTGTGCCGCCTGAATATAGCTCGTTACGGAGACTGAGATGTCGAAAAAGGCGTTTCTATTAGCCTGCGCAACTCAATTGGCGCTGGCAGCCGTCCTTGGATCGGGAGCGCCCGCTTTCGCGGCACCTGCGACCAAAGACGTTGTGAAGAACTACGGGAATCTGGCGGAGGCGATATACTCCGATGCGCTGGCCAAGGCCAAGGATCTCGATAAGTCGATCGATGCCTTGCTGGCGGCACCGAGCGCCGAAACCCTGGAAGCCGCGCGCACGGCGTGGAAGGCTTCGCGCGTTCCCTACATGCAGACGGAAGGCTTCCGTTTCGGCAACAAGATCGTTGACGACTGGGAAGGCAACATCAACTCGTGGCCGCTCGATGAAGGCCTGATCGATTATGTCGACAAGGCGAGCTACGGCGATACCAAAGAAGAAAATCCTCTCTACACGGCGAACATCATCGCCAACAAGAAAATCCGCCTTGGCCCCAAAATTCTCGACGCATCGAAGATCGACAAGAAGGTCATCGGGCAGCTCAACAGCGCTCTGAACGTCGAAGCGAACGTCGGCACGGGATATCACGCGATCGAGTTCTTGCTGTGGGGCCAGAATTTGCACAAGCCCGGCGTCAAAGCCGGTGAGCGGGCGGCCAGCGATTTCGATCTCAAGAACTGCACGCATGAAAACTGCGACCGCCGCCGGGATTATCTGAAGGCTGCCTCCGGCTTGCTCGTCGATGACCTCACCGAAATGGTGGGCAACTGGAAGCCGGACGGCGCGGCGCGGAAGGCTCTCGCTGGACAGGACGAAAGCGCTCAGCTCTCGACGATCTTGACCGGGCTCGGCTCGCTCTCTTACGGCGAACTCGCAGGCGAGCGGATGAAGCTCGGCGTGCTGCTGCACGATCCGGAAGAGGCGCACGACTGCTTCTCGAACAATACGCAAAACAGCCATTACTACGACGAAGTCGGAATGATCGCGCTGTGGAACGGCAAATACGACGGTCCGACGGCGACAAGCGGACCGAGCATTGCCGATCTCGCGCGCGCGAAGGCACCCGAGGCTGCAAAGCGCGTCGACGAAGCGATGGCGACGACGCTCGAGAAGATGCACGCGATCAAGGCCAAGGCCGATTCCGGCACGATGCTCTATGACCAGATGCTGGCAGCCGGCAACGACGAAGGCAACAAACTCATCCTCGATGGTGTCGATGCTCTCGTGGCGCAGGCGCGAGCCCTCGAAGGTGTCGTTGCGGCGTTGAACCTCAAGGTGAAGATCGAGGGTTCCGACAGCCTCGATGATCCGGACAAGGTCGCCAAGGCAAAGTAGTTGGACTATCCAGCCAACAAAACCGCTGCCTTCGATGAGGTTTTCGCATGGTGACACGCAGAGACCTCATCGCCGGCGCAGCGGCGTTTTCGGGAAGCGCAGCGGCGGGTTTTCTCGCCGTTGGACGCAGGGTTGAAGCGCGCGCGGCCGATCCGCTGGAGGTCATCGCCCGGCCTATCGCAGAGGGCGTCAAAGCGGTCACCTTCGATCTAGCGGAACGGCCGACGGCGCTTCCGTGCTTCGATGGCAAAACGTTGCCGTTGTGGACGTTCGAGGCCGGCGCGACGTTTCCGATCGTGCGGATGAAGCTCGGCGAGCGGTTCGATACGGTCTTCAAAAACAATCTGCCGATGGTCGGCGAGGTCGCCTCGATCCACTGGCACGGCCTCCGGATTCCGAACGATCAAGACGGCGTCCCCTACATGACGCAGCAGCCGATCGCCCAGGGGGCTGAAGGCCGTTATTCCTTCGTGCCGCCGGATACGGGCTCGTTTTTCTTCCATACGCACTGCAACTCGACCGAGCATTTCGGGCGCGGTTTGATTGGCGTGCTGATCGTCGAGGGTGACGAAGTTTCGCCGCCTGACGATGAAGTCGTGCTCTTGATGAAAGACTGGCGCATCGGTCCCGATGGCGCATTCCTGCCGTTCACGACGGACGAGGGTGCCGCCAAGGGCGGTACGCCCGGGACCGTTCGTTCCGTCAATGGAGAGAAATCGCCCGTCATCACCGTTCCGTCGTCGGCCGACATTCGTATTCGCTTCTACAATCTCGATCCGATGCGCATTTCCGAAATCGGCTTCGAGAATGCCGGCGCGGCGATCATCGCGGTCGATGGCAACGGAATTCCGCCGATGGCGTTCGAATCCTGGCGGATGGGCACTGGCATGCGCCTCGACGTTTTGCTGCGCACGGCGGCGCCGGGAGAATCTGTGAAGCTCTTCGACTATTTTTCGAAAGAGCCGTACCTGCTCGCGGAATTCAAGTCGGAAGGTCCGCCGAAGCGCACGGGTCCGTTCGAGCCGACGCCGCTGAAGGTGATGCCGTTCGCCAAGCTCGACGAAGCTTCGGCGCAGCGGATGCCATTTGAATTCTCCGCGACGCCAACTGGCGCTTCGATTGCTGCGACGAGTGCCGTTTCAGACATCCAGATCGGCCCGCTCTGTCTCTCGAAACGGACGTTCTGGGCCATCAACAAGGAGGCTTGGCCCGGACACGATCATAAGGATCTCGGGCCGCCGTTCGCGGTTCTGAAATCCGGCAACAGCTACATCTTCGAGTTGAAGAACACGACGCCGCGGTCGCATCCGATCCATATTCACGGGCACACTTTCGAAGTATTGAGTTCGAGCTTGCGGCACCATCCACGCGTTCGCTGCGATACGGTGCTGCTGCTCCCCAATGAGCGTATCGAGGTTGGCCTCGTTGCGGGCGAACCTGGAAAGTGGATGTTCCATTGCCATATTCTCGAGCATCAAGAAGCCGGCATGATGGGCTACATCGAGGTCGTGTGAACGGCTGGCTTCGCATCTCGATTGCACTGCTGTTCGTTACACTTGCGCCTGAAGATATGCTTCGAGCGGATCAACTCGATGCGGCGGTCGGGAAAGCGCTCTTTGACCGTCAATGGATCCCCGCGCCGGCTTCGACGAAGGCTACCGACGGGCTCGGGCCGCTCTTCTCATCGCGCTCCTGCACCGGCTGCCATTCGCGCGGCGAGGGCGCGCATCTCGTGACCCGTGACGATGGGCAAGCGGATATTTCGGGTGCTGTCGTGCGCTTCGGTAAGGGCGACGGAACGACCGATCCTTTTTATGGCCTGCAACTGCAGACCGATGCGGTGCCCACTTTGATGCCTGAAGGGCAGGCGCGCTTTCTTCCTGGTCTTAAATACAACCTTGCGGGTCCGGCGCTCGCCGACGGCGTCCACGCGGGCGTTCGGCTCGCGCCGCCGCTCTTCGGACGGGCGGCGTTCGATGACGTTCCGGACGAAGAAATTCTGAAGCGCGCCGATCCGGGCGATCGCAATGCGGACGGTATCAAAGGACGCGCAAACGTCACCGCGCAGGGGATCGGGCGCTACGGCTGGAAAGCTGCGCACGTGACACTGAACGATCAGGTAGCGCATGCATTTGCAATCGATATCGGATTATCCAGTCCGAAAATGCCGTTCCCTTACGGGGACTGCACGAAGCTCGAGACGGCGTGCCTCGCTTTGCCGAACGGTGAGAGCCCGGAATTCGATGGGCGCGAGATTTCCTCGGCGATGCTCGGGTACATCGACAGCTATCTCAAAACGCTGCGCGCGGCATCGGATGCGGCGAATTCCCCTGGCGCCGCGGTCTTTGGCGCCATCGGATGCGCCAGTTGCCACGTGCAGACGCTGGCGACGCGCGACGGGCGGCAAATTCCGGCCTTCACCGATCTGCTTCTTCACGATATGGGTCCTTCGCTCGATGACGGTGTCGGCGAGCCCGGCGTCAAGTCATCGGAATGGCGGACTGCCCCGCTCATCGGTCACCGTTTACCTTCCGAGCAACGGCGTTTCCTCCATGACGGGTCGGCCGCGACCGTGGAAGAAGCGATTGGAAAACACGGCGGCGAGGCCGAGCATAGCCGTAATCTTTTCGAGGCGCTCTCGCCGGACGACAAGAGGCGGCTTGCCGAATACGTGAACGGGTTAAGATGATACGAAAAGCGACCCTCGTCGGGCTCTCGATCCTCGCATTAGTTGTGCAAGCCGCAAGCGTCTCCGCCAGCGAACCCATCAGTCATGAGGGGATGGTGAAGGCTGCGATCGAGAGGCACATCATTCCGCATTTCGAAGCACTGAAGGCGGCAGCGGAGCCCTTGCCGGCGGCAGTCGCAAACGTCTGCAAAACGGGCTCAGCGGACGCCAACCGCGAGCTTTCGGAGCAATTTGACAAGGCCGTTATTGCCTATGCCGGCGTCGATTTTCTTCGCTTCGGGCCGATGCTCGAAGGGGGCCGCCGCGAGCAGCTCTCGTTCTGGCCCGATCCGCGGGGCTATCTGGCGCGGCAGATGCGGCTCATTCTGACGAAGCAGGACGAGGCGATCGCGCAGTCTGGCGCGCTTGGCAAACAGAGTGCCGCGGTGCAAGGGCTGACGGCGCTCGAAATTCTGATCCGCGATCCGGATGTGCCGCTCGGGCCTGGCGAGCCGGCGCATTATCGCTGCCTTTTCGCGGAGGCGATCGCCGCGAATATCGTTCGTCTGGTGGGCGAGATCGTCACCGAGTGGGAGAAGCCGGGCGGCTGGGCCGAGAAGATGCTCCATGCCGGTCCCGACAATGATACCTACAAGAACCCGAGCGAAGCCGCCGTCGAGGTCGTCAAAGCGTTGATCGTCGGACTGTCGCTGACGGCCGATCTGCAGATCAAGCCGCAGATCGATCCCAAAATTCGTCTCAAGCCGCCCTACGACAAATCGGGACTGCAGAAGCCGTACTATGCGGCCAGCATCGCGTCGCTACACCAACTCTACAAAGTGCTCCAGCTCGAAGATTATCTCACGCCCGACAAGCGCTGGATGAAGGACTGGGTTGCGGGAACGTGGCGCGCACTCGAAGCGAGCGACGGCGCTGGCGGTCACGCCGCACATGCAGAGCGCGACGATGCGCCCACGCCGCGAGAAATTTTCGACCGCACGAACGGACTTCGCAACATGGTGTCCAACCGGCTGTCGGTGGCAGCCAAGCTGACTGTGGGGTTCAATGAACTCGATGGCGATTGACCGGAGATCGTTGCTGCTCGGCACGCTGGCGTTCGTTGGGACGGCGCCGATGCGTGGCGCTCTGGCAAAGGGCACTGACGACATCGCCTACGTCAGCGCCGCGCGCCGCGCCGAAGGCACGTACAGCGTGCTTCTTCTTCGCGCCGATGGATCGGTCATCAGAGAGGTTGCCCTCTCGGGCCGCGGCCACGACATCGCCATTCACCGCCCGTCGAACAACGTTGCTGTCTTCGCGCGGCGGCCGGGAACGTTCGGCGTCGCCTTCGACCTCGGCACGACGCGTCAGCCATACGTCTTCACGCCCGGCGAAGGGCGGCACTATTTCGGTCACGGCAGTTTCTCGCAGGACGGGCGACTGCTCTACGCGTCCGAGGCCGACATCGGCAGCGGACAGGGTCTGATCGGGATCTACGACGTCGCTTCCGGCTTCAAGAAGATTGGCGAACATCCGAGCTACGGCACCGGCCCGCACGAGATCATGCTGCTGGCGGACGGCCGGACGATCGCCGTCGGCAACGGCGGTCTCGATACGGTGCCGGATGCTGGACGCGAAAATCTCAACGTCGATGCGATGGAGCCGTCGCTGGCGTTCGTCGACGCCGTTACCGGCAAGCTCATCGCCAAGCATGACATGACGGGCGGTCTCAAATCGCTTTCGATCCGGCATGTCACGCAAGACGCTACGGGCCTCGTATGGTTCGGCGCTCAATGGGAAGGCAGCCCGGGCGAGACTCCGCAGCTCGTCGGCAGCGCGGGTCCGGATCGGGCGTTGAAGCTCATCGAGCCGCAGGCCAAGGGCGGCAGCGACCTCAAGGGATACATCGGCGCTATGGCGGTGAGCGCCGACGGGCGGACGATTGCGGCCAGCGCTCCGAAAGCAGGGCACGTGCTCTACGTCGACACCGCTACGGCGAAGGTTGTCGGGCAGAGCAATTTGAAGGATGTGTGCGGACTTGCGTCTCATGGCGACGCTGACTTCGCGGCATCATCGGGCTTCGGCGTGGTGCGCTATGAAACGGCGCAGGCCTCGACGATCGCGGAGCACGAGCTTCGCGATATTGCGTTCGACAATCACTTGCGTCGGGTCGTCTGACCGGCGGCGCGGAGGATCGCGGGGCGTTTTACTCCGGCACTTTCCGGAAGGCCGAAATGATTTGGGCGAGGATCGAGGTGGCGATTTCGCCGGGCGTCTCGGCCTTGATGTCGAGGCCGACGGGGGCGTTGATGCGGGCGATGGCAGCATCCGTGAAGCCCGCGGCCTTCAATCGTTCCACGCGCTTGGCATGCGTTCGCCGCGAGCCGAGAGAGCCGATGTAGCGGCATGGCGAGTTGAGCGCGATGGTCAGCGCTTCATCGTCGATCTGACCCACGTGGCTCAGCGTCACAACGGCCGTGAACGGATCGGCGGGCGTTTTCTCGAAGGCCTCTTTCGGCGATCTGGCGACGATCTGAGATGCATCGAAACGCGCGGCATTGGCAAATGACGTTCTCGGATCGAGAACCTTGACTTCGTACCCGGCCGCGGTTGCCATCGTTGCAAGATGCTGAGCGATGTGGGTCGCGCCGACGATGACGATGCGCGGCGGCGGCGTAAATGCATGAACGAACGTATCGCCGCTTTTGTCGACGGCGCTGCGGGCGCGCCGGACCGCTTCTGCAATCGCCGGATCGGCCGTCGTCCTCCCATCGTGGATTTCGTAGGCGCCGTCCGAGAGGTGCGTCGTGACGACAACGGGAGCGCGTTTGGCGGCGGCGTCTTCCAATCGTCTGATCAAGTCGAGGCCGGTTTTCGGATCGAGGCGCGCGACGTAAATGCGTATCTTGCCGCCGCACGCAAGGCCGGCACGCTGCGCGGCTTCATCGGGGATGCCGAAACTCAAAGTTACCGGTTTGCCGGTCTTGACGACATCGAGCCCCGCGGAGATGACGTCCGCTTCGACAGGGCCTCCCGAAACGGAGCCCTGGAATTCGTCGATGCCGGCAATCACCATTTGGCCGCCGGGCGGCACCGACGCCGAGCCCCAGGTTTCGATCACCGTTGCGATGGCGACCGGACGCCCGGCTTCGAGCCAAGCTCTTGCCGCCGCACGCGGATTGGTAAGCGGAGCGCCGGTTTTATGGGAAACCTGGTCGGTTTGGATACCGGTCACGGGGCTATCTTCAGGAAGCTGCTACAGTGTCGCGATTGCGCTTGCGAAGTCCGAAGGCTAGAAGCGCGAACATGGCGAGACCCTCTGGAAAGATCAAGGCAAAGGCAAGTGCAAAGGTGCGGCGGCTAGCGCACGGCCCAAGCGCGCCGGAACCGCGCACGCCCAAGGTCGGGTTCGTCTCGCTCGGGTGCCCGAAGGCGCTCGTCGATAGCGAACGCATCATTACCAAGCTCAGATCCGAAGGTTACTCGATTGCGCGCGACTATTCCGGTGCCGACGTCGTCGTCGTCAACACGTGCGGCTTTCTCGATTCCGCCAAGAAGGAAAGTCTGGACGCCATCGGCGAGGCAATGAACGGCAATGGGCGCGTGATCGTCACCGGCTGTTTCGGCGTCGAGGAGGACCGTATTCGCGAGGCGCATCCGGGCGTTCTCGCCGTAACGGGTCCGCATCAATACGAGCAGGTCGTCGAGGCCGTGCACGACGCCGTGCCGCCGCTGCACGATCCCTTTCTCGATCTCGTGCCGCCCGAGGGGCTTAGGCTTACGCCGCGCCATTACGCCTATCTGAAGATTTCGGAGGGTTGCAACAACCGGTGCACGTTCTGCATCATCCCGTCGCTCAGAGGCGATCTCGCCAGCCGTCCCGCGAACCACGTCTTGATTGAGGCAGAGCGGCTCGTCAGCGCGGGCGTCAAAGAGCTGCTCGTCATTAGCCAGGATACGAGCGCCTACGGTCTCGATCTGAAGTATGCGGAAAGCGCGTGGAAGGGCGGATCGCTCAAAGCGCGGTTTCTCGATTTATCGCGGGCGCTGGGTGATCTCGGTGCGTGGGTGCGGATGCACTATGTTTACCCCTATCCGCATGTCGACGACGTCATTCCGTTGATGGCCGAGGGCAAGATCCTTCCCTATCTCGACATTCCTTTTCAGCACGCCTCTCCTTCCGTCTTGAAGGCGATGCGCCGTCCGGCGTCGCAGGAGAAGACGGCAGAGCGCATCCGCCGGTGGCGTGACGTCTGTCCGGACCTCGCCATTCGTTCGACGTTCATCGTCGGGTTTCCGGGCGAGACCGAAGAAGATTTCGAGTTCCTGCTCAGCTGGCTCAAGGAAGCCAAGATCAACCGCGCCGGTTGCTTCAAGTATGAAGCCGTTGACGGCGCGCGCGCCAACGCGATCGAGGGCGCGGTTCCGGAAGAGGTGAAGGAAGAGCGCTGGCATCGTTTCATGGCAGCGCAGAAAGAGGTCAGCAGCGACATGCTGCGAGATCGCGTCGGAACGACGATCGACATCATCATCGATGAGGTCGACGAAGAGGGCGCCATTGGACGCTCCAAGTGGGATGCGCCCGATATCGACGGCAATGTGTTTCTCAACGGTGACGACGAACTGAAAGCCGGTGATGTCATCCGCGGCAAAGTTGTCGAAGCCGATGAATACGATCTCTGGGCCGTTCGCGCCTAAAGCGGTACGGCGCCCGACGCCTCCGGCTTCGCCTTGTACTCCGGCTCGACGTGAATCACGACCTCCGAGCCTTCGATGCTCTGCTCAATCGCATCCTCGAGCCGGTCGCAAATGACGTGGGCGTCATCGACGGTCATCGTGCCCGGCACGACGAGATGAAATTCGATGAAGAGCGCGCGCCCGGCCTGGCGGGTGCGAATATCGTGCGCCTCGAGCGCGCCATGGCCGTTTGCTTCGATAACGCCTCTGATGCGGCCCTCGATGTCCGGACTCGCCGCTTGATCCATCAATCGCGACATGGACTCCGTAGCTATGTTGTAGCCCATGAAGAGGATGTGGGTCGCGACGGCGGCGGCAATCAGTGGGTCGAGAATGGTCCAGCCCGTCAGAATGGCCAAGATCAGGGCGATGACGACACCGACTGACGTGATGACGTCCGTGAACAGATGCTGGCCATCCGCCACGAGTGCCGGCGAGCGCCAATTCCTTCCCCATTTGATCATCGCCCAAGCCCAGCCGGCGTTGATTATCGTCGACAGGACGTTGATTGCGAGGCCAAGGCCCGGATTCTCAAATTCGACGCCATTGACCAAGCCGGAGTAAGCCTTGATCAAAATGAGCACGGCGGCGACGGCGATCATCGCGCCTTCGAACATGGCGGCGAGGAATTCGGCCTTGTAGTGGCCGAAGGGATGATCGGCGTCAGCAGGTTTGGAACTGAGCCGGATGGCGCTGTAGGCCGCGATCGCGGTCATCACGTTGACAATGCTTTCGAGCGCATCGGAGAAGAGGGCCACCGATCCGGAAACAGCGTAGGCGATATATTTCAACGACACGACGATCAACGCCACGGCGATATTGATCGCGGCGATGCGTGCAATTCTGTGGTCTTTATTTTCAGCGGCCGTGAACATTAAGAGTCGTGTTCCCTCGATGGGTGCGTATTGGTCTCAAATTTCGAATCACTGCCCATGGGAGCAGAGCGTCGCTGCGCCCAGTGCAGCCTTCGTGCTCGCAGGCTTATCCACATCCGCGCCGCATCAGGCCCTCGCCGGGAGGGTGCGAATCTGATGCTCCATTAGCCCAAGAGAGGACCGCCAGCCAGTCCTCAAGTCTCGGCTTCCGAGCAGGCATTGCGGTTTGGGGCAATCATGGCGAATTTCACCACTCACATCGCGATTGGTACCGTCGTAACGGGTGCGCTTGCAACCCTCACGCTCGCCGCAGACGTCGTGGCCCCGCAGAATCTCGTCGCGGTAACTTTGGCGGGGGTGCTCGGTTCCGTGCTGCCCGATATCGATCTCAAGGACTCGCGGCCGAGCCGCGCGATGTTTGCCGGGCTCGCGATCTTCTTTTCATTCGCAGTTCTATTCAACGCGGCGACCAAATACTCGATAGCCGAACTCTGGGTGCTGTGGCTCGGGACGCTGCTGCTCGTGCGATACGGACTGCACGCGATCTTCCATCGGATTTCGGTGCACAGAGGCATCTGGCATTCGATCCTCGCCGCGGTCTTCTCGTCCGTCGCGACAGCGATCGTGTTCCGGCATCTGCTCGACAAGCCGGAGGGCGTTTCCTGGCTCGCGGCCGCTTTCATGTTCGTCGGCTACATCACGCACCTGACGCTGGATGAGATCTATTCCGTCGACGTGATGGACACGCGCATCAAATCGTCGTTCGGCACAGCGCTGAAGCTTTTCGATCGTCGGCACATCGGCGCGTCGGTTGCAATGGCGGGCGCAGTTGCCGCGGCGATCATGCTTTCGCCCCAGACGACGACATTCGTCGATGGCCTCAGTTCGCGGAGCATGTGGACGGGCCTCAGCCAGCGGCTTCTTCCGACTGACAAATGGTTCGGGATCGTCGAGGGGCCGCACTTTGCCAGCCGGAAGCCGGACGCCGCGAACGGCATCACGACAAGTTCAATCAGCGATCATGGGGGCGCGCCGCAGGCGAACGGTGCGCATCCGGAAGCAGCAAAGACTGCGCCGGAGGTTGTGGCGCCCAAGCCCGCTGCGGAAGCAGTGCCTGAGGCTGCTCCGGTTACCGATGCGCCGCCTCGGAACGCAAGCCCTTAAGAAAGAGCGTCGTCAATTCCTTGGCGTACGATTGTGCCGTGGCGGGCGTCAGATAAACGCCCTTTTCGGTAGCGGCTATTGCCGTAATGCCATTCAAACCGGCCCAAAAAGCGCGCGCCATTGCGTCCAGCGATTCCCGCGGCTCATGGGGCGCAATCGGTTCAAGAGCGCCTCTAACGATATCCATCAGACTATTCGTATAATCGTGCAGTAATACCGGCACGCTCGTTCCCGGCGGCAAGCTGTGGGCAAGAAACAGGTTCCACATCCGGCGATTGACGAGTGCGAAATCGACGTATCCATACGCCAATGCTTCGATATTTTTGTCGTTATCCGGTCCGAGCGGCACGCGCTTCATGTGCTCGAGAGTACGGCCCATCAGCTGCACCTGGAGGGTCAGCAGAACGTCGTCCAGGTTCTCGAATATATTGTAGAGCGTGCCCGGTGAATAACCGATCATGCGGGCGATTTCTCGAGCGGATAATCCCGTAATCCCGTTGCGCTCGACGATCGTCTGCGAGGCATCAAGGATGAGCTGCCGCAATTCCTCCGGTGAATGTACGGATCTTCGTCCCATAAGGTGACAGGTCCCTAAGCATTTTTAATGCTAAACGAGCAAACTGTACCGGATGGTTGCGACAAAACAAGAGAGGGTCTTGCCGTTGCTAGAAAGGATTACTCAATTCCTTCCTCCCGGCGAAAAAATAATTCCCATTACTTGCCTCGACGAGGTGTTCGCTGACAATTGGATGCTATCCGTTCCGCTGGCGGAGGATTAATTTCCTCCGTAGTCGGATTAATTAAAAAAGTATGTAAATTTAATCAGGTATGGGTGCCCGGCTCACACACTGGCCGGGAAAGTTTATCGTGAGGGGCCGACTAGGTCGGGCAAACCGAATTTTGCGTGGCTTGGCCGTAAAACACCGAGCCGAATCGCGGAGCAAACGTAATCGTGTCGGTCCAAGTCATCTGCTTGATAACATTCGGCAGGAGGTTCGTCAGAAGCGGTGAAAACTGGTACTTGGCATCGATGATGATTGCCGCGTCGCCTTTCGAGAGCAGGTTCGAGGGCACCAGCTTGTTCGCGGTGTAAGTCAGAGAGCAGGGCTGAATGATCATGTTGTTGTACCCGTAAGACCATTCGATCCGCGTCTTGGTCGCGTCGGTGCTGTTCGCCCTGAATTGATAGATCCCCATCTGCAATGATGTGTAGCTGTATGGCGCCATCGCGTGCTGCGCCGCCTTCATGATCGAGTTCAGCTGAGTCACGGCTTCGGAACTGCTCGCCCCGAGTTGCTGCTCGCGAGCGACGAGATCGCCGATCATTGCCGTCGCCCTCTGAAAGCGCTGGTGCATCATCAGCGCGCGGGTTATTTCGAAAGTGCCGAAGGTCATCAACATCAGCACCGGAGCCAGGAAGGCGAATTCAACTGCCGCGACGCCGCCGCTATCGCGTAAGAAACAGCGAAATCGCGATATCAATCGGAGATGACCGATCTGGTGCATGGGTTCAATTGCTCGGGTATGGCTCGCTGCGGAACGCGGTCGCGGTTTGCAGCATGGTCGAACCGTCTGGGGAATTGCCAAGCTTGATGAGGGGCAGCTTGGCGGTGAAATTCCATTGGTAGCAGGTCGTGACGATGACGACCTGGCTTGCGTTGCCCGTATATATTGCGATCAGATCCGTGGGCTTCATGATCTGGTTTTGGTTATTGGTGTTACCCAAGCACTGCGTCGGCTGCAGTGAATCGGTCCAGGTGTCCGCGGCCTGAGCGAAGACTTTCAGATTGTTGCAATCGATCCAGGCGCCCGCTCCCGAGCAAATGGCCTTTCTGAATTGATCGACGGTCATCTTCTGGGTAACGGCCTGGCCGGTTCGAATGAGCCGGGTGGCTTGGTCCATCCCCTTCTCGATCGAGTTCATGATGAAGAAATAAAAGGCGCAGCCGACGAGCCCGAGGATGAACAGCAAGAAGGGAGTCACGACGATCGCAAACTCGACCGCGGTCGCGCCGTTGTCGTCGCGTTGAAGGCGACGAAGGCTGCTGACCTGCAAAAGCGGCCGGCGACAAACCTTTCTTAAATTGGAGATAGGCATCCGCAGAAGCATTGCGCCCCTCATCACTCGTTATGCTGAGAGGTAGTCCTGGAACATTAAAAGCGTATTTATCGAAAGGTCTTTCCTTCTGCGCGGTTCATAAAGCGTTAAACGAAAGCGATACGTCTTCTCTGACCCGGGCGGCGCAGTTGGCCTCCAGCCTATTATTGCTGGTTGTTGGCGTTGATGCCCTGATCCGACGCGCTTTCCGAGAATTTGGTCTTGCTCGAGTTGGCGGATTTGACGTTCTCGAAGAAATCCTTCTCATCGCCGATCGTCAGCGTCGGTTCGCAATTCGGCGTGCAGGCGAACGTGAAGCGCTGGCTCCCCTTATGCAAATTCACGACCCTGCGGTCGTCGCGCTCTACCATCACCCGCTGATCCTGGATGACGTTGTGGTCGGTATCGAGAGCGATGATGTTCGTGATGCCGAATGTCTTGCCGGTCACGACGAGCAGGTTGCCGTCTTGAAGCGTAACGTCCGCGATCGAGGGATTGCCGACGATGATTTCGGACGCCGGTCTCGGAAGCCGCAGCAATTGCGATTGATCGTAGCGCACGATCAGATCGCCGGCGGTGGCCGGTGTCGCAAGCAACCCAATGAGGCTCGCGTAGCCGGCGCGACGAATAAGGCGAAGCGGCGTTGCGGTCGTTTTGAATCTTGCGGGCATGCGGCGTCCGATGTCTCGAGGATGAGATAATTACCGCACGAATTGGTGAAGGAACTGGTAACGGTCGTCTCAATCGAGCGCGAGGCGCCTCGGCGCGATCGCGCAAGTTGCGGCGCGTCATTCGCCAGAAGGGAAAAAGTTACTTGAGTTGAATGTGCGCCCGCGAGTGCTGGCGGTGATCATCCAAGGTCACGCGCGGCTGCGGCCGAGATCGTGGGGCAGAAGATGCCAGGATTTATACTCTGACTCTCTCGCCTCTCGCCGCAAAAAATCAAATAATTAAGTAGTATTAACTTATAAATACCATTATTTTTCGCGTATTTGTGCGGTTATTTTCGATTTGGTAACGAAATTTATCGAGTTTCTTCTTCATGTATACTTTTAATGCTTGTGAAATAATCCGTGTTCATTTGGTCTTTAGTCGTCTCACCTGCTCAACCTCTGCGGTTTTACCTGAATTTAATTTTTGACGATTATTCTCGCTAAAGTTCAACCGCGAGGACGGATACCCCCGGTGGACCAGGATCGGACACTACTTGTGACTAGTTTTGGGAGAGTACAAATGAACATGTTTTCGCGTTTCATGAACGACGAGTCGGGTGCAACGGCCATCGAATACGGCCTGATCGCCGCGATCGTCGCTGTCGGCATCATCACCGCGCTCCAGGGCGTTGGCACGCAGCTCAATGCGACGTTCAGCAAAGTGAGTAGCGAACTTACTACTGCGAATGGCCAGTAAGTAAGTAGTATTGGCTTGGATACATAAAATGCGCTCGGAGAAGGGCTCCGGGCGCATTTTTTTATCAAGGTTTTCGGTTCTACCGGAATGCTTCGTGAATTCATCCGGCCACCGACGATTAATAACTCTGCGTTGGCCTTGTCCGGAGCAGTTCCCTGGAAGGCGAATGCGCCCAACCAGGCAAACAGAAGGGATTTTTCGGCATGTATCAGGATCTTGTGCGGAACTTTCTGCGTGACGAAGACGGCGCGACGGCCATCGAATATGCATTGATCGCCGGGATCGTGAGTACGTGCATTGCCGGCGCTTTGAGCCAGATTTCGACAACATTGCAGGGCACGTTTAACTCCATCGCTGCATCCTTCGCCCCGGCAAACTGACAGAGCCTAAGGGCGGCACGCGGAGCCTTTTTTCGTTAGGCCCGCTTTTACTCAAATACTGCATTCTCGTGGCGTTCGTGGCATTCATCTAGGTTTCTGCATATGACGTCGCTTGCATCGCTTTTTCTCATGACCTTTCCCGTTGCGATGGCCTTTGCTGCTGCCAACGATCTCTTCACAATGAAGATACCGAACAAGATCTCGCTCGCGCTTGTCGGCGGCTTTGTCGCCGTGGCGATTCTCACGCGTATGCCGCTCGAGACATTCGGCATGAACCTCGCGATCGGGTTACTGATCCTGGCGGTGACGTTCGTTCTCTTTTCGCTCAATCTTCTCGGTGGCGGCGATGCCAAGCTGATTGCCGCTGGAAGCATCTGGATCGGCGCCAATCATATTGTCGAATACCTCGTGTTCGTCGCGGCTTTCGGCGGCGTGCTGTCGCTCGCGATTCTCGGTTATCGCAATTTGGTTCCGGCCGAAGCATTTGCCCTTCCGGGATGGGCACGGCGCCTTCACATTCCGAAGGGTCCCATACCCTACGGCATCGCCATCGCAGCCGGCGCGCTCGCGGTCTTCCCGATGACGGACCTCTTTCTTTCGCTTCTCGCGTAACGTACTCGCCGCCTTCGTGCATCGGCGGCGGGCATCCGTTAATGCTCTCATAACTGTCAATACAACGTTTCTCTGCCTTAGCCTCGCTTCGAGACAGAGATTAACCTCAAATTGACAATTGGGCGTCATCGTCCTGAGCAGATCGATTTTTGATCTCAAGGGACTACGGGGCGGATGAAACGGGCTCAGCTCATTGGATTTTCGGTGGCTTTAGGTGCCGCCGGGCTTGCCTATTATGTTGCGCGCGCTTTCGTGCGGCCGCCGCCGGCTCCTGTCACCGTCGAGAAAACCGTCGACGCCACAGAGGTTCTGGTCGCCGGGTCGGATATCCCGGTTGGGCAGATCGTCAACGAGGGAAGCTTTCGCTGGGTAGCCTGGCCGTCCGAAGCGGTGTCGGCGAGTTACGTCACGAAGCAGGGCGGCGGCGTTGCGATGATGCACAATCTCTCCGGCTCGGTGGCGCGTTCGCCGATGCTCGCGGGAGAGCCGATCACCACGCAGAAGCTGATCAAGGCAGGACAGGGCGGCGTTCTCGCTGCGATCCTGCCGCAAGGCATGCGTGCCATTTCGACGAAGATCAAAGCCGAGACGGCGGCCGGCAGCTTGATCCTTCCGAACGATCATGTCGACGTCATTCTGATCCGTCAGGTGCGCAATCGCAGCAATCATGAAGAGACCGTCGCCGATACGCTGTTTCGCAATGTGCGTGTGATGGCCATTGGGCAGCAGATCGAGACGAAGGAAGGCAAGAAGGCGGCGGACGGCTCGGCGACGACGGCGACACTGGAGCTGACGCCGCGGCAAGCCGAGATGATGGCGCTCGCGAATTCAATGGGCGAAATCACGCTGTCGCTTCGCAGTGTCGCTGATTTGAGCACCGATCCGGCACGGGCCGGCAGTCTCAATCTTGATAAGCCTAAAAACAATTCCGTGCGCATCGTTCGCTACGGAGCCAAGTCGCGTGTGTATGGCGTGAACTGAGTAAATCGTTAGTCAGTGGTCGTCATAAGGTAATAGGGCCTCATGCGCAGTAATTTCGGATTTTCGTGGCGCGCACAGTTGCGCGCCATCGTGATGCTTGCCGGCGCGATGCTGGCCCTTTCCGGGGCTTCAGCGCAGCCGCAAGACTCCGACGAGTCTTATCGCGACATCACGGGCGCGGGGCAGCATCAGTCCTTCATCCGTATCCAGGACGCTGGCGGACCGATCCGGAAAAGCCTCAAGATCGGCATGGGCAAATCGGTCCTGCTCGAATTCCCGCGGGATGTCCGCGATGTGATGGTGTCGAATCCTGCGGTCGTCGATGCGGTGGTGCTCAGCTCCAACCGCGTCTTTCTCCTCGCCAAAGGAATGGGCGAAGCGAACGCTTTCTTTTTCGATACGTCAGGCGCGCAATTCGCGACCATGGAACTTTACATCGAAAGGGAAACGGCGGGGCTGCAGGCGCTTCTGAACCGGATCATCACCGGCTCGTCGATCAAGGTCGAGATGCTCAATCAGACGGTTATCCTGACTGGAAGCGTCAAGAGCCCGATCGACTCGACGCGCGCCGGCGACATCGCCGCACAGTTCATCTCGCAGCAACTCGTGAGCGCGTCTATTAACCTCAAAGAAGGCGTGGCGTCGCAGCAGAGCCAGACCAACCAGGTCAAGGAATCCGTCATCAATATGCTGGCGGTCGAAGCCGAAGAGCAGGTGATGCTCAAGGTGACCGTCGCCGAAGTGCAGCGTACGCTTCTGAAGCAGATGGGCGTGAACCTCGGCGGCGTGCTGCAATCGGGAAGCTTCTCGACGACGCTTCTCACGCAAAACTCATTCCCGATTACGACCGCGCAAGGCCTCGGATCGCTTCCGACGTTCGGTGTTCCTGCGGCTGCGGGCGCGGCCTGCGCCGTCGGCGCGCCGATCTGCCCGTTCAACTCCGGTCCCGGTAACGGCGCCATCGGCAACAGCGGCCTGCTTTCGGGCTGGGGTTCCGGATCCAATCGGATTCAGTCGGCCATACGAGCGCTGGAACGCGACGGGTTGATCCGCACGCTTGCCGAGCCGAACCTCACCGCCATCTCCGGGGAGGCAGCCGAATTCCTCGCGGGCGGCGAGGTGCCTTACGTCACCGGCGTCGACACGCAAACAGGAGCGAGCTCTGTTGCGTTCAAGAAATTTGGCGTCCAACTCTCGTTTACGCCGGTCGTTTTGTCGGAAGGCCGCATTAGCCTGAAGATCGATACCAGCGTGAGCGATATTTCGCAGTTCATCGGCGGTAATCCGGTGTTCGATACGCGGCAGGCTAAGACTGTGGTGGAGCTGCCGTCGGGCGGATCGCTGGCGCTTGCGGGGCTCATCAACACTAAAACGCAGCAAAACATCGACGGCTTGCCTGGCGCAAAGGACATTCCGATTCTCGGCACTCTGTTCCGCAGCCGCGATTTCCAGAACCAGGAGTCGGAGCTCGTCGTCATCGTGACGCCGTATCTCGTGCAGCCGACGTCGCGTCAGCAGCTTGCGGCGCCGACGGACGGATTGGCGCCTGCGACCGATCTCAAGGCGGACTTTCTCGGTCATCTCAACAGGATCTACGGCAAGAGCGAAGTCATGCCTTCCGGCGGTCTCAAGGGTGACTACGGTTTTATCGTCGAATAGCTGGGGCGCAGACGCATCATGCCGAGCAAGTGCACGACCGACCGCCTTCCGCAAAATGTGCGATCGGGCATAGCGAAGGTCCTCATCGCCGCGTTGCTTCCGGTTATCGTCGCCGGTTGCCGCCACGACGCGCCCGGTCCTCAGGTTGCGGGTTGGCAGCTCGTCGACCCCGAGCAGCGCCACCCGATCCTCGTGTCGCAGCAGCCGGCAACGCTCAACCTCAGAGTCGCGACGAGTGCCGACGGATTGACGCCGATGCAGCGTGCGCGCGTCTTAGAGTTCGCCGGTCGGAGCAAGGCCTCGGATGCCGGCAACAGTCGCATCGTCATTTCGGCTCCCGGCGGATCGCCAAATGAGAGCGCTGCGATGCAAGCGGCCGACGAGGCTCGTCACTTGATGATCGAAAGCGGCTATTCAGAAACCTCGATCGCGGTCGAGGCTTATCATGCGGACGGCCGGGACGCGCCGCTGCGGTTGTCATACATGCGCTATGTCGCCGAAGCGCCCGACTGCGGAAAAGACTGGTCGGAAAATCTCGCGCGCACTTATCAGAACACGCCCTATCCGAACATGGGCTGCGCGGGACAACGCAATCTCGCGGTCATGGTGGCGAACCCGGCCGATCTTCTCGGTCCGCGCACGATGACGAGCCGCGATGCAAATCGGCGTGACGATATGTACGCGAAATACGTGAAGGGCGCGCCGATCGGTGCGAAGAGCGAAGACGCCGCAATCGCGAAACCTGGCGCCAGCAACTGATCTTTCGGAGACGACATGTCCAAGAACGCTTCAGCCATTCCAAGCGACGAGCCGTTTCTCGATGATGCCGCGCCGCAGGAACTCCACCCAGCGGATCGCGCCCGGCCCATTCCGCGCATTTCGATCCAGGCATTTTGCGATGATGCTCATGTCGCGGAAGCGCTTGAGCATGCCGCCGGTGACCGCCGGTTGTCGAAGGCGCATGTCAGCGTTCATATGGGCGGCATCGGCGCCGCCGTCGCGCATTATGTCGATAGTCCGACGCCAAATCTGATCATTCTCGACAGTGCGCTCAAAGCGGGCCAGCTGCTCGCCGATCTCGACCGGCTCGCGGAAAGCTGCGATCCGGGGACCAAGGTCATCGTCGTCGGACGCCATAACGATGTGGTTCTCTATCGCGAACTCCTGAAGCGCGGCGTCGCGGAGTATCTCGTCGCGCCCGTCGATCCGATGGCGTTGATGGAGAGCATCTCGAATCTCTACAACAATCCCGAGACCGACCCCGTCGGCCATGTGTTCGCGTTCATCGGTGCGAAAGGCGGCGTCGGATCGTCGACCATCTGCCACAACGTGGCGTGGACGATGTCGGAGGTTTTGAAATCCGACGTCACGATCGCCGATCTCGATCTGGCCTTCGGCACCACGGGGCTCGATTTCAACCAGGACCCGGTGCAGGGAATTGCCGAAGCTCTGGCGACGCCCGAACGTCTCGACGATCAGCTGCTCGACCGCCTGCTGACGAAATGCTCGGAACATCTCTCGATTTTCGCGGCGCCCGTGGTTCTCGACCGCGATTACGAAATTTCCCCGGAAGCTTGCTCCATCGTCATCGATGTGGCGCGCCAGAATGTGCCGTTCGTTGCCGTCGATCTTCCGCACGGGTGGTCGGCGTGGTCGAAGCGCGTACTCTTGCAGGCCGACGAGGTTGTCATCACGGCCGTGCCGGATCTGGCGAACCTCCGGAATGCCAAGAACATCGTCGATCTGCTGAAGACGGTGCGAAAAAACGACGAGAAGCCGCATCTCGTCCTCAACATGGCAAACGTGCCGAAGCGGCAGGAAATCAGCGTTAAGGAATTCGAGCAGGCTCTGGGGCTAAAGGTGATCTCGGTCATCGACTATGACTCCGAGACCTTCAGCCAGGCCGCCAACAATGGCCAGATGCTCGGTGAGTTCAACGCAAAAGCCAAAGCTATCGAGAAGTTTCACGAACTGGCGTTCAGGCTAACGCGCCGTAAAGACACTAAAGCGGAAAAACAGAGTTCGCCGCTGTCGGCCATCGCGCCGATCCTGGAGAAGTTGAAGCTCAAGCGTTGAGGATCTGGATCGCATGTTCGGTAGGCGCTCGAACGATTCATCGTCAGAGAGGCGCGTTGCGCCGCAGTCACCTGAACCGCAGGCGGCTGTTGCAGCTATCGAAGCGCGTGCAGCGGCGCCAGGGCGGACGACCATGCCTGCGAGCCCGCCCGTGCAGCGGTCGGCGGAGCCGGTCGTCGAATCACAGCGGCGACATTCGGAAGAGTACTACGACGTCAAAACGACGGTCTTCAACGCGTTGATCGATACGATCGATCTCACGCAGCTGTCGAAGCTCGACGGCATTGCGGCGCGCGAAGAGATCCGCGACATCGTCAGCGAAATCATTCAAATCAAGAACGTCGTGATGTCGATTGCCGAGCAGGAAGAGCTGCTCGAAGATATTTGCAACGACGTTCTGGGCTACGGCCCGCTCGAGCCGCTTCTCGCGCGCGACGACATTGCCGACATCATGGTGAACGGCGCCGGCACGACCTTCATCGAGGTCGCGGGCAAGGTGCAAAAGACCAATGTCCGGTTCGCGGACAATCAGCAGCTGATGAATATCTGTCAGCGCATCGTCAGCCAGGTTGGCCGGCGTGTCGATGAATCGAGCCCGATATGCGACGCGCGCCTTCCCGATGGATCGCGCGTCAACGTCATCGCCCCCCCGCTCGCGATCGACGGGCCGGCGCTTACGATCCGAAAGTTCAAGAAGGATCGTCTGAGACTCGAGCAGCTGGTGAAATACGGCTCGATCACCCCAGACGGGAAGACGATCCTCGAGATCATCGGCCGGGTACGCTGCAACGTGTTGATTTCCGGCGGCACGGGTTCCGGCAAGACGACGCTGCTCAACTGTCTCACTGGTTCGATCGATCACGACGAGCGCATCATCACGTGCGAAGATTCGGCGGAGCTGCAGCTACAGCAGCCGCACGTCGTGCGTCTTGAAACCCGCCCGCCCAACCTCGAAGGCGAGGGCGAGATCAAGATGCGCGATCTCATCAAGAACTGCCTGCGTATGCGGCCCGAGCGGATCATCGTCGGCGAGGTTCGCGGACCCGAGGCTTTCGACTTGCTGCAGGCGATGAATACCGGCCACGACGGCTCGATGGGCACCTTGCACGCCAACAGCCCGCGCGAGGCCTTGAGCCGTCTTGAATCGATGATCATGCAGGGCGGTTACGCGCTGCCGATCAAAACCATTCGCGAGATGATTTGCGGCTCGGTCGACGTGATCGTTCAGGCGTCGCGCCTTCGCGACGGATCGCGCAAGATCACGCACGTCACCGAAGTCCTCGGGATGGAAGAAGAGACGATCACGCTCCAGAATTTGGTCGTCTACGAAATTACCGGCGAGGATGCGCACGGGAAGCTGATCGGCAGGCACCGGTCCACGGGCATCACGCGGCCGCGTTTCATGGAGCGCGCGGAATACTACGGCGAGGCCGAGCGACTGATGACGGCGCTGGTCGCTTCCGAAATCGCAGACAAGCACGGTAGTCCGCTGGGAGATCGCAATGACTGACGTCGATCTTCATTCCCTATTGATTCCGCTGCTTGCGGCGCTGGCATTTGCAGGCGTGGTATTCGCACTTGCCTACCCGTATTTTTCGGATGACCGGCAGGCGAAGCGACTGGAGAGTGTTTCCGGTGTGCGCGGTGCACGCCTTGCGAATGCCGCCGGTGACGTTCAGAGCAGCCGCCGGAAATCGGTCGCGGACACCTTGAAGGAACTCGAAGATCGAGAGAACGCTAATAAGAAGGTTACTCTCAGCCTGAAGCTGGTGCGGGCCGGCACGAAAATGACGCCGCGCGAATTCTATGTCGCGAGCGCACTGCTTGCCGCTTTGTTGGCATCGATCTCAATCTTCGTCATCGGCCTTCCGATGGTGGGTACCTTCGTCGTCGTGTTCGTCGGCGGGCTCGGGTTGCCGCGCTGGATCCTGAATAAAATGATCAATCGCCGCCAACAGAAATTCGTCGGTCAAATGGCGAATGCGCTCGACGTCGTGGTGCGCGGCATCAAGTCGGGCTTGCCGTTGAATGAATGCATTCAGGTCATTTCGCGCGAAAGCCCCGAACCGCTTGCGAGTGAATTTCGCGAAGTCGTCGATCAGCAAAGGCTGGGGCTTTCTATCGGTGATGGCCTTGAACGGATGTGCGAGCGCATGCCGCTGCCGGAGATGCGCTTTCTGACGATCGTCATCAGCATTCAGCAGCAGTCGGGCGGAAACCTGTCGGAAGCGCTCTCGAACCTTTCGAACGTGCTCCGGGACCGGCAAATGCTCGCGCTTAAAGTAAAGGCGCTTTCTGCCGAAGCGAAGGCATCGGCGCTGGTGCTCGGCTCGTTGCCGCCGGGCGTCATGTCGATGGTCTATCTTTCTTCGCCCGATTACATGATGCCGCTTTTTACAACGACCGTGGGGCATTTCATGATTGTCCTCGGCGCGGTGTGGATGGGGATGGGCGTCGTCATCATGAGGAAGATGATCAATTTCAAGTTTTAGATTGCTTTTCGCACAAACGGACATGATGGCAGTACTTCGATGATGTCATTCGTCGACACGGTAATGGACCCGCAATTCGTCGCGACGATGCTGGCGGCGTTCTGCGTTTTTGCAACCGTTCTAACGGTGGCGCTGCCGATGCTGCAGCGTGACCAGATGAACCGCCGCATGAAAGAGATGGCGATCGAGCGCAGCAAACTGCGTTCGGTGCGCCTTGCCGAAATGGCGACGAAGGACCGCGCGCAAACCGGGCGCCTCCGGCCGACGCCCAAGGGCTTCATGCAGCAGGTCGTCGATCGGCTGAAGCTGCGCGAGCGTTTCGATAACGAGGAGCTGCGGGAAAACCTGAAGCGCGCCGGTCTTCGTGGGCAAGCGAATATCGTGTCATTCATGTTCTTCCGTGTCGCCGCGCCGGTTGTGCTTTTCTTTTTCGCACTCTTCTATTTCTTCGTTCTCTACGACACTGGCTACTCTGCTCCGGTCAATGTCCTGATGGCCTTTGGCGCGGGATTTCTCGGCTTTTACGTGCCGAATATGTTCATCTCCAACCGTGTTCAGAAGCGGCAGATGGCGATCAAGCAGGCATGGCCCGACGCGCTCGACATGCTTTTGATCTGCGTCCAATCGGGTATGTCGGTCGAGGCGGGGTTTGCGAAAGTCGGCAAGGAAATCGTCAGCCAGTCGGTCGAGCTTGCCGAAGAAATGATGCTGACGACGGCCGAGCTTTCCTACTTGCAGGACCGCCGCCAGGCTTACGAAAATCTCGCGAAGCGCACGGGACTTCCCGGCGTCAAGGCGGTGATGACGGCGCTGGTCCAAGCCGAGCGCTACGGTACGCCCGTTGGGCAGGCGCTTCGGACGATGGCGAAGGAGAACCGCGAGATCCGGCAGTCGGAAGCCGAGCGGAAGGCTGCGGCCTTGCCGCCGAAGCTGACGGTTCCGATGATTGTGTTCTTCCTGCCGGTGCTTTTCATCGTCATTCTTGGGCCTGCGGGCATCTCCTACATGCAGATGGAAAAGTAGGGATCGCTTAGCGCTCGCAAGAAGCAGTTTGTGTCGCGTTAGCCCCGATCGCCAATCCGGTGATCGGGGCTATTTCTTTTGAGCGAAGCGGTTCGCGCGAAGCAAAAAGCCCGGCGAACTGAAAGCCGCCGGGCTGTTCTCTAATGCTGGAAAAGAAGCGAATGGCCTCTGCTATCTCGCGATAGGCAGCGCTTCGTCGGTGCTCGTTTGCCAGACGCCTTGTGTGACGGGCAACGGCACACTGGTTGCCGTGGCGTTCTGGTATGCTCTCTCAGCCGGTGCGGATGGGTTGACCGACGTATTGACGGCGAAGCTTTGCGCATCGGGCATGGCGGTCGTCGGCTCGAGCTTCACCATCTGCTTCAGATAGGCCGCGTTGGCGGATGCCGTATCGGTGTTGAGCACGCTGGCAGCGACAGATTTCGATTCGTCGTAGCGTCCCTGGAGGCCCAAAACGAGCGCGAGGTTTTCGCGGACTTTCGGTGTCGCGCCCGGCGCCGACACTGCCTGGCGGAGCAGGTCTTCCGCTTTCTTGGGGTCGCCGTTCATTGCGTAGGCCATCGCGAGGTTGTTCGTGACGGTCGCGTTGTTGGGCGAGAGCGTCAGCGCGCGCTCGTAGAACGGGATTGCCTCGGTATACTTGCCTTGCTTCGCCATTACCGTGCCGCGCGCCGAGACGATACGCCAATCGGGCTTCGTCGGGTCGTCGGCCATAGTCAGCATCTGGTTGGCGACGCCGACCTGATCCAATTCCAGCGCCAGGCGGCCGTATTCGCCGGCAACTTCCTGGTCGTTGCCGTGGATCAGGGCGACTTGTTGCAGGACGGCGAGGGCTTTTTCTTTCTCGCCGAGAGCCTTCAGATTTTTCGCATAGTTGAGCGCAGGGCGAATCTCGGTCGGCTTTTTCGTGTATTCGTTGCCCCAGTAGATGGTTGCCTTCTGCAACTCGTTTTGCGGCGACGAGGGCGTGGCGTCGGCCGTCTTGGTGCCGCTGTCCGGTTTCATGGCGATGCTCGGCAGCAGGTCGGTCGACGCGGAGCACGCTCCGAGCAGCAAACTCGCGGAAAGGGCAGCAATGGTGCCCAGGCGAGCGGGCCGCAGTACGCGAAGCGGGAGGTGGCGCTCAACACGCGTCATGAAAGTCTCCGTAGGGGAATGATTCGCGGGTTTGCGCGCGAATCTGAGATGGCCGTCAGTTTCTGAGGCAGGCGTCAACAAACGCTTAAGTTTTGCTGGAGACCCGTATAAGCAGATGCATCTCTGAAAAGCTGTGCTCTGGCCGCCGCGACAGTTGCAGCCAGCGCGTGATTTCAGCCAATGATTACAACGTGCAGCGGAGTGTGAGACGGATGGTCGAGACAGCAGCCTGGGCAGCGGCGGAAACATTTGCACTTGGTGCTCAAGCCGCGGACGACATCCCTATTCACTTCGTCCCTTCCGACGGCGTCGACGCGATCGGCGCGCTCGACGATGTTCAGCGCGCCTGGCTCAAGGCACAGACCTTTTCGGGCAGCTCCAAGCGCACCGTTCTCATTCCCGCCGCGGATGGAAAGATCGCCTCCGTCGCCTTCGGGATCGGCAACGGTCAGCAGGGCGAGCCGAGCGGTCCCTCCGAACTGCTGGCTGGGCTTCTCAGTCCGGCGTTACCCGCAGGTACGTATCGGTTCGCCTCGGAACTGGCGCACGAGGAGCTCGCGGCTTTGGCCTGGTCTCTCGGGGCCTACTCGTTCTCGCGGTATAAGAACAAGGACAAGAACGGCGATCGCGCCAAGCTTCGGCTCGCGGGTCCGGAGGCAGATCGTATCATCAACACGGCCGAAGCCGTTTGGCTTGGCCGGGATCTCATCAACACGCCGGCTTCCGACCTGGCGCCGGCCGACATCGAAGCCATCGCGCGTGTGCTCGCGGAACGTCATGGCGCCGATATTTCGGTGACGACCGGCGACGATCTGCTGACCGCGAATTTTCCGTTGATCCATGCCGTCGGACGGGCCAGCCCGCGGCAGCCGCGTCTCATCGACATGACTTGGGGACCGGCTGGCGCGCCGAAGATCACGCTCGTCGGCAAGGGCATCACCTTCGATACCGGCGGGCTCGACATCAAACCTGCCAGCGCCATGCTGCTGATGAAGAAGGACATGGGCGGCGCGGCAACGGCGCTGGCGCTGGCCCACATGATCATGGGGCAGGGGCTCAAATGCCGCCTGCGCGTGCTGATTCCGACAGCCGAGAATTCAGTCGGCGGCGATGCCTTCCGGCCGGGCGATGTGATCGCAAGCCGTCTCGGTCTCACCGTCGAGATTGGGAACACGGACGCCGAAGGCCGGCTCGTGCTCGCCGATGCGCTGGCGCTCGCAGACGCGGACGAGCCCGACAGCATCTTCGTATTTGCAACGCTGACCGGCGCAGCGCGCACGGCGCTCGGTCCCGATTTGCCGGCCTTCTTCACGAATGACGATGATCTCGCGCGGAGCATGCCGCCGCTCGCGGCCTCGATCGGCGATCCGCTCTGGCATTTGCCGCTTTGGGAAGGTTACCGCCGCCATCTCGACAGTGACGTCGCTGATATTAACAACGTCTGGGAATCGCCGTTTGCGGGCGCCATAACTGCGGCATTATTCTTGAAGCGCTTTGTGAGCAAGGCTCGCCGTTTCGCCCACTTCGACTTATATGGCTGGCGACCGGCATCGCGGCCCCTCGGTCCGAAAGGCGGAGAGCCGCACACGGCGCGCGCGGTGATGGAACAACTGAGGCGAGAGTTGACCTCGTGAATACCGGAGTTTCGCAACGCCCCGCAGGCGCACTCGATCCGCGCCGCAATGCTTTCCGTCCGGACCTCGCAGCGAAGTCGCTCGAAGGTGTCGTCCGCGCGGAGCGTTATGTTGCGGGCGAGGCAGCCTTCGTCGTTCGCGCGACGGTGCCGCTCCGCAAACAGCCCGATCCGGCGCGCGGTTTCGAGACCGAAGCTCTGTTCGGCGAAAACTTGACGGTCTTCGAGGAAAACAACGGCTGGGCCTGGGTTCAGCTCGCGCGTGACGGATACGTCGGTTATCTGCGCTCCGACACGATCGCGCGCGGGGCCACCAATCCCACGCATCGCGTCCAGACGCTCGGTACCTTTCTTTACGGCGCGCCGGACATCAAGTCGGCGCCGATCATGCATTTGCCGATGAATGCGCCGATCGCCGCTCGGAGCGGCGACGAACGGTTTCTCGAACTCGAGGGTGGCGGTTTCATCTACGCGCGACATGCGGCTCCGAGAGACCGCTTCGTGCGCGACTATGCGGAAATTGCCGAGCGCTTCGTCGGTACGCCTTATCTCTGGGGAGGCCGCACGCGCGTCGGGATCGATTGTTCAGGTCTCGTGCAGACGGCGCTGCATGCGGCAGGCATTCCGGCGCCGCGCGACAGCGACATGCAGCAGGCCGAGCTTGGTGGCAACGTGCTCGTCTCAGAAGATCTCGAAGGGGTGACGCGCGGCGATCTCATCTTCTGGAAAGGGCACGTCGGCATCATGCTCGACGGTGTGATGGTGATTCACGCCAACGCCTACCACATGCTGGTTGCGGTCGAGCCGTTGTTGGAAGCGGCACGTAGGATCGCTAAAACGGGCAGCCAGATTTCCGCGATCAAGCGTCTCGCCGGGCACGCACCGGCTTTCTAGTCGTCAGGGCCGTCAGCGGCGATAGGGCAGGAAGCGCCGTGTGCGCCATTCTTCGGCCGCGGTCGCTCGGGCGATCCGGCGGTCGCCGATCCAGTCCCAGCCCGGTGCCAGCTCGACGCGCATCGCGATGCCGACGAGGGCATCCGTCATGGTGTTGTACATTTCGATCTTGTCGACGCGCCCGGCCTCGATTGCCCGCACGAGCGCCGGGAAGATGTCGAACCGTTCGATCGGGCGATCTTCGTAGGTTTCCGCGGCGAGCTTCAGGCCGAATTTCTGATCGGACCTGATCATCAGCTCGAACGCGCAGGCGAGATCCTCTTCCGGAACGACGGCTATCCGCCAATAGCGATCGGAAGCGGCGATGCCAACGTCGGCGCAGTCGCGAATTGTGGCCGCCCATCTCTCGATATCGACGAGCGTCTGTTCGAGGCGGTCTCGGAATACGTCATCGGAAAGCATCAAGGGATCCCGCAATCAGCGATTCGGAGACCTCAGGATAGCTCATCCCTCAGTCTCCGAAACCGGCTGCGCGAGGCGATCCTGTTCAGGATGCGAGTGCCTTGATGAGCTCTTCGTCCTTCGCCAGAGCGCTTTTGAACGCCGGACGGCTCGTCAGGCGTTCGATATAGCTCGCGAATTCGGGCTTTTCCGGCAGCAGCTTGAACAGCGTCATCCAGCGTACGGCGCCGCCGACTACGACGTCTGCGGCAGAGAATCGGTCGCCAAGAATGAAGGGACCGTTGCCAACCGCGCCCAGCAAGGCGTTGACCGTGTCGTCGTAGGTCCCGTAGCTCATCGCGGACGCCATCGACGGCTCGATTTTTCGCCAGCGGTCGGCGATGGCGGGTTCGATGGCGCCATGATTGAAGACGATCCATCTGAGATAGGTGCCGCGCGCGGTATCGCCGATGGCAGGCGCGAGTTTCGCTTCCGGGAAGAGATCAGCGAGATAGATGGCGATGGCTCCGACTTCCGTCACCGGAGTGCCGCCGTGCGTGATGGCGGGGACTTTTCCCATCGGATTGATGGCGAGATATTCCGGAGTTTTATGCTCGCCCTTCTTCATTTTGAGCACTTTGAGCTCGTGGGGCGGCGAGCCGAGTTCTTCGAGTAGCCAGCGGATAGCGAAGGATCGCGTTTGCGGTGCGTGGTAATGAACGAGCTTGGGCGTTGACATTCTCGGCCTCCTTTTTAGCTCGCGACGGCTCCCTTGTAGGCGACTTTGATGTCGAAGGCGGCCGCGAGCAGGGCCTTCGTATACTCGTCCTTCGGCTTTTCAAAGATGTCGCGCGAGGGTCCTTCCTCGACGACTTTGCCGTTCTTCATCACGATGACGTAGTTGCAAAGCGCGCGCACGACCTTCAGGTCGTGGCTGATGAAGAGGTATGCGAGATCGTGCTTCGTTTGCAGGTTGCGGAGAAGATCGACAATCTGGGCCTGCACGCTCATGTCGAGCGCGCTCGTCGGCTCGTCGAGCATGACGAACTTGGGCTGCAGAACCATGGCGCGTGCGATGGCGATACGCTGGCGCTGGCCGCCTGAGAATTCGTGCGGATAGCGATCTTGCGAAGCCGGATCGAGACCGACCTCGGTCAACGCGGCGCTGACCCGTTCGCGGCGCTGCGCATCGTCGAGCTCCGGGTTTTGGATGACCAGGCCTTCTTCGATGATCTGGCCAACAGTCATGCGCGGCGACAGTGAGCCATAGGGGTCCTGAAAAACGATCTGCATTTCCTTGCGCAGCGGCCGCATCTGCTTG
Source organism: Hyphomicrobium sp. 2TAF46 (assembly GCF_052114865.1). NCBI lineage: Bacteria > Pseudomonadati > Pseudomonadota > Alphaproteobacteria > Hyphomicrobiales > Hyphomicrobiaceae > Hyphomicrobium > Hyphomicrobium sp. 2TAF46. The sequence continues at coordinate 501,057 of NZ_JBFRFO010000002.1, read as the reverse complement.
TTCGTCAAGCCGTCGATGCGGTTGCCGACGTAGGCGATCGGCCCATCTGATGAGAGGAGGCGCAGGATCGCGAGGCCGAGGGTCGTCTTGCCGGAACCGGATTCGCCGACGACGCCAAGCGTTTCACCGGCTCTGAGCTTCATCGACAGGCCGTCGACGGCTTTGACGTGATCGACCGTCCGCTGCAGCAAGCCATGCTTGATCGGAAACCAGACCTTGAGGTTGTCGGTCTCGACGACAACGGGGCGCGTCATGTCGGTCGTCGGGGGCGCGCCTTTGGGCTCCGCTTCAAGCAGATGGCGTGTGTATGGGTGTTGCGGGTTCGTGAAGACCTCTTCCGCCTGTCCCGTCTCGACGATCTCGCCGTGGCGCATCACGTAAACGCGCTCGGCCATGCGGCGCACGATGCCGAGGTCATGCGTGATGAGCAGCATCGCCATGCCCATCTCTTTTTGCAGCGACTTCAGAAGCTCGAGAATTTGCGCCTGGATCGTCACGTCGAGCGCGGTCGTCGGCTCGTCGGCGATCAGCAGATCGGGCTTGTTGGCGAGCGCGATGGCGATCATCACGCGCTGCCGCTGGCCGCCCGACAGCTGGTGCGGATAGGCGCCGAGCCGCTTTTCCGGATCGCGGATGCCGACCTTCGTCAGCAACTCGATAACGCGTTCGCGGGTTTTTTCGCTCGAGAGCGACTGGTGGAGCTTGATGATTTCGCCGACCTGCTTCTCGATCGTGTGAAGCGGGTTCAGCGTCGTCATCGGCTCCTGGAAGATGATCGAAATTCGGCGCCCGCGAATGTCGCGGAGCTCAGCCGAGTTCGCCTTCAGGATGTCCTTGCCCTCGAACAGGATCTCGCCCGTCGGGTGCGAGGCCGAGTTCGGGAGGAGGCGCAGGATCGACATCGCGGAGACGGTTTTTCCGGAGCCGGATTCGCCGACTAGCGCCACGGTCTCGCCCTTCCCGATCGTGAACGACACGCCTTTGACGACGCGCACGGCTTCGGCGCCATCTCCGAAGGCGACGGAGAGATTGCGGACGTCGACGAGGGGCGCTCCGGCTGTCATCAACTCTTGCCTCTGAATGTCTTTCGCGGATCGAGCGCGTCACGTACGGCTTCGCCCATGAAGATCGCGAGCGACAGAATGATCGAGACGGCTATGAAGCCTGAAATGCCGAGCCAGGGCGCTTCGAGGTGCTTCTTGCCCTGCAGAAGCAGCTCGCCGAGCGAGGCCGATCCGGGCGGCATGCCTAGCCCCAAGAAGTCGAGCGCGGTCAGGGCGGCGATGCCGCCTGAAAGCTTGAACGGGAGAAACGTCAGCGTTGCGACCATCGCGTTCGGCAGCAGGTGCTTGAACATGATCTGCCAGTCGGAAAGTCCGAGCGCGCGCGCGGCGCGAACATATTCAAGGTTCCGGCCACGCAGGAACTCGGCGCGGACGAGGCCGACGAGGGAGGTCCAGCTGAAGATCATCAGGATGCCGAGCAGCGTCCAGAATCCGGGAACGAAAAGGGACGAGAGGATCAGCAACACGAACAGTTCGGGGATCGAGTTCCAGATTTCGAGCAAGCGCTGGAATATGAGGTCGACGCGGCCACCGAAATAGCCCTGCACGGCACCCGCGAGAATGCCGACGGCGGAGGAGACGACTGTCAGGATAAGGCCGAACAGCACTGAAACACGGAAGCCGTAGATGACGCGCGCGAGCACATCACGGCCTTGATCATCGAGGCCGAGCCAATTGGTGTTTCCAAGTTCCTCGTAGCGCGCGACCTGGTCGGCCGGCGCCTCGCAGAGCTTGAGCTTCGTTGCCCACGGTGGCGGTGCGGGATAGCCGAGGCAGACACCGTTATCGCCGATGCGGCCCGGATAATCCTTGTTGATCGTCGAATAGGAATAGCGGATCGGCGGCCACAGCATCCAGCCGTTGGCGTTGATCTCGTTGGCGATGTCGGGTGTCCGGTAGTCGGTCACGGCGAGGAAGCCGCCGAACTTTTCTTCCGGATAATCGACGAGCACCGGGAACAGGATTTCGCCCTTGTAGCTCGCGATCAGCGGACGATCGTTCGCGATGAACTCAGCGAACAGCGAGCCGACGAACAGGGCCGTGAAAATGATGAACGAGCGATAGCCGATCTTGTGGGCTTTGAAGCGTTCGAGACGGCGTTTGTTGACCGGCGAGAGACGGAAGCGCTGGCGCAACCTCGCCAAGAGCGACGTTCTGAGCTTCTCGGCTGGAGCAACAGTGGCGTCTGACGCGCGTTCGGTTCTCTGGTCCATCGTCATACCTCGCGCGTCTCGAAGTCGATGCGCGGATCGACGAGGGTGTAGACGAAGTCCGACAGGATGCCGACGAACAAGCCGACGAGCGAGAAGATGTAAAGCGATGCGAAGACGACGGGATAGTCGCGCTTCTCGATGCTCTCGAACGAGAGGAGCCCGAGGCCATCAAGCGAGAAGATCGTCTCGATCAGCAATGCGCCTGAGAAGAAGGCGCTGATGAAGGCCGACGGGAAGCCCGAGATGACGAGCAGCATGGCGTTGCGGAAGACGTGTCCGTAGAGCACCTGGTTCTCGGTCAGTCCCTTGGCGCGTGCGGCGACGACGTATTGTTTGCGGATCTCGTCGAGGAACGAGTTCTTCGTCAGGAACGTCATCGCGGTGAAGGAGCCGACCGCCATCGCGATCATCGGCAGCACGAGGTGCCAGAGATAGTCAGTGACTTTTCCGAGGAACGACAGCTGATCCCAGTTGTCGGAGAACAGGCCTCGCGACGGGAACCACTGGAAGAACGACGAGCCCGCGAAAAGAATGAGCAGCAGCACGGCGAATAGAAAGCCCGGGATCGCGTAGCCGATGACGAGCACGGCGCTCGACCAGGTATCGAAGTGCTCGCCGTCCTTCACCGCCTTGCGAATGCCGAGCGGAATCGAGATCAGATACGTCAGCAGCGTCATCCAGATGCCGAGCGAGATCGAGACCGGAAGCTTCTCCTTGATGAGGTCCAAGACCGAGACGTCGCGGAAATAGCTCTTGCCGAAATCGAACGTCAGGAAGTTCTTCATCATGATGTAGAAGCGTTCGTAGGCGGGCTTGTCGAAGCCGAACTGCTTCTCGAGACTTTTGATGAAAGCCGGGTCGAGGCCTTGGGCGCCCCGATACTTCGATGTGATCGAGTCGCCGCCGCCGACGCCGAGCTGGTTGCTCATGGCGCCGCCGCCAAGCGTGTCGCCGCCACCGCCGCCCATGCGATTGACGATCGAAGACGATTGGCCCGTCAACTCGGCGATCATGCGCTCGACGGGTCCGCCTGGGGCGAACTGGATGATGATGAACGAGAACAGCATGATCCCGAAGAGCGTCGGGATCACCAGCAGCAGTCGCTTTAAGAGATAAACAGCCATCAGGGCTTTGCCGGTTGTTCCTGAGATTGAGCCGTCGGCTTGCCGGAGCTTAGTGCCGCGGCCTTTGCCGGATCATACCACCACGTATCTAGTATGCCCGCATCATACTTGGGCTGAACAGCAGGTCGCGAGTACTTATTCCAATACGCAATCGAGTACGACGCCTTATAGTAGTGGGGCACCCAATAATGACCTGCACGGAGCACGCGATCAATGGCGCGCGTCGCTGTGACCAGTTCGGCTCGCGATTTCGCTGCGACAACCTTGTCGATGAGGGCATCGATGACGGGGTCGGATATGCCGGCGAGGTTGAATGAGCCATCCGTTTTGGCAGCTTCCGAGCCCCAATAGCTGCGCATTTCGATGCCGGGCGTCAGAAGCAACGAATAGCGCTGGGTCGTTGCATCGAAATCGAAGGCCTTCACGCGCCGCTCATATTGGGACGGATCAACGAGACGCCACGAGGCTTCAACGCCGATCTTGCGCAAATTGTCCGTGTAAGGAACGGTGATGCGTTCGAACATTGCCTCGTAGTCGAGGAACTCGATGGTCAGCCGCTCGCCCCTGTCATTGTGGAGGTAACTGTCAGTCCCGGGTTTCCAGCCGGCTGCGATCAGCAGGTCGCGGGCCTTCTTCAAATTGTCGCGGTTGTTGCCGCTGCCGTCCGTCACCGGCGGCATATAGGGCTCGCCGAAGACTTCGGGCGGCAGCTTATCCTTGTAGGGTTCGAGCAGCGCCAGCTCATCAGGGCTCGGCTTCCCGACCGCCTTCATGTCGGTATTTTCGAAGTAACTCGTCGTGCGCTGGTAGAGCCCGTAGAACAGCTTCTTGTTCGACCATTCGAAATCGAACACGAGATCGAGCGCCTGGCGGACACGCGGATCCTTAAACTTATCGCGGCGGGTGTTGAGGAAATAACCCTGCGCGCCAGACGGGCGATCGTCCGGCAGCGATACCTTGAGCAGGCGCCCTTCGGTAACGGCCGGGATGTTGTAGCCGGTTGCCCAGGCGACGCTCGAGAATTCCTCGCGGAGGTCGAGGTTGCCAGACTTCACCGCTTCGAGTTCGATGTTGCGATCGCGATAATAGTCGTAGCGGATTTCATCGAAATTATAGCGACCCCTGTTTACGGGCAGATCCTTCGCCCAATAGTCGTCGCGGCGGGTGTATGTGATATCGGTGCCGGGGTTGAAGCTCTTGATCTTGTAGGGTCCCGATCCGAGCGGCGGCTTCAGCGACGTCTCTTCGAACGGCTGCGTCGTATAATAGGCCTTCGACAGTACAGGTAACTGAGCGACGGTGATCGGCAGATCGCGAACCAGCGTGCCTTTAAACGTGTAGCGCACCGTTTCGGGATCGAGCGCTTCTGCCGACACCACATCGTGCAACGTCATCGCGATTGCGGGGTGACCTTTTTCCTTCAGGATGCCGAAGGAGAAGGCCACGTCTTCGGCGGTCAGTTTTGAGCCGTCGGAGAATTTCGCCTCGGGGCGCAGCTTAAATGTAACCGACATGCCGTCCGGCGCGACATCGGCCGATTTGGCGACGAGGCCGTAGACGGCATCGGGCTCGTCCTGCGCGCGCACCATCAGGGAGTCGAACAACGAGGCGAGGCCCTGCGCGGCATCGCCTTTCAGGATAAACTGGTTCAGCGTGTCGAACGTGTTGGCGCCGCTCGTTCCCATCGTCGCCATGCGGCCGCCCTTCGGCGCGTCGGCGTTGACGTAGTCGAAGTGCTTGAAATCTGCCGGATACTTCAGTTCGCCGAAGACGGAGAGACCATGACGCGGCTCCGCAGACGCGATTTCTCCGTGCGCGGCGGAGAACAGCACCGCCAACGTGGCGGCCAGCGCCACCTTGGCGGTCATCGTCTTTATGGACCGAGAGCTTGCCACGGTCATTTTCCCTTCGCCGCCTCAAGGGCTTTCGCCTTGTCAGCATCGTACCACCAGACCTGCGAGAACCCTGATGTTTGCGATGGCAACTTCTGCGGCCGGCTGAACTTGTCCCAATAGGCGACACGATCGAACGGGTAATACCAATTGGGCACGACGTAATAATTCCACAGCAATACGCGATCGAGCGCGTGCGTCGCGGCCACAAGCTCGGCTCGGTCCTTGGCGAAGATGATCTTGTCGACGATCTTGTCGATCGCGGGGTTCTTGATGCCTACCGTATTGCGGCTGGAGGGCCTGTCGGCCGCGGCCGAGCCCCAGAAGTCCCGCTGCTCGTTACCGGGGGAATTCGACTGAGAGAAGTTATCGACGATCATATCGAAATCGCGATTGTCCTCACGCTGCTTATACTGGGCGCCGTCCACTTCGCGAACGGTGGCGTTGATGCCCATTGTTTGAAGGTCTTTCGCGTATGGGAGCATGATCGGTTCGAACGTGTCGTCTGGGAGCAGAATTTCGACATTCATTTGCTCGCCCTTGGCGTTGCGAAGCACGCGCGCCGTCGAGGCCGATGAGAGGCCGATCGTCTTTTTGATCTTGCACCAGGTGCCGCACGACGGATCGTCGACGCTCTCGCTCTTGATTTTCCAGCCCGCGGCTTCGAGGAGCTTCAGCGCTTCCTGCTGATGCTTGCGGTAGTCGCCCTCCTCGGCATTGACCGGGTTCTTCCACTCGGTCGTGAAAACTTCCGGGGGAATCTCCGACTTGACTTCATTCAGGATCTCGAGTTCGCGCCCCTGAGGCAAGCCTTTTGATGCCAATTCGGAATTGTCAAAATAGCTGCCGACGCGCTTGTAGCTCCCGAAGAAGGTTCTCTTGTTTGCTTCCTCAAAATTGAACAAGAGGTTGAAAGCTTGCCGTACCCGGACATCCTGAAACTGCTCGCGCCTCGTATTGAATGCGAAGGCCTGCATCGGGGCAAGCCGTTCCACCGGAATATCCTCTTTCTTGACGAGGCCTTTCTTTAGAGAATCGAAGTTGTACTTCGTGGCCCAATCGGAAGCCTTATTCTCCGCCCAATAGTCCAGCTTCCCGATTTTGAAATCTTCGAACGCGGGCGTTTTGTCCCGATAGTAGGTGTACTCGAGAGTGTCGAAATTCTGCTGGCCGCGCATGACGGGCAGATCTTTCGCCCAGTAATCGGGAACGCGCTCATAACTAATCTTGCGGCCAGTATCGACTGACTTGATTTTGTACGGGCCGTTGCCGAGGGGGGGCTCGACGGTGGTCTTACCGATGTCGCGCTGATTGCCGTTGGCGTCCTTGCCTTCCCAGTAATGCTTCGGCACGATGTTCAGCTCACCGACGATCATCGGCAACTCGCGATTGCCTGTCTTGTCGAACGTGAATTTCACCTCGTGGTCGCCGGTCTTTTCCGCTTTCTCGACGTTCTTGTAGTAGAAAGCGTAAAATGGATTGACCTTCTTGGCCTCGTCGAACGAGAAGATCACGTCTTCAGGAGTGATCGGTTGACCGTCCTGGAATTTCGCTTCGGGGCGCAGCTTGAACGTCACGGACGAAAAGTCATCCGGGTGGGACGCGCACTCGGCGATCAGCCCGTACTGCGTCGAGGGCTCGTCGAGGCTCGGCGTGAAGAGGCTGTCGTAGATCAGTCCAAGTCCCGCGGCCTTGACGCCCTTATCGGAGATTGGATTCAGCGTGTCGAAGCTGCCGAGCGACCATTGGCGCACCGTTCCGCCTTTCGGTGCATCGGGATTGACCCAATCGAAATTCTTGAAATCCGGTCCGTATTTCGGGGCGCCGACAAGCGACATCGCATTATGGCATTGGGCCTCGTCCGCCTTTGCCGGGTTCGGGATCGGAGAGAAACTCAAGAACGCCAGCGCGGCAGCAATCAACGGCGTCAGGCGCATCTGCATATTCAGTTTCGTCCTTCCAAATCGTAACGACGGTCGCAGCTTAACATGGGGTCTGTGACCGGGGATAAAGCCGGCCGGCCGGACGTGAAACGACCCTGCCAAGTGTCCCGGCAGGGTCGCAAAGTTTTCCACCCTTAGCGAGTTACAACGCCGTCATTTTGGCAGTGGAACGGGGGTATCTGCAAGCGTTGCCAAATAGGCGATTACATCCGCTTCATCAGAAGCAGACGGAAGCCCGTTGAAGACCATTTTGGTGCCGGGAACGAAGGTTTTGGGGCCGTGCAGGAAATGCGCGAGTTCGGCGAAGGACCAGTCGCCGCCCTTTTTCTTCATCGCGTCGGAATAATTGAACCCGGGATAGCTCGCTTTGGGACGATTGACGACGTCCCAGAGGTTCGGACCGACGGTCGGCGCTTTACCTTTTTCCGAGACGTGGCAGGCTTGGCACTTCTTGAAGATCGCCTTGCCGTTGTCCGCGTTTGCCTTCGCCAGAAGTGCGACAACTTCCTCACCACCCCCTGCGGCGGCGGCGGGCGCGTTCGCCGCAGCGCCTTCGGCCGATTTCGCGGGCCCGGCCGGGGCTGCGGCCGGCAGCACGAAGCCCGGCTTTTCAGGCGTGTGGCCGACATTCATTTCGATGATTGTCTTCGTTCCGAAAATCAAAAGCAGGGCCGACAGCACGGCGCCCGCAATCTTCGTGAATTCAAAACTATCCATTCCTTCCATTCCTTGGCTCCCTCTTGGTCTTCCCCAGGACGCGCAATTCAGGATGACGAGATCGATTTGCCGTATATAAGCTGGCCCGCCTCGCAAGCGCGTTGATGCTTTTTCCGATGTCGATAGCGATATCGGGGCAATTTGTCACCGAACAAAAGAACTCGAACGCAGTGCCCCAAGAAACTCTCATCCTCATACCGGCCCGGATGCAGGCGACGCGGCTTCCCGGAAAGCCGCTCGCGGACATCCACGGCAAGCCGATGATCGTTCACGTCTGGCAGCGTGCGACGGAAGCCAAGGCCGGGCGCGTCGTTGTCGCGACCGACAGCGCGGAGATTTTGCAAGCCGTGAAAGCGGCGGGCGGCGAAGCGGTGATGACACGCGCAGATCATGCGTCCGGCTCCGATCGCATTCACGAGGCGCTGACGACGATCGATCCGGGCCGGAAGGCCGGCATTATCGTCAATCTGCAAGGCGATCTGCCGACGCTCGACCCGGCGCTTGTCACGGAATGCATTGCCCCGCTTACGGCGGGCGAGACGGATATCGCGACGCTTGCCGCCGTCATTTCGGACGAAGAGGAGCGGGGCAATCCGAATGTCGTGAAGGTCGTCGGCACGCCGATCGGCGAGAACCGGCTCCGGGCCCTTTATTTCACGCGGGCGACGGCGCCCCATGGCGAAGGGCCGCTCTTTCATCACATCGGCATCTACGCCTATCGCCGCGACAGTCTCGAGCGCTTCGTGTCGCTGCCGCCGGGGACGCTCGAGAGGCGGGAAAAACTTGAGCAGTTACGGGCACTTGAGGCACAAATGCGCATAGACGTCGCGATCGTTGACACAGTTCCCCTCGGTGTCGATACTCCCGCCGACCTTGAGCGCGCCCGCCGCCTCATCGCGCCCTAACATCTTCTCCCGGACAATCGAACGGCAATGACAAAACAATCAGGTTCCGGCACCGGAGCCGCAAAAATTTCGTACCAGGGTGAGCCGGGGGCGAATTCGCATCTCGCGGCGCGCGAGGTCTATCCGGGCTTCGAGAGCGTCGCCTATCCGACGTTCGAGGATGCGCTTGCGGCGGTCAGCAGCGGGGAAGCGCGGTATGCGATGATCCCGGTCGAGAACTCTGTTGCCGGTCGCGTCGCCGACATTCACCACCTCATGCCGGATTCCGGTCTTTACATCGTCGGCGAACATTTTCTTCGCGTTCGTCACCAGCTGATGGCGAAGCCCGATGCCAGCATGGCGACGATCAAGCGGGTCATGAGCCACACGCAGGCACTCGGCCAATGCCGGAATACGCTGCGACAACTTGGCCTGAAGCCGGTTCCCGAGGCGGATACCGCGGGGTCGGCCCGGCTGGTGGCTGAGAGCGACGACCTTACGACGGCGGCGATCGCGTCGCGGCTGGCTGCAGAGATCTACGGTTTGAAGATCCTGAAGAGCGACGTCGAGGATCAGGAACACAACACGACGCGCTTCGTCATCTTCGCGAAGGAGCCCGACGATGCGGAGCCGGGCAACGGCCCCGTCATGACCACCTTCCTCTTCCGTGTGCGTAACGTGCCCGCGGCACTTTACAAGGCGCTCGGCGGCTTCGCGACGAACGGCGTCAACATGACGAAGCTCGAGAGCTATCAGGAGGAGGGCACCTTCAACGCTACGATGTTCATTGCCGACATCGAAGGCCATCCCGTCGACCGGCCGGTGCAGCTTGCGCTCGAGGAGTTGTCCTTTTTCTCGACGCAGACGAAGATTTTCGGCACCTATCCGGCGAGTCCCTTCCGGAAAGAAGCGCGGGAGCTTGCCGCGAGCGGACTCGTGCCGATCAAGCGTCCGAGCTGATCAAATAACCGAATAGATCCATTTTATCGCTCGTTCGGTAGGTCGCTGCCGACGAGGGATTTGTTGTCCCGCGACATGTTCGCGATAAGGTAGGCTCGAGGCTCGGAATTCGGTCCGCCTGGGCCTCAAGCCGATTGGAGTTCCGGGATATCTTGGCTCGTCCAATCCAAGAAATGCCTGTTGAGCAAAGGGTTGTACTTTTCGGCTGCCCGGCCCATTATAAGAACGGGCTGGCGACGGACGAATTCGTCGCCAACCGGGTCAGGTCCGGAAGGAAGCAGCCCTAACGATCAGAAGTCGGGTCGTTCGCCAGCCTTTATATTTGCGCTCACGGGCCGATGGCCCTCCGCGAGGGCGCGACTCATCGCGGGTCGCCTTGCTCCCTCGCCCCTTCCGGGCGAAAGGTTCGATCCAGGGATCATGGCAAAGAAAAAATCAGATGCGTCGGACGGCGTAGAGGCTTCTGGCGGCGCAGAGCCCGCGAAGCCTTATGTCGTCCTCGCGCGTAAGTATCGTCCTGCAACGTTCGATGATCTGATCGGCCAGTCGGCCATGGTGACGACGCTCCGGAATGCCTTTGCGTCGGGCCGGATCGCTCAGGGCTACATGCTGACCGGTGTGCGCGGCGTTGGCAAGACGACGACGGCGCGAATTCTCGCACGCGCGCTCAATTACGAAGCGCCGGGCTATGACAAGCCGACGATCGACATGCCGGGCCTCGGCGTTCACTGCAAAGACATCATGGAGGGCCGTCATCCGGACGTGCTCGAAATGGACGCTGCATCCAACACCGGCGTCGATAACATCCGCGAGATCATCGAAAGCTCGCAGTACACGCCGCTCGTTGCGCGCACCAAAGTCTTCCTCATCGACGAGGTTCACATGCTGTCGAAGGGCGCGTTCAACGCGCTCCTGAAGACGCTTGAAGAGCCGCCCGCGCATGTCCGCTTCATTTTCGCGACGACGGAAATCCGAAAAGTTCCGGTGACCGTGTTGTCGCGTTGCCAGCGTTTCGATCTCAGACGCGTCGAGCAGCCGGTTCTCGCCGAGCACTTCCAGAAGATCGTTGGCGCGGAAGGCGCGAGCGCCGATGGCGATGCGCTGCAGCTGATTGCGCGCGCGGCCGAGGGTTCGGTTCGCGACGGTCTTTCGATTCTCGATCAGGCGATTGCAATGGGCGAGGGGCACGTCACCGCCGCCAAGGTGCGCGACATGCTCGGGCTTGCCGATCGCGCGCGCATTTTCGATCTTGCCGAAAGTCTCTTCCGGGGCGACGTCCCTGCTGCGCTCGCGGGCCTTTCCTCGCTGCATCGCGACGGCGCCGAGGCGGCCGAGATCGTGTCCGATCTTGCTGAGGCGGTGCATGCAATCGCCCGCGTAAAAGCGGTCGGCGAAGAGCCTGCGGGCGAAGGTCTGACCGCGGAAGAAAAAGCGCGGCTGAAAGACCTCTCAGCTCGGCTGTCGATGCCATACCTGTCGCGTGCCTGGCAAATGCTGATCAAGGGTTTCGAGGAGACGGCGCGGGCTCCCAATCCGCGCGTCGCGGCAGAGATGCTGCTGATCCGTCTCGCCTATACGTCCGATCTTCCGACCCCGGATGAATTGATCCGGGCGCTGGGCGGTGGTTCGGTACCGGCGCGGCGTCCGGCTCTTCCCGCAGGTGACGGTAGCGGCACTGCTGATCAACGTGCGCCGCTCAATTCGCGCGCCAGCGCTCCGGTCGCCGAAAGCTTCGACGATGAGGCGGGGGATGCATTCGAATTCGACGACGGCGAGCCGATTGGCGGCGACGATGATGATGGAGAAGGTTCCAGTCCGCTTCTCGCCGCCAATCCACGGTCGTTCCCCGAGGTCATCGCGCTTGCGAGCGCGAAGCGCGACGTGAAGCTTACGATTCATCTCGAAGATCATGTCAGCCTCGTGAAGTTCGATGCGGTTGCCGGATCGATCGATTTCTTTCTTTTGCCCGAGGCGCCTCAAGAACTTCCCAACGAGCTGCGCGAGAAACTCAACGCCTGGACGAACCGGCGCTGGGTCATTCTTGTGTCGAAGGAAGCCGGCGCTTTGCCRGTCGGCGTCGTACGCAGACAACGCGAAGCGGCGGAGCTCGAGTCGCTCAAAGCACATCCGGCCGTACGCGCCGTGCTCGAAGCGTTTCCCGATGCGAAGATCGCCGAGGTGCGGCGAATCGCTGGGCGTGAGACAGATACGGACAGCGAGAGCGAAGCGGTCTAAAGCTCGCCACGATTTTTTAGATTTCGGCATGTTGCCGCGAGGAAGACAATGAAAGACCTGATGGGAATGATGAAGCAGGTGGGCCAGATGCAGGCTCGCCTCAAAGAGATGCAGGACGATCTCGCCAAGTCCGAAATCGAAGGCCAGTCGGGTGGCGGCCTTGTGCATCTGACTGTCGACGGCAGAGGCGAAGTCAAGCGCGTGCGCATTGATCCGAGCCTGATGAAGCCGGACGAGGTTGAGATTCTCGAGGATCTCATAGTCGCAGCCGCCGCTGACGCGCGCGCCAAGGTCGATAACATCATGCAGACCAAAATGTCCGAGATCACCGGCGGCCTTCCGTTGCCGCCGGGGATGAAGCTCTTTTAAAAAATCCGAACGATGTGAAACCCGCGCGGTTTCTTCCAAGCATCGCCTTCTCCGGCATCGCATTGAATGTCACGCAAAACGGCAGGTCCCGAAATCGAGCGTCTGGTGCAGCTCTTGGCGCGATTGCCGGGGCTTGGTCCGCGTTCGTCGCGCAAAGCCGTGCTGTCACTGTTGAAGCGGCGCAATGAGCTGCTCGTTCCACTATCGGAAGCTTTGCAGCAGGCCATCGCGAAGATCGCGGAATGCCCCGTGTGCGGCAATCTCGATACGGTTTCCCCGTGCAGCATTTGCGCCGACCCGCGCCGCGATCAGAGTTTGATCGTGGTCGTCGAAGAGGTCGGCGATCTCTGGGCACTCGAGCGTGCGGGCGTCGTGTCGGCGCAATATCATGTGCTCGGCGGACACCTGTCGCCGCTCGATGGTGTCGGGCCAGACAAGCTCAACATCGCGAACCTCGTCAGCCGGGCACGGTCGCCGGACGTGAGGGAAATTTTGCTGGCGCTCAACGCTACCGTCGAGGGCCAGTCGACGGCGCATTTCATTTCGGATCAACTCGCGTCGGCCGACGTTACGGTATCGCGCTTGGCGCAAGGCGTTCCGATCGGCGGCGAACTCGATTATCTCGACGACGGCACGCTCGCAGCCGCGTTCAAGGCGCGTCGCAAATTATAAAAAAAATGTAGGCCGCCGCCGTGGCGCGCCGAAGAGGGCCGGGAGCGATGGCAGAAGTCGAAACCGTTCGCCGGCGAAGCGAAAGCCCGCGGTTCGTCACCGGCTCGCTGCTCGGGCACATTCTGTCGATGACGGCGGCGGGCGCCGTCGGGCTGATGGCGATCTTCATCGGCGATCTCGCGAACATTTATTTTCTGTCGCGTCTCGGCGATGAGGCGATCGTAGCGGCTCTCGGCTATGCGAGTTCGGTTCTCTTCTTTTCGACGTCCATCGGCATCGGCCTGTCGATTGCGGCGACGTCGCTGATCGCGCCTGCGCTCGGGGCGCGGCGGCGTGTGCGTGCGCGCAGGTTGTCAGCGAATGCGCATGTGCTGGCGTTTTTGTTTTCGGCCATCGCGAGCGTTGTGATCTGGCTCGCGATCGGGCCGCTGCTCGAGCTACTTGGGGCGAGCGGCAGGACCTTCGAACTCGCGCGGTTCTATCTTCTCGTCCTGGTTCCGACGCTGCCTTTCCTGTCGCTCGGCATGACGTCGGCGGCGGTGCTGCGTTCGGTCGGGGACGCGCGGCGCGCGATGTTCGTGACGTTGTCCGGCGCCATCGTTAATACGATCCTCGATCTCATCTTCATCGTGCATTTCGGTATGGGTCTTGAGGGCGCGGCGCTCTCGTCACTTCTGGCGCGTATCGCGATTACGGGCGTCGGCCTTTACGGCGTCGTCGCGGTGCACGACCTGATGGGCCGACCGAAACTCGCGACGCTCAAGCAAGATACGCCGCCCTACTGCCGCATCGCGGGCCCGGCCGTGCTGACGAACATCGCGCCGGCCGTCGGTAACGGTTACATCACGCTCGCGATGTCGAGCTACGGAGACGCGGCGGTTGCGGCGTGGGCCATCATCGGGCGGATTACGCCGGTTGCGTTCGGCGCTATTTACGCGCTTTCGGGGACGGTCGGACCGATCCTCGGGCAGAACTTCGGGGCGCGCTCGCCGTCACGGATGCGAGATGTTTTTACGCTGTCGCTGTTGACGATGGCGGCCTTTACGGGCCTCGCATGGCTCGTTCTCGCACTCGTGGCGCATCCGCTCGCAGATCTATTCTGGGCCGGCCCTGAGACGCGTGAACTGATCGTGTTTTTCTGCCGCTGGCTGTCGCCTCTGTTCGTATTTCTCGGAACTGTTTTCATCACGAGTGCGGTATTCAATACGCTCGGCCAGGCTCACTATTCGACGCTGCTGAACTGGGGCCGTGCGACGCTCGGAACCGTGCCGTTCGTGGTGATCGGCGGGCATCTCGACGGCGCCGAGGGTGTGCTCGCCGGGAATATGATCGGCGGCGTCGCGTTCGGTGTTATTGCCATAATGGCGGGATATCGGTTGATCGCGCGAGTCGGGAAAATGCTGGCGCTTTAGGTTCACTAGTTAGCTTCTCTGGGCGTTGCACTTTTCGGCGACGCAGTTCTAGATCGTCCGGGGACGTCCTTTTTGCGCCGGTTGGTTTGCTGACCGGCAAATTCGAGGGAAACGGCTTGGCCATTGCGCAGCGCATTCTCGTGACCGGCGCCTCGGGCTTCATCGGCCAGCATGTCGTCAGGACGCTTGCGGATCGGGGTTATTCCGTGCGCGCGGCGTCGCGGCAGCCGATCATGTTCGACAGTCCGCGGGTCGAGGGCGTGGCGGTCGGGGACATGTCGCGGTCGTTCGCGGCTGAATTCCTGGTGCGCGGCGTCGATGCGGTGGTGCATGCCGCCGGTTTGTCTCATGCGCGCGCGAATTTGCCGGAGGCGGCGTACACGGCGATCAATGTGGGTGCAACTCGTCAGCTCGCCAGGGCCGCGCGGGCGGCGCGCGTGAAGCGCTTCGTGCTCATGTCGTCGATCCGCGCGCAAGTCGGCGTCACGTATCCGGGCATCGTCACGGAGGCGACGCCTGCCGCGCCGACGGATGCCTATGGCCGGTCGAAGCTCGCGGCCGAGTCGATCCTGGCGACGACGCTCGAGGGATCGCAGACACACTGGACCGTGCTCCGCCCGGTGCTCGTCTACGGCGGCGGCGTCAGGGGCAATATGGGCGCCTTGATGCGACTCGCCGCGTTGCCGGTGCCGCTGCCCTTCGGGGCCCTCAAGGCGCGCCGGTCGCTCCTCAGCATCGGCAATCTGCTTAGCGCCATTCAATACGTGCTGCAGACCCAGACGGCGGAAAACACGATCTTCGGCGTGGCCGATCTGGAGCCGTTAACAATAGCGGATATTATCCGGGCGCTGCGCCGGGGTTCGGGACGGCCGGAGCTGCTGCTTCCGGTTCCCGAGGGCTCCCTCGTGGCGGTGCTCCGGATGGCCGGGAAGCCGCATTTCGCCGACCGGCTGACGGGCGATCTGATCGTCGATCCCGTGCTCCTGCGGCGGATCGGATGGGCTCCGCCGGAGGCGACTTTGGATGCGCTGGTGGCGTCGGCGCAGGCGGGACCCAGTGCCGAGCGTTCAAAACCTGAACGGTATAGGGCCGCACGCCATTGACCGTGGCTCAAGGCTTTCATATGTCACCGCTATGACCGTTCTTCCAATCATCACCATCCCTGATCCCGTCCTGCGCAAGATCTCCGATCCGGTCGAGCGCGTGGACGATGCCGTCGTCAAGCTTATGGACGACATGCTCGAGACCATGTACGCCGCCCCCGGCGTTGGGCTTGCCGCCGTACAGGTCGGCATCCTGAAGCGGGTCGTCGTCATCGACGCGGCGGAGGATGGCGAGCCTCCGAGGCCGCTCGCGATGGCGAACCCTGAGCTGATCGGCGTCGGCTCGACGACGCGCGTGCACGAAGAGGGCTGCCTTTCCATTCCGGATGTTCGCGTCGAGATCGAACGGCCGTCGACGGTGACTGTGCGTTACATCGATCGAAACGGGAAAGAGCAGGAGCTGGAGGCGGATGGTCTGCTCGCGACTGCCATTCAGCACGAGATCGATCATCTCGACGGGCAGCTGATCATCGATTTCCTGTCGCGCCTCAAACGCGACATCATCATCCGCAAGTTCAAGAAGCAGGTCCGGTCGGGCGGGGACTGAATTTCGCGCGTGCGCCCACCCGATTGAAGGGCAGTCGCGCGCCAACACAGACGGGCGACATGCCGCTCAATATCATCTTCATGGGGACGCCGGATTTCTCCGTGCCCGTTCTCGACGCGATCGCGGCGGCCGGGCATCGCGTCGTTGCCGTCTACAGTCAGCCGCCAAGGCCGGCCGGACGGGGCATGGCGGAAGTCAAATCGCCCGTTCAGCGCCGCGCGGAAGAACTCGGGCTGGACGTCCGTACGCCGGTGAACTTCAAAAACGATGCCGATCGCGAAGCGTTCGCGGCGCTGAAGGCCGATGCGGCGGTGGTCGTCGCCTATGGGCTGCTGCTGCCGCAAGCGGTGCTCGATGCCACGCGGCTTGGGTGTTTCAACGTCCACGCATCGAAACTGCCGCGCTGGCGCGGGGCTGCTCCTATCCAGCGCGCGATCATGGCGGGCGACACGGTGACGGCCGTCAATATCATGCGCATGGAGCAGGGCCTCGATACGGGTCCGGTCTGTCTTGGCCGCGACGTTGCCATTCCTCCTGGGATGACGGCTGGAGAGCTGCACGATGAGCTGTCCCAGCTCGGCGCGAAGCTCATGGTCGAAGCGCTCGCCGAAATCGAAACTGGCGCGATCGATTGCGTGCCCCAGTCCACCGACGGCGCGACCTATGCTGCGAAGATCGGCAAAGGCGAGACGCGCATCGATTTCTCGCGTCCGGCGAGCGAGGTTATCAATCACATCCGGGGGCTTTCGCCCTATCCGGGCGCGTGGTTCGAACTTTCGATCGGCAACAAGCCTGAACGGATCAGGGTCCTGGCGGCGTCCGAAATGGATGGACGTGCGGAGCCTCGCACGCTCCCTGGCACGCTCATCGACGACCGCCTGACGATCGCCTGCGGCTCGGGGGCCATTCGCGTTGAGAGATTGCAGCGGGCGGGAAAGCAACCGATGGCTGCGGCGGATTTCCTTCGCGGGACGCGACTTCCGGCCGGAACGCGTCTTGGCTGTTAATCATAGGTGCGAATGGGACTGAGACTTTCGCTCCATGCGGTTAATCTCGGGTCGATTCATCGGTCCGGAGAACCAGCCGTGCTTCGAAAGTTTGTGCTTCTTCTTTCCATCGGCGGTTCGGCCATCTCTCTGCTCGCGGCGTCAGCGAATGCGGATCGCTTCACGACCCGGATCGAGACGCGTCCCTATTACGGCGCCGTCGTCACGCTCGAGCACGGCGTTCGCGTTTATCGGCCTTTGCCGCCGGATCGCTACGTGATCATCAATCCGGACCGGGTGCCCCTGTCGCTCAGCATCAGCGACACGAATATTTACGGACGGAACTCATCCGCGGGCTATGGCGGCAATGCTTATGCGGGCGATGGGCTTTATCGTGCGCCGGCATCGGGACTGGCTTATCAGTGGCGGCCGGGTTTCTATCATATCGGCGGGCCTCGCGATGAAACGCACTTCCGGCACCGCCGGCCGCCGAACGACAAGCCGCAAGAAATTCAACCCGCGCCTTAGCAAAGGGCCGTTGAGGCGCTGCCCGGCAAAGGCTAGGGATGGCGGAAACCGCTTTTCAACCTGAGCCCAATGCCCCGCTACCGCATTACCATTGAATACGACGGCACGCCTTTCGTCGGCTGGCAGCGGCAGGCCGAAGGTCTATCGATCCAAGGCTTGCTCGAAGAGGCGATCCGGAAATTCACCGGCGAAACGGTCGGTGTGCGCGGCGCCGGGCGGACCGACGCGGGCGTTCATGCGCTGGGGCAGGTCGCGCATTTCGATCTAACGAAAGACTGGGCGGCAACGCGCGTTCGCGATGCGATGAATTTTCATTTGCGTCCGCACCCGATCGGCATCGTCGCGTCGGCAGCCGTGGACGCCACGTTCGACGCGCGTTTCAGTGCGGTGAAGCGTCATTACCGGTATCGCTTGCTGACGCGCCGTGCACCGCCGATCCTCGATAAAAACCGCGTCTGGTGGACGATGCGCGATCTCGATGCCGAGGCGATGAACGACGCGGCGCAGGCGCTTGTCGGAAAGCACGACTTTACGACGTTCCGCGCGGCGCAATGCCAGGCGCAGTCGCCGGTGAAAACGCTCGACGTTTTCGAGATCAGGCGTTTCGGAGACGAGATCGTGTGCGAGGTTTCGGCACGGTCGTTCCTGCACCATCAGGTGCGGTCGATGGTCGGGAGCCTGAAACTCGTGGGCGAGGGGAAGTGGTCGCGCGATGATCTGGCGGCAGCGCTTGCCGCGCGCGACCGCGAAGCGTGCGGGCCGGTTTCGCCCGCATCCGGACTTTATCTCGTTGCCGTCGATTATCCGGAAGACGCCGTTACGACGTCTTCGAGTCCTCGGTCACGATCGCCAGAAATTCCTGACGCGTAAGCGGATTGTCGCGGAAGGCGCCGAGCATGCGGCTCGTCACCATGTCGGTTCCTGGCTTAAGGACGCCGCGCGTCGTCATGCAGTGATGCTCGGCCTTGATCACGACGGCGACGCCCTGCGGCTTCAGCACGTCCTGGATCGTGTTGGCGATCTGCGCGGTCATCTTCTCCTGGATCTGGAGACGCTTGGCGTAAGCATCGACGACGCGGGCAAGCTTCGAGATGCCGACGACGCGGCCATCAGGAATATAGCCGACCCAGGCGCGGCCGATGATTGGCGCCATATGATGCTCGCAGTGGCTTTCAAAGCGGATGCCGCGGAGCACGATCATCTCGTCGTAGCCTTCGATCTCCTCGAAGGTCTTCTGGAGAATGGCTTCCGGATCCTGGTCGTAGCCGCGGAAATATTCCTCAAGCGCCTTCGCGACACGGGACGGTGTTTCCTGCAGGCCGTCGCGCGAAGGGTCATCACCCGTCCAGCGGATGATCGTCTTGACGGCCGCTTCGACATCAGCGCGCGTCGGCTTCTTTTCTGAATTCATTTGAGAACACTGGTTGTTATGGGATGGAGCAGTCACGGCAACAGGCACCGATGACTGCCCTTATAGACCCATCGGATTCGCCACCGCAAACGTCACCTTGCCGCCGCTAGATGGGGGCCGAGGTGGCGTTTGTCGATATTGGAGACTTGTCGCAGTTAATTTGGGCATGCCTGGAGAACGCTGGAGATCGTCATCCGGGCCCTCCATTGGCTTTTTTGCAGTCAAAGCAGCGTGCCGCGTAGAACGAGGAGCGCTACGCTGAAATAGATCATCAAGCCGGTAACGTCGACCAGCGTCGCGACGAATGGGGCGGAGGCGCTCGCCGGGTCGAAGTTGAGACGTTTCAGCACGAACGGCAGCATCGAGCCCGCAAACGAGCCGAAGGTCACGATGCCGACAAGCCCCAAGCCAACCGTCAGCGCCACCAATTGCCAGTGCTCGCCATAATCGAAGATGCCAAGCTTCTGCCATAGCGTTATGCGGGCCATGCCGATGACGCCCAGGATGGCTCCGAGCGTCACGCCCGTCGGGATCTCCCTCACGGCCACGCGCCACCAGTCGCGCAGCCGCAGCTGGCCGAGCGCCAGAGCGCGAATAAGGAGCGAGGTCGCCTGCGAACCGGAGTTACCGCCGGAACTCATGATGAGCGGAATGAAAAGGGTGAGCACAACTGCTTTTTCCAGCTCGTCCGAGTAATGCTGCATGGCGCTGGCTGTCAGCATTTCGCCGAGAAAGAGCGCGCACAGCCAGCCGGCGCGTTTGCGGATCATCTCGACGAAGCCGATTTGAAGATAGGGCTCGGCGATGCCTTCGACGCCACCGAATTTCTGGACGTCTTCCGTACTTTCCGCGAGGATTGTGTCGATGACGTCGTCAACGGTCACGATGCCCAGCACGCGATGCCGGGCGTTGAGGACGGGCACGGCGAGAAGGTCGTGGATCGAGATTAGGCGCGCCACTTCCTCCCGGTCGGTGTCGGGTCCGACCCATAGGGGTTCGCGGTCAGGCGCGAGTTCGAGTATCGGCTGATCGGGCTGCCCCATGATCAGCTGGCGCAGTGTCACGGTCTGCACCAGCGCGCGCGATTGCGGATCGAGGACGTAAATCGCGTAGACCGTCTCGCGGGTGTGCTCTACCTCGCGGATAAGTTTAAACGTTTCGGCCACGGTGAAGGTCGAAGGAACGCTGACGAACTCCGTCGTCATCAAGCTGCCGGCCGTGCCCTCGGGATAGGCGAGCAGCAGTTTCAGAGAGGCGGCGGTCTCGAAATCGACCAGGCTCAGGAGCTTGGTGCGGTCGGGCGGGTCAAGCTGGCGCAGCGTGTCGGCCGCACGGTCCGCCGACATGCCCTTCAGGATCTGGCCAGCGAATTCGTCGGGGAGTTCGAGGATGAGGTCGCCGGCGCGCGTCAGCTCGGGCCGGTCGAAAATTTCGACAACGCGATCGAGGGGCAATTCGGCGAGTATCGAGCCTGCCGTCTCGAGGTCCACCTCGTTGAGCTGGGCGACGATATCGGCGTCGTGCTCTTCGAGCAGCTCCACCAAGACAATCGGGTCGACGTTGTCACCCGAGGCGCTGCGGATGTTTTCCATGGCTCACCTTTCGATCCGCCGTTGCAACGGATCGTGGCGAGCCGACCCAAGGTCAGGCCACGAGCCGCAACGGCCGAAGCATTCGACTACTGTCGCCAGACAAGGGTTTGGGTTCCTTCGAAATCGCGGCGCCAGAAATCACGGCAACCACCCAGCCACTTGATCCAATTGCTATTAATAGTCAAGTGCAAGACCTGCCGTTTTTTTGGGGGGCTGTGCCCGGTACGGTGCGACAACGGTCCGCGTGCCGCTCGAAGCTCTTCGGAATGCGCGACCTGCGTTCGGCTCGGATGTTAATTCGCCGTCCTGACTAGTTCAGTTTTGCCAGGAACGCGCGGACCAGATCCGCGATCTCGTCGACGGCTTCGTCGAGAGCGAAGTGGCCGGCATCAAGTAAATGGATCTCGGCGTTGGGCACGTCACGCGCATAGGCGCCTGCGCCGGCCACAGCAAATGAAGGGTCATATTTGCCCCACACCACGAGCATGGGCGGCTGATGTTGGCGGAGCCATGCCTGCCACTTCGGATACGACGCCACGTTGCTGCGGTAGTCGTAGAAGAGGTCAGCCTGAATTTTATACTGGCCGGGCCGCGACAGCGATGCGAACTCGTCGGTCCACGTATCGGGGTTATATCGTTCCGGGCGCGGGCTCGTTCCGACGTGACGTTGCCTGCAAGCATCGAGCGATGTGAAACTCGACATGAAGCTTGCCTCGTTCGCCGCGCGATCCTGCCAATAGGCTTTGCGGGCTTCCCATGCTGGGCCGAGCCCTTCGATGTGAGCGACCGCGTTTTGAACGATCATCCCTCGAACGCGCTCGGGGTGTGCAAGCGCGAGGCGAAATCCGACGGGGCCTCCATAATCCTGCATGAACAATACGTAGCTTTTGACGCCGAGCTTTTCGGTGAAATCGCCGATCACGGCTGCCAGATGGTCGAAGGTGTAGGCAAATGTTTCCGCTGATGGGGCATCGCTATTGCCGAAGCCCGGATAATCCGGCGCAACGAGATGATAGCGGTTGGCGAGCTTTGGGATCAGCGTGTCGTACATCCGCGATGATGTTGGGAAGCCATGCAGAAGCAGCACGGTCGGGGCATCACGTGGACCAGCTTCGCGATAGAAGATCTTCAGGTCATCGACCGCGATGCTGTTATACGTCGTCGTTTGCGACGTCGAAGCCACCGTCTGCGCGTGCGCCGCGTTGCCGAAGAGTGCCAATCCAGCCATGAGAAAAGCTCGCTTGAGCATCGCGCCTCCTTCTATAAGCGTCTTCATGATTTGCGGATGACCCATTCGCTGTCTCCGTCTCCATATGACTTCGCCGCTTGCCAGAATATTTCCGCAATTGCTCTCGAGCGGCAAAAATGCCGGATAAATAGCGTTACGCTCTTGCGTGAAGGTTGTTCACGGCAGTCTTTTCTTTTAGGCGTTTGGATTTGCTCAAAACACACACTACTGACGATCTTTCGCGAATGCCATTGGATGTCAGCTTTTGCAGGCGATGCTCCCGGGGGTGACGGCGCCGTGATTTCGCGCGAATTGGATTTTAGGCGGAAGGTAAGCATGCTGACAAAGCCGATTTGGCGGACAATCGCGAAATGCCCTAAGTGTCTTTGAGGCGAAGGCGGCGTTTGGGCACATCGCCATTTTCGACCGACGGGAACGATCCATGACAGTGCTGCCGGTTGACTTCGCGAAGCACGTGCACAAATCGGATCCGAGGCCGGACCTTGGGCTGCCGGTTGAAATTCTTTCGATTGCGTCCGCCAACCCGCCACTCAAGGTCAGCCAGAGCGATGCGCTTGCCAATGCGGCGCTGATCTATCCGCAGTTCGCGAGCATGCATGGGCTTTTTTCGAATACGGGTATCGAGCATCGCTATACCTGCCAGCCGATGGACTGGTACCGGCAAACACATACGTGGGAAGAGCGCACGGACGTCTTCCAAAAGCATGCGTTGGATTTACTCGAGCAAGTAGCGCTCGAAGCAACCGCCCGCGCGGGACTGGCGCTTGGCGATATCGATGCCTTCGTCACCAATACGATCACGGGCCTCGCGATTCCTAGTCTCGACGCGCTTCTCATGAACCGCCTGCCATTTTCACCGAACGTGGAGCGGCTGCCGATTTTCGGCCTTGGCTGCGGTGGCGGCGTCGCGGGGTTGGCGCGCGCAGCGCGTTTTGCGCAAGGGCGGCCCGGCCGGAACGTACTCTTCATCACCGTCGATCTCTGCAGCCTTTGCGCGCGTCCGAACGACCCGAGCATGGCGATGTTCGTCGCTGCAGCCTTGTTCGGGGATGGTGCGGCGGGCGTCGTGCTGCGGACAGCTGCCAATGGTGCGAGTGAGGGCGGCAATGGCGATAGGCCGGTTGTGCGCACGTTCGGCGAACACACGTGGCGGAACACGCGGCATATCATGGGATGGGACGTTAAAGGCGACGGCTTTGGTGTCGTGCTCAGTCCGGAACTTCCGACGTTGATGCGTAACAATCTCGGTCCGGTGGTGAAGGACTTCGTTGGCAGAAGCGGCATGACGCTCACCGACTTCAAAGGATTCCTTTTTCATCCCGGCGGACGCAAAGTGCTCGAGACGGCAGAAGAGGTGCTCGGCATCGACAGGTCGCTGCTGGGGCACTCCTGGAGCGTGCTGCGCGACTTCGGCAATATGTCTTCGGCGACGGCGCTCTTCATCCTGCAGCGAGCGATGACCGCGGGCGACAAGGGGCGGCACCTTTTGGCGGCGTTTGGCCCCGGTTTCTCGGCTTATTTCGTGGCGCTCGATCTTTAGGTTCGCGCGTCCGCCGACGTTATCAAGCTGTCGAGACCGCTGAGGCGCGTCGCGGAGACAAGCATCGTCACTATGCTGGGGAAAAGGCGGGCTCCCACAATTCCGGCACGGCGAAGCCGCGCGTCGGCAATGACCCGGTCGAGAATCAACGCACGGCGAAACTGCGGCGTGTAGCCCGCGAGCATGCGACGCTGAAAGCGAGAAGCGCTTTCGCCCTTGAGAACGGCTTGAGCGGCGGCAATTCCCGATGCCAAAGCGAGGGCTGTGCCGTCGCCCGAGAATGAGGGGATTACGGCCAATTGGTCGCCGACCGGGTAGATCGTCTCCGCGATCGTTGCCGACCTCATGAAACCGTAGGGCAGGCCCGAGACAGCGAGCGGCTTTTCCCAGTCGGGTGTCGCGCCTTTGGTCAGTTCTTCAAAGAAAGGAGACTGCCGCGTGAAATAGGCCGATTGCGCGGCCCAACTCGTTCCGATGGATTGCAGAGCATCGGAACTCACTATCCATGCCATCGAGAGCGTTCCGTTCTCGATCATGCATAGCCCGAGGTAGCCGCCGGTAAATGCGATCAGATGGACGACACCCATCAGCGATGCGCGCGTTGCTTCCGCAGGGCGGAGATGCATTTTGAAGCCGACCATCGGCGCGTCGGGCCTCGGAAGCCCGCGGATGTTGTGTTTGCCGCTCGCAAGGGCTGCGGCACGGCATTCGAAAGCGGCTCCCGCCGTCTTAACGCGTACGCGACCTCCGCAAGCTTCGAGCCGCTCGACCGATGTCGCGCGATAGATCTTTGCACCGGCGCGTTCCGCTGCTTGCTGGAGCGTTTCATCAAGCAGAAGCCGCGAAATGCCGACCGCCGCGAAGGGAAGCTGCGCGCTGGCACGCGTCGCGCCGCTTGCGAGAGAGAGCGCTTCGACCGAACTGCCGCCGAGCGCGGCGACGTCGATGCCGAGATAGTGCAGCAGGGCTTGTGCGCGATCACTCAGGAATTCGCCGCACACTTTATGATGCGGGCCGCGCGTGCGTTCGAATATCGTCGCGCTCACGCCATGACGTGCGAGTTCGAGTGCGAATGCGGAACCTGCAAGTCCGCCGCCGACGGCTATGGCGTCCGCCGTCGTGCCGCCGATGGGCACATCGTCAGATTTCGGTTCGTTGTGTCGCAACGGCTTGCTCGGAAAGCGCGCGCCGAACCGAAAGAGCTTCGTCCTCGAGTTCGATCTTGTACGCTAGAACCGCGGTCCAGACCGCGCCCATGATGACGCCGAGGGCCAAGGCGCCGAAGACGGCCGGCAGCAGAAACGTCTCGGTGATCGTGACCGCGTAATTCGGATGGCGGAAATATCGATAGGGGCCGCGCAGTGTGACCGGCGCACCTTCGAGCGTGAAGATGCGGTGGGTCCAAAATCGTCCGAGCGTGCTGATGACCCAGTAGCGAACGCCTTGGAGAGCAATATAGATCGCTGCCAAAACGTAGGATGCGGTCGCGTTCGCAGGTATCAGGAAAAAGATGCTCGCGATCCAGGCGAGATGCGTCGTCGCGACGACGGGATAATACGATCGGCCCGCTTCTTTAGCGCCTGCTGCGATCAACGCCCGCGTGTTGCGTGCCGAGTAAAGCTCCTCAGCTCCTCTTTGGAGGAGGACGAGGAGCGCGATTATCTGCGGCAGGCCGATAAGGTCTGAAAGCATAGACTGGCTGCTCACGAATGAATTCGGTGGCACTCTACAATTGGATTGCCGCCATTCCTATCGGTTGCGATCCAATTGGTTGATCAGCCATTGCTGAACGGCATTTGGGACGCCCTGTTCGCAGGACGGAAAAGCGAACGAAAAGCCGGTGGATTTCAGCCGATGGTTTGAAAGCCGGTTTTCATAAGCAAGGCTGTCCGCTATGACATGGCCGGACAAAAGCCTCAGCATAACGAATGGCAACTTGCGGCCGCGCCCTCGGACGCCCAGTGCCTTCGCCGCAATCTCGGCCAATCGCTCGCCCGGAACGGGCAAGTCGTCGACGATGAAATAGCGGCTTCCAATCTCGCCATGGCCGGTCAGATGAAGAATGGCTCGCGCGCAATCCTCGACGTGTACCGGAGAGGTATAGCGGGCGGGACCTCGCAGGCCGTAGACAGGCCTGCCGTCCCGAAGCGGTTCGAGCACATACTGCGCGAACCAGGACCCGGCGCCATACACCCAGCCCGGAAAGGCGGCCACGATGGGCAGTCCGCGTGCGACGTATTCCGGCAAGGATTCGATGGCGGGAGCGAGATAGGGTCCCCATCCTCGCGGATGAGGAACCGCGGTCTCGTCGCAGATCTCCGGTCCGCAGTCCCCATAATAGCTGGTGCCGGCGACGTAGACGATCCGTCGCGTCTTCGCGGGGTCGATAGCTTTGAACAGAGCGCGATCCATGTCGAGCCGGTGGAGGCAATATTGTCTCGCGCGCTCCGTTGTAACGCGGCGGCCGAATGTCTGAGGCTGCGCGAGATGGATGACGGCGTCGGCCTTACGCACGGCTTCCCGCCATGCGCCCTCTCTGTAGGACAGGTCTCCGGTGATCGACTTCGCCCCGCGCGCTTCAAGCGCCTCGGCGTTGCCTTTCGATCGGGTCAGCGCATCGACTTCGTGACCGGCGGCGATTGCCGCGCGGAGGACATGGGCGCCAATGAAGCCGGTTGCGCCTGTGAGGAATAGTCTTTGGCCCATCTCGGACGCCAAGGTCATGGCCTCCATTCAGCTCGCGAAAAACGTTCATCCTCAAAGTCGAAGAAGTGAACGAGTCTCGGCCCGCAGAAAGTGGACTATCTGCGGACAACGAAGCTCGCGAAGATCACCGACAGGATGCCTGTCAGAAAAATGCCGTCGAACGTTCCGGCACCTCCAATCGATACGACAGGCGCTCCCATCGCTTGCAGATTGGTGAGATTGAGAAGGTCGGCGCCGATGAGCGTGCCTAGGCTGCCGCTGATATAGGCGACGGCTGCGACGTTCCGATCAGCAATCATCAGTACGACGATCGTCGTGATGATCGGGGGAACAAATGCGGGAATGGAAATTCCGAAGCCTTCCACGGGCGTCGCGATCATGTAGCAGACGGCTGCGACGAGAGCGGTGGCGATGCCCGCCCGAATCCAAAGGTTGTTCTTGATCAGCAGATATAGCGATAGGAGGCAGGGCACGAGGGCGCCTCCGACGTTCACAGCTATGACGGTTCCTGGCCAGTCGGCGACTTCAGGCACGACATAGCGCATCCCGAAGAAATCAATCTCCTGAGGAGTCACGACCTGCTCTTCCGGCAGATGCGCGACCGGGATGTTGATGTAGCTGCCGACGAGTGAGACGAGCAGCAACAACAACGCCGCGCGAGAACTGATACCGAGCCGTACATACGCGAAGTGCAGCAGTTGCAATTGGAGTAAAATAATGAGGGCGACAAATACCCCGACGAGGAAAATGAAAAACGGCGGGGTCAAAGGCAGGTAGTTCATTTGACTGGAATACATGTCGCCTGTCCCTGGCCGCCGGCCCTGGAGGGAACTTGCGGGATGAAACTCACTCCCCCATTCTTAGTTCAATAGTCCTTTGAGAACGATGAACGCTGGATGTCTCGGCTGTTGATCATTGTCGGATTGCTGCTTGTCGTCATCGGGCTTCTCTGGCCGGTGATCGAGAAGGTCGGGTTTGGGCGGTTGCCTGGAGACATCGTCATCGAGCGGGGCAACTTCCACTTCTACTTGCCCTTGGGAACAAGTCTGCTCGTGAGCGTAATCCTGAGCCTTATCTTCTGGATACTCAGCCGCTGAGTGCCGGCTTGATAAGCGTCAAACCCTGGTTCGGGTTTTACGGACAGGGCCTGGTGCTGCCGGAGGGGATTGAGCTCGACTGAGCATCGGCCCCAGGAAACGATCGTTTCGATCAGTGCCGGCAGTACGCTCGACCAAATGGCTAGTTCTTTCGGGCACGTTCACGCGCCAGTATTTTAGCCGTCTCTTAAGAAGCGTCGCAGATCCTGTCATTGAGGGACAGGGCTCAATGGATATTGCGATGCGTTATGTCGTTCTGATGCTCGCGGCACCGGTTGCGTTGTTCGTTTCACCGTCAACGTGGGCTGATGAAAGCCTCACGCGCCCACAAGAGGTTATCAGATCGCTTTTCATGCATGAATATGGGCCTGTCCAGGCTCCCCCGGCCTTCTATCGATTCTGTGTTGAGAACCAAAGCGAGTGCCTGCCACGTAGCGCGGCTCACGGCTTTGTCGAGACCGTTCAGCAATTAGAGCAATTGGATGAGGTCAATCTCCGGGTCAATCGTACGATTGTACCGGAGACTGATATCGCGCATTACGGAATTGAAGATTATTGGACCATCCCTAAGGACGGCAAGGGCGACTGCGAAGACTACGCCCTAATGAAGCGGCACATTCTTATCTCAATGGGTTGGCCTACGAGTGCGCTTCTGATGACGGTAGTCCGCATCGAGAACGGTGAAGGTCACGCGGTGCTGACCGCACGTACCAATTACGGCGATCTCATCTTAGACAATCGATCCAATGAGATTTTGCCATGGTATCAAACGGCGTACAGCTTCAAGATGAGACAGTCATCTTACAACCCCAAAATCTGGGTCGACCTCGATCCAACCGATGACGTTCTCCCGGCTCCTATCGCTGTTCCAGATTTGGATGGCCTCGCCCACCTCCACTGAATTCGAATATTCGCTTGGTTGGATCGATGAGAACGCGCTCGCCGAAGCAGCGCGCTTTGTTTTGAAAAACAGTAATGAAAATATGGTGCTGCCGGAGGGGATTGAACTCTCGACCTCTCCCTTACCAAGGGAGTGCTCTACCACTGAGCTACGGCAGCTGAAGGCGGATGCCTCGAAGAATCGGACATGCCAGGGGCGTCGCGTACGTACGCTCCTGCTTCGGGCGGGCGGACACTGCCACAAGGCTTGACGGCGAGCAAGACGGAAAGCCAAGCTGTCAGCCATCGGGGACGGCACGCTAAAATTGAGGCCGGCGACGCATTCTGAAGGGCGCAAGACGGGTCATGACAGGCAATTTCCAGCCAAAGCGCCCAGGAAACGCGGCTACCGGGAAAGGCGCCGGCAAGCTCGCGCGTCAGGACCGGCTTGCGGAAGAGCTCAGGGCAAACTTGAAGCGGCGCAAGGCCGCGGCCCGGCGCCAGGGCGGGGAGGGTGGCGATCCTCCTCCGGACAAGAACGAGCCCTAATCTCCCCTGTCGTAAAAGCCGCTTGCCGATGATGGCGGGCAGCCTTTAATCACCCTTTGCTTGTAGCGGGATCGAGATTCGCTTCCGTTTTCATCATCCGGAGACAATAGGCTTACATGGATCGGATCAAAATCGTCGGCGGCAAACCGCTACGCGGTACAATTCCGATTTCAGGGGCCAAGAACGCGGCATTGCCGCTGCTGATCGCGAGCCTTCTGACCGAAGACCGCCTGACGCTCAAGAATGTCCCCAATCTGGCGGACGTCAATCTCCTGGTGCGCATTCTGCGCAATCACGGGGTCGATCTCGCCGTTGACGGGAAGCGGCCCGGCCCCACCAGCCATCTCGGCGATACCATTCATCTCACGGCGCGCGATATCGTCGATACGACGGCGCCCTACGAGATGGTTTCGAGGATGCGGGCGAGCTTCTGGGTGCTCGGACCCCTCGTCGCGCGTATGCACGAAGCGAAGGTGTCATTGCCGGGCGGTTGCGCGATCGGCACGCGGCCTGTCGACTTGCATCTGATGGGGCTGAAGGCGCTCGGCGCGGAAATCGACATCGATGCCGGTTATGTCATCGCGCGGGCGCCGAAGGGGCTACACGGTGCGCGCATCGTGTTCCCGAAGGTGTCGGTCGGGGCCACGCACAACGTTCTCCTGGCCGCGGCGCTGGCCAAGGGCGAAACCGTTATCGAGAACGCGGCGCGCGAGCCCGAAATCGGCGACGTCGCTCTCTGCCTCAGCAAGATGGGCGCGACGGTCGAAGGTATCGGCACGTCCACTCTCCGGATTCAGGGACGCGACCGCCTCGAAGGCGCGGTGCACACGGTGCTCCCGGATCGTATCGAAACCGGAACTTTTGCGATGGCGGTTGCCGCGACGGGTGGTGACGTGACGCTCGAGGGCGCGCGCCTTCGCGATCTCAAGACGGCGCTCGAGGTTCTTGCGAACACGGGAACATCGATCGAAGAGACGGAAACGGGTGTTCGGGTTCTCAGGAACGGCGGCGGCATTGCTCCGGTATCGGTCGAGACCGAGCCTTTCCCCGGTTTCCCGACAGACCTGCAGGCGCAACTCATGGCGCTCCTGACGCGCGCGTCGGGCACCAGCGTCATTCGCGAGACGATTTTCGAAAACCGTTTCATGCATGTGCAAGAGTTGGCCCGTCTCGGTGCCGACATTCAGCTTCACGGCGATACGGCGACGATCAAGGGCGTGAAAACGCTGAAGGGCGCGCCGGTTATGGCGACCGATCTCAGGGCGTCGGTTTCGCTCGTCATTGCCGGGCTCGCCGGAGAGGGCGAGACGACGATAAACCGGGTTTACCATCTGGACAGAGGGTTCGAGCAGCTCGAGCGGAAGCTTGGTGCCTGCGGGGCGGAGATCGAGCGCATTGGCAGTAGCTGATGCACCGGCTCGAAGTTGCAGCTTTCGGGATGTATTTGTAACACTCTGCGGTAAAAGCCGCTCAGGCTGCCCAGCGGAGACATTCGACACTGATGCCGGACCTCAAGCTCATTGCCTTCGATACGGACGATCTCGGCGTCATCTCGGCTCAACTGCAAGATGCGGTTCTGCGCGTCGGAGATATGAAATATCTCCCCAAGGAAAAACGTTTCGTCGGAATAGCCAACCGGTTCGATTGGCAGAAATTGGCGGAGTCTCCGCATGCCGCGCAAACGGGAGACTTCGAGCGGCGCCGTTGCGGGGTGCGTTTCGAGCGCGTCAATAGCGTGAAAGTTCACGGATTTGATCTTAAGGATCAGCGGGCGTCATTGGCGCTGCTCGCGGTAACCTATGAGCCAACTGCCGGCACAGAATCGCCCGAAGGCAATGTCACGTTGACATTTTCCGGCGGTGCGGCCATTCGGCTGGGCGTCGAGTGTATCGAGATCGAATTGAAGGACCTCGGGGCGGCGTGGGCGACGAAGCACTCGCCACAGCACCCCGAAGACGCAAACTGATTTCGCTCGACCGCTTGCCTTAAGGAATGATGCCGATGCCTGTGCGGCTCAATAGCAACGACAAGGACTTCGAGACCGGCTTCGCGGAGCTGCTCGGGCTGAAGCGCGAAGTCTCGGCGGACGTCGACAATGCGGTCCGCGCCATCATCGACGATGTCCGGGCGCGCGGGGACGCGGCGCTCGTGGATCTTTCGCTCAAGTTTGACCGAGTTGATCTTCGCAAGGTGGGCTTGGCCGTGACCTCCGCGGAGGTCGAGGAAGCCTACGCCGCGTGCTCGAAAGAAACGCTCGACGCCCTGGTCTTCGCGCGCGACCGCATTGCCGATCATCACAAGCGCCAGTTGCCGTCCGACGATCGCTATACGGATGCTGCGGGCGTAGAACTCGGTCATCGCTGGACGGCTGTTGAATCCGTTGGTCTCTACGTTCCGGGCGGTCTCGCGTCTTATCCAAGCTCAGTGCTGATGAATGCCGTGCCGGCGCAGGTTGCGGGTGTGCCGCGCATCGTCATGGTCGTGCCGTGCCCGAGCGGCGAACTCAATCCGCTCGTTCTGGCGGCCGCAAAAATCGCGGGCGTCTCCGAGATTTATCGCATCGGTGGCGCGCAAGCGGTCGCGGCGCTCGCCTACGGCACGGAAGCGATACGGCCGGTCGTCAAGATCGTCGGTCCAGGCAATGCTTACGTCGCCGCGGCGAAGCGGCAAGTGTTCGGTCAGGTCGGCATTGATTCCATTGCGGGTCCGTCCGAGGTTCTGGTCATCGCCGACAAGCACAACGATCCGGAGTGGATCGCGTCCGATCTTCTTGCTCAGGCGGAGCATGACACAGCCGCGCAATCGATTTTGATGACGGACGACGTGGCGTTCGCCGAGGCCGTAGAGAAAGCGGTTCGCCGTCAGCTCGAGACTTTGCCGCGCGGAAATATCGCGGGCGAAAGCTGGAACACCTTTGGCGCGACAATCATTTTAAGTTCGCTCGGAGAGGCCGTTGCCCTGGCCGATCGCGTTGCGGCCGAGCATTTGGAAATTGCGACGGCGGATGCGGAAGATCTTGCGATGCGCATTCGCAACGCCGGGGCAATTTTCATCGGCGGCATGACACCCGAGGTCATCGGGGATTATGTTTCCGGTTCCAATCACGTTCTCCCGACGGCGCGCAGCGCGCGGTTCTCATCGGGTCTTGGAGTTCTCGACTTCATGAAGCGCACATCGATTCTGAAGCTCGATCCTGCCGCGCTCGAAAAGATCGGGCCTGCCGCCATGACGCTGGCGCGCGCCGAGGGCCTGGAAGGCCACCGCCGATCCGTCGAAATCCGCCTCAAAAAGACAGGCTGATCTTGATGGATCAAACGGTCGCCGCTCAAGAGAAAAGCCGGGATCGCCTTATCGACATCACGCTCGATGTGAAATCGCTCGGGCGCGCCAATTCCAATATTGAGCACGAGCGCGAAGTCGCGATTTTCGATATTCTCGACGGCAATGCGTTCCGCATCGAGGGTATCGATGACGGCCCGTACAAGCTCAATCTCTCCCTCGCGGAGGACCGGCTGTTGTTTGCGATCAGTCCTTCGAACGGTGGAGACGTCGTGGAGCACACGATCGCGCTCACGCCGCTGAAACGCATCGTCAAAGACTATTTCATGATCTGCGAGTCCTATTACGAAGCTGTGCGGACTGCGCCTCCCGCTCGCATTCAAGCGATCGACATCAGCCGTCGTGCACTCCACGACGAGGGCAGCGTGCTGCTCAAGGAAAAACTGCTGCCGAAGATCATCGTCGACGACGATACGGCGCGGCGCCTCTTTACGCTTGTGTGCTCGCTGCACTGGAAGGGCTGACTGTTGCGCCGGCGGCCTTCGGGCCGATCAGGAACCACGACTCCTGCGGTCCCACTCCCTTTATTTCGATGAGCCCGCGGGGTTCGATGGCGAACGCATCGCTGAGGGCTGCATAACACGACGGGCAGATCGCAATGCGGCCCGGTGCGCTCGTTTGTTCGAGGCGGCTCGCGAGGTTCACCGGATCACCCCAGACGTCATAGCTGAATTTATTCTTGCCGATGATGCCAGCCATCATCGGGCCGCTTGCCATGCCGACGCGGACATTCAGCTGAACGTTTTCGGCGATGCTTACTTCTTTAACGGTGGCGACGAGATCGAGTGCCATCGCAGCCAATGCCTGCGCGTGATCTTGGCGCGGGACCGGTACACCGGACGCCACCATGTAGGCGTCGCCGATGGTCTTGATTTTCTCGACACCGTGGCGTTCGGCAAGCTCGTCGAAAGCGCTGACGAGCCTGTTCAAGAGCGCGACGGTTTTCTCGGGCCCAAGTCCGCGCGCCATGCTGACGAAGCCGGTGATGTCCGCGAACAGGACGGAGGCCTCTGAGAAGCCGTCAGCGATTGTCTCGCCTGGCGCTGCCTTCAGACGTTCGACGACGCTATCGGGCAGCACGTTGCGGAGGACGGATTCCGTTTCGGCCTTGGCGTGCTCGAAAAGGCTGAAGGCGTAATACACGCAGGCTGCGATCAGGCCGAACGTGGTGACGGCGCCTTGGACGTACAGCGAGCTTAGGATCTGCTCGTCGGCCTTCAGTTGGGCGGTTTCCGTTGGGAACTGAAACCACGCGATCAAGTGCAGGATCAGCGCGGTGAAGACGATGGCGATGATGAGCCGGAAGCGGCGCGCTTCGAAAATGACGAAGGGTGCGGCCGCCGCAACGACGTATTGCAGGGGCGCGCCACCGAGCCGGCCGAAGAACGACGTGAAACCGATCAGTGCGACGAATTCCGCAAAAACGAGGAGGAGGCCGCCTGCAAGCTCGTTGATCCGATGCATGAAGGGAACGAGCGAGACGAGAAACGCGAGCCCGAGATTGATGTAGACGACGGGCATCATCTCCTTATTGCCCGACGCCCAAAGCTGAACGGCGTAGATAAAAGTCGTGACAACGACGAGGGACGAGAAGACGTTGACGATCTTCAGGCGCCGCTGAATTTCCGGCGGATAGCCCTCGATGCCGCAGCTCGCCATGCGGCGGACGAAGGAACGGATCGCACGCAATACCCCAGCGACGGGCCCTGGAAGGAACGCCGGTTGCGACTGCCGTTTTTGCCGATCGATGATCGTCATTTGCGTCGCCCGGCGCCTGATTGCAAAGGCGGCTATTCTTTTTCGTCGAGACGGCCGATGCCGCTCAACGCCGCGATATCGCACACGACCTGCTGTCCACGACGCTCAATCGCGCCTTCCGATTCGAGCATGCCCAAAGCCGCGTTGACCTTGGGGCGGCTCGCACCGACGAGAAGGGCAAGCTCGCTTTGCGAAATCGGCAGGGGAAGAGAAATCTTCTCGGCCTTGCCGGTTGGATCCTTCTGGCGTACCGCGGCGAGGAAGAAGCGCGCTAATCTCGCCTCGATCGGATGCAAGGCGATGGCCTCGAGCTGTTCGTCGGCGTCGCGCAATCTGCCGGCGAGAAAGCGTACGGCTGCTTCGCCGACTGCCGGACGCGATCCGAGCAAACGGACAAAAGCTACCTTCGAGAGCATCAGCGTCTCGACCTTGTTGACGGCTGTGGCGTCGGCCGACCGGGGCCTGCCGTCAAAGACAGCCAGTTCCCCGAAGATCGATGGCGCTTCGACATGGGCGAAGGAAAGTTCGCGCCCGTCGGAGGTTAGCACCGACAGCCTGACACGGCCCTTTGTTACGATATGCAGCTCGGAACCCGCCTGGCCGCGCGAAAAAATGATCTGCCCCGGCTCGTAGGCGGCTTCCCGCAATTCGAGGGCGACGGCCTTGCGGCTCGGTTCATCGAGGGTGCCGAAAAGCGGCGTTCGAGCAAGGAGGTCCGCAGGGTCCGGTTTCAGAGCCATTGCCATCGATCAATTTTGCTAAAGAATGAGCTATTCATGCCCTGTTTCGGTTCTGGCTGCAACGCGGGCGCTCTTGCTAAGGCGGTAGGCATTCAGTCATTGTCCGCCGGCGTCTGGTTAGCCCGACGTTAATAGTCTCATAGTCTCGATGATGATAATGACAATTATGAGCAGTTTTCTTCCCTCCTTCGCACGCTCCGAGGCACCCGGCCGTGAAACGCTACGGCGCACGCTGGCGCGGGAAGCGGCGCAGGCCAAAACCGAGACCGAGCGGCCGCAACTCGTTCTGGCGAGCGCCAGCCCGCGGCGCGTCACGCTGCTGGCGCAAGTCGGCGTAACGCCCGACGCATTGCGGCCGGCTTCCATCGACGAGACGCCGAAACGCGGAGAGATGCCACGTGCGCTCGTTTCGAGGCTCGCACGGGCCAAGGCGGAGGTTGCACGGAACCAGATCGCGAACGACCGGGATCTCGCTGGGGCTTATGTGCTCGCGGCCGATACGGTCGTTGCGATGGGGCGGAAAGTATTGATGAAGCCGACGCACATCGAGGAAGCGATGGCGTCTCTACAACTCCTGTCGGGCCGCACGCATAAGGTCCAGACCTGCATCTGCCTGATCACCCCGGATGATCGGGTACGCACGAAGATCGTCGATACGCGGGTGCGCTTTCGCTACATCAACAGGTCCGAACTCGAATCCTATATCGCGTCGCGGGAATGGCGCGGGAAGGCCGGAGGCTATGCCATTCAGGGCCTCGCCGGATGCTTTGTGCAACGCCTCATCGGCTCCTACACGAATGTGGTCGGCCTGCCGCTGACGGAGGTCGTCAGCCTCCTCAACTCGGAAAAGTTTCCGATCCAGTACAATTGGCTGAAATACGCCGAGGTCGATCGCGATTGAGCGCGCCATGTCTGCGTCCCGTTCCGCCAGCAAGCCTTTGCGTTGTCCTATCTGCGGGAAGGAGGCCGTCGAAGCCTATCGCCCGTTCTGCTCGAAGCGCTGCGCCGATATCGACCTCGCGAAGTGGTTTAGCGGCAGCTATGCGATTGGCGGCCGGGAGGAAGACGAGGGCGACGATCCGCAGGCGAAAGGCCCGCCCCAGCGACCAAATGGCGAAGATCAAGAAGACTGAAATTCTGATCTCTTGAGGTGCTTGCATACGGCGGATCACGCCCCTATAAGACCCCCTACTTCGCACGGGCTCAGCGCCGCGGAGGCAGGCCCAGGTAGCTCAGTTGGTAGAGCATGCGACTGAAAATCGCAGTGTCGGCAGTTCAATTCTGCCCCTGGGCACCATTTGCCCAAAACCACCGCTGATCTCTCGTTATAGATCTCGATAAATCCCTCGATTTGCCATCGCGCGTTTTTGCGGCTCAGGGGTGGGTTCGCGTTCGATTTTTGCTGCGCATCGCCTGCGATGCAAGACCATCCGCGGACGAGGCATCGCGATCGTCGATCAGGGCGAGGCTCCCAATCGCTTCAAGCCTTCGGACGCCGCGGCGAGCGTCGGCTCGAGCGCCAATGCGGCGTGGAAGTCGGCGATGCTCGCATCGCGTTCGCCAATCATTTCTTTCGCCAGCGCCCGGTTGAGGAGCGCAGGTGACATATCCGGCGCGATTTCGAGCGCTTTGGAGTAGTCGGCTATCGCCTGTCGCGGCTTGCGCATGTCGAGGTAGACGTTGCCGCGATTGTAATACGCAAAGTTGTTGTTCGAGTCGGCGCGTATGGATGCGGTGAAGTCTGCGATAGCCTTCGCATTTTCGCGGCGCTGGGCATAGGCGATGGCTCTGTTCATATAAGCCGTCGAGAGAGCATCGGTCAGTATCGTATGCTGGATGACCTGGGTGCATCCCCGAATCTGCGTGGCCAGATCGGCTCCGTCATTACAGTCGGCTACGGCGTCGGCGCGTGCGTTTCCCGATGCAAGGATGAAAATGGCCGTCGCTACTCGAATTACGCGGTTCACAATGTGAGAGCCTTGCTACTTGGGTTCGGCCATCTGGAAAGCGACCGACCAGTTCTTCGTCGTCTATACTACTGCGCGATGGGCCAGACGGTTTCGCACCAACTCAGAAGCCAGTCTCTTCGGAGCGGGATTAAATTTCCATGATCCCAGATCGTGGTGCGTTTTTTTCGGGCCGCCGGCCGGTAAGCGCACGCTGTCATAGTGTGCGCGACGTCATCGATAGTCCAGACAAGAGAAGAGCGTGGCGAATTTTTATTTTGCTGCAAAATTGGTGAACCGCAGACTTCCGTGTTCGTCGGCCGAGAATTGCGGCGAGCTTCTGCGGAGCCGGGGTAGGGCAGCCACAGGATGAGCGCAATCAGTTCGCAAAGCTCGCCTCTCGATTTGCGATTCTCCGAGGGGAAAGATCGATGGGTATTCTAGACTGGATGGGGAAGCGCCCACCGCAGGCCGTTGACGAGGAAGCGAAGGCGGCGCAAGGGAACCGGCGTCCAAAGCTCGACAAGGCCGCTGCGGCGGAACGCGCACGCAAAAACAGCCCGTGGCGCTTCGATGACGGCCCGTCGCGGCGTCCTGTCAGTGAAAATAAAAAATAGGGCTTGTGGCGGTCCCGCGGAATTTGGACGCTAGCATTTGAGCAAGCCTCCACGTAGTGTCCGCGGGTCTGGGTGGGACCGTGTTCGCATGCTCGAACGTTATCTTTACGAGCCTGTTTTTGCATATCGTGTATGCGGTTACCCCGAGCGGCCGGTGCGGCTGCGAGGGGATGATTTTCATCGCGAGGCACAAACGCCGGCCGCCGCGGATGCGCGTCGATGAGCGTTATGATCGCGATCGCCAACCCGAAGGGTGGCGTGGGCAAGTCGCTGACCACTATGATGCTCGCGGACGGCCTGGCGCTTTCCTACGGCGCGCGGGTGCTGGTTGTTGATGCCGATCCGCAAGCCGGAGTTACGAAGGCGCTTCTCGGCATCGACGCCGAGCAGCAATTGCGGCAGCGCCAGATCGGCTTGGCGGCCATGCTACAAGCTTTTGCCAGCGGGCGGAGCATGCGGCTCGCATCGCACCGGGTGGCGGCCGGCGATCTGATCGAGCTTCGCGATAGGGAAGCGGGCTTCATCGACATTTTGCCGTCGAACCACGAGCTTCTGAAAGAGATGGCGGACTTCGAGCATGAGGCCCGGCGAAAGAAGCGCAAGGACCGCCTCGACGTTCTGCTTGCCAATGCGCTGCGGTCCGAGCTTGCGAAAATCGATGCGGGCTACGACGCCGTTCTGATCGACTGTCCGGCGGGGCCAGGCGTGCTCGGACTTTCGGCCATGAGACTGGCCGAGCACATTGTGGCGCCGACGAGCCTGGAGACGAATGCGTACTCGACGCTCACCGACTTCTTGAAATTCATTCTTGCCGACGATCTCGATCTTGCGTCGCAGGTGAAGGTTCATCCGTTGATCACGCAGTATCAGTCTACGAACACGGTGCAGCGCGAGATGCTGCAACACATCAAGCAGGGTCTGCATCATCTCAACGCGATAGCCCGGCCCGTTCCCTATACGAGCGCCTTGCAGAATGCGGCCACGCACCCAGGGCTCGGCGTGTTTCGTTCGGCGCGTGAGAAATACGGAAGTGCTCTTCCCGAAGTTATCGCGCTGACGAAAGCCGTGGTCGAGAGAATTAGTCCGGGCGGCTGATCATGCGGCAAGGCCGATCAGCGTAGCAGGCATCACCCAGAGCATGGTGTGATGTGGACGAACAAAGCTCAGACGCGGCTGCTGACGCTTGCCGAGCTTTGGGGCTTCACCGGGTGTGCCGGGGCAATGCCGCTCGCGCTGTGGTCAACTGCGAAATCGTAGAAATCATCGGCTTCGCGGGCAACTTCGGAAAGCGCAAATTTTTTGGCGCAATGTTCGCGTCCGCTGCGCGCCAAACGAATACGCAGGTCACGATCAAGGATCAGTGTGCGCAGGTGTTCGGCAATATGGGCGAAGGTGAACTCCGGAGGGAGCATCAGCGTGTGCTCGGGAGCAATCTCGGATAATCCTCCGGTGCCCGAGCTGATGACCGCACATCCTGACGCGTGAGCTTCGAGTGCCGTGCGGCCGAACGGTTCTTGCCATTTGGACGGAATGATCGCGATGGCCGCATTCTGGTAGCGTTCCTTCACCGCGGCGAAGGGCAGGCTGAATTCCACGCTGATCCGGTCTCCAAAGGGCCGGACAATAGACAGCGCTTCCTCCAGATAGGCTGGAAAGCGGCCGGGCTCACTCAGAATGAAACGTCCGCGCCAGCCGGGCTGCTCTTTCAGGACGCTTGCGATTGCCTCCGCGGCTTCTTTGATACCCTTTTCGGGCGCCGCCCGGCCCACACATATGATTTCGTCGAGCTTCGGCTCCGCTGGTCGCCATTGCGAAAAATCCAGCCCGTTATAGACAATGGCGGACGGCAGGCGCACCTCAGGCCAATCCTCCGCGAACATTTTCCGGCAGACGTCGCTCACGAAGATCATGCCGGCCAGCGACCGGTACTGGCTCAGCTTGAACCGACGCCGGATCAAACTCCACAAATTGCGGCTTGGAATGGCCTTGATCATGTTGTGCTTATGGAGAACCACCGGCACCCGTGTGCGCGCTGCCAGCGCCGCAGCGGTCGGCAGATGCTGTTGCACCACGATCAGATCGGGCGACGTGCGGGCGACTTGATCCACGGCAAAGGCGACCTTGCGCCGCCGAGAGTCGTCGACCGCACGCGAATAGGTCAGGATGTCGACTTCGGAAAAAAGCGTTTCATTCTCGCAGCAGACGACTGTCGTCGTGTCGCGATAGCGGCTCGCCGCCACGAGATCGCGAACGCAGAGGTCGATCGACGA
This sequence comes from Hyphomicrobium sp. 2TAF46, assembly GCF_052114865.1. Classification (NCBI taxonomy): domain Bacteria; kingdom Pseudomonadati; phylum Pseudomonadota; class Alphaproteobacteria; order Hyphomicrobiales; family Hyphomicrobiaceae; genus Hyphomicrobium; species Hyphomicrobium sp. 2TAF46. Next base: position 461,714 of record NZ_JBFRFO010000002.1, on the reverse strand, counting down.
TGCGTTGCTCGGGCCGAAACGCATGTGCCGAGGCAGAAACATCAATATGCGCATGATATCGATCTCAAGCCGAAGTCCTGCGTTCTATTGAGCGGAGTGGTTGTTCGAAATGAGGTCAACGTTTCAGCGCATCAATATACGCGCCGGTCTGCGGGGATGTAGCCAGCATACGTTTCGGCTGCACTGTCGAGATAGTACTCCCACCGCGCGGGATTGGATACCAGCAGCGTCGTATAGAGATACAGAAGCCGTGCATAGAGTTGCGGAGCCTCGGCAATGAGTTTTTCGCGCCGCATCCATTTCAGAGCTCGTGAAACAGTCTTTCTTGCAGCCATGTAGCGGTAGTTCTCATCAAACTTGGATGCGCCAAACTCCTTGAGAATCTGGATCGTCTGAAAGTAGGTGAGGGCTTCGTTGGAAGATAATCTCTTATTGCTACGAACGAGCTGATGACAGACGGCGACGTCGATGCGTGCGACGCGGGCCTGTTCGAAAACGGGGAGCGCGAGGGCAAGATCCTGACAGGAGATGAGGTCTTCGTTGAGACGAAGTGATGAAGGTACGCTCAGACGCCGCATCAGGGCTGTGGTCGGAATGTGGTTGTAGTCCCTGATGGCATATCGAAACGGGTCGGACACTATCGTTACGGCAGACGGGTGCTGCTGAGGGATTTTGCTCTGCTCAGCGGTGAGCGGCGCGGGGCCGTACATCAAGGTTGTGCCGAAAATGTAATCGGCATCATTTTCCTCAGCCAATTTCACCATCAACTCGGTGGACCCGCTGATCGGAGGATCATCGCAGTCGATGATGCGTAGCCACTTCTTGGTTGCAAAATCGATGAGCTGATTGGTGACGTTGAAAATGCCGCGATTTTCCTGGCGGCGGCAGGTGATGCGTCGATCGCTTTCGCAGAATTTCCGGATGATGGACCACGAGGAATCTTTCGACCCATCGTCGATAATAAAGACTTCCCCTCCGGTCGCGGCGAGTTCGGCGCTCACGCTCTCCAGCACCGCGCCGAGATATTCGGCCTTGTTATACGAACTAATGAGATAGCTAACAGACATTTATAAAATTGATTTTCGCGTAGCTACTGAGCCGGTCGTCTCCGCGCGCGTTTTGGTTGGCCGCTCGAAACACCAATTCATCACCTTCGCCGATACATCTTTTGGTTTTGCCAGAAGACCACAAAACTGGGTTTTCAACATAGGAAGTCAAGTAAGTTGTCCACGTAAATTTTTGATGCAGACCCGAGGTCAATTGACGCTTACGCTGTTTGTGACAATTACATTGCACGTCGGAAAATACTGAGATCATCGCGTGATCTTGGTTATCGGCATCCGCGTGGAGAATCGCCGACGATTTTTGTTTCGGCGCCACTTGCCTGTGTATGGCTTGCATCTGTCCGTTGCGCGATGACAACACGTCGACGAAGGTTGCAGGAGATGTGGAAAGCTCTCGTCTATCAGGGATTGTCTCCATAGCGCCTGTTATGCGAACGAAACGCCGTCTCGGCTCATCCGAATGGGCGCAGCGATTACCTGGAATTTTTGTAGTGCAAATTACTGAACTCGAAGTACCGGGCGTTTTTCTCATCACGCCAAAGCGCTTCCACGATGATCGAGGGTTTTTCACCGAGCTTTACAACGCGAAGGCGCTCGCAGACGCCGGGTTCAGGGACGTGTTCGTCCAGGATAACTTTTCGCTCTCGTCGAAGGTTGGAACGATTCGAGGTTTGCACTTTCAGGTTCCACCTTATTCGCAGGTCAAGCTCGTGCGCGCCGGCCGTGGCCGCGTATTCGACGTCGCTGTCGATCTCCGACCAACCTCGCCTACCTACAAACGGTATGTTTCAGCGGAATTATCGGCTGAGAATGGTAACCAAATATATATACCCGACGGTTTTGCACACGGGTTCTGCACGCTGGAACCCGACACCGAGCTCGTCTACAAAGTGTCCAGCCACTATGCGCCGGGTGCCGAAGCTGGCGTGTTGTGGTCCGATCCCGAGCTTGGGATTGCGTGGCCGGTCAGCGCGAGGGATGCGATCCTATCGGAAAAGGATGCGAAGCTTCCCTTGCTGAAAGACATCGCAGGGCTGGGCTGATCGTCATTTAAACGCGGGGGGCGGAAAGATGAGAGTCGTCGTCACAGGAGGCGCCGGTTTTATAGGTTCGGCACTCGTGCGCCATCTCGTGCTGGGTCGCGGCTGGGACGTGCTGAATATCGACAAGCTCACATATGCCGCCAACGTGCAGTCGCTTGCTTCGGTATCCGACAAGAAGAACTACCGGTTTGTCCTTGCAGACATTTGCGATGCCGATGCGATGGCTCGCACATTTGCGGAATTCCGGCCTGATGCGGTGATGCATCTTGCTGCCGAGAGCCACGTTGACCGGTCGATCACGTCTTCGGCCGAATTCATCAAAACGAACATTCTTGGAACTCACGTTCTCCTCGAGGCGAGCCGGCATTACTGGGAAGGCCTGCCGGCGGACCGCCGAAAGAGCTTCAGGTTTCTGCACGTTTCGACGGATGAAGTTTACGGCAGCCTCGACGAGGGGGACTTCTTCGTTGAGAGCACGGCCTACGATCCGAGATCACCGTATTCGGCGAGCAAGGCTTCCTCCGATCATCTCGTGAGCGCGTGGCACGAAACCTACGGACTGCCGGCGCTGATAACGAATTGTTCGAACAATTACGGTCCGTATCATTTTCCCGAGAAGCTCATTCCGCTCATTCTTCTGAACGCGCTAGAAAAGCGACCGCTGCCCGTTTACGGCGACGGACGGAATATCCGGGATTGGCTTTACGTCGAGGATCACGTGAGAGCTTTGACGATGGTTCTCGAACTGGGGCGTGTAGGGCAGACATACAATGTCGGCGGGCGGGCTCCGATGGAGAATATCTCGGTGGTCGAGCGCATTTGCGACGTTCTCGATGACCTTAGGCCGGATGGCGAGTCGCGTCGAAAACTTATTTCTTTTGTTCCCGATCGCCCTGGTCATGACCGGCGGTATGCGATCGATCCCGGCAAGATCGAGACGGAGCTTGGCTGGCGCGCAGAAAATACCTTCGATACCGGCATTGCGGCAACCGTCGAATGGTATTTGGCCAATGAGTGGTGGTGGCGGCCGCTGCGCGAGAAGGTTTATTCGGGAACGCGGCTCGGGTTGCTGCCAACGCAAGCACCAGAAGATGGCGCATTGGCGGAGCAGGTCGTGTGACCGGCGACACGTGCAGCACGCTCATAATTGGTAAAAGCGGTCAGGTTAGTAGTTCTCTTGCCGGATTGTTGGGAGGCGAGGGCTATCGCGTTGTGACCGCTGGGCGGCCGGAGATCGACCTTCGTGATCTGCAATCCGTGAGGCGCGCCATTCTCGCGGCCCGTCCCAAGGTGGTCGTGAACGCCGCCGCCTACACAGCCGTCGATAAGGCCGAGGACGAACCCGATGTTGCTTTCGCGGTCAACGCGACCGGCGCGGAGGCGGCCGCGAAAGCTGCCGCCGAGATCGGTGCCGCAATCATTCATTTCTCGACCGACTACGTGTTCGACGGAAGCAAGCGTGCGCCTTACGCCGAGACGGATGCCGTGTCGCCGATCGGCGTATACGGGCGAAGCAAACTGGAGGGCGAGGAGCGCGTCGCCGCGGCTAACCCGAAGCACATCATTCTACGTACGGCCTGGGTTTTCAGCCCGTTTGGAAGCAACTTCGCGAAGACAATGCTGCGTTTGGGTAGTGAGCGCCCCGAAATCAAAGTCGTTGACGACCAGCGGGGAAATCCGACGTATGCGCCGGATTTGGCGGAGCTCGTCAGCAAACTTCTGCCGCTTGCAAGCGCACCCGCGCCGGATCAGAGGATTTTCGGCACCTTCCACGCCGTGAACCATGGTGAGACGACTTGGTTCGGTTTCGCCAAGGCCATTCTCGAAGGAGCGGCGCGGAGGGGCGGGTGCGAGGTCACTGTGCTGCCGATCGGCACCCGTGATTATCCGACCAAAGCCGAGCGACCCGCGTATTCCGTGCTCTCGACGGACAAGCTTCGCGCGGTCACCGGCTTCGAGCTTCGGCCTTGGACGCAGGCCCTCTCCGATTGCCTCGACCAGCTCGCCGGTTCCCCACTCCGAGAAGCAGCCGCGCGTCCGCAACAGACTGACGGAAAATTCACATGAGCACGCTCAAAGGGATCATTCTTGCAGGCGGAAGTGGGACGCGGCTCTACCCGCTGACGCTCGCCATCTCGAAGCAACTGCTTCCCGTCTACGACAAGCCGATGATCTATTATCCGCTGTCGACGCTGATGCTCGCGGGAATTCGAGACATCCTGATCATCACGACGCCGCATGACCAAGCTCTTTTCAAAAACCTTCTGGGCACCGGCGAGCAGTTCGGCCTGCGCCTGAGCTATGCGGTGCAGCCCGAACCCGAAGGCCTTGCACAGGCGTTCATTATTGGACGCGACTTCATCGGCGGGGATCGATGCGCTCTGGTGCTTGGCGACAATATCTTCTACGGCCACGGCTTCGGCGAGCTTCTGCGCAATGCGGCTCTCCGCGAGCAGGGCGCGACGGTTTTCGCTTACGAAGTCGCGGACCCCGAGCGATACGGCGTCGTGACTTTCGATCAAAGCGGCCGTGCGAAAGCCATCGATGAGAAGCCGCAAAAGCCACGCTCGAATTGGGCTGTCACGGGACTTTATTTCTACGACGAGCGGGTCGTGGAATTGGCTTCCCAAGTTAAGCCGTCGGCGCGAGGCGAACTTGAAATCACAACGCTGAATGAAATGTACCTCAACCTTCACTCGCTCCACGTCGAAAAAATGGGGCGGGGCTTCGCTTGGCTCGATACCGGCACGTTCGATAGCCTCAAAGACGCCAGCGACTACATCGCGACGATCGAGCGGCGTCAGGGACTTAAAATTTCATGTCTTGAGGAAATCGCGGTGCGGATGGGGTTCATCTCCCCCGCCGAGTTGGCCCCCTGGCTCGCTCGTCTGGGGAAGAGTCCCTATGCCGAGTACGTTCGGCGCGTCATCGACGGCTTCTGAGGGCCGAGGCACCCGCCGGTAACCTTCCGCGTTAAGCCAAGTTGCCGCGTCTTGCTCTTCCGGGGCCCAGAACGTATTGAAATGGGCTTGGACGTTCAATCGCGGACGACAGCCGATGATTTGTCCATTCCTGGTCAATTTATGAAAGCCACACGCGCGTGACGGTGAAAGTCGCTGCCTTTTATAAATTCGTTTCGATAGACGATCCGGCGGAGCTTCAGACGAGCCTGCGCGAGCTTTGCGCGGCGCGCGGAATCTTGGGCACGATTCTGATCGCGGACGAGGGCATCAACTCCACCGTATCGGGCGGCGATAGCGACATCGATGCGCTCATCGCGACGATCGTGTCCGATGCGCGGTTTTCCGGTCTCGAGGTCAAATATTCGGAAGCGGCCGAGCATCCGTTTCAGCGCCTCAAGGTGAAGATCAAGAAGGAGATCGTTACGTTCGGTGTTCCCGATGCTAGGCCCTCGGTGGCGACGGGCACGTTTGTCGAACCCGACGCGTGGAATGCGCTGATCGCCGATCCGGATGTTCTGGTCATAGATACGCGCAACGATTACGAATTTCAGGTCGGCACGTTCGAGGGTGCGCAAAATCCCGAAACCCGAGCCTTTAACGAATTTCCCGATTACGTGAAGCGGACGCTTGCTGGCGATCCGAAACGCAAGATCGCAATGTTCTGCACGGGCGGCATCCGCTGCGAGAAGGCGAGCGCGTTTATGCTTCGCGAGGGATTTCCGAACGTCTATCAGCTCAACGGCGGCATTCTGCGCTATCTCGAACAGGTTCCGCCGGAAGAAAGCCTGTGGCGGGGAGAGTGCTTCGTTTTCGACGAACGGGTTGCCCTCGAGCACGGCGTCCGTCAGGGGCATCACACGCTCTGCTCGGAGTGCGGATTTCCGGTCAGGCTGGGGGAGGGAAGCGCCGCTGCCCTCTGTGACGACTGCGGCCAGCCACAGGCCAGCGCGAACTGACGGCGCGGGAGGCGGGCTAAATGGCCCGCAAGGCGCAGCTTCTTAACTTCTTGGTACCAAGGCCGCGGCAGAACTGGTGCTTGCTCGCCGAGCACCGAATGATGATATAGATCCTAGTGTTTCCGCTGTTCTTGGCATTCCGACCGGCCCATTTTCGCAAATGACTGTTCGCAAACCCGACGATGACAATCCGAATGCGGATCAGCGCGCGACGCTGGAGCAACTCATCCGCTGGCGGCGGGATGTGCGGCGGTTCAAGCGGGATGCCGTTCCCGATGCCCTGGTGGAGCGGCTTTTGCGGCTCGCAGATCTCGCTCCCTCGGTCGGCAACAGTCAGCCGTGGCGCATCGTCAACGTGCCATCGGCGGAATTGCGGACCAGGGTCGAAGAGAACTTCGAAGCGGCCCGGAACCGTGCCGGCAGTGGCTATAACAGCGATCAGGCGGATCTCTACTTTCGACTAAAGCTCGCAGGATTGGACGCTGCGCCCGTGCATCTCGCGATCTTTTGCGATCACGGCGTGCTGCAGGGTCACGGGCTCGGACGGCAAACGATGCCGGAGACGCTCGATTATTCCTGCGCGTGCATGGTGACGGTGCTTTGGCTTGCCGCCCGGGAAGCAGGTCTTGGCCTCGGTTGGGTATCGATCGTCGATCCTGCCGAGGTCGCGAAGATGCTTGGCGCGCCGCCCGATTGGAGGCTCGTCGGGTATCTCCTGCTCGGCTGGCCCGAAGAAGAACATCTCGATCCTGAGCTCGAGAGACATGGATGGCAGCCGCGTACAGCCTTCGAGACGCGTTATTTTACTGCGGGTGCTGCGCCACTTCTGAACAAAGCAAAGGGCACGCGGCCTGCAGAGGCAACACGTCAGGGCTCAGTTACACTCGTTGGAGCGGGACCGGGCGATCCGGAGCTTTTGACGATCAAGGCTCTTTATGCGTTGCAAGCTGCCGACGCTGTGCTGTTCGACGATCTCGTCGCCAAACCGATCCTCGATCTCGTCCGTCCCGGCGCGCGGCTGATCGATGTCGGCAAGCGAGGATATCGGAAGTCGTGCAAGCAACCCGACATCAATGCGCAAATGGTGTCGCTGGCGCGCGAGGGGCTCAATGTCGTCCGTCTCAAGTCGGGCGATCCCTTGATTTTCGGGCGCGCCGGGGAAGAGATCGAAGCGTGCGAGGCTGCCGGCATCGCGATTAGCGTCGTGCCGGGCGTGACCTCTGCTCAGGGCGCGGCGGCAAATCTCAAGGTATCGCTGACCAACCGCAATCATGCGCGCCGTTTGCAGTTCATTACGGCGCATGACCGGCACGGGGCGTTGCCCAAGGACATCGACTGGAGTGCCGTTGCCGACAGCGCCGCGACGACCGTCATCTACATGCCGAAGCGGACGCTTGCGGAACTGGCCGAGATTGCGCTCGTGCACGGACTCGATCCACAAACGCCGGCGATCGCGGTTGCGAATGCGACACGGCCGGACGAGCGTGTCTTTGCCTCAACCATCGGGGCCATTGCCGCAGCGCTTGATGCGGCGCATCCGGACGGGCCGGTGCTCGTCATGCTCGGGGAGGCTTTGCGTTATGCAACGGCGCGAGATGCGGCGAAGCAGGCGGAAGATATCGCGGTAGAGCACGGCGTTTTGCCGGAACAATCCTGAGATTGCCAGTGGTGCTCCTCTTGCTCCCCTCCATTGCGTGCAACGTCCGTGAGTGAGTCCACCACGCTTCTGGTTCTCGTCGCTGCGCTCGCGCTTGAAGCCGCCTTTGGATATCCGAATTGGATTTATCAGCGCATGGGCCATCCGGTGTCCTGGATCGGTTCGCTCATTGCGACGCTCGATCGCCGGCTCAACCGCGAGAGCGAGAGCGACGACAAGCGCCGCGTGGCGGGTATCATTGCTTTAACAATCGTTGTGGGGACCGTCGGAGCCATTGCATGGCTGGTCGAACGTCTGGCCGCGCATAGCTCATTTGGCGGCATTTTTGTTGCGATACTCGCTTCGACGTTGATTGCGAGCCGAAGCCTTTACGACCATGTCGCCGCCGTCGCACGTGCGCTTGACGAAGAGGGGCTCGCAGGCGCGCAGCGGGCGGTCGGCCGCATTGTCGGGCGCAATCCCGAGACACTCGACGAACATGGCGTCGCCCGTGCCGCGATCGAAAGCCTCGCCGAGAACGCGTCCGACGGCGTCGTCGCGCCGGTGTTCTGGTTTGCCTTTTTTGGGCTGCCGGGCCTTGCCGTTTATAAGGCGATCAATACCGCCGACAGCATGATCGGCCATCGGACGAAGCGGCATGAGGCGTTCGGATGGGCTGCGGCTCGGCTCGACGATCTCGTCAATCTGCCGGCGTCACGGCTGACGGGATTGATGTTTGCGGCAGCGGCTCTTTTCATCCGGGGTGCATCGCCGGCTGCCGCGCTCGAGGCGATGTCTCGCGATGCTTCGAAACACCGGTCGCCGAACGCAGGTTGGGCAGAAAGCGCGATGGCGGGAGCGCTGGGGTTCAAGCTCAACGGGCCGAAGGTCTATGGCGACGTACGCGTCGAGGATGCTTACATGGGCAACGGACGCCGAGAGCTGACAGCGGATGATATTCACGCGTCGCTTCGGCTGTCGGTGTTCGCATGGGGCATCATGATCGCGACGCTCTTGTTCTTCGCCGTCATTTTGCGAGGCTGAGAAGGTCGTCGACGGCGATGTGGCGCGCGAGGTGCTCGGCGAAACGGTCGAGGATGTCGTCGACTTCCGCCTCGTAGCTGGTTCCCGATGCTTCGACGCCGAATGTCGAAAGGATTGCCGCGCGCGCGGCGTCGGACGAAAAGATCCCGTGGACGTAGCATCCCGCGACCCGGCCGTCCGGCGACGTTGCGCCGTCGCTGCGGCCATCGGCAAATGTCAGGATCGGGCGCGCCGTGTCGGGTCCAACTGTCCGGCCGACGTGCATCTCGTAGCCTTGGAAGGGCGCTGCGTTCACGTTGAGCGTTCCGGTAACGGTGGCCAACGTCTTTGCGGTTTCAAATTCCGTCTCGACGTCGAGGAGGCCGAGGCCTTCGACGGTTCTTGGGGGTCCTTCGACGCCGGCAGCATCGGTGATGCGCTTGCCCAGCATTTGATAGCCGCCGCAAAGTCCGAGCACGTGTCCACCCCGCCGGACGTGAGCCTTGATGTCGATATCCCAGCCTTCGGTGCGGAGGGCGGCGAGATCGTCGATCGTTGCCTTCGAGCCTGGCAGCAGGATGAGGTCCACGTCGGCCGGAATGGGCCGGCCGGATTCGATCATCGCGACGGCGACGCCCGGCTCGCTGCGCAACGGGTCGAGGTCGTCGAAATTCGAAATGCGCGGCAGAACGGGAACCGCGATGCGAAGCTTCACATTCGTGCCCGGTTTCGATGCTTTCGCAAGATCGCGGAGGGCGAGTGCATCCTCGGCAGGAAGCTTCCGCGCATCATTGAAGAACGGCACGAGACCGAGGGGCGCCCATCCCGTCATTTTCGCAATCGCCGTCATGCCGTCGGCGAAGAGGGCGGGATCGCCGCGCATTTTGTTGACGATGAAGCCGCGGATCATTGCTGCGTCGTCCCGTTCAAGGACGCGCTCTGTTCCGACGAGGCTGGCAATGACGCCACCGCGATCGATGTCGCCGATCAGGACGACCGGCACACCGGCCGCGCGCGCGAAGCCAAGGTTTGCAATATCGTTCTTGCGGAGATTGATTTCCGACGCGCTGCCCGCGCCTTCGACGAGGACGAAATCGGCTTCGGCCCTCAGGTGTTCGAAGCTTTCGAGGACCGCCGGGAGAAGCTCGCGTTTTTTGGTTTGAAACTCGCGGGCTTTGGCGGATCCGATCATTCTGCCCTGTACGACGATCTGGGCGCCTGTCTCGCTTTCGGGTTTCAGAAGAACGGGGTTCATGTGAACCGATGGCGCGACGCGGGCCGCGCGCGCCTGGAGTGCCTGCGCGCGGCCTATCTCGCCGCCATCGGCCGTCACCGCGGCATTGTTCGACATGTTCTGCGGCTTGAACGGCACGACGGGAATGCCGCGGTTCGCGAGGAGACGGCAGAGGCCAGCCACCATCAGCGATTTACCGACGTCCGAGCCGGTACCTGAAAACATCAGGGCGCGCGCTGGCATTAGAACTCGATGCCTTCCTGCGCTTTGATGCCGGCCGCGAAGTGATGCTTCACGGCGGCCATTTCGGTCACGCCGTCGGCGAGCGCGATCAGTTCCGGCTTGGCGTTGCGGCCCGTCGCGACGATGTGGAGATCGGGTCGGCGGGCACGTAGCGTTTCGATGACCTCGTCGAGCGGAAGGTAGTCGTAGCGAAGCGCGATGTTGATTTCGTCGAGGATGAGAAGGCGGATGGACGGATCCGCCATCAACTCTTTCGCTTTCGTCCAGGCGCGCTCGGCCGCCGCAATGTCGCGCGCCTTGTCCTGGGTTTCCCAGGTGAAGCCTTCGCCCATCGTGTGCCAGGAAACCTGATCGCCGAACTTGCTAAGCGCATCGCGTTCCCCGGTCGTCCATGCGCCTTTGATGAACTGCACGACGCCGACGCGCCAGCCGTGTCCGAGCGCGCGCAAGACTAAGCCAAAGGCGGCCGTCGACTTGCCTTTGCCGGGACCAGTGTGAACGAGGAGAACACCCTTCTCGATCGCCTTGGAGGCGACCTCGGCATCTTGCACGGCTTTGCGCTTCGCCATCTTTGCCCGGTGGCGTTCGGCTTCGCTGTCCGTCGGTTCGCTGGTCACGTTGCTTCAGCCTTTCAAATTTAGAGGCAGGCCCGCGGCGACAAAGACGACCTTGTCCGCGACGGCTGCGATTTTCTGGTTGAGACGTCCGGCCTCGTCGCGGAAGGCACGCGCCAGAGCATTCTCCGGCACGATGCCGAGACCGACTTCGTTCGAAACGATGACGCAGGGCGCAATGCGCTTCGAAAGAGCTTTGATCAATTCTTCGGTCGCATCCGGAACCGAATGTTCCGCGTGCATCAAATTCGAAACCCACAAGGTCAAGCAGTCGACGAGCGACGGCAGCTCGGACGTCCGGTTTGCCAAAGTGCCGGCGATATCGAGCGGCGTTTCGTGCTGAACCCAGCCGGTGCTTCGGCGGCTTTTATGCTGTTTGATCCGCTCATTCATCTCGCCGTCGAAAGCTTCGGCCGTGGCAATGTAGGCCCAGGGTCCGGGCAGGCTTGTCACAAGGCGTTCGGCGTACAGGCTTTTGCCCGAGCGCGCCCCACCGAGAACCAATGTCAACTGTGGCAGGGGTGGCGTCGGCATGGGCTACTTTCGGGGCGTTTTCGGCGATTGACGAAGCATAGGCGCTCACTTATCGATGGTGAGGACGGTCCCTCGCAAGAGGGTTCAAAGGGAATGCGGTATCAACTCCGCAGCTGCCCCCGCAACTGTTAGCGGTGAGCGCTGGCGATATGGCCACTGGACGATGTCCGGGAAGGTCGTCAGACGCTGAGACCCGTGAGCCAGGAGACCTGCCGTCTCAGATCGTTTTTCCAGCCGTCGCCGGTGGGGCGAGAAAGGTTAACATGCACTTCAGCATCCTTCGCGCACATCATTGCGCACCAATCCAACATGCGCCTCATGTCCACGGAACCTCGGAGTTCTGCCAATGAGCGTCCGCAAGGTCCCTGTCACAATCGTCACGGGTTTTCTCGGCGCTGGTAAGACGACGCTCGTGCGCCACGCAATCGAGAACGCCGAGGGCCGCCGCTTAGCGTTGATCGTCAACGAATTCGGCGACGTCGGCGTCGACGGCGCTATTCTTCGTTCGTGCGGCATCGCGAATTGCCCTGAGGAAAACATCGTCGAGCTGACGAACGGCTGCCTCTGCTGCACCGTTGCCGACGATTTCGTGCCGACGCTCGAGGCGCTGCTATCGCGAAATCCGCCGCCCGAGCACATCATCGTCGAGACGTCGGGGCTCGCACTCCCCAAGCCGCTGGTCAAAGCTTTCGAGTGGCCGGACATACGCAATCGCGTGACGGTCGACGGCGTCGTCACCGTCGTTGACGGGCCGGCGGTGAAGGCCGGACGGTTCGCAGACGATCCGGTGAAGGTCGCGGCGCAACGCGCGGCCGACCCGTCCGTCGATCACGAAAATCCGCTGGAGGAAGTCTACGAGGATCAGCTTCTCTGTGCCGATCTCGTTGTCTTGAACAAGACCGATCTCTTGTCGGCTGAAGAGGCGGATCAGATCACGGAAGAGATCCGAGCCGGCGTTCCGCGCGCCATCAAGATCGTCGCGACGCGCGAGGGCCGCGTTCCTGCGAGCGTGTTGCTTGGTCTTTCGGCGGCTGCCGAGAACGATCTGGCCGCCCGTCCCTCGCATCATGACAACGAGCCGGACCACGACCACGACGATTTCGAGACGTTCATTGTCGACGTTCCGCCGCTGGCGTCGCCCGCCGATCTCGCGTCGCGCGCCAAGGCCATTGCCAATGCCCACGACGTGCTACGCATCAAAGGCTTTGCGGCGATCGACGGCAAGCCAATGCGGCTCCTATTGCAGGGCGTCGGCGAACGCGTGGATACGCGGTACGAGCGCGCTTGGCGGGACGATGAGCCACGACTTGGAAAGCTCGTCGTCATCGGCCAGAAGGGGCTCGACCGTGAAGGCATCACCAGGACTCTGACAGGCGCGGCCTAATGCATATCGTCGTTCGCGAGAGCCGGGATCTCGATGAGGCCGCCGTGCCTCAGGATCTCGGACTTGCGCCCGCCGATATCGTGTTTCTTTCGTTTTCGGATTCCGACCTGGCGATGGCGGCGGCGGCGTTTCGTTCGGTTGCCGCCGATGCGCGGCCGAGCCTCCGCGTCGCCAATCTCAATGCGCTCAGGCATCCGATGTCGGTCGATCTTTTCGCCGACACAACGCTTGCCGGTACGAAGGCCGTGCTCATCAGGTTGCTCGGCGGCCTCGATTATTGGCGCTATGGCGGCGAGCAATTCGGGAAGCGCTGCCGCGACCTCGGAATTGCCTTGGCCATCGTGCCGGGCGACGGTCGCCCCGACATACGGCTTGCCGCGCTTTCCACCATCGATGCCGAGGATCTGACGCGGCTCGGCGCCCTTCTCGATCAAGGCGGCGTCGAGAACACGCGGGCGGCGCTGCAGGGGGTGTTGTCCCGGGCTGAGCATAGTCGCGCGAACATTCCGACGCCGTCCATCATTCCGAGCTTCGGCATCTATCGGGAAAGCGCGCTGGGGACGGCCGACATTGGAACGGCGGCTGTCGTCTTCTATCGCTCGCATTTGCTTGCCGGTGACGTTGCGCCGATCGACGCGCTGATCGATGCTCTCGATCATCGCGGCCTCGCAACGACGGCCCTCTATGTGCCGAGTCTCAAGGCGCCCGAGGCGGCGGCGTGGCTCGGCAACGAACTCTCCCGAGTGCGCCCGAGCATCGTCATTAACGCAACGGCGTTCGCAGCGCGCGATGGAGCTGAGGGATCTCCGCTCGGCCGGTGCGATTGTCCGGTTCTGCAAGTGGCGCTCGCGAATGCGTCGCGGGCGGCGTGGGAAAATTCGCAGCGCGGGCTCGGCGCATCCGATCTCGCAATGCACGTCGTTCTGCCGGAACTCGACGGCCGGCTTTTTTCGGGCGTCGTTTCGTTCAAGGAAGAGGACGATCTCGGCAGCGATTTGGGGATGTCGCTCTTCCGGCATGCGTCTTACGGGACGGGTGTTGAACACGTCGCGGATCTTGCCGCTGGTTGGGCGCGATTGAAAACGTCGCCTCGGAATACGCGCCGCGTGGCGTTGCTGCTCTCGACCTATCCTGGGCGGCCCGATCAGATCGCGCACGCCGTTGGGCTCGACGGGCTCGCCAGCGCCTGCAAGATCGCAGCGGGGTTGCGCGACGAAGACTACGCGATTTCCGGCGCGCCGGCGGAAGGGAAAGATCTTGTTCGGCGGCTTGGCTCCGATGCGCAGCAGATGCGTTGGTCGGTCGAAGAATATCGTGCTGCCTTCGCTCAGCTCCCGGAGGCTTTTCGCGACAGTGTGACGGCGGCTTGGGGCGAACCGGAAGCCGACAGCTTTGCCGTCGACGGTGCGTTTTCGTTCCGTGCTGCGGAGTTCGGAAATTTCCTGATCGGACTGCAGCCGGAGCGCGGGCAGGTTCAGGACCGGAAAGCGCAATATCACGATCCATCGACGCCGCCGCGCCATAGCTATGTCGCGTTCTATCTCTGGCTCAGACACGTTGCGAAGATCGATGCGCTGATCCATCTCGGGGCGCACGGCACGCTCGAATGGCTGCCGGGCAAGGCGATCGCGGGAAGCGACGCCTGCGCGCCGCGAGCGTTGCTCGGGCCAGTGCCGATGATCTATCCGTTCATCGTCAACGATCCGGGCGAAGCCGCGCAGGCCAAGCGCAGGCTTGCCGCCGTGACGCTCGGGCATCGTCCGCCGCCAATGGTCGAAGCCGGACTTTCCGGCCCGTTAAGTGATCTCGAACAGCTCGTCGATGAATTCTCGTCCGCTGATGGTTTAGATCCCCGGCGGCGAAAGGCTTTGTCGGGACAGATCGTCGATGCGGCTTTTCGCGCCGGGATCGCGGAGCGCTGTGGTCTCGAAGCCGGCATGTCTCCAAGCGATGCGCTGATGCGGATCGACGCGTTTCTCTGCGATGTGAAAGAACTGGCGATCCGAGACGGCCTGCATGTGATCGATGATACCGAACTCGATGCGATCGTCCGTGCGCTGGACGGAAAGTTCATCGAGCCGGGACCGGCGGGCGCGCCGAGCCGCGGGCGATCCGATGTTCTGCCTACCGGTCGCAATCTTTATAGCGTCGATCCGCGTAGCGTGCCGACGCCGACCGCATGGGCGAACGGCAGGCGCGCCGCCAAGGCTATTCTCGATCGGTATGTCGGCGATCACGGCGATTGGCCACGCGCGATCGTGCTCGACCTTTGGGGCAGCGCGACGCTGCGCACGGGCGGGGAAGAGCTTGCGACGGCGCTGGCTTTGCTCGGCGTCCGGCCCGTGTGGGATCATCGGTCCTATCGCGTTACGGGGATCGAAACAGAAGCACTGGCGGAACTCGGTCGCCCGCGCGTCGATGTAACGTTGCGCATTTCCGGGCTTTTTCGCGACATGTTCGGTGCGCAGCTCGCGCTCTTCGACAGCGCCGTTTCTCTCGTTGCGGGTTTGTCAGAGGAGGAGGCCGATAATCCGTTGCGTGCGGCGGAGGACGGAAACGGGAGGATCGATCGTATCTTCGGTCCGGCCGATGGCAGCTACGGTTCGGGCGTCATGCAGCACATCGACCGCGGCGACTGGTCGAAGCGCGAGGACCTCGGCGGGGCTTACCTCGAGAGTTCGGCGCACAGCTATCGCAATGATACTTCGGGTTCCGACGCGGGAGAAGATTTCAAAGATCGCGTGAAGGCCGCGGACGCGTTCGTTCACGTGCAGGATCACAGCGAGATCGATCTGCTGACGGGAGGCGATTTCGCGGCTCACGAAGGCGGGTTCGCTGCTGCGGCTGCTGCCGTCGGCAACAGCGGCGTTGCGCTCTATCACGGCGATACGGCCGCGCCGGAAACGCCGCGCGTACGGACGCTGCAAGAAGAATGCGCACGCGTCATTCATGGTCGCGCCGCCAATTCGCGCTGGATCGAAGGGCAGATGCGGCACGGCTATCGCGGAGCTGCGGAGATGGCGCAAAGCGTCGACGCGGCGTTCGCGTTCGCGGCGACGGCATCGGCAGTCGATAACGGCGGCTTCGAGCGTCTCTACAACGCGTATCTCGGCGATCCTGCCGTCGCGGCATTCATCGAACGCGAAAATCCGGCGGCGATGGAAGCGATGCGCCGGCGTTTCGCAGAGGCGATTTCGCGGGGGCTTTGGAAACCGCGCCGTAACGATTTGCAAGCTGGAACAGGCAAGCCGCGCGAGGCCGCCGAATGACCGCGCCCGCTCACTTGATAAAGGGATGGTGTCCCGGCGCGCTTCGGCCGATGCGTTCGGGCGACGGGCTGATCGTGCGCATCAAACCGCGTGCGGGGGCGTTCTCAATTTCCGCTCTGGCGGCAATTGCGGATGCGGCGGCGCGCTTCGGTTCGGGCGAGATCGATCTTACCAATCGCGGCAATCTGCAATTGCGCGGCGTATCGGACGATAGCTACGATGATGCGATTACTGCGCTCCGTGCGGCGGACTTGATCGATCGTTCGGCGGCCGTCGAGACCGTGCGCAATGTCGTTGTCGATCCGTTGAGCGGCATCGATCCGGAGCATCAAAATGTGCGCGATGTCGCTGCACGCTTTGAAGACGTGCTCGCTGACGATGCGCGGCTTTGGGTCCTTCCAGGAAAATTCGGCTTTAGTTTTTCGGGAAGCTCCGAGCCGGTGGTTGCGGGCCGGCCAGCCGACATCATGATCGCGGTGACGGCTGAAGGCTTTGACATTTGCCTCGATGGTGCGGCCGATCTCCGGTGCGCGGTCGCGGAAGGTGACGTGATCGATGCCGTGCGGCGGCTGGCGCTGGTGTTCTTGGATCTTGCGGCGAAAGATCCCGCACTGCGGAGAATGAAGGATGCTGTTGCACGCTCTGGCGCCGGGCGCATTTTCGAACTGGCGGGATTGCAGGCATCTTCACGATCGGAGGAGGCGGCGATCGGTTCGGAGTCTGCCGGAATGCTTTCGCGCGCGGATTGCGTGTTCGGAGTTGGCATCGGGTTGCCGTTCGGACGAATTACGGCCGATCAGCTCGGGCGGCTCTGCCAATCCGCGGAGGCGGCGAAGCTCAAGGACGTATTTACAAGTCCGCAGCGCATTCTCGTTTTTCCGGTGGCGGAGCGTCCGAGTGCCGAACTGATTCTGGAGGCGGCCGATGATATCGGTTTAATCGTCGTCCCCGAAGATGCCCGGCTGCAGATGGACGTATGCCCTGGTTCGCCGGGATGCGGCAACGCTACCACCGACACGCGTGGCGATGCGCGGCGGTTGGTTGGCGCTCTGAACGGCTCGTTGAGCGGCTATTCGGTTCACATTTCCGGCTGCGAAAAAGGGTGCGCCCGGCAGTCTGCTGCAGATTTCACGCTTATCGCGCGCGCGGGACGCTACGATCTCATTCGCAACGGCGTTCCGGGCGATCCGGCGGCGTTGGCAAACGTCGAAGCGGATGATATCGGCAACGCCGTTTCACGCTTCATTTTGGACTCCGCATCATGACGGTTCAAGACTACATCCGGGACGGCGCGGCGATTTACGCGCGTTCCTTTGCGATCATTCGCGCCGAGGCGGAGCTCGCGCGGTTTTCGCCGGAGGAAGAACGTGTGGCCGTGCGGATCATCCATGCGTGCGGCATGGTCGAGATCGCGCGCGATATTATCATGTCGCCGTCATTTGCGCAGAGCGCCGCGTCGGCCTTGGCGGCGGGTGCGCCGATCCTCTGTGACTCGATGATGGTCGCGGACGGAATCACGCGGGCGCGTCTCTCGGCAAAGAATCCGGTCATCTGCACGCTTCGCGATCCGAGGGTGCCGGAAATTGCCGCCGAGATCGGCAATACGCGGACGGCGGCTGCGATGGAACTCTGGAAGCCGCATCTGGCCGGTTCCGTCGTCGTCGTCGGCAATGCGCCGACGGCTCTCTTCCGTCTTATCGAGCTATTGGACGCGGGAGCGCCGAAGCCGGCGGCCGTTATCGGAATGCCGGTCGGCTTCGTCGGCGCAATTGAATCGAAAGAGGCGCTAGCCGCCGATGGGCGCGTTCCATTTGCGATCGTGCGCGGCCGCAAGGGTGGCAGTGCCATGGCCGCAGCAGCCGTCAACGCGCTTGCGAGCGAGGCCGAATGAACGAAGTGAAGTCCGGGACGCTGTTCGGTGTCGGTCTTGGGCCGGGAGATCCGGAGCTCATGACGCTGAAGGCGGTGCGCGTGCTTGGCGCAGCGCCGGTCGTCGCGCATTTTCGCAAGAGCGGCCGGCCGGGGCACGCGCGCACGATTGCGAACGCGTACATTTCCGGAGCCGTCATCGAGGCAGCGTTCGATTATCCGGTGACGACCGAGATCGATTTTCGTGAAGACGGTTATGTTTCGGCAATCCGCGAGTTTTACGCGGAGTGTGCGGAGGCGATCGCGGGGCATCTCGGTGAGGGTCGCGACGTGGCGCTTCTCTGCGAAGGCGATCCGTTCTTCTACGGATCATTTCTGCACATGTACGATCGCATCAAGTCGGCCTATCCGGTCACGGTCATACCGGGCATCACGGGCATGTCCGGATGCTGGACGGCGGCACGGGCGCCGATCACCTATGGCGATGACATATTGGCGGTGCTGCCAGGCACGCTCGATCGCGCGGTTCTTGCGAAACATCTCGAGGGCGCCGACGCGGCCGTCATCATGAAGGTCGGCCACAACCTGCAAAAGATCAAAGAAGCGCTGAAAGATGCGGGGCGCTTTCAAGATGCCATTTATGTCGAGCGGGGAACGATGCCTGGCGAACGGATTGTGCCGCTGGCCGACCTCGGCGATTGCGCGGTTCCCTATTTCTCGATCGTGC
Source organism: Hyphomicrobium sp. 2TAF46 (assembly GCF_052114865.1). Taxonomy (NCBI): domain Bacteria; kingdom Pseudomonadati; phylum Pseudomonadota; class Alphaproteobacteria; order Hyphomicrobiales; family Hyphomicrobiaceae; genus Hyphomicrobium; species Hyphomicrobium sp. 2TAF46. The sequence continues at coordinate 443,155 of NZ_JBFRFO010000002.1, read as the reverse complement.
TGCTGCCGGGTGGACGTGGACGGCGCATCGCATGAAGGGGCAACTGGTCATCGCCGGTCTCGGACCAGGGCCGGAAGGCTGGGTTACGCCGGCTGCTACGGAGGCCGTCGCGGCTGCGGATATCATCCTCGGCTATACGCCCTATGTGAACCGGATCACAGCGCGGCCGGGGCAGGTTCTTGAAGCGTCTGACAATCGCGAAGAACTGGCGAGAGCCGAGCGCGCGCTGGCACTCGCGGCCGGCGGGAGCCGCGTTGTTGTCGTCTCGGGCGGAGATCCGGGCGTCTTCGCGATGGCGGCGGCGGTGTACGAGGCCGTCGAGAGCAATCCGGCGTCGGTGGAGGATGTCGACATTCGGGTCGAGCCGGGGGTGACGGCGATGCTTGCGGCGGCGGCACGCATCGGTGCTCCGTTGGGGCATGACTTTTGCGCCATTTCGCTTTCCGATAATTTGAAGTCTTGGACGACGATCGAGAAGCGCTTGCGGCTCGCCGCCGAGGCTGACTTCGTCATCGCGCTCTACAACCCTGCTTCGAAGGCGCGTCCGCAGCAGATCAGGAAGGCGTTCGAAATTCTGAGTGCGGTGCTGCCGCCTGAAACGATTGTCGTCTTCGCTCGAGCCGTCGGACGGCCGGACGAGGAGATCGATGTGGCGACGCTGGCACGCGCGCCGGAAATGCCGTGCGATATGCGCACGCTTGTCATCATCGGATCACAGGCGACGCGTCAGGTGAGGTCCCCTGATGGGCGTGCGTGGGTTTACACGCCGCGCGCGGAGCGACGATGACGATACGTTTCAATCCAGGCCAGCGCTTCCTCCACCGACGTCACTGTCGGTCGCAAGCCGATCGCGGGGCGGCGAACCATATGCACCTTGACGCCAAGCTGGCGCGCGGCTTCGATCTTGGAATATGTGGCGTTGCCGCCCGCGTTCTTGGCGAGCACGTGGCGGATGCCGTGGTGCGCGAAAAGCGCGATGTCGTCTTCCGCGCGAAACGGGCCACGCGCCGCGATGATCGTCGCGTGTGGAAGGTTTGCGGGCGGTTCGCTCGCATCGACGACGCGGATCGCGTAACGATGCTGTGGTGCTCCACTCAGCGCGGCGATTGCCTGCCGTCCGAGGCCGGAGAAGACGTCTTGCGGCGTCGAAGGCAGGCCAGCGATGGCAGCTTCGATGCTGTCGTACTCGGTCCAGTCGTCGCCTTTGATTGGCGTCCATGGCGGCCGCTCGACCGCAAGCAGAGGGATGCGTGCCGCCGGGGCCGCGGAAATTGCGTTCCGGCTTATATTGGCAGCGAACGGATGTGTCGCGTCTATGAGGAGATCGATATTCTCACGGGTCAGGTATCCGGAGAGACCGTCCACGCCGCCGAAGCCGCCGACACGAACGGGCAAGGGGCTCGCGGCCGGATTGGCCGTGCGGCCGGCGAGCGACAGGGTCGCCGCGACGGTTTTGTCGTTCGCCAAGCGTTGCGCGAGAGACATCGCCTCACTCGTTCCGCCGAGGAGCAGCACACGCAACGGACTGTCGGAATTCGTGATCATGCCGGGAGCCCAATGCCATGAGCGGGCGCTGGTTGTCCATCATTGGCATCGGCGAAGACGGCCGAAAAGGGCTGTCTCCGGCGGCCTCTGCCTTGATCGATGGGGCAGCGCTTGTGGTCGGCGGACGGCGTCATCTCGATCTCGTTGGCGATACGCCGGGAGAGAAGATGGAGTGGGAAAAGCCGCTCGAGGCAACCGCGACGACGATCCTGGCGCGGCGCGGGACGCCCGTGGTTGTGCTCGCGTCGGGCGATCCGTTCTGGTTCGGGGCGGGCGCGACGCTGGCGCGTTCGATACCCGTCGAGGACATGCAGGTTCTGCCCTCGTCTTCGAGCTTTTCTCTTGCCGCTTCGCGCCTTGGCTGGCCGCTGCAGGACGTGACTACGCTCGGGCTCAACATGAAGGGGCTGACACCCCTGATCCGCCGTCACCTGCATCATGGCAGGCGGATTTTGACGCTGGCGCTCAACGGTGAAACGCCGCGCGAGGTCGCGAGGCTTTTGAGCGAAGCAGGGTTCGAAGAGAGCACGATCACCGTGATGGAAGCCCTTGGCGGTCCACGCGAGCAGATCAGAAGCGTGCTCGCGAAGAATTTTGATATTTCTGCCGTCGATCCGTTGAATATCATCGCGGTCGATGTCGTTGCGGGTTCCAGCGCGAAGCCCATTCCATTCACTGCAGGGTTGCCCGACCATTACTTCGAGAACGACGGACAGCTGACCAAGCGCGAAATTCGCGCGATGACGCTGTCGTCGCTGCAGCCGGGCGCGGGACAGCTGCTCTGGGACGTCGGCGCAGGAAGCGGATCGATCGGCATCGAATGGCTGCTGGCGCATCCGGCGAATACGGCGATCGGCATCGAGCGCGACGCCGAACGCGCCGCAAGGGCAGTGCGGAATTCCGTTGCTCTTGGCGTGCCGCATCTCGATATTCGCAACGGCGCTGCGCCCGAGGCACTCACCGGCCTCGCTCAGCCGGACGCGATTTTCATCGGTTGCGGTACGGCCGACGGCAACGTCATCGAGGCTTGCTGGACGGCGTTGAAGCCCGGCGGACGTATCGTCGTCAACGCGGTAACACTTGAATCCGAACATGCCTTGCTGGCGGCCCATCAGAGCCGCGGCGGAACGCTGACGCGCATGAGCGTCGAACGTGCAGAGCCAGTGGGGAAACTTATGGCTTGGCGTCCGGCAATGCCTGTTCTGCAGTGGGTTTCCGCTAAGGCCTATGGTGACGCATGATTGCAATCGGCATGGGAGCAAACAGCTCCGCGCGACCGGAAGATTTTTCCGAGGTTCTTGCGGCAGCGTGGCGCGAGGCGGGCAGGTGCGATGAGGTTGCGACTCTCGCCACGGCTGTTTTTGCTGCTCACGTGCAAGCGGCGGCATTGAAAGCTGGCGTTTCCTTTCGTCCGTGGATGTTGATTGCGCTGCGCGAAAGAAGCGCGGATTGCGTGACGCGTTCGGAGCGATCCTTGTCGCTTTTCGGTGTCACCTCGATTGCCGAGGCTGCGGCATTGGTTAGCGCGGGGCCCGGCTCGCATCTGGTCATGCCGAGGCGTGTCATTGGCAATATCACGGTCGCGGCAGCGCAATCGGCGGCTCACGGGAAACGGTCGAAATGACGGTGCATTTCATCGGTGCGGGTCCTGGCGCCGCAGATCTCATCACGGTGCGCGGGCGCGATCTCATTGCTCGCTGCCCGGTCTGTCTTTATGCAGGGTCGCTTGTTCCGCAGGCTCTGCTGACGCATTGTCCACCGGGTGCCGAAATTGTCGATACGGCGCCGATGACGCTCGACGAGATCGTCGAACGCATTTCTCAAGCGACGCGCGACGGTAAGGATGTGGCGCGGCTTCATTCCGGCGATCTGTCGATTTGGAGCGCGGTCGGCGAGCAGCTTCGCCGGCTCGATAAGCTCGATATTCCTTATACCATCACGCCGGGCGTACCGGCATTCGCCGCCGCGTCAGCGGTGCTGGCGCGGGAGCTGACGCTTCCCGAAGTCGCCCAGTCCGTCGTGCTGACGCGTACATCGGGCCGGGCGTCGGCAATGCCCGAACGCGAACAGCTCGAAGCGTTTGCCGAAACGCGCGCGACGCTCGCCGTGCATCTCTCGATCCATGCGATCGCAGACGTCGTCAGGCGTCTTTTGCCTTTCTACGGGCCGGATTGTCCGGCTGCGGTGGTCTATCGCGCGACATGGCCGGAGGAGCAGATCATTCGCGGTACTTTGCAAACCATCGCTGCACAAACTGCCGAGGCGGGACCGGAACGCACGGCGCTGATTTTGGTGGGCGAGGCGCTGGGGCGCGACGACTTCCGCGAGAGCGCGCTTTATAGCGTCGATTATCGCCGCCGTTTTCGCGGTGGCTAGAAGAGTAGGCGACAGACCATGCCCGAAGCATTGACGTTGCCGCCTGGATTGATGATTGCGGCGCCGCGCTCCGGTTCGGGGAAGACGACCGTGACGCTCGGCCTGCTACGCGCGCTCGTCCGGCGCGGTCTTGCGGTGCAGCCGTTCAAATGCGGGCCTGATTATATCGATCCGGCGTTCCACGCCGTGGCGGCGGCTCGCCCGTCCTACAACATCGATAGCTGGGCGATGAGCTTCGATCGCGCGGCCGATATTCTGTCGCGTTCGTCGCTTGGCGCGAACGTCGTCGTTTGCGAAGCGTTGATGGGGCTCTTCGACGGGGTTTCCAAAGCCGGGGCGTGGGGCAACGGCGCCAGCGCCGACATCGCGGCGAAAACGGGCTGGCCCGTCATTCTCGTGCTCGATGTTTCCGGCCAATCGCAAACGGCCGCTGCGGCCGCTCGCGGTTTTCAGGAATTTCGGGACGGCGTGAAGATCGCCGGAGTCATTCTCAATCGGGTGGGCAGTCCGCGTCATGTCCGTTTCGCGTCGGAGGCGCTGGAGGCTGCGGGGCTTCCGGTCGTCGGCGCCTTGCCGCGGGAAAGGAACGTCGTACTGCCGGAACGGCATTTGGGGTTGGTGCAAGCCGAAGAGACGGCGGAGATCAACACCCGGCTCGAGGCGTTGGCAGATTTCATCGAGACGCATGTGGACGTCGGCCGGGTCCTCCAGCTTGCCGTGCCGGGATCAGTGGCGGGAGGAGCGCTTACGAAGATCAAGCCCCCTGCACAGCGTATCGCACTAGCGAGGGATGCCGCGTTCTCGTTCGTCTATCCGCATTTGCTGGAAGGCTGGCGTGCGGCCGGAGCCGAAATCATTCCGTTCTCACCGCTTGCGGACGAAGCGCCCGATCCCCAATCCGATCTCGTCTGGCTGCCGGGCGGCTATCCGGAGCTTCACGCGGGGGCGTTGTCGAATGCCGGCCGCTTCAGGTCGGCTGTCACCGAGTTTGCGCGGTCGCGGCCGGTTCACGGCGAGTGCGGAGGCTATATGGCGCTTGGGACTGGCCTCGTTGATGCCGAGGGCCAGCGCCACGAGATGCTGGGGCTTCTGGGGCTCGAAACATCGTTCGCAAACCGGAAAATGAACCTCGGGTATCGCCTGGCGGAGCTTGTCGCGGCCTGCCCGTTGGGCGGCGCCGGGGAGGTTTTGATGGGGCACGAGTTTCATTACGCGAGCGTTCTAGCCTCGCCTGACGAGCCCCTCTTCCAATTGCGGAATTCAGACGGCGAAGCGCTGTCCGGGGGCGGCAGCCGCCGCGGTCAGGTCACAGGGTCGTTTTTTCATTTTATCGATAAATAACCGGCGCCTCGGCAGGATTTTCAGGCTACGGTTGAGCCCGGGCGCCCGTTGCCCGCTCTACAAGTTAACCGGAAGTTCTGGAACTTTTTAGAACCGTGCGCATTTAGGTCTGGGAAGGTTCGTCCGGAACCCGGTGTGCACACACGAGTACTACGGAATCCGTCAAATAGGGTCTTTGCAAGATGGGCACAGGCAGTGATCCCAAGCGAGGGGATTCAACGACTATGCAGGCACCGTTACCGGTCGAGCTTCAGGGGCAGATTGGCCAGCGTTTGAGAGAGGCCTATATCGAACTGATTAACGAGCCAGTCCCCGATCGGTTCGTTGCACTCCTGCAAAAACTTAAACAGCGCGAGGAGGAGAGTAAGGAGGACGGTCGTGACGAAAAGTGACGACGACCTGCAAGCTCTCTTGATCGCGGCCGTTCCCAATCTGCGCGCATTCGCGAATTCGCTTTGCGGCGATCCAACGCGTGCCGACGATCTCGTGCAGGATACGCTCGTCAAGGCCTGGTCCAATCTGGATGGTTTCGAAAAAGGCTCGAACCTGAAGGCCTGGCTCTTCACGATCCTGCGCAACACCTATTTCTCCGAACTTCGGAAACGCCGCCGCGAGGTCGAAGATGCGGACGGGGCGATGGCGGAGCGCATGTCGGTTCTGCCAGAGCAACACGTTCATATGGATCTCGTCGACTTCAAGAAAGCTTTCGGCGTTTTGAGCGATGATCAGAAGGAAGTTCTGCTGCTCGTCGGCGCGGAGGGGTTCTCCTACGAAGAGGCCGCCGAGATTACCAACGCGGCAGTCGGCACTGTCAAAAGCCGGGTCAATCGCGCCCGTGTGGCCTTGAACAAGGCCCTCGGTCTCGAAGCCGGTGAGAATATCAATCCCAATGGCGAATTCGCCGGAATCACGCGAGCTGCCGGGCGAGGTTAGCCCCGGTTGCTCGATGAGCCGAGACGGATAAGTTCATGGGGTGCACGGACGTAATACCCTATCCGGGATGATCTTGTGTTTCGGTACAGGATCCTCTCGCCATAAAACGAGATTACGAGGTGTCAAATGTCGATAGCCGAATCCATTGCTCCCCATTTGCCGTATCTGCGCCGCTATGCGCGATCGCTGACGGGAAGCCAACAGTCCGGCGACAACTACGTCGCGGCGGTACTGGAGGCGCTGATCGCCGATTCCGAGTCGTTCGACAAATCGATCGCTCCGCGCGTTGCGCTCTATCGCACTTTCACCAAGGTCTGGAATTCGCTCGCCGTAAACCGCGTGCCCGACGAGGTACGGCAACTCGATAAGCCGCTTCCGGAGCGGCGGCTGGAATCGATCACGCCGCTTCCGAGACAGGCCTTTCTTCTCGTTTCGGTCGAAGGCTTCTCCACGGCGGAAGCGGCTCAGGTTCTTGATGTCACCCCGGCTCACGTGACCGAGCTTCTGCAGATGGCGGGTGCGGAAATCGCCGAGCAGCTTTCGGCGGATGTTCTCATCATCGAGGACGAACCGCTGATCGCGATGGATCTGGAAGCGCTTGTCGTCGACATCGGCCATCGCGTGCAAGGGGTCGCCCGGACGCATCAGGAAGCCGTCGCGGAGGTTGCCAAGAAAGCGCCGTCGCTCGTTCTCGCCGACATTCATCTCGCTGACGGAAGCTCGGGACTCGAGGCCGTGAACGAAATCCTCGAGACGATCAGCGTTCCGGTTATTTTCATCACAGCATTCCCGGAGCGCTTGCTGACGGGCACGAAGCCGGAGCCTGTGTTTCTCATCACGAAGCCTTTTGAGCCGGCCGTCGTAAAGGCAATGATCAGCCAGTCACTATTCTTCGGTCTCAGATCGAAAAAGTCCGGTCAACGCGCGGCCTGACGCGTTTTACTTCGTTCGTGAAAGAGGCGCGGCTCCACTGGGGCCGCGCCTTTTTCATTCAAGCAATTCTATTGCGTTTGGGATGGGGTGGAATTTGGAGCGGGCGCTTCGGAGGCCTGCTTCGCACTGTTGAGCTCCGACTTTTTCATCGCGGAGCCTTCCGTCCAAACGTAGTTGGGTGCCGAGGAAAGTTATCCTTGCTGGCGCCGAGGACCGCGACGGGGTTGCCGTCTTTTTCGGAGAATTTTATCTCGTTGAAGGGAACGCCGACGTTCTTCTCGCCAACGCCTAGAAAGCCGCCGACGCCGATGACGGCGGTGCTGACTTTTCCAGCATTGTCGAGAACGAGATAATTGATGTCGCCGAGCTTATCGCCAGCAGCGTTCTCCACGCGCAAACCGATGAGGCTGGAGGTGCTCTGCTCGCCCATCGCTTGCGTTTTGACGAACGAAAGTGCCTCCGCCGATGAGGTGAGCAATGCGGGCGCTATGGCAAGTCCGGCGATGATGGCGGCACGGCTCAAGGTCTGTTTGTTCATTGTCGGTCTTCTCCTGGTGACGTTGCGTTTGGTCAATCGCACCGCGAATTTTTTGTTCCACTTTGATTGGTTCGATTTGAAAGGGATTGATCGTGCGCACGCAAATGAAAACGGCCTGGCTGTGGCCAGGCCGTTCTTAAATGGCTTCATTGGTCTGCGTCGGGTCACGTAATCAGAGTCAGGCCCGGCGTATGAAACTCGCGACGATGGAGACGATGAAGAGTACGATTGCGACCCAGAAGATGAGCCGGGCTCCTTCCATCGCGGTTCCGGCGATGCCGCCGAATCCCAAGGCCGCGGCGACAATCGCTACGATCAAGAAGACGATTGCGTAGTAAAGCAGGTTTCCCATTGGCTCCGATCCATTTCCAAAAAAGCGCCTTGAGAAAACGTGCGCAGAAACGGCGCGGTTCCGAATTACGGCGAAGGTGGGGCGGGATCGGCTTCGAATGCCGCACAAAAAATTAGAGTTCGCGCCGCTCGGGGGGAAGCGGTCGCGAACTCTTTTAAGTGACGCCGTACCCTGGGCCACGGGGGAGTGGGGAGGGAGTATTTGGGTACGGTCACAGTTGGAAAACGTAGCGAGCGCTTGTGGGTTCCAAAGTTTCCTAGTGTATTTTTTTGCCCCGCTTTCAGGGGTGCGGATGGTTTTATTTCGATTCAAAATGCGCGGATGCGCGCAGGTGCAGACTTGCTATGTCGTTGGCCGATAGCTTGGCCAAATGCATTACGAGTTGGAAAGGTCTGAGCAGCTTAGTCGTGGTATTGATAGAGAAAAATTGCTTTTAGCAGGCGGTTGGCACGGCGGTTAAGTCGTGGCATTGCATATACTTTCCTTCGATCATTCTTAGCTGGGTTATGGGCCGCCAAAACATATCGCGGAGATTTGCAGCGTTCCTGACGTCGAATGCGACGAGAACGTTGTTGGTCTGGGTTTCAATCGCCGTTCTATCTGGGCTCGCAGCAATCGTTGCCTGGCATTGGACGGTGACGGCTGCAGATCGCGTTGCGCAGACGTTGCTCTATCAGCAAGGCCTGACGAAGTGGTTGAGTGCCGCTCAGGATCTCGAGATCGCGCAACGCGGATATCTGCTCACACGAGATCCAGCTTATCTCGCGTCCTACGAATCCGCAAAAAAGGCCGTCGACGGTATCCATACCGATTTTACCCGGATCGGACGGAACAACCATCAGCTGCTGGCTGCGATCGAGGAGGTTCACAAGGCGCAGCAGGAACACCTGTCGGCAATCGACAAGAGCATTGCTGCCGCGGCAAAGGATCCAAATCCACCTGGTCAGATCGCAGAGACCAGTCTCGACATCGCGCTGTCGAACCGGTTGCGTGACGAGATCGCCGCCGCCAGCAGGCAGCAACAACTCCTCTTCGAAGAGCGCGTCGCTCAATTTCACGACCAAAGCTTCTGGCTTCTGATCGCGATGCTCGCGATCTTACTGGCCTGCGCCGCGTTGGCGATGGTTGCACTAATCCGTGAGCGGCAGCGCGTGGAAGCGCTGGAGATTACAGCCCTGACGCTGACATCAACGAACCGGTCGCTGGAAGCGCGAGTCAAGGCGCGCACCGAAGAACTCGCGATCGAGCGCGATCGGGCGGAATCGGAACGGGAGCGTGCGGAAGCGCTGCTCCGGGATGTAACGCACCGCATAGGCAATACGCTCTCGCTCGTCGTCGGCTTTATCAATCTGCATATCCGTCATACGTCCGATCCGCGATCCTTGAAAACGCTGACGGGTGCGCGGGATCGTATTCATGCAATCGCGAGCGCGCAGCGGCGGATCAATGTCGTCAACGATCTCGAGCTCGTGCGCATCGACACGCTCATGCAAGCGGTTCTGGACGACGTGGCGGAAACGGCCGGGGAAAGCCGGATTCATATGACGATCGAGGTGCCGCCCCTGCTGGCGCCCGCGCAAGTCGCGACGTCGCTCTGCGTGCTGGCACAAGAATTCGTCGTCAATTCCTTCAAGCATGCTTTCGGCGAGGACGGCGCTGGCGAAGTCCACGTCCGATTGAAGCAAACGGGCGAAACCGGAGCGGAACTGATTATCGAGGACGACGGCTACGGGATCGATGCTAGTCTTTACGCGGGGATCGCGAGTGATGCCGATAAAATGCTGCATGCAAACGCGAGCAATACGGGCGAGGGACTGGGAACGAAAATCGCGGCTCTTCTAACGCGGCAGTTTTCGGGAACCATCGCCTATGAACCTGTGAGGCCGGGGTATGCGCGACCGGGCACACGGGTCTCGATCAAATTGCTGGAGTTGACGCTCACGGCGCCGAGCGACGAAGTATCAACCACGGAAAAAGAACTGAAGAGGACGCCCGCGTGATGGAAGGGCCGGCAGGTGAGGTACGATTAAGGCTTGCCGATCGAGCCGACTTTCCAGCGCGCAGCATAGGCGGGCGAAAGCTCTAAGGCCCGAGGTTTAGGGCGCGGGGAACTTCCTGTTTGCATGCAGTCAACGACGAATGTTATCGCCGATTTCACTGCGTGCTCGGAATAGGGTTTGACGATGATGCCACACGCAGAGGAGAAGTCTCGCGGGATCTGCTGCGGATTTGAGGTCGTGAAAATCACCGTCGCATGTGCGTCTTCGCTCAGGTGCCGCGCGACGGCCGGTCCGGTTATGCCGTCGCTGAGATGAACGTCGACAAGCGCCAGATCGCAAGTCGTCATCTGTGCGAGCGTCAAGGCCCGACGTGATGATCCGGCAATGCCGATAACTTGATGGCCCAGGTCCGTGACGATCGCTTCCAGTTCGTCAGCGACGATCGGTTCATCTTCGGTGATCAGAATCTTCACCACGCCCCCCCACGTGCCGTTGTCCCACTCGGCGACAACGTACGGGCGCAGGCGTGGTTCCGCCGGCGTTAGAAGTTCTCCGCTGAAAAGCTCAGGTTTTGATGGCGGCTTTCTGAGCGTGGCCAACGTGCGCGAGAGGGCCGGTCAGGGTCCAGGTGAACTCATCGGCGTTGCCATCAGCGCGAGCAGAAAGCTTCAGGCCTTGAGTCGAAAAGCGTTCTACGACCGACATGCCATAGCCTTTGGGACCGTCGGCCAGGAACGGGGGCCCTCCCGTTTCGCGCCACGAGATCAAAATTGTCGTGGGGTCGGGCAATGTCCATTCGAGATTCACTTCACCGGTCGCCGCCGATAGCGCGCCGTGCTCGACCGCGTTGAGTGCGAGTTCCGTCAAAACCATTCCCAGCGTTTGCGCCGCTTCCGGTGTCAGCATCACGGGTGGCCCCTTGATGGCGACACGGTCGGCATCTGTGCGCGCAACTGCGCCGATTTCTGCCGCCGCCAACGTCGCGAGATCAACGCTTTGCCAATCGGATGCGACGATCAAATCTTGCGAGGCAGACAAACCCGCTACGCGAAGCGTGAAATCCTTGAGGTGAGATTTGACGTCGATGGCGTCGCGGGCCGTGAGCCTTGCCATTGCGAGGATAAGGGCGAGCAGGTTTTTCGAGCGATGGGAAACCTCGCGGAGAAGGGCATCTGTGCGTGTAAGGCTGAGCTTTTGGTCAGTCACGTCATAGGCGACGCCTGCGAGTGCCGTGACTTTTCTTGCCACGGTCTCGGCCGGTGCGCCGCGCACTGCAATCCAACGGGTTTCTCCGTTGCGGCCCAGAATGCGAACTTCGACCGCCAAAGGTTTTTGGCTGCCGATCGCAGCGCGGATGGCCTTCAGTAAACGACGGCGGTCGTGGCGTTCGACGCGGCGGAGAAGTTCGCGTGCGGGATGGTCATGAAGATCGCTAAAACTTTCGGATATTTCGGAATCCCAGTGAATATTGCCGGTTTCAAGGTTCCATTCCCAAACGCCCACGCCGCCTGCGCGTAGAGCGTGACGAAGCCGCTGTTCCCGACTTTCGTCCAGTTCGCGCGATTGGGGTTCCGCACCCTGGCTGTCGAACTGCAATGTCATGCCTGCCGGTCGGTTCGCTGCTTGGCCCCTTCGGGCCGACGATCTCATCGAATTGCCAGCGTTCCAATCTTCCCAAATGTTTCGCTTCAACCACTTGGCGCCGGCAAACGATGCGACTGCCAATAATGAGGAAAGCGCTACAAGCGTTATCCAGTTTCGTTGATCCTCGCGCTCCACCGTTTTTTCTGAACTTTGAGCAGCAACTTGCAGGCCAAGCTGCGTGGTGTCGTCGACGGCTTTGACGAGGGCTGAGTCATTTGATTCATTTAAGCTTGTTGTCAGTCCCGGTTTGACACGGGTCTCGATAACTATCTCTCTGTCAGCGCCAACGACAAAAATCGATGAGTGGCCGTCGCCCGGCGCGCGTTCATAAGACGTGGTTTGCGGCTCCAACGTGCGGAAGGTAGCTTGGTCGTCGACAGAAGACGCGGCGGGAAGCGCGCGCGTGGAGACATCCTCTTGTCGTGCTGAAGGTTCGCGGGATTGGATCGCGCTTATCACGTACGTGATAAGTCCCAGGGACGGGATGAGAATCCCCAGGCAAAGCAGGTAGGCCGCAACCCTGGTTGAAGGTGCGGAAATATTGATACGGCCTAGGGTTTTGGCTTGCCGTGGCTGGCTTGCCTTCCCTGGTTTCTGAGTATTCACAATTAAGTCTTATCGTCCCGGACGGAATGCACAGAATCTCCCGCGAAATAAAATGCATGAGAGCCCGGAAGGTTCCAATTTTATGCGGCTCGGACCATTTGCCCGTGCCTCTTTCTCGGGGATACCTTGCGGCAACCGGGATTTGCCACGATGATGACACAAGAGCAGTGAAACCCTGATTGGTCAAAAGACGGCCGGAGGTCATGACCGCTTCGAGACTCCGCATTAGGCTCGTTTGGCTCACGCTGTTTGCTTTCAGCGTGCAATTTTGCGTTGTCGCCTTCCATCATCATCCCAGCCGCGAAGTTAACGCGCGGTCCATGGTCTCTTATGCGGGCCATTGCGTTCAAACGCATTCGAAGCCTTGCGCGCCCGGCAACGATGATCACCATAACTGCGCGCTGTGCTGGGCAACTGCAGTTGCCGCGACATCGCTCGTTCCGTCGCTTTTCGATTTTCCTGTACCGTCTGAAATCGCCTTCGTTCACCTTCAGGCGCCTCTCGGTACCCAGAGCTGCATAGTCCGCTGCTACGAACTTCGCGCGCGCGGTCCGCCGCCTGTGCAAGCCGTCTGAGTCACGAAGACCGTTTTCACGTCTTCGTTCAGCAAGAAATCCGCCTTTCGTGATCGGCTCTGTCGTGCGCGTTACTCGCGCTTTGACGCCGCCGAGCTAACGCTGCGCCATGTCGCGTGGCAGCACATTTTCCTATTGGAGAAAACGATGTCGAAAGTACTTTCGGGTCTGGCCTCATTGGCGATTTTCGTTGCGGGTCCTGCGTTCGCCGAAGAAGCGGCACACCGGCAACTCGGTCCGCACGTGCACGGGCAAGGCACACTCGATATTGCCATCGACGGCAAGAAGATCGAGATGGAGCTCGTGTCGCCGGGAATGGATATCGTCGGCTTCGAGCATGTCGCCTCGACCGACGACCAGAAAGCGGCCGTCGAAAAGGCCAAGGCGAAACTCGCCGATGTCCTGACCGTCTTCAAACTGCCCGCAGCGGCGAAATGCAAGGCGGAAGCGGCTAACGTCGAAAATCGCAAGGAAACGCACAAGCCGGGTGAAAAGGACGATGACGACGACGATAAGCCAGGCGCGCCGCAGCACTCGGAATTCCATGCGACGTACACGATCAGTTGCGAGGCGCCGGAAAATGTAACCGGACTTGAGACAGTCTATTTCACCAACTTTGCGGGCGCCCAGCTTCTCAACGTCAACATCACTTCACCCAAGGGACAGACGCAGGCACAGATGACGCGCGACAAGCCGACGGTCGATCTGACAGGCGTGATGTAGCCATGAACGAAACCATCGTGGCTTCGAGACAAACGCGTCAAGAGGGCGAAAGCCCTCTTGACGCGGTCTCATTCGATAACGTGCGCTACTCCTGGCCTGGGGTCTCGCCGTTCTCCCTCGCGATCGAAAAGTTCTCGCTCGGCCGCGAGGAGAAGCTTTTGCTTCTCGGTCCGTCGGGAAGCGGCAAGAGCACATTTCTCAGCCTGCTCGCTGGGATTGTCGCGCCGAGCGAAGGGCGGATCGATGTGACCGGCACGGAGATGGCGAAGCTCAGCGGCGCCCGGCGCGACAGGTTTCGCGTCGACCACTTCGGCATCATCTTTCAGATGTTCAACCTGCTGCCTTACGCTTCGCTCATCGACAATGTGCTGCTGCCGCTCCGGTTTTCGCGCACGCGGCGCGAGAATGCGCTTAAGGAAGGGCCGATCGAAGAGGTGGCGCGAGACATGCTCGTGTCGCTCGGTCTCAACAAGACGGTTATAGAAACAGTGAAGGCGGCGAGCCTCAGCGTTGGACAGCAGCAGCGCGTTGCCGCGGCGCGGGCGCTGATCGGCGCGCCGCAAATTCTGGTCGCGGACGAGCCGACGTCGGCGCTCGACCGCAATACGGAAGAAGTGTTCCTGAAGCTCCTGTTTGCGCAAAGCGAGAAGGCCGGTACAAGCGTCATCATGGTCAGCCACGATGAAGGATTGGCGCCGCATTTCGACCGTGTGGTGCGTCTTGACGATATTGCCGTCTCGTCGCGAGGTGCCGCGAAATGATGATCTTTAGACTCGCGTTTCAATCCTTACTCAACCGCTGGGTGACGGCGTGCCTCACGGTGTTGGCCATTGCGGTCAGCGTCATGCTGCTGCTCGGTGTCGAGAAAGTCCGCACCGGCGCGCGGCAGAGTTTTGCCGATACGATTTCGGGAACGGATCTGATCGTCGGCGCGCGCAGCGGCAGCCTCAACCTGCTGCTCTATTCCGTTTTCCGCATTGGCAATGCGACCAACAACGTGACGTGGAAGAGCTACCAGGACATTGCGAAGATGCCTGAGGTTTCCTGGATCGTTCCGTTGTCGCTCGGCGATAGCCATCACGGGTTCCGTGTGCTCGGCACGAATGCCGATTACTTCACGCACTATAAGTTCCGCCACGGTCAGAGCATGACGTTTGCCGCTGGCGGTCCGTTTACGGATCTCTTCGACGCGGTCATCGGGTCGGATGTTGCCGCTGCGCTCGGCTACAAGGTCGGCGACAAGATCGTCGTCGCGCACGGTGTTGGATCGATCTCGTTCGTCGAGCATGGGGACAAGCCGTTCCGCGTTTCCGGCATTCTCGCAAAGACGGGCACGCCGATAGACCGCACAGTGCATGTCAGTCTCGAAGCGATCGAAGCCATTCACATCGATTGGCAGAATGGCGCGCCGGTTCCGGGGGAAAGCATCTCGGCGGATCAGGTTCGCAAGATGGATCTCACGCCGCGCGCGATAACCGCGGCGATGGTCGGTCTCAACTCGAAGCTTGCGACGTTCAAGGTCCAACGCCGGATCAACGATTATCCGGAGGAGCCACTCTCGGCGATCATGCCGGGCGTCGCGCTGCAGGAGCTATGGGGTCTCATCGGCACAGCCGAGACGGCTCTATCCGTTGTTTCGGCGATGGTCGTCGCGACTGCGCTGCTCGGGATGGTAACGATGATCCTGACCACACTCAACGAGCGGCGCCGCGAGATGGCGATCTTGCGCTCTGTCGGTGCAACTCCAGCGACGGTGCTTGGCTTGCTCGCGGCTGAAGGCGGACTGTTGACGCTCGCGGGTGTCGTCGCGGGCACGCTCGGCCTCTATGTGGGGCTCGCTTTGCTGCGCCCCTATATTGATCACACGTATGGGCTCAGTCTCGCGATCGATCCGCCGCGTGCAGACGAATGGTTGAAGCTTGGTCTGATTGTCGCTGCAGGGTTCGTTGCGGGATTGTTACCAGCAATCCGTGCGTACCGGCTGTCTCTCGCGGACGGCATGATGGTCAGAGTTTGAGCGGTTTCATTTTTCGAAAGGATGCGGCTATGGCATCGAAGCGCTTTCTGGGTCTGTTCGTTTTGCTCGCTCTCGCCGTTTCTGCGAGTGCGCCTTCGAACGTTGCTGCAGGCGCACCTCAGCAACTCAAGTGGGCCGATCTCATTCCGAAGAACCTGCCCACGCAGTCTTCGATGCAGTCAAAGACGTTTTTCGGCGGCTCGGTGGCGCCGTCGACGTCGGATGCCGGTCCGCCTCCTGCGCCGCTGCCCGAGGGCAACTTCATGTCCGTGAAGCGGCGGCAGCCTGGAAGCGATCGTCCTCCCGCAATCGTGCAGGAACTCGACGGGAAAGACGTCGCTATCGGAGGCTATGTCGTGCCGCTCGATTTCGATGCGACGACGGTGAAGGAATTTCTTCTCGTCCCGTTCGTCGGTGCGTGCATCCACGTGCCGCCGCCGCCCGCCAATCAGATCATCTACGTGAAGACGGAAAAGGGCTTCGACATCGGCGGGCCCTTCGATCCGGTCACCGTGATCGGCAAGATCAACACGAGCGAGGCTTTTACGGGGCTCGCGGATGCCGGGTACACGATCACGGCCGATAGCGTGGAGCCACGGAAGGAATAGCTGCTACGAGGAGGCGCTCTTAACACTCCCCGACGGCGTCCGTCCTCGCATTTCGTCCAGCGGCGAGGGAAAAATTTCGCGCTATCGAGCTGGCTTGGATTTCCATTTTAGCAGATGGCGGGCCCGCAGATCGGGGATTTCAAGCGTTAAAACGTCTAATAAGCTCAGCATTTCTTCTTCGTTCGTGGAGGCAGGGCCGGCCGATAGGTTCGCACTCAGGTCAATTTTAACCTGAGAGGTTCCCATGTCGTTCCTTCCCCTGACGCGCAGATCGGCCATTGGGGCTGCTCTGGGCCTCGGCCTTGCCGGGCTTTCCGGCTATGCGTCGGCTGCTGAGATCACGCTGCTCAACGTTTCCTACGATCCGACACGCGAACTCTATCAGGCCTACAACGCAGCCTTCAGCAAGTACTGGAAGGCGAAGACAGGCGATGACGTAACGATCAAGCAGTCGCACGGCGGCTCGGGCAAGCAGGCGCGCTCGGTGATCGACGGTATCGATGCCGACGTCGTGACGCTGGCACTGGCAGCCGACGTCGAAGCGCTTCACAAGAACGGCGATCTCATCAAGGCGGACTGGATCAAGCGGCTTCCGGATAACTCGGCGCCTTACACGTCGACCATCGTTTTCCTCGTCCGCAAGGGCAACCCGAAGGGCATCAAGGATTGGCCGGATCTGACGAAGGACGGCGTCGAGGTTGTGACGCCGAACCCGAAGACGTCGGGTGGCGCGCGCTGGAACTATCTCGCAGCCTGGGGTTATGCGCTGAAGCAGCCCGGCGGTAGCGATGCCACGGCGAAGGATTTCGTCGCCAAGATCTACAAGAACACCAAGGTTCTCGATTCTGGCGCTCGCGGTTCGACGACGACGTTCGTCGAACGTGGCATCGGCGACGTGCTGATTGCATGGGAAAATGAAGCCTATCTCTCGCTCAAAGAGCTCGGCGCGGACAAGTTCGAGATCGTTACGCCTTCGATTTCCATTCTCGCCGAGCCGAACGTTGCCGTCGTCGATAAGGTCGTCGACAAGCGCGGAACGCGCGCAGTTGCCGAGGAATATCTGAAGCATCTGTACAGCGAAGAAGGCCAGGAGATCGCGGCGAAGAACTTCTACCGTCCACGTGACGAGAAGGTCGCTCAGAAGTATGCGAGCCAGTTCGGGCAGGTGAAGACATTCACCATCGATGACGTGTTCGGCGGCTGGGGCAAGGCCCAGGACCAGCACTTCAAAGACGGCGGTGTGTTCGACCAGATCTACACGCCTGGCAACAAGAGCTAAGCCGCTCGTTGTAAACTGAATTCGTGCATCGCCTCTCTCTCGGCCGGGAGCTCCTCCTCCAGACCAATTCCGATGAGTGGGGCGGTGCACGAAGCAGGTTGATCGATCACTTCGTCGCGGAATTCAAAACAATGCTGAAGTCAAGCCAGGGTCGCGAGAGGTGTTGCGGGTTGTCCCGCTGTTAGCCGGATACGGATCCGGAGCACCGTTATCGGGGCGGGCATTTTTCTCCCACCCCTCAGGCCTGAACAGACCATAGCCTGCTTTTCGCAAGGCTCAGCATTGAGGATAAATTCAATGTCGACAACTCTCATCGTCCCGGGTCTTCGTTCGAGTGGACCGACGCACTGGCAGACGTGGCTCGAGCGCCGTGTCAGCGGCAGCATCCGGGTTACGCAGCGCGACTGGAACGATCCGCACCTGCCGGAATGGTCGGCGCGCATTCGTCGCGAAATTGTGCACGCGACCGGACCGATTTTCATTGCGGCGCACTCCTTCGGCGCGTTGGCAGCCGTCCAGGCCGCGAGCGATCATGCCGAGCGAATCACTGGCGCGCTGCTGGTCGCGCCAGCAGATCCCGACAACTTCGGAGTCGCTGAATTCCTGCCGGTTAAGCCCTTGGGATTCCCGGTCGTGGTTGTCGCGAGCCGCAACGATCCCTGGATGGCCTTCGACAAGGCGCGCCACTGGGCAGGTCTCTGGCGGGCCGATTTCGTTGATCTCGGCGAAGCGGGGCACATCAACGCCGACGCCGGCTTTGGACCGTGGCCCGAAGGTCTTGCATTGCTTGAAAGATTGCGCCGTGCGGGCGAGTTCCGTTCAGCAGCGGAGCGGCTTGCAGCCTTGGATCTTTCCCAGGCACGGCCATTACAGCGGCATTGGCTGGCGCGAAGGCGGCAGGCGCTTCGCGGTTCGCAACCTCTCGATCATCGCGACATCGTTGGTGCGGCGGCGCTCCTCAGGGCAGCCGGCTGGACTGTCGGTGCGCCGGTCGTACCGGCCCGTGGTACAAGATAGTCACTCCGCTATTGCAGAAATGCTCAGCTGTGAGAACAGTCGGTTGACACTTCGGCCGGATTATAAAAAATGAATGAGAAATCAATGAACTAAGCGGAAATACTTCTAACTAAACAGACGGGGGTCTGAAATCACATGAAGTTGGTACAGGGAACACGGGGCTCGTGGGGGCTCTGCGTGGCCGCCCTAATGGCGAGTGCATGGGCGATGCCAGCGGCTGCGGCTGATCTTGGAGGTAATTGCTGCGCCGATCTCGAAGAGCGTGTTGCGGAGCTTGAGGCCACGACCGCTCGCAAGGGCAATCGTAAAGTCAGCCTGACGGTGTCAGGCTGGGTGAACGAGAACGTGATTTGGTGGGACGACGGCCGCGAAAAAAATGCTTACGTCGGCACGAACCCAGTCGAACAATCTCGCTTCCGCTTCGTCGGCGAAGCTAAGATCAACGCTGATTGGTCGGCTGGTTACTTGCTTGAAATCGGCGTCTGGGGTGGTAACAGCAGCAAAGCTGATCAGGACAATCCGGACGGCGCGACTGGCGCGAATTCGCTTGTCGTTCGCAAGAGCAGCTGGTTCGTAAAGAGCAAGACCTTCGGTAAGCTCTCCGTCGGTCAGGACAGCACGGCAACATACCATTTGCTCGACGACGCCGACACGAGCATGACGCGTAATTTTTACGACGCAGAAGGTCCCCCGGACTATCTTCAGAGCTTCTACCTTCGCGATAAGGCCGGGAATCGGATCCCGTCTGGCTCTTCAAACCTGAAGTGGGGTGACGCGCTTCGCGGCTTCAACAACTCGACGCCGGGCGATGACGGACGCCGCAACGTCGTGCGGTACGAGTCGCCGACGTTTGCGGGCTTCAGTGTCGCGACGGCCTGGGGCGAAGATGACATCTGGGATGCCGCTTTGATCTACAAGGGCGAAGCGGGCGACTTCAACTACAACGCGCGGGCTGGATACGGTCAGTCAACGGATGGCTTCTCCACGCCTTGCCACGGCTCGAGCACGACGCCTGATAACGCTCTGAATTGCGAATGGTGGGGCGTTTCGGCGTTCCTGCAGCACGCGCCAACGGGTTTGTTTGTCTACGGCGGGTACGGCAAGCAGCATGACGGCTCGAACGATCCCGCCATCGACGCGAAGATCCTCGACAAGGACAGCACCACTTGGTTCGTGCAGGGCGGCATCGAGAAGAAGTGGATCCCGCTGGGTAAGACCAACATCTTCGGTATGTACCGCCAGGATGAATCGGGTTCGGACGTGACCGGCACGGGCACTATCAGAACGAAGGGTGCCAATATCGATTTTTGGGCGGTTGGTGCCGCACAAAATATCGAAGCTGCCGAAGCGACGCTCTACCTCGTCTATCAGCATGCTGATGGCGACGTGACGGTTGGCACGAATACGTCGGCAACCGATCTGTCGGCGATGCAGCAAGTCATCGGCGGCATGAAGATCAACTTCTGAGTTCACACTCTTCGTTTCGGGAGTGATGCGTATCTGACGTTCCCGTCAGACTGCCTACGAGAAGGAGAGCCGAGAGGCTGTCCTTCTCGCTTTTTTTTGCGTTACGGCCGAGCAATGCTCGCCTCAGCAAATTCCGCTCATAAGCTCAGCATTTCTTCTTTGTTCTGCCGGTATCACCGCTCCGCTATCCGTATTTGCAGATGCAAACATGATGGCGGAAGTCGCAGCGATGGTGATGGCCAGAAAAGAAGATTTCGAGAATTTTCAGGGTGCGGACAGCGGCCCGACGAAGCTTTCGATTATCGTCGGGGAAAATCTCAGACAGCTCAGGCGGAAGAACGGTCTGTCGCTTGAGCAACTGGGCGCTTTGTCGGGCGTCAGCCGCGCGATGCTAGGGCAGATCGAGACGGGTAAAAGTGCGCCGACTATCAACCTCTTAGGCCGCATAGCGGAAGCTTTGAAGGTGTCGGTCCCAAGTCTCATTTCCAGTCCGGGGGTGGGCGGCACCATTATCGTTCCGCGCGATCGGGCGACGGTCGTATCGTCGAGCGAAGGCGGGTTCGTCAGCCGCGCGCTTTTCCCGTGGGGCGATCCGCAAAGCATCGAAATTTATGAAGTCACCATCAGCGCGCATCACCGCGAGGCTTTTGCCGCGCAGACCGCCGGTGCGAAGAAAAATCTCGTCGTCATCTCGGGTAGTCTCGAGATCCTCGTCGGCGAGGATTCTCCGGCACGGCTGATCGAGGGTGACGCCATCCTCTTCAACGCGGATACGCCGCATCATTTTCATAATCCTGGTGATGTGGACGCAAAAGCATTTCTGGTCGTCACCGGTCTCGACGGTTCGAATGCACGCGTAAGGCAGGGTTAATACGGCCTCCCTTCCTGGGAAATTCCGATAATCGAATATGCTTAGCATCTCTTATTTGTTAGCCGGGGGCTGGCTCTCAAATAGTGTGCTGGTTGTTTGCTTTAGCAGAGAGACGAGCGGATGACCGCCAACCAAGTGATCCTCAGCACGGCGCTCTCCTGGGCCGGCGTTTTCGCCGCCGTGGGGTTCGTGATCGTTGTTGCAGTGCTGATTTGACGGAGGGGAAATGTCTGGGGTGAATAAGAGGGTCCTGCCGGGCTTCGGGCTGTCGCTCGGATTCACGCTGGTGTACCTGTCGCTGATCGTTCTCATTCCTCTCTCTGCCGTCTTCATCAAGACAACGACGATGAGCTGGCATGAGTTCCTTGATGCGGTCGCTTCTCCGCGTGTCATTGCTTCCTACAAGCTGACGTTCGGCGCGTCGTTCCTGGCGGCTCTGATCAATGCTGTTTTCGGATTGCTGCTCGCTTGGGGGCTGACGCGATATCCATTTCCGGGCCGGAAGATCGTTGACGCGTTGATCGATCTTCCCTTTGCGTTGCCGACGGCCGTCGCGGGCATTGCGCTGACTGCGATCTACGCGAAGAACGGGTGGGTCGGTAGCCTGCTCGAACCGCTCGGCATCAAGATCGCGTTCGGTCCGCCGGGCGTGCTCGTTGCGCTCACTTTCATCGGCTTGCCGTTTGTCGTCAGAACGGTGCAACCCGTTCTTGAAGATCTCGAGACGGAATATGAGGAAGCCGCGGCGAGCCTCGGGGCGACGCGCTGGCAGGCATTTCAGCGCGTGGTGTTTCCGACGCTCTTTCCGGCATTGCTGACGGGCTTCGCTCTGGCGTTTGCGCGTGCCGTCGGAGAATACGGTTCGGTGATCTTCATCGCGGGCAATATTCCGATGGTTTCGGAAATCACGCCGCTGATCATCATCACGAAGCTCGAGCAGTTTGACTACAAGGGCGCGACGGCAGTTGCCTCGGTCATGCTGGTCATCTCGTTCCTGCTGCTGCTCGTGATCAATGGTCTGCAGGCTTGGACTGCACGGCGCACGGGGAGGGCGATCTGATGGCCGGCGTTGCTGCAACTTTCGACGCGCGGCCTGATACGGCCAGCAAGTTCCAAGCCAATCCTGCGACGCGAGATTCGGCGTGGGTCAGGTATCTGATTGTCGGCGTGGGCCTCACCTATTTCGCCCTGTTCCTTCTGCTGCCCTTGATCGCGGTATTCGTCGAGGCCTTCCGCAAAGGGGCGGGCGTCTACTTTTCAGCGCTCGTTGAGCCCGATGCGCTGTCGGCCATTCGCCTGACACTTCTGGCCGCGGCGCTGTCGGTTCCGTTCAATCTGCTTTTCGGGTTGGCGGCTGCCTGGGCGATCGCGAAGTTCCAGTTCCGCGGCAAGAATTTTCTGATCACGCTCATCGATCTGCCGTTCTCGGTATCGCCGGTGGTTGCGGGTCTGATCTACGTCCTGATATTTGGTCTGCAGGGCTGGTTCGGCCCCTGGCTGCGCGACCACGACATAAAAATCATCTTTGCCGTGCCGGGCATCATCCTGGCGACGACGTTCGTCACGTTCCCCTTCATCGCGCGCGAACTCATCCCGTTGATGCAGGCGCAAGGCCGCGACGAAGAAGAAGCGGCAATCTCGCTTGGTGCTTCCGGCTTCCAAACGTTCTGGCGCGTGACCATTCCGAATATCAAATGGGCGCTGCTTTACGGAATCATCCTCTGCAACGCGCGTGCAATGGGTGAGTTCGGTGCGGTGTCGGTCGTTTCCGGCCACATCCGCGGCGAGACCAACACGATGCCGTTGCAGGTCGAGATTCTCTACAACGAATATCAGTTCGCAGCTGCTTTTGCCGTGGCGTCGCTACTGGCGTTACTCGCGCTGGTAACGCTGGTCTTGAAAACTTACGTCGAGTGGCGCGCCCACCACCATAATGCGATAGTCGAGGAATAGGTTCATGAGCATCGAGGTCATTGATGTCAACAAGACGTTCGGCAGCTTCACAGCGCTGAATAACGTCTCGCTCAATTTTCCGGATGGTGAGCTCGTGGCGCTTCTTGGCCCGTCGGGTTGTGGGAAGACGACGCTGTTGCGCGTCATTGCCGGCCTTGAGCATCCCGACTCAGGCCGCATTGTGCTCGACGGCATAGATGCGACCGACAAGGATGTCCGTCAGCGTCGGGTTGGCTTCGTGTTTCAGCATTACGCGCTCTTCCGGCATATGACGGTGTTCGAAAACATCGCGTTCGGCCTGCGTGTGCGCCCTCGCCGCGAGCGGCCGAGCGAAAAGGAAATTCGCGCCAAGGTGACGCGTCTGCTTGATCTGGTGCAACTCGGTTGGGTGGCGAACCGCTTTCCCTCGCAACTTTCGGGCGGGCAGAGACAGCGCATCGCGCTTGCGAGGGCACTTGCCGTCGAACCGCGCGTTCTGCTTCTCGACGAGCCTTTCGGCGCACTCGATGCCAAGGTCCGCAAGGAGCTTCGGCGCTGGCTGCGGACGCTGCATGACGAACTGCATATCTCGTCGATCTTCGTGACACACGACCAGGAGGAGGCGCTTGAAGTTTCCGACCGGATCGTTCTCGTCAACAAGGGCAACGTCGAGCAGATAGGATCGCCGAAAGAGATCTATGAGCAACCCGCGACGGCTTTCGCATACGGATTCATCGGGGCGGTCAACGAGTTCCGCGGCCGTGTCGACGGCGGCTTCGTGCGTGTCGGCGACGAGCGCTTGCGCTTCGAGACCGGAAGCTTCAAAGACGGCCAGGAGGTCATCGCTTTCAGCCGTCCGCATGATACTGAAATCGTTGCGAATTCGCAGTCTGACGATGGCGTATCCGCGAGCATCAATCGAATTCTTGGCAGCGGCGCCGTCGCCCGGGTAGAACTTGTGGCCAATGGCGACGCGCGTGAGGGAAGGAAAGACTTCTTCGAGGTTGAGATTCCGGGTACGGAAGTTCAGTCGCTCGGGTTGTCGACCGGTCAGCACGTGAAGCTCAGGGGGCGGCGCTTGAGCGTCTTTCCAATTCAGAACACAACAAAGGCAGCTTCGTGAATTTCCAGCAACTTCGCATCATCCGCGAAACACTACGCCGCAATTTCAATCTGACCGAAGTTGCCAATGCGCTCTACACGTCACAGTCTGGTGTTTCCAAGCATATCAAAGACCTCGAGGACGAACTGGGTGTCGAACTGTTCGTGCGCCGGGGCAAGCGGCTCCTCGGTCTCACAGAGCCCGGCAAGGAACTGGCGCTGATCGTCGACCGCATTCTGCTCGATACCGCCAACATCAAACGGCTTGCCGATCAGTTTGCCGGACGGGATCGCGGCGAGCTCGTCATCGCAACGACGCATACGCAGGCGCGCTATGCGTTGCCGGGGCCGATCGCGGCTTTCCGCCGGGAATTCCCGAACGTGCACCTCGTCTTGCACCAGGGAACGCCGAAAGACATCGCCGCGATGCTGAACGACGGCACGGCGGACATCGGCATTGCCACCGAAGCGCTGGAGGATACGCCAGAGCATGTGACTTTCCCGTTTTACTCCTGGCATCACGGTGTCGTCGTGCCGAAGGGGCATCCGCTCGAAAGCGAGACGCCGGTGAGCCTGGAAAAAATCGCGGAATGGCCGATCATTACTTATCACGAAGGGTTCACGGGGCGACCCGCGATCGATGCGACCTTCGCTAAGGCCAATCTGGCGCTCGATATCGTGATGGTTGCGCTCGACGCAGATGTCATCAAAACCTACGTCGAAGTCGGGCTTGGAATCGGCATTGTCGGTTCCATGGCGTATAATGCGAACCGCGACGCAGGTTTAACGCTGCTCGACACTTCGCACCTCTTTCCGAAATCGACGTCACGCATCGCGCTACGCCGCGGCCGCTTCTTGCGTGGTTTCGCCTACCGGTTTCTCGCGCTCTGCACGCCGGAGTTGACGGAGAAGGTGGTCAAGGAAGGCATTGCCGAGCCGACGGAGTGAATGGCGTCGCAGTCCGGCGGCTATGCCGTCTGTGACTTCGATTTCAGGGCTCTGAACCAGGCGAGGCTGTCGTAGGTGGAGGCGAGCGGCCTGTATTCGCAGCCCACCCATCCTTTGTAGCCGACGCTGTCGAGGTGCCGGAATATGAAGGGATAGTTGATCTCGCCGGTGCCCGGCTGATGGCGGCCTGGCGTGTCCGCGATTTGGATATGGGCGATGATGTTGCGGTACTTGTCGATGGTCGGCGTCAGATCCCCTTCCATGATCTGCATGTGATAGACGTCGTACTGAAGACGCAGGTTTTCCGCTTCCACCGTTTCGATGATGTCGGCGGCCTTGGCCGTTGAATCGAGAAAGTAGCCGGGGATGTCGCGGGTGTTGATGGGTTCGATCAGCAGCGTCATGCCTTCGCCGGCCAGAATCTTCGCAGCGAAGCGCAAGTTCTCGACATAGGTTTTCCGCATGGCCCTGTGGTCGGCGCCATGGGGCGCGATGCCGGCGAGGCAATGGAGCTGCGTGCAGCCCAGAGCTTTTGCATATTTTACGGCGCGCTCCACGCTATCGCGGAATTCGCCGACGAGGTTCGGATAAATCGCGATGCCGCGGTCGCCCGCTTCCCAATTGCCGGGGGGCAAATTGAAGAGCACCTGGCGCAGTCCGTTTGCCTTCAGACGGGCAGCGATATCGTCGGCGTCGAACTCGTAAGGAAAAAGAAATTCGGCGCCTTCGAAGCCCGCGGCGGCGGCGGCTTCGAAGCGATCGAGAAACGGCATTTCGTTGAACAGCAGCGATAGATTGGCCGCGAATTTTGGCATGAACGTCCTGCTTGCCGAGGTGAGCGATTAAGACGAAGCGCGTTCGCGGTGGGCGGCTTGAAGGCGGCGGAAATCATCGCCCGCATGATATGACGACCGTGTGAAAGGCGACGCCGCGACGAGCAGAAATCCCTTAGCGCGTGCGGCTTGCGCCAGACCCTCGAACTCATCCGGCGAAACGTAGCGATCGACGGCGGCATGCTTTCGCGTCGGTTGCAGATATTGGCCGATTGTCAGGAAGTCGACGCCGGCCGAGCGGAGATCGTCCATGACTTGCAGGACTTCTTCGCGCTTCTCGCCGAGGCCCACCATGATTCCGGATTTCGTAAAGGTCTGAACGTCGAGTTCCTTGGCGCGCTGCAGGAGCCGCAGCGAATGGAAGTAGCGCGCGCCGGGGCGAATGCGCAGATAGAGAGCCGGCACCGTTTCGAGGTTGTGGTTGAAGACGTCAGGCTTCGCTGCAATCACGGTTTCGAGGGCGCCTTCCTTGCGCAGGAAGTCCGGCGTCAGGACTTCGATCGTCGTCTCGGGGGCTGCTTCTCGAATCGCGCGGATGGTTTCGGCGAAGTGGCGGGCTCCGCCGTCGGCGAGGTCGTCGCGGTCGACCGAGGTTACGACCACGTGCTCGAGCGCCAGATGCGCGACGGCTTCGGCAACGCGTCGCGGCTCGTCAGGATCGAGGACCGAAGGCAAGCCGGTTGCGACGTTGCAGAAGGCGCAGGCGCGCGTGCATACGCCGCCCATGATCATCATGGTGGCGTGCCGTTTCTGCCAGCAATCGCCGATATTAGGGCAAGCCGCTTCCTCGCAGACCGTATGCAGCTTGTGTTCGCGAACGATGGCCCGCGTGTGGTCGTAGCCTTGCGAGCCTGGGGCGCGGACCCGCAACCAAGGCGGCTTCGGCAATGACGGCGTTTCGGCGTGCGCGACTTTTTCAGGGTGGCGCGGGCGTGGCGTCGTGCCGGGTATGTCGAGCAAAGTTACCAAGGGCATCATCAGGCTTGGGACAAGTCTTCCGCCTATACTAACCGCTGCAGCGCGAATGTAACAGACGCCCATTCATGCAGGCCGCTGCGGGCGCAGATGCGGCCTTCAAAAGAAAAGGGCGGCACGCTGGCCGCCCTCGAACTCATGACAATCAGATCGGCTGTTCCGTTACTGAACCTGAACAACTGCCTTATGAACGGGAAGCGCGTCCGCATCCGTAGCTGAGGCCTTCGTTGTCGGGTCCGATTCTCTGCCGGAGCCTGAGCCTTCTGCTGGCTTGACAGGATCCGGAACTTCCATCGCCGGGCTCATGACCGGGTCGGCCAGCGGCTCGTGCGTGGAAGCAGAAGCGGTCGCTGTCTTCTTCTTCACGCTCGGCGTCTCCGCCACTTTCTTTTTCGAAGCGGACTCAGCCGAAGCCGACTGTTCCATCTCGGACTTTGCTTCCGATTTCGCTTCGGAGGACTTGTGCTTCGACACCGGCGCCCTTTCGGCGTCCTTCTGCTGAAGCGACTGCTCCGACGTTTTCTTCTTGTCGAACGGCTTTGGCGCTAGGGCCTGATCGTCGTCATCCTTCGTGGCGTCACGGGACACTTGATCCTGTGCATCCGGAGCGGCCTCCGACGCAGACGCTGTCTTCTTCGGCTTCTCATCCCAGAAGAAGAAACCGCTGTCATCCGACTGGCTGCTCGCGGTGCGCGTGCTCGGCGTTTTGCGGGCGTATGCACCATATTCATAGTTCGACGAGCTTGATGACGCGGACGCCGATGCCGACGAAGACTGAGATGTCGAGCTTGCCGAAGCAGGCGCCGCGGAGGCAGCCCGTGGATTTGAATCGGCATCGCCGTAGCGGGGATACTTGTCGCCGGAAGCAACCGTCTTCGTCGAGAACTGCTGCCAGGTGACCGTGACTCGCGTTCCGACCGGCACGCGAGGATAGAGATCGAGCACGTCCTCGTTGGTCATGCGGATGCAGCCGTGCGAAACGGCCTGACCGATGGTCCAGGGCGCGTCGGTACCGTGGATGCGGTAGGCGCTGGTGCCGAGATACATGGCGCGGATGCCGAGCGGGTTCATCGGATGGCCGCCCGGGACCCAACGCGGCAGGCGCGGGTTCTTGCTGACCATTTCCGGCGTCGGCGTCCACGGCGGGTTGACGCGCTTGTTCGTTACGGATGTCACGCCCTGCCAGCGGGCTTCGCCGGTCGGGATAGCGACGGGATAGGTCATCGCTTCGCCGGTCTTCGTGATCCAGTAGAGCCGGCGGTCCGAGAACGAGACGATGATCTGGCCCGGTTTATACTGTGGGTCGAAAGTTACGATGCTGCGGCCGCCGCCGTACTCGGGGCTGCCGCCCCAGAGGAAATCTACGAGGTCTTCGGCTTTCGCCGATGCTGCGGACATCAACCCGCCTGCCATGACGATGGTGGCGATGGTTAATCCGCTCATGAAACGCGGCAGGCTCATCGGGGGGATGCTCCGGGATTTGGTGAACAACAATATACCCTAAACGCAGGATGAGGGGGTCATCCTGTGCTTCTAATGGTGAAGGGTCGGTATAATTCAGTCTCGTTTTCGGGGGCAGAGCAGGGAAGTCACAGTTCCATACGGATTGCATTCTGCCCCACTGACTTTCCTAGGGTTTTACGAATTTTCGAAACATGTGTTGCGGTTTGATGACTGTAAAATCTGAGTTCGTTCTTTGTCTGCGCAGTCTTGACGAATTGAACAGCCTGTATTAGAACAAAAGAAGAACATTTTTGGGATTTCACTGAAGGCGTTCCCTAAACGGACTTCTTTACCATGAGGTTCCTTTTGGACCCAAGAGTTTCCACGTCTGCCCCGGTTTTGCCTACCGGTAAGGATGCAGTTATCGAGAATTTGCGTTCGCGCATTCTGCATATCGAGCGGCATGCGCCGCGCCGTGGCGCGGCTGTGTCTGCCCCGGAAAGTGCCTCATTGCCCCGGGCGGGGCGGCGCCGGGTCTCTTGGGAGCTTGGCTGTCCGGCGTGCGACGATCTCCTGCCGAGAGGGCTCGAGACGAACTCTCTCCATGAAATCAAGGGTCAGTCTTTCGCCGTTCGCGGCGCTTCGGCGGCGGATTGGATGGCGGGGATCGGTTTTGCGGCGCGTCTTGCGGTCCGCCGGATCGACACCTTCGCGGCGGTGCAGGGAGCCAATGCTTCCGCTTCGCTGGTGAGGCCCTGGGTGCTCTGGTGCTGGCCGCGGCAGCTTGCAGGCGAATTCGGGTCTCCGTCGGCGGCGGGCCTTGCCAGTCTCGGTCTTGATCCGTCGCGCCTCCTGATCGTCGAGACGGCGCGTGCGGGCGACGCGTTGAATGCGATCGAGGAGAGCCTGCGGGCTCAAAGCCTCGCCGTCGTCATCGGCGTTGTCGAAGAGGCGGAGTTGACGCCGGCGCGCCGCTTGAGCCTTGCGGCCGGGGAAACAGCAACGCCTTGCCTTCTCGTCACGCATCCCGCTTCCGAGCCTGCCGGAGCCACGGCCACGCGATGGCGCGTGAAGCGGATTGCGAGTGCTGCCCAATCTTTCGAACCGCGGGCGCCCGGAGCGCCGCGCTTTTCGATTGCGCTCGAACGCTGCCGGGCGCGTCCCGAAAGCGCTGCGCGTCCCCCCATGTTTCTGGAGTGGAACGATGAAACGCGTCGTTTCGATTTGGCTTCCGTCATGGCCGATCTTTCGGCTCAAACGCGCGGAGCCGGCGGCCGTACCGACCGAGCAGCCGTTCGCGCTTATTGAGAGCGGCGCGCACGGTCTCGTCATCGTGGCCGTCAATGACGCCGCCGCACGTCTCGGGATCGAAACGGGGACGTCGCTTACCGATGCCAGGGCGGCGCATCCGGGTCTCTTGTCGCGTCTTGCTGAGCCTGAGAAGGACCGTATTGCGCTTTTGAAGCTTGCGCGCTGGGCCGGCCGCTACGGTCCCAATCGGCACGTCGACGGCAGCGACGGCTTGTGGATCGATATTACGGGCGTCGCTCATCTCTTCGGGGGCGAAGAGAATCTGCTCGATGACATGACGCGGCAGCTTTTGTCGTTCGGCGTTGCCGTGCAGGTGGGGCTGGCCGATACGCTTGGTGCCGCGCACGCGCTCGCCCGTTTCGGCTGTCCGCCCGATGCGGCGTGGGCGATGGCACCGGCCGGTGAAACGCGCGCGGCGATCCGCTTTCTTCCCGTCGAGGCGCTGCGGCTCGATGCTCCGCGTATTCTGCTGCTGAAGCGATTGGGCCTTCGTCACGTTGGCCAGCTCTACGATATTCCGCGCGATAGCCTGGCGCGCCGGTTTCGTTCCTCCGATGTCGCCGCCGCCGTTCTCGTTCGGCTCGATCTGGCGCTCGGGATGCTGGAGGAGCCACGCCGGCCGATGCAGCCGCCGCCGGTTCTTTCGGTGGCGCGGGCTTTTGCCGAGCCGCTGATTTCCTCGGAAGCTCTGGAAGCCTTCACGAACGAGCTTGCGGGTGAACTTGCTCTGGCGCTCGCGGCCAAGGATCTTGGCGCGCGGGTTCTTCGCTTGGCGTTCTATCGCGCCGACGGCACGAGCGGGACCATAGCAGCGGCCATGAGCACGCCTTGTCATGACGCTCGCCACATGATGGCGCTGCTCAGTGAGAAATTTTCAAACATCGACGCCGGCTTCGGGATCGATATTCTCCGTCTCGATGCGGTGCGTGCGGGAAGGTGCGAAGCCAGTCAGAAAGGTTTTGCGACACCGCAGGGCGCCGCCTTTCGCGATCCGTCGGAGCTTGTCGATCGTCTCGCCAATCGGTTCGGGCGCGACGCGATCACGGTTTTGCGTCCTCAGGGAAGCCACATCCCGGAACGCGCGGAGCTGCGGCTTTCGGCGCTCGATGTTTGGGCGGCTGAAACTTCCGCCTCGCGCGTCGCGACCTATGCGCCGCCTTGGCCCTCTCCGAAGCGATTGCTTCGCCCGGCCTTCATGCTTTCGCGGCCGGAGCCGATCGAAGTCACGGCCGGCGTGCCGGATGGACCGCCGGCGAGCTTCATCTGGCGGCGCGTCGAGCGTCGTGTGGCGCGTGCGCAGGGACCGGAGCGGATTGCACCCGAATGGTGGCGAACGCTCTATCTCGATGAAGATCAGAAGCGGCCGCGCACGCGCGATTATTACCGAATAGAGGATCAGCAAGGCGCGATGTACTGGGTTTTCCGGCACGGCCTTTACGAGGGCGAAGAGGCAGCTGAGCGGCCTTCCTGGTTTTTGCATGGGCTCTTTGCGTGAGGCGGCGTCCATGACCCTTCGCTACGCCGAGCTGCAGGTGACAACGAACTTCTCGTTTCTGCGCGGGGCCTCGCATGCCGAGGATCTTGTCAAGCAAGCGAAAGCGCTAGGTCTTTCGGCGATTGCGGTGACGGACCGCAATTCGCTCGCCGGTGTCGTGCGTGCGTACGTGGCGGCGAAACCCGAAGACGGGGAAGAGGAATCTAAAATTCGTCTCGTGATCGGCGCGCGCCTCGATCTCGAAGATGCGCCGAGCTTACTCGTCTATCCGACGGATCGCGCCGCCTATGGGCGGCTCTGCCGCTTGCTTTCGCATGGGCAACTCAAGGCGGACAAAGGCAAGTGTATTCTCCATCTCGCCGATGTCGCCGCGCATGCGGAAGGCCAGATCTTCATCGCGCTGCCGCCGGACGATTGGGATTGGCGGGAGGCCGTATCCTCGACAGGCAAGCCGAGTAAGACAAAAAATCAAGGTGCGAAGATTTTTCCGTTTGTGCGCGAACGTTTGGACAGTTCTGCTCCCCTCCCCTCGACGGGGAGGGGTGTAAGCGATCGTTGCAGTCCCCCACCCCTAACCCCTCCCCGCAAGGGGGAGGGGAATCTCCATATTCCCTCTCCCCGTTCTTCACGGGGAGAGGGGCAGGGTGAGGGGCCGAAAGATTCGACGGTGAATAAGGCTGCCCCTCACCCCAACCCTCTCCCCGCTCGCGGGGAGAGGGAGACGCTGGAAATCTCCTTGCAGCGGATCAGAGCGGCGGTGGGTCATGCGCCGCTTTATCTTGCGGCGTCGCATACGTATCGCGGGGATGACCGATCGCGCATCGCGGCACTCGCCGCACTTGGCGACCAGTGCGGCACACCGATCGTCGCGACCAACGACGTGCTTTATCATCACCCTGACTGCCGTCCGCTGCAGGATGTCGTCACCTGCATTCGCGAGAAGACGACGCTTCGCGAAGCGGGCCTCCGGCTCGAAGCCAATGCCGAGCGATACATCAAAAGCCCCGAAGAAATGGCGCACCTCTTCAGAGGCCATGAAGAGGCGCTCGCGCGGACGCTCGACATCGTCGAAGCCTGCCGGTTTTCGCTCGGTGATCTCAAATACGAATATCCGGACGAGCCTGTGCCTCCGGGCAAGACCCCGCAGGAGCATCTTGTTGATCTGACGTGGAGAGGTGCTCAAAGCCACTTTCCCGAAGGCGTGCCGGAAAAGGTTCGGGACACGATCGAGAAAGAACTCGAGCTGATCGGTGAACTCACGTTCGCGCCGTATTTTCTGACCGTCTACGACATTGTTGCCTTCGCGAGATCCAGGGACATTCTCTGCCAGGGGCGCGGATCGGCGGCGAACTCGGTCGTTTGTTATTGCCTCGGTATCACGGCGGTCAACCCGATCGAGGTCGATCTGCTCTTCGAGCGCTTCATCTCGTCCGCGCGTCTGGAGCCACCCGATATCGATGTCGATTTCGAACACGAGCGGCGCGAAGAGGTCATTCAATGGATCTACGAGCGCTACGGTCGCGACCGTGCGGGGCTCACTGCAACTGTCATTTCCTATCGTTCGCGCTCGGCGGTGCGCGATGTCGGCAAGGTATTCGGCCTCTCGGAAGATACGATCTCGGCACTCGCCGGCATGGTGTGGGGAACGCATGGAGGTGGCGTTCCACCGGAGCAGCACGTTCGCGGCGCCGGGCTCGATCCCACAGACCGGACGCTTGCGGCGGTGATGAAGTATGCGCAGGAATTGATGGGATTTCCACGGCATCTGTCGCAGCACGTCGGCGGCTTTGTGCTGACGCGCGGTCCTTTGGTCGAGGTGGTGCCGGTCGGCAACGCGGCGATGGCGGACCGCACCTTCATCGAATGGGACAAGGACGATATCGCGGCGCTGGGATTGATGAAGGTCGATGTTCTCGCGCTCGGCATGTTGACCTGCATCCGCAAAGCCTTCGATCTGATCGAGAAGCATCACGACGAAAAATATACGCTTGCGACGGTGCCGCGCGAGGATAAGCCTACCTACGACATGCTGTGCAAGGCGGATTCGCTTGGCGTGTTTCAGGTCGAGAGCCGGGCGCAGATGAACATGCTTCCGCGCCTCAAGCCGCGGATATTTTATGATCTCGTCATCGAAGTTGCGATCGTGCGCCCCGGTCCGATCCAGGGCGATATGGTGCATCCCTATCTCCGGCGTCGCGCCAAGGTCGAGGAGGTGGTCTATCCATATCCGAAAGGAGGCGACGAGAATGAGCTCAGGACTATCCTCGGCAAAACCTTGGGAGTTCCGCTTTTTCAGGAGCAAGCTATGCGCCTTGCGATGGTCGCTGCGGAATTTACCGACAAAGAGGTCAGTGATTTGCGTCGCGCGATGGCGACGTTTCGCCGTGTCGGCACGATCGGATTGCTTGAAGAGAAAATGGTTTCGCAGATGGTCGGGCGCGGCTATGAGCGGGAATTTGCGGAGCGCTGCTTTTCGCAGATCAAGGGCTTCGGCGAATACGGCTTTCCCGAGAGCCACGCGGCGAGCTTCGCGCTGCTCGTCTATGTGTCCGCGTGGATCAAATGCCGTTATCCGGCGGCATTTGCGTGCGCGCTTTTGAACTCGCAGCCCATGGGTTTTTACGCACCTGCGCAGATTGTGCGGGATGCGCGTGAGCATGGCGTCGAGGTTCGGGAAGCGGACGTCAATTTCTCGGCGTGGGATTCCACATTGGAGCCATCGCTCGATGGGCAAGGTCCGGCTTTGCGGCTCGGGTTGCGTCTCATCGATGGCCTCAGCGAAGCCGATATTCACGAGGTTCCGGACGCCGCTCCGGAGACGAAGCGGGCTTCGCGCAGGAAGCTTCCGACGCTCATTCCGCCTGTACCCGAGACGCAGAAGCACGGGACAAACAGGAGATTTCAAAGCATCCAGGATGTTGCCAAGCGCAGAAGCGTCAGCACGCTCGAGAAGCTTGCGGCGGCGGATGCTTTTCGTTCGCTTGGGCTCGATCGCCGGCAGGCTCTCTGGGAAGTCAAGGCGCTCGCCAATGCGCCGCCGCTGCCGCTCTTTTCCTGGAGCGAGACGCAGGACACTGGAAAGGAAGCCGACGTCCAATTGCCCGAGATGGCTCTCTCGGAGCATGTCGTCAACGACTATCAGACGCTGCGTCTATCGCTCAAAGAGCATCCGATGGCGTTTCTGCGCGAGGATTTTCGCCGCGAGCGCGTGCTCTCCTGCGAGGCGTTGCGAGACGTGAAGAACGGCGCTTTTGTCCGAGTGGCAGGTGTCGTGCTCGTCCGGCAAAGGCCGGGAGCGGGCAACGTCGTGTTCATGACGATCGAGGATGAGACTGGCGTTACGAACGCCATCATCTGGCCGAATATGCTCGAACGTTTTCGCAAGGTCGTGATGACATCGCGGCTCATTCTGATCGAGGGCCGCATTCAAAACCAGGTCGAAGAGCACGCAAATATCATTCACGTGGTTTCGACGAAACTGATCGACAGAAGCGATTGGCTGCTGCGTCTTTCCGAATGGGCGGTGGACATGGACGTGCCGCATGCGAACGCGGATGAGGTGCTGCACCCTGAGCCCGGCTCCGCGCATCCGGCCCGAAAGGACGAGCGGCGGATCCATCCGCGGTTCTCACGCGAGCCGAAACCGCGTCATCCGCGCAATGTTCGCATCATTCCGAAATCGCGGGACTTCCACTAAACGAAAACATCACCGTGCGGAGAGATCCGCGCGGTGATGCGTTAGCCGTCGAAGTCTGCAAATGCCGTTATTTTTTGCAGGCGACCTGCGATGACTCGCACTGCGTGCCGAACGTGCCCGGCTTGCAGGACGTATGGACCGCGCCCTTCGGCGTGCGCCCCTTCGCCTCGATGATGTTGGCCAAGCCGTGCGTCGACATGATAACCGCGAGGTCGTGAGTCAGGCCGTCGCCGATCGCGCCGACCCGCAGGCAGTCGCCTGCTTGAGCCGCTGCAGAAAGTGCAAGCATCGCTGCAGCTGCAGCAACGCCGAGTTTCAATGAGCGCATTTTCCCCTCCGAAAAATCAGATCTTCCGGGGCGGAACCTAGTCGAGCGTCCAAGCGAAAAACAGCCGATGTCGCTATGGTATGCACAAGGAAGCGCGAGGCGTGCCGGAATTGCCACTGGACTGTCGGCTGGGCGCCAACCTTACGAATTCGTGATAATTCGAACGAGGATTGAGTTCATGGAAGAAAAGTCCAAGCAGCCGAGTTTCGGCCGGTTCGATATCGGCGAGGTTGCCGCGTCGTTTCCGAATTCGGCGGCGACGCTGCTGGTGGATCGCTATCTCACGAACCGCGACGCGGCGAGCGCGCGTGTCTTCAGGGTCTACAAGCCGACACCGCCGCACTATCACGCGACGTGCGATGAATATCTTTACGTGTTCTCAGGGCGTGGCACTTTCTGGATGAACGATGCTTCGACGATCAGCGAGTTCGGTCCTGGGCAATTGCTGTTCTTCGAGAAGGGAACCGTGCATGCGCTGCCGGACATCATCGAAGAGCCGGTCGTTTTTCTCTCCGTCGATACGCCCCGGCGCGATCCCAAGGATATTATTTTCGTCAATCCCGAGGACGGCACGCCGGAGAGCTTCGTTCAGCAGAGTTATTGATTTGCTGGCGGATTATTCCGGCGCTTTTTCTGGCACCGAAGTCGGCAAGCCTTCGGCACCCATATAGACGACGAAGAGCCGAACCATATCTGTCCCCGTGTTCGTGCCCTGATGCGTTTCGTTGATCGCTTCGGCGAACGCTTCGCCCGGTTTGAATGTTCGCTTTCCCTTGGCTCCGTAGTCGACGGTCAGTTCGCCGTCCATGATCATCCCGACCAGCGGAATGCCGTGCTTGTGCCAACCGGTTGTGGCGCCCGGCGAGAGATTGATGAGGCTCGCTGTGATCTTTGCGGGTGCCCCGGTCGGGTAGACGATGGGCTCGCCGACGACCGTCTTCGTCGTTTCAAGGAGAGGAACGACACTTATCGAGGGCGCAAGGGCCATGGCGGTCGCGGCGCCGAGGGCGAAGAGTGCCGGTGCACCCAACGCGAGCAGGACTTTTTTTCTTATGGAAAAAGGCATCTTGTACACCCATGTGTTTCGCCACTGATGACCCGACCTTAATCTTGCTTTTTGCGGTCCGGCGATAGTGTTATTCGTTCGGGTCACTTGCGGGGATTTGATGAGCTTTAGAATTCTGTTCGCGATCTTGTGGTCGCTTGCCGCAGGAACGGCGCTGGCGCAGGAGTTTCGTCCGGCGCCCGAGGGTGCGTCGGGAAGAAGCGAGAAAGCACCAGTCGTCGCCAAGCAGCATATGGTCGTTGCCGCAGAGCCGCCGGCGGTGGAAGCGGGCCGGCAGATATTGCGGCAAGGCGGATCGGCGGTTGATGCGGCCATTGCTACGGAACTCGTTCTCGGCCTTGTCGAGCCGCAATCTTCCGGGCTCGGCGGCGGCGCGCTGATCACATACTGGGATGCCAAAACGCGCACCACCACGACGTTCGATGGCCGCGAGACGGCACCCGCTACGGCGAAGCCCGACCGGTTCCTGCGCGATGGCAAGCCAATGCCGTTTGAGGAGGCGGTGAACTCGGGGCTGAGCGTCGGTGTGCCGGGGCTGCTGCGCGTCCTTTATCAAGCGCACGAGAAATACGGGAAGCTTCCGTGGGCGAAGCTTTTCGAGCCCGCGATCAAGCTCGCCGAGGATGGGTTTCCCGTATCGCCGCGGCTCAGCGAACTTCTGAAGTCGGAGAAGCCGGAAAAGTTCACGCCGAACGCGCGCGCCTATTTCTTTGAGGGCGGCGTTGCGCAGAGAGCGGCTGGGTCGCTTTTGAAAAATCCGGAATACGCGGCGACGCTGCGCACGCTTGCGGCGCGTGGGCCCGATGCCTTTTATAAGGGCGATATTGCCGATGCGATGGTTCAGGCGGTCAAGGAAGCGCCGACCATTCCCGGCGATTTGAGCACCGCCGATCTCGCTGCCTATACGGCGAAGGAGCGCGAGCCGGTATGTTTCGCCTATCGCGAGCGGCAAGTCTGTGGCGTGGGTCCGCCGTCGTCGGGCGCGCTCACCGTCGGCGCGACGCTGAAGCTGATCGAGCCGTTCCCTGAGATTCAGGGCGCCAAGGCAGCGATGACGGCGCCGGCTCTGCACATCATCGCGGAAGCGGAGAAGCTCGCGTTCGCCGATCGCAATCGGTACATCGCCGATCCGGACCGCGTTGCCATACCGTCGGGGTTGCTCGACGACGGGTATCTTGCGGAGCGCCGAAAGTTGATCGATCCGAAAAAAGCGATGGCGAAGGCCGAGCCGGGATTGCCGCCAGGACTCGCCAAAAAGTCTTTCGGCAAGGACGCGACCTACGAGGTGCCGGGCACGACGCAGGTTTCGATTATCGATGACGAGGGCAACGCGCTCTCGATGACCGCAACGATCGAAAGCGCATTCGGCTCGCACCTTTGGGCGAAGGGCTTCCTCCTGAACAACGAAATGACCGACTTTTCGTTCGTTC
This sequence comes from Hyphomicrobium sp. 2TAF46, assembly GCF_052114865.1. Lineage (NCBI taxonomy): Bacteria > Pseudomonadati > Pseudomonadota > Alphaproteobacteria > Hyphomicrobiales > Hyphomicrobiaceae > Hyphomicrobium > Hyphomicrobium sp. 2TAF46. The sequence continues at coordinate 405,771 of NZ_JBFRFO010000002.1, read as the reverse complement.
CCGTAGATGCAACCGGCATGGCCGCCGCCAACGCGATCGAGGGCGGCAAGCGGCCGCGAAGCTCGATGGCGCCGACGATTGTTCTCGGTCGGGACGGGACGCCGGAGATCGTTACGGGCTCACCGGGCGGTTCGCAGATCATTCTCTATGTGGTGAAGACGCTCGTCGCCGTGCTGGATTGGGGTCTTGATGCGCAGCAAGCGGCGTCGTTCCCGAACTTCGGCAGTCAGGGCGGGCCATTCCTGATCGAATACGCGCTGCCGATCGAGTGGCCGGGCTACGAGCTGACATCCTACGGTCAGGCGGTTTCGGGCGCGACGATGACCTCCGGCGTGAACATGATTATCAGGCGTGATGGACTTCTCACCGGCGGCGCTGATCCCAGACGCGAGGGTGTCGCTCTCGGCGATTGATGCTAGAGGATGCGAAACACAAAAGAGTTTCGACCTTGAGCAGATCATCCATTCTCGTCGTCGGCGCCGGTATATTCGGACTTTGGCAGGCCTATACGCTGGCGCGTGCCGGGCATCGCGTGCGGTTGATCGAAGAAGGCCGCGATCCGTTCGCGCGGTCATCCAGCCGATGGGCGGGGGCGATGATTGCGCCCGAATGCGAGGCTGAAGCCGCTCCGCTCATCGTCCGTGATTTGGGACGTGAAGGGCTCCGCATTTGGCGCGAGACCTATTCCGGCATCATGAGCAACGGAACGCTCGTCGTGGCGCATGCGCGGGACGCAGGAGACCTCGCGCGCTTTGCAAAAATGACCGAGGGTTACGCTGCTGTTGCAGGGCCGCGCATTTCGGATCTCGAGCCGTCGCTCGCGGGGCGTTTCGAGCGCGGCCTTTATTTCGAGAACGAAGCGCACGTCGATGCGCACAAGGCGATGGCCTGGCTGTTGGAGGAGCTTCGAAAGCTTGGCGCGGATATCGCGTTCGAAACTCGTTGGGACGGCGCATCTCCCGACGTTGCGATCGATTGCCGGGGCATCGGCGCCCGCGATGATCTGCCGGCGCTTAGGGGCGTGCGTGGTGAGCGCGTACTCATTCAAACCAAAGACGTGAGCCTGTCGCGGCCGGTTCGTCTCTTGCATCCGCGTCAGCCGATTTATGTCGTGCCGCAAGGAGATGGACGGTTCGTCGTCGGTGCGACCGTGATCGAGCGGGAAGATGATGGCCCGATGTCGCTGCGCTCGGCGCTCGATCTCTTAGGCTCGGCCTATGCTCTGCATCCGGCGTACGGCGAAGCCTCCGTACTGGAGATCGGTGCGGGGGTTCGGCCGGCGTTTCCCGACAACGTGCCGCGGATCATCGTCGATGACACGCGCGGCATCATTCGCGTCAACGGCGCGTACCGGCACGGATTTCTTCTCGCGCCGGTTCTAGCGCGGGCGGTTCTGGAATACCTGTCAGACGGCCGGCGTGAGGGGCCGTTGTTCGACGCCCCCTGACGGCGCCGTTTTTGCGGCCAATGCCTGTTTTGCGAGTTCGAGCGCCGCGACGTAGTCGGGCTTGCCGGAGCCGAGCAGCGGAATTTTGCTAACGACGAGAATGTCGGCCGGGGTTGTCAGCTCGCTCACACCTTTCCTCCGCACGAACTGTGCGAAGGCGTCACGCGTGCAGTTAGCATCGGTCGTCAGCAACGCGAGGCGCTCGCCTTTCCGCGGGTCGGGCAGCGCGACGACGACCGTAACCTGGTGCGGCCAAAGCTCGGCGGCCAGTGCCTCGACAGCGGACAGCGAGATCATCTCGCCGCCAATCTTGGCGAAGCGCTTGGCGCGGCCCTTGATCATGATGAAGCCTTGCGGGTCGATCTCGACGATGTCGCCGGTGTCGTGCCAGCCGTTCGCCGGGGGTTCGAGGACGCCCGGATTTTCGGCGCGGTAGTAGCCGAGCATCACGTTCGGTCCGCGCACGAAGAGGCGGCCTCCGTTTTCGATGCCGGGAACGGGATCGAGGCGCGCTTCCATCAGCGGCGAGAGGCGGCCGACGCTGCCCGCCTTGTTCGCTAGCGGCGTGTTGATTGCGAGAACGGGCGCCGTTTCCGTCACGCCGTAGCCTTCGAGAATGCGAACGCCGAAGCGATCCATATAGAGTTGACGCGTCCGGTCCTTTACGGCCTCGGCGCCTGCGAGCACGAGGCGAACGCGCGCAAAGTCATATGGATGGGCGGCGCGTGCATAGCCTGCGAGGAACGTATCGGTGCCGAACATGATCGTGGCGTTCGACTGATAAACGAGTTCCGGAATGATGCGGTAATGAAGCGGTGTCGGATAGAGATAGACGGGCACGCCCGCGACGAGCGGCATCAGCAGGCCAGCTGTCAAGCCAAACGAATGGAAGACGGGCAGGGCATTGAAGACCTTGTCCGTGCCGTTGCAGGCGACGCGCGTGAGGCTCTGAGCGCAGTTGGCGAGTATGTTCCGGTGTGAGAGCACGACGCCTTTCGGCGTGCCTTCGGAACCTGACGTGAAGAGAATTGCGGCCGGCGCATTGAAGTCGGCCTGGACTTGCGGTCTGCCGCCTTGCGCGATGCCCTTGAGCTTGTCGAGAAACGTAATCGTCGGGCGCACGTCTTCGAGATAGATCACGCGCGCAACGGGTTCGATGGCTTGAATGAGCGCTTCCAGATGGCCTTTCTCTACAAAGGCGCGGGAGGTCAGAACGACGGAGACGTTTGCCGCCTTGCAGGCGGAGACGACGTTGGCCGGTCCCGCGGAGAAGTTCAGCATCGCCGGTACGCGGCCGATCGTTTGCAGAGCGAAGAACGTAACGGCGACGCCTGCGGAGTTCGGCAACAGTACGCCGACGGCCGATGCGGGCGGCGGCAACATCGGTGCGAGCTTCGCGCCGAGAACCTGAGCGCCGACGATCAGCTTCTTGTAAGACAGCTTGCTGCCCAGCGGATCTTCAATTGCGGGCTTGCCGGTGTCCCGCGTTTTGCGAGCGACGACGAGCGCTTCGAACAACGTCTGATCGATCGGCGTCGTCAGCACCGCAGAGTCGGTCATGATGTCTTGCAAAGCGGCGCCTGCCGCCTGCCGCCGTGCCTTGCCACGGAGCGCCGGATCGACCCTAAGCCAAACGGGCGGGAGAATGGTCACCGTCGTTTTCGGAAACCAGGCCTTCTTGGTCTGAGAGCTGCTGAGATAGCCGAAATGCGAGCGCTCGAGGCCATCGATGCGAACGGGAATGACGGGCGCATCTGCCTTATCCGCAATCATCGCCGTGCCGTCGTAGACTTTCATCAGTCCGCCGGTCACGGTCAGGCGTCCCTCGGGAAAGATCACGAGCGAAGCTCCGTCTTTGACGGCCTGGATCAGATGGCGCATGCCGAGCGGACGCGTCGGGTCGATCGTGTAGAATTGCGCGAGCTTCAGAAACGGCTTCGCCCACCACGTCTTGGCGATATCGGTATCGACCGCATAGGCGCTGTGGGAGGGAAGCAGTCCGTTCAGCAATCCGGCATCGAGGAGGCTGACGTGGTTGGGGGCGATGATTGCGCGCTCGCCCGCTTTGGGCAGGTTTTCAAGGCCCCGGACTTCAAGCCCGAAGAACGTCTTGAACAGGAAGACGACGACGTCTTTTACGCCCTCGGCGCCCCAGGCCCGAAGGACGAGGCCAACGACGATCAGGTTTGCCACTCCGAGACCAGCATAGGGAAGCGAGACCGAAATTTTCTCGAACTGGAGGCCCGCAATCGCGATGCCGATCAGCGTCATGAATGCGGCGGAGAGAACATTGCAGCCTGCGATGACGCGCGAGCGACGCTCGACGGGTGACCAGGCCTGTACGGCTGCGAACGATGGCACGATGAAAAGGCCGCCGGCGACGGCGATGCCAGCGAGGTCGATCAGCATGTGAAGGCCCTCGATGGACGTCAGGACCTCTGCCGCGCTGAGGGGCGCAGGCGCGGGCTTCATCGCCGACGCGAGCCACGCGAGATCGAGCAGGAAGATGCCCATCAGCAATGCGCCGATGGGAACGAGAGCGAGATTGGGACGATTGGTGCTGGCTCGCGCGGCCGCAATCGATCCCACCGCGACCGCGACCGCGAAGGTGAAGAGCGCAAGTGCGTAGACCGACGGTGCGCCGTTGAGCACTTGCGGAATGAGGTTCTGCAGCAGCGCCAGCACTGCGGCTCCAACCAGCCAGAACCATGATGTGATGAGCGCGCCTTGCCATATGCGCCTGTCTCCGCGCAGGTCCTTCAACAGTGTGGCCGTCGATGTAAAGACGTTTCTATCGATGACGAGATCCGGCACCGACGATGGCGCGGGCGGAATGAAGCGCGCGAAAAGCCAGCCGAGAACCGAGATGCCGATGATCGCGCTGGCGACAATGATGATTTCCGTCTCGCCGCCGGACGCGAGATTGCCGCCGATGGTTCCGATCAGGATGGCGAGGAAGGTCGCGCCTTCGATCAGCGCATTGCCTGAGGGGAGTTCCTTGGTTTCGAGATGCGTTGGCAGCAGGCCGTATTTCACCGGGCCGAAGAACGCGCTCAGCGTGCCGAAGAGAACGAGCGCTGCGAACAGCAGGGCGACCGACGGTAACAGGAAACCGGCGGCAGCGATTGCGGCGATCGGGATTTCAAACAGGCGGACGCGCGCTGCGACCTTTGCCTTATCGAACTTGTCCGCGAGCTGACCGGCGAGTGCAGAGAAAACGAAGAATGGAAGCACGAGCGCCGCGCCCGCAAGCGTTCCGAGTGCCGGACCGTTTTCCATTGCGAGCTTGTAGACCACTAGCATCTGGAGCGCGTTCTTCAGCAAGTTGTCGTTCAGTGCCGCTAAGAGCTGGCTCCAAAAGAGCGGGGCAAAGCGGCGGGACGACATCAAGCGGGAAAACATCGGCTGATCCTCAAGTTCGATGCCGGAGATTCAGATGCTAATTGCGGCGGATTGGCGGGTCCCTTTGACCCGTCTCGATTATATGCGTTAAAAATCCGGCGAACGCTCTGGTAAACGACGATAAAAATGCCTATTTCCGGCCCGCAGGTCATTTGAGCGATGCTACAACACGAAACAACTAACGAGCTGTTTGTAAACGGGCAGAAGACCGCCAGCGGCGCCGGTACGCTCGCCGAGCTCGTTCACGAGCGCGGCTTGTCCGAGGCGAAGGTCGCGACGGCGCTCAACGGGCAGTTCGTACCGGCCGCGCGGCGTGCTACGACGACGCTCCGCCATGGTGACCGCGTCGAGATCGTTTCTGCTCGGCAGGGCGGCTAAAAGGGTTAGTTGCGCTTAAAATGAACATTCGCGATCAGGCGTTGCATTCGGGGCGCGCGCTCTCCGTTTATGGAGAGACGATCTCATCGCGGCTTCTGCTTGGAACGGCAGGCTATCCGTCTCCGGCCATTCTGGCGAATGCCGTCAAGGCATCGGGAGCCGAAATCGTAACGGTGTCGTTGCGCCGCGAGGCTGCGGGCGGAAAAGCCGGCGAGCGCTTTCTCGACATCATCAAGGATCTCGGCGTCCGCGTGCTTCCGAATACGGCTGGATGCAGGACGGCGAGCGAAGCCATCACAACGGCTCAGATGGCGCGCGAGCTTTTCGGAACGGATTGGATCAAGCTCGAAGTCATCGCCAACGACGATACTCTGCAGCCCGACGTGTTCGGACTGGTCGAAGCGGCCGGCTCGCTCAGCCGCGACGGCTTCAAGGTTCTGCCCTATACAACGGAAGATCTCTCAGTCGCGGAACGGCTGCAGCGCGCGGGATGCCAAGTCATCATGCCTTGGGGCGCGCCGATCGGCAGCGGCCGGGGACTGGCCAATATTCAGGCGCTGACGAGCCTGCGCGCCTATTTTCCTGATGTGACTCTCGTCATCGATGCGGGCATCGGCGCACCGTCGCATGCGGCGCTGGCGATGGAGCTTGGCTACGACGCCGTGTTGCTCAACACGGCGGTTGCGAAAGCTGCCGACCCTGTGAAGATGGCGGCGGCGTTTGCATCGGCGATCCAGTCGGGCCGCCTCGGGTTCGAAGCGGGGCTGATCCCGGCCCGCGACATGGCGGTGCCTTCGACGCCCGTCGCAGGGACACCGTTTTTCGATCTCGATTGAGTGTGCCTTGACATCCGAACAGCAGCCCAAGCTCGCCCGTTTCTACCCAATCGTGCCCGACACCGGTTGGCTCGGACGCATCGTTCCGCTCGGAGTGAAGTTCGTGCAGCTTCGGATCAAGGACGCCTCGTCAGCCGAGGTTGCCGCGGAGACGAAGCGGGCGCTCGCGATCTGCCGCGAACATAATTGTCAGCTTGTTCTTAACGACTACTGGGAAACGGCGCTCGATACCGGTGCCGATTACATACATCTCGGACAGGACGATCTCAGAACCGCCGATCTCGAGGCGATAAAGCTCGCGGGTATCAAAATCGGGATTTCGACCCACGATCAAGCGGAGCTTGGAGCCGCTCTGGCGGCCGAGCCCGATTATGTGGCGCTTGGTCCGATCTACGAGACCAAGCTCAAAGCCATGCCATGGGCGCCGCAAGGTCTTGAGAAAATTGGGGAATGGCGGAAAAAGCTTGGCGGCTTGCCGTTGGTCGCGATCGGCGGCCTGACGCCGGAACGCGCCGCCGGCGTGTTCGAGGCCGGGGCGGACAGTTTGGCGGTTATTACTGATTTCTTTACGGCCGCCGACCCAGAGGCGCGTGTTCTCCAATGGTTGCGGCTTTCGGAGGCCCGGTAGCGGCAGCAGCTATGCGTTAACCACAACGGTGGTGCTCGGCCGTTGTTTGTGACAGTTTTATGTGGTTCGGATCTAGGATCAGGCACAATTCTCTCGTGAAGCCGTCCCCGCGTATGCCCTATCGATTCAAAATCAACGAGCCCGTCGAAAAGGGGTTTCGTCGTATTGCGTGCGAGCAGCTGGATAGCTCGCTTGCCGAATTGGCCGGTCCGGAAGCCAATCCCAAGTCCGTTCACGAGTGCCGGAAATCCATCAAGCGGCTGCGGGCGCACATCCGTCTGGCGGCGGACAGCCTGGGGGTAAAGAAGGCGCGGCGGCGCACGAAGGCGCTGGGCGAGATCGCGAAGCTTTTGTCGGCGCGGCGCGATCAGACCGTTATGCTCGAAACCATCGGGAAGCTCGCAAACGAATTCCCGGATGGCGAGGCCGCGCTGGCGCCGTTCAAGGCGATCCTTGTGGCTCGTGCCGAAAACGAGCCGGATCGCCTCGAACCCGATACGGCCGCCCGTGCGCGTGATCGCCTCATTCAGGAAGCGAAGAAAATCGCGAACCTCGGCTTCAAGAAGCACGGTTTCGCGGCGCTCGCGGGGGGCCTCGAAGCGAGCTACCGGCGGGCGCGGAAGGGAATGCGTTACGCCTACGACGAGCCGACCGACGAAAACTTCCATGAGCTGCGCAAAGCGGTGCAGTGGCACTGGCGGCAGATGGCCTTGCTCGGCCGAGCCTGGCCGGATGAATTCGCAGTTCGAGTGAATGCGGCGCGGGAACTGTCGCAGCTTCTCGGCGACGATCACGATCTCGCGGTGCTGGTTGCGGCGGTTTCAGCCGCGGACCTGACGGACGAGCAGAAGGACGCGGCGATTGCCATTTGCCGGCAGCAGCAGCAGATTTTGCGGAAGCAGGCCGAATATCGCGTGAAGCGGCTGTTTTGTGAGAAGACGCGGGACTTCATCAAGCGCGCTGGGGCCTATTGGAACTATGGCCGGGCATTGGATCCGCTGGTCGAGGCGCCATCGACGGCGCGTCCGAACGGCCAAACCGATCATACGACCGCACCGGCTGCGGTTGATGACCGCGCCGGAGAGGCAGTTCCAACTCCTGCTTTGTCGAAGCCCAGACTGGCAGCAAAAACCGTCGCCTCTGCCCCATCGCAACGGCGCGCCTGATCCGCTAGGGTTGCGCTGATTTTCTGCTATTCGGAGCGCGGATGAACGAAGTTCCAAAACCCGATCAGTTCGAGTCCGAATCTGTCGCGCTGCCGGCTGGGCATGATCCGGTCGCGCATGGCCGGATTGGCGTTCTGCTTCTCAATCTTGGGACGCCTGATGGTACCGGCTATTGGCCGATGCGCCGCTATCTCCGGGAGTTTCTGTCGGATGAGCGCGTCATCGAGGAGCCGAAGTGGAAGTGGTGGCCGATCCTCAATCTCATCATCCTGACCGTGCGTCCGAGCCGTAAAGGGCGCGATTACGCGACGATCTGGAATAACGAGCGAGACGAAGGGCCGCTGAAGACGATCACGCGGAGCCAGGCCGAGCAATTGACCAGCCGGTTTCAGGGTGATCCGCGGATCGTCGTCGATTGGGCGATGCGCTACGCCAATCCAACGACGGAGAGCCGCATACAGGCGCTCAAAGAGCAGGGGTGCGACCGCATTCTGCTCGTGCCGCTCTATCCGCAATACGCAGCCGCCACCACGGCGACGGCGTGCGATCAAGCGTTCCGTGCGCTCATGAAGATGCGTTGGCAACCGGCGGTCCGCACGGCGCCGAGCTATCACGACCATCCGGCTTACATCGAGGCGCTCGCCCAATCGATGCGCAGGAGTTTGGCCGATCTCGATTTCGAGCCCGAGAAAATCATCGCGACGTTCCACGGGATGCCGGAGAAGTATTTCAAGGCCGGCGACCCCTATCATTGCCAGTGCCAGAAGACTTCGCGGCTACTGCGGCAGAAGCTCGGGATTGCGGAAGACCGCTGGCTGACGACCTTTCAGTCGCGTTTCGGCAATGATCCCTGGCTGCAGCCCTATACGGATAAGACCGTCGAGGCGCTGGCCAAATCGGGCGTCAAGAAATTGGCCCTTGTCGCGCCGGGTTTCTCAGCCGATTGCCTCGAAACGCTCGAAGAACTCGACGTTGAGAACCGGCATATCTTCGAATCCAACGGTGGTGAGAAATTCGCCTATCTCAAAGCGCTCAACGACAGTTCCGAAGGCGTGGACGTGATCGAGGCGGTGGTGCGCCGCGAGCTGCAGGGTTGGCTTTAACGGGCGTCCGCTTGCGCTTGCCCCTTCGACTAGGCCACGCCCACGCGCAGTAGATCGTGGACGTGCACGATGCCGATGGGCTTCTGCTTCTCGACCACAAACAGCGCCGTGATGCGAGACGAGTTGATCAGTTCCAGGGCGGCTGACGCGAGCAAAGTCGGCGCGATCGTCTTGGGCTTCGCGGTCATCACCTCGTCGACCGTCACTTCAAGCAACTTAGCGCCCATGTGTCGTCGCAAGTCGCCATCGGTGATCACACCGATGAGGCGCCCTTTGGCGTCCGTCACGCCGACGCAGCCGAAGCTTTTCTCGGTCATTGCGACAAGAGCTTCGGACATCGGGGCGCCGCTTGCGATCAACGGCAGCCGTTCGGACGGATGCATGACGTCGGCAACGTATTTGAGGTTGGCGCCGAGCGATCCACCGGGATGGAAGATCTTGAAGTCGTGGGCTGTGAAGCCGCGTGCGTCCAGCAGCGCGATGGCGAGGCTATCGCCGATCGCCAGCTGAATGGTGGTCGACGTCGTCGGCGCGAGGCCATGCGGGCACGCTTCCTTCACGCGCGGCAGAAGCAGAAGGATATCGGCTTGCTCGCCGAGAGCGGAGTTCGCCTGCGAGGTGATCGCGATCAAGGGCACTGCGAACCGGCGCGAATAGGTAATGATCGGCTTGAGCTCAACGGTTTCACCGGACCACGACAGCGCGAGGATGAGATCCGATCGCGTAATCATGCCGAGGTCGCCGTGTGAGGCTTCGCCCGGGTGAACGAAGAAGGCTGGCGTTCCGGTCGAAGCGAAGGTCGCGGCAATTTTCTGGGCGACGTGGCCGCTCTTGCCGATGCCGGTTACGATGACGCGGCCGCTGACGGCCTTCAGGCGGCGAACGGCTTCATCGAACGCCGGAGCCATGGGGCCCGCAACGTCGTTCGCGAGCTGCGCCAAGCCTTCGGCGCCGAGATTGAGCGTGCGAAGCGCTGAAGAAATCGGCGTCGTCTCATCGGATTCGCCAGCAGTTCCCCGGCGCTCACTCTCGGGCAGCTGGAATGGAATGACCTTCTGCATCCGCTTGATTTCCCCCATTCGCCCGATGTTCGGCTGCCCCTGTGACTCGGCCAAACGACATTAACACTTTCGCTTTTGAGGGGCGCAGAAGCAACCCCTGGTTCGTCTTAAAGCGACATTAACCAACCGTTTCTACGGTCCTCTTCTGACTTGTGGCGTTTCGCGTGAAAAGTCGTTCATGGGGACGCTGAAATGGTCGACCGGCTGTCCGCCTGGTTGATAAGTGGAATTGTTTTAGTAACGCTTTCGGGCGTGCCGGAGAAGGCTGCCCTGGCCCAGACTGCGCCGGCCGGCGTGCAGACGCCAATCAACGAAAATTCTGGCACCGGCTCGTCGCAGCAGACGTCGCTTCAATCCGACACGCAAGACGATGATGATGGCGCGGGCGATCAAGCATCGAAGTCCGATCAGCCGGGCGATCCCGAATCTCAGCAGAGTGGACAGGCGGAAGATGGCGATGCGGGCTTGTCCGCCGATCCGTCGGGCCTCGTTGACGGCAGCGTCGATACGACGGGTGAGCCGCGGCAAGCGCTGGATGGAGATCCAACGGTTGGCGGAGCGCGGGTAGAAGGGGAGGCAGCCGCTCTCATTGAAAATCCGCCTGCGGGCTACGATCCGTTGCTCTTTCAGATCGAAGATCTCGATCCCTATACCGACAACCGGACGACGCGGCGGCTCTTCCGGCAGGAGCCCTATGATCCCGTCGGCATCAAGGTCGGCAGTTTCGTGCTCTTTCCCGAGGTCGAGTTCGGCGCGTCCTACTACTCGAACGTTTTTCACGCGTCCGGTTCGCCCTCCGACTGGGCGATGGATGTGAAGCCCGGAGCAAGGCTCGTATCGAATTGGGGAACGCATGCGCTCGAGCTCAGAGCCATCGGCGTGCTGAGCTTCTACAACGACTTTCCGACGGAAGACGATCGCGACTATACGCTCGAGGCGCGCGGCCGGCTCGACATCACCAAGCGCGCGAATCTCCAGGCGTTGGTTTCACGGCAGCAATATCTGGAAGATCGTTCGGCGCTTGACGCGAGTTCGGTCGGCACGCGGTCGGTCATCGATACGGACCGGGCGGAACTCGCCTACAACCAGCGCTTCAATCGGCTGTCGTTGCAGCTTCGCGGAAGTATTCAGGATTATACGTACGGGAGTACCGAAGACGCGGGTGTCGTCACGTCCAACAGGGATCGCGATTACACGGTGTACGAGGAGACGCTTAGAACCTCGTGGGAGTTCAAGCCGTCGTTCTCGCCGTACGTCGAGTTTGCGTACAATCATCGCGATTATGCCATCGCCGCCCAGAGCGACTCGATCAACCGCACGTCGAACGGTCAGCGCTACCGGGTCGGCGTGTCGTTCGGGAATGCCGGCGAAATTCTTCGCGGCGACATCAGTCTCGGGTACGGCATCCAGACGCCGGAGGATTCCCGTCTTCATGCTGTCGATGGGCTGACGATCGATGCCAACGCGGCGTGGCGGGTGACCCCACTGACGACCGTGCTGTTCAACGCCAGTTCGGACGTTTCAGAAACGACGACAGCGGATGTCGGGGGCGCCTTCTATCGTTCGGCCGGGTTTGAGGTTCGGCATCAGCTCAGAAGCTATCTCGTCGCTTCCGCGGGCATTATCTATTCAAACCAGAACTCGCAAGACGGCGTCATCAACGATAGGCAATGGAGTGAAACGGTGGGCATCGAATACTATGCCAATCGCAACACGGTGCTTTTCGGGAAATACCAGCACGTGAATTTCAACGGCATCGGCGTCCCGAACGACTATGTGGGCGACGAGGTCCACTTCGGCGTCCGGTTACGCCAATAAGCCGATGGCAGACCCTATGCGTGCGCCGCGAGCAGCCTGTTCAGCTCGCGCTTGAAGTCGCTCGCAAGATCGGGGCGCTCGAGCGCCAGCGCGACGTTGGCCGTCAAAAATCCGAGCTTCGATCCGCAGTCGTAGATGTCGCCATCGAAACGAACGGCGTGGAATGGCTGTCCGGCGACTTGCATCAGGCCGATCATGGAATCGGTGATCTGGATTTCGCCGCCAGCACCGCGCTCCTGTTTTGCGAGAAGGCCGAAAATCTCCGGCTGCAGAATATAGCGTCCACTGATGTGAAGGTTGGACGGCGCCGTGCCTGGCTTCGGTTTCTCGACCATGCCGGTGATTGGCGAGACCTTGGCGTTGACATCCTTCACGCCGACGATGCCGTATTGATGCGTTTGGTCGTCGGGAACGGGTGCGACGGCGATCAGGTTGCCACCCGTATTCGCATAGGCTTCGATCATATCGCCCAAGCATGGCGTGCGGCTGTGATGGAGCATGTCCGGCAACAGCAGCGCAAACGGCTCGTCACCGACCAGTTCCCGCGCACACCACACCGCGTGACCGAGACCGAGCGGCGATTGCTGGCGCGTGAAGCTCGTTTGCCCCGCCTGCGGAAGATCGCGCGCGAGGGCTTCGAGTTCCTTGTTCTTGCCGCGGGAGGAGAGTGTCGATTCAAGCTCGAACTGCTTGTCGAAGTGATCCTCGATGACGCCCTTATTCCGTCCGGTGACGAAAATGAAATGCTCAATGCCGGCGGCTCGCGCCTCGTCGACGACATGCTGAAGGACGGGCCGGTCGACGACCGTCAACATTTCTTTCGGCACTGCCTTGGTGGCGGGGAGAAACCGGGTTCCGAGGCCTGCTACCGGGAAGACAGCTTTACGGATAGGTCTTTTTGCAACGGTCATCATATGCTCCAAGGACGCCAGAGATGCGGTCCAAGCTCATTTGGTAACGATTTATGGCTATTCCCCGATTTTGAGAAGGAATCTCGTGGGGCGAGGCGGGTCATTTGCGCCGAGGCGCTGTCTCCTTTAGGTCTGTGGGTTATCGAACTCGGGAGTCGATTGCAACTATGAGCGTACTGGTCACCGGCGGGGCCGGTTACATCGGCAGCCACATGGTGCTCGAACTGGTGGACAGGGGCGAGGACGTCGTCGTCATCGATAATCTGTCTACGGGGTTTCGCTGGGCCGTCGATCACCGTGCGACGCTGGTGGTGGGCGATATTGCAGATAGCGATCTCGTCAAAAAAACGATGCTCAGTCACGGCGTAGATGCGATCATTCATTTCGCCGGGTCGATCGTGGTTCCGGATTCGGTCGCCGACCCGCTCGGCTATTATTTAAACAATACGGTCAAATCACGGGGCCTCATCGCCGCCGCCGTCGAGACCGGGGTGAAGAATTTCATTTTTTCGTCGACTGCTGCGGTCTACGGCAATCCTGAAGAAAATCCGGTGCCGGAAAGTGCGCCGCCAGCTCCGATGTCGCCCTACGGCTCGTCGAAGCAGATGACCGAGATCATGCTGTCGGACGCGGCGCGCGCGCATGATTTCCGTTTTGTCGCACTTCGCTATTTCAACGTCGCAGGCGCCGATCCAAAGGGCCGGTCCGGGCAATCGACACCCCGCGCGACACATTTGATCAAGGTCGCGTGCGAGACGGCTCTCGGCAAGCGCCCGCAAATGGAGGTCTTCGGAACCGACTATCCGACGCCTGACGGCACCTGTGTGCGGGACTACATCCACGTCAGCGATCTCGCGAAGGCGCACTCGGTGGCGCTCGATCATTTGCGGCGGGGCGGGGCGTCCGACATCTTCAATTGCGGCTACTCGAAGGGCTATTCCGTCATCGAGGTCATCGCCGCGGTGAAGCGGGTGTCCGGCGTCGATTTCAGGGTTCTCCTGTCGCCCCCGCGCGCGGGCGATCCGGCGGCGATCGTCGCCGCATCGGCAAAAATCCGGGAAAAGCTCGGGTGGCGGCCACAGCATGACGATTTGGAACAGATCGTCGCGCAGGCGCTTAACTGGGAACGGCGCGTCGATGCCTTGAAAGCGGGCACCGTCGAGGTCTGAGCCCCAAAAATGCCCTGAAAATCGGGCAATCGCACGCATCCGCGCTCGTTCGCAATTGGGGCCAGTTACACAAGGAAGGCAGCGATCGATGCTGTTAGGACGACGCATTTTCGAGATCTTGTCAGCCGTCGTCCTGGCGGCCGGAATGGTGTTTGCCGCGTCCGTCGTCCAAGCGAAGCCTACCGAAGAATTCCGCACCTTTATCGAGAGCCTGTGGCCCGATGCAAAGGCGGCGGGCGTCAGCCGCAAAACATTCGATGCGGCCTTCGCAGGCGTCGAACCCGATTACAGCATTCCCGATCTCGACATTCCCGGACGGCCCAAGGTCGACAACAGCGGCCAGGCGGAATTCACGAAGACCGCCGCCGATTATCTCTCGAAGCCCTATCTCGAATCGCTTGCGGTCCAGGGCCGGAAGTTTCTCGCCGAGCATAAAACCGATCTCGAGCGCATCGAGAAGATGACGGGCGTCGACCGGTATACGCTCGTCGCCATTTGGGGCCGCGAAACGGCCTACGGGTCTTATCATCCGCCGAACGATGCGATCCGGATGCTTTCGACGCTCGCCTATGCCGGAAAGCGCAAAGATAAATTCCGCGAGGAGCTGATCGCGGCGCTCCAGATGCTGCAACAGGGCGTGCCGCGTTCCGACATGAAATCGTCGTGGGCTGGAGCGCTCGGACTGACGCAGGCCATGCCGACGGAATATCTTAAGTACGCGGTCGACGGCGATGGCGACGGCAAGATCGACATCTGGCGCTCGGTCGCGGATGCGCTTGCGTTCACGGCGCGGCAGCTCGAGGGCAAGGGTTGGGTTCGCGGCGCGCGCTGGGGTTACGAGGTCGTTGCGCCCGCCAAGGCCGATTGCTCGCTCGAAGGACCGCCCGACGCCCGGCCGATCGGTGACTGGCTGAAGCTCGGCTTTCGAAAGGCCAGCGGTGCGCCGTTCACGCAAGCGCAGCTTGGCGATGACGCCTACCTGATGATGCCGGCGGGTGCCTACGGTCCGGCATTCCTCGCGGCGCAGAATTTCCGGGTCATCCGGCTCTACAACACGTCCGACCTCTACGCGCTCTTCGTCGGCAATCTCGGGGATCGCATTCGCGGCGAGGGGGATTTCGTGACGCCGTGGAAATCCTTTGCGCAGCCGAGGACGCAAACCGTTCACGATCTGCAAGCCAAGCTCAAGGATTTGGGCTATCCCATGGACAAGACGGATGGGAAAATCGGCTCCAATACGCGGAAGCAGATCGGGCTCTATCAAAAGGCGAATGGCCTGAAAATCGACTGCTGGCCCTCCGATGGCGTGCTCGCTCACGCCAACTCGCAGGCGAAGCGGTAACCCAATGGGGGTTGTGGCGATGCGGCCTGGCGTTGGAGCCCGGGCAGCGAGGCTGTATGGTGGGGCCTTGGAATCATACACCCTCCGCAATCTTGCGGTTCGTGAAAGGCACATGACCGGATGAGCGCCTTCTCCAGGCATCTCTGCCTCTGGCTCGCGGTAATTCTCGCCGCGCTCGTGGCCGTGCCTGGGTCGTCCGTGCGCGCGGGAGACGACGACCAGGGCGGGACGTTCCTCACGTCGTTTCCCGATAACGACGTCTATCAGGTGACCGTCTACGGTGACGGGTTTGCTGAAGGCCTGCTGGCGGGTCTAGTCGTCGCGTTCGGCACCGACGCCCGGATGAATATCCAGAAGCAGGTGACGCCGTTCTCGGGCATCGGTCTCGCGGACTTCGACGCGAAGGTTACAAACCTCGAAAAGACGATCGCAACGCAGCCGCTCAACATCGCCATCGTCATGGTCGGCGAAGACGACCGCATGTCCTTTCGTGGCGCTGACGGCAAGCGTCTGCCTCCCGGAGGCGAAGCTTGGCTTGCCGAATATACCCGTCGCGTCGACCGCCTGATGCGGGTGTTCAAGAGCAAGAACGCCGGCGTCTACTGGGTGGGCATGCCGAACCTCGCCCGTTCGGACGCCAACGAACTCGCTCAGAAGATGAATGACGTCATCCGCGAGCGCGCCTATCTCAACGGCTATAAATACATCGACGCCTACCAGGGCTTCACCGACGAAAACGGCGCGTACTCGTCGTACGGGCCCGATCTCGAGGGTGCGATCCGGCTGTTGCGGCTTCGGGACGGCGTCAACTTCACGGATGCCGGCAACCGGAAGCTCGCACATTTCGTCGAGAAGGAATTGCGGCCGGATCTCATTCAAGCCAAGACCAACCGCAACATTCCGTTGCTCGGAGCGGAGCCCGAGCAGGCAAAGATCAATCCGGACAATGCGGTGAAGACTCCGGCGCCGTCGTCGCCTGTTGCGCAGCCCGTGGAGGCGCTCAACCGGACACCGGTCGTCAAGGGCTCATCGCGCGACGGCTCGCCGCCTTCGGCCACGGGCGACGGCACGGGCGATCAGAAGGCTGACAATGGCAGGATCACGCTCAAGATCGTCGGCAACAACGGCCGCGAAGAATCGCAGACGATCGAAATCGTCCGGCCCGCGATTCCGGCATCGGTGGTGACGCTGATGGCGCGGCGTGAGGGTTCGGGCCAGCGGGGCGATCTGCTGGTCGATCAGATTGCCGGCGGTTTGACGCTTATGAGCTCGATTTCGCCGTCGGGTAATAAAGACCGAGGGCGTCTCTCGCCGACGCAGGCGCCGTATTTTCGGCTGCTGGTCAAGGGCGAGCGGCTGCAGCCGAAGCCTGGCCGCGCCGACGACGTGACGTGGCCGCCGAAGCCGGATACGACGAGCCAGTCGAAGCCTGCAGAAAATCCGGGACGGGGTTGACGGTGGCAACGCATTCCTTGGCCCACCCCCACATGATCCCGCAGTAGCGCAGTATGGCGAAGCTCGTCTTTGGCATGAACCAGTCCTTGGACGGCTACGTCGACCATATGGCGATGGCGCCAAGCCCAACGCTTTTCCATCATTACATCGAGCAGGCGCGCGAGCAGGTGGGTAGCGTGTACGGTCGCCGCTTGTACGAAGTCATGCGTTATTGGGACGAGGATCATCCCGAGTGGGATGCGGCGCGGAGCGACTTCGCGGCTGCGTGGCGGCGCCAACAGAAGTGGGTCGTGTCGCGCTCGTTGGATTCGGTCGGCCCTAACGCCACGCTTGTCGACAATGACATCGAGGCGGCTATACGCGCGCTCAAGGCTCAGATTGTTGGGGAGGTTCAAGTTGGGGGACCAGACTTGGCACGAAGCCTAACTGACTTTGGTCTTATTGATGAGTACCGCCTGTACCTTCACCCCGTCGTGCTCGGTCGCGGCAAGCCGTTCTTCGCAGGCCCACGGCCGCCGCTCCGCCTAGTGGCCAGCGATAGAATTGGCGAGGACGTGGTCAGATTGACGTACGTTCCTGCTTGATCAAGCGACGGACGGACTGCGCCGATGCGTCAGGTCCGTTTCGCTAGAATGTAAGCGGCTGGGGCCGGCACGAATTGCCGGCGCCTGCCTTATCGGTCTCGGCGCAACTGCGCCGCGTCTCGCGTAACGCCGCCGTTTAGCGCGGCAGGACGGTCGATCCCATCAGGAACTTGTCGATGGCGTGCGCGGCTTGCCGGCCTTCGCGGATCGCCCAGACGACGAGCGACTGACCGCGCCGGATGTCGCCTGCGCAGAAGAGTTTTGGCGAGGTCGAAAGCTTGTAGTCCTTGTCCGTCGCGTCAAGGCCCTTGAAGCGGCCGCGCGGAACGACGGGCAGCGCAAATTCCTTGACGATGTCGGTTTCCACGGGGCCCGAAAAGCCCATCGCGAAAAGAACGAGATCGGCGTCGAGCGCGCCTTCGGTGCCCTTGATCGGCTGAAGGTTGGCGTTCACGCGCGTGTAGTGAAGCTTTTTCACCTTGCCGCCTTCGCCGGAGAAGCCGGTGGTCGAAATCGAATACTCGGTCTTCGCGCCCTCGGCCTGCGAGGAGGAGACGCGCAGCTTCAGCGGCCAATGCGGCCAGGAAAGCGCCTTGTTCTCCTTCTCAGGCGGCATCGGCATGATTTCGAGCTGCGTCACGCTCAACGCGCCTTGGCGGAAGGAGGTGCCGATGCAGTCGGAGCCCGTGTCGCCGCCGCCGATGACGATGACGTGCTTGTCCTTGGCGGAGATTTCCTTGGTCTTTGGCTTCTGCGGCTCACCGGAATTACGCCGGTTCTGCTGGGGCAAGAAATCCATGGCGTAATGGAGACCGTCGAGATCGCGGCCCGTAGATTTGGCGAAGAAGTCGAACGGCTGCTCGGAGCCGATGGCGATCAGCACCGCGTCGTGCTTCGATTCAAGATACTTCGCCGAGAGATCCTGGCCGACGTGGATGCCGCAATGGAAGGTCACGCCTTCCGCTTCCATCTGCTTGACGCGACGGGCGATGACGCCCTTTTCCATCTTGAAATCGGGAATGCCGTAAACGAGCAAGCCGCCTGGGCGGGCATTCTTCTCGTAGACGTGGACGTCGTGACCGGCGCGTGCGAGCTGCTGCGCGGCTGCGAGGCCGGCAGGGCCCGAGCCGATGATGGCGACCTTCTTGCCGGTCTTCTTGTCCGGCGGAAGCGGCAGGACCCAGCCTTCTTCCCAGGCGCGATCGGCGATGGTGTTTTCAATCGTTTTGATCGTCACCGGCTTGTCGTCGATGTTCAGCGTGCACGACGCTTCGCAAGGCGCGGGGCAGATGCGGCCCGTCACCTCTGGGAAGTTGTTCGTCGTATGAAGGTTGTCGGACGCTTCCTTCCAGTCGCCGCGATAGACGAGATCGTTCCAATCGGGGATCTGGTTGTTGACGGGGCAGCCCGAGTGACAATACGGGATGCCGCAATCCATGCAGCGCGACGCCTGCTTCTTGACTTCAGGCTCGGCCAGCGGAACGACGAATTCCTTATAGTGCTTCAGACGCTCTTCGACCGGCTTGTACTTGCGGTCGGCGCGGTCGATTTCCAGAAAACCTGTCGGCTTGCCCATTTCTTTTTTCGTCTTTCTAATTCGTGATTGGCTGAGCGATAGCTATTGCTTGGTTGCGGCCTCAAGCTCAGCCTCGCGATTGGTTTCGCGGGCCTTCGCCAGCTCAGTCAGTGCGCGACGGTATTCGACCGGCATCACCTTTTTGAACTTCGGCAGGTAGTCGGTGAAGTTCTTCAGGATTTCCTGAGCACGGCGCGAGTTGGTGTAGTGCGCATGGCGCGAGATGAGCGTGTGCAGACGTTCGACATCCTGCTCGCGCATATCGACCATCACGTTCCGGACCGCGATCGCCACGTCGCCGCCCTGCTGGGCAAGCTTCTGCAGCGAGCCTGCATCGGCCGTCAGCGCTTCGAGCTGCACCATCTCCTTGTTGAGACGGCCTTCGAAGTCGCCCTTGTCGTCGAGCACGTAGGCGATGCCGCCCGACATGCCGGCAGCGAAGTTGCGGCCGGTCTGTCCGAGAACGACGACGACGCCGCCCGTCATGTACTCACAGCCGTGATCGCCGGTGCCTTCGACGACGGCGTAGGCGCCCGAGTTGCGGACAGCGAAGCGCTCGCCGGCGACACCGCGGAAATAGCATTCGCCGGTGATCGCGCCGTAAAGCACGGTGTTGCCGACGATGATGCTTTCCTCGGGCGTGATCGAGGATTTCGGATCAGGGCGGACGATCAGCTTGCCACCCGACAATCCCTTGCCGACGTAGTCGTTGCCTTCGCCGATAAGGTCGAGTGTGACGCCGTGTGCGACCCAGGCGCCGAATGCCTGTCCAGCCGTGCCTTTGAGCGAGAACCAGATGGTGTCTTCCGGCAAGCCGGCATGGCCGAAGCGCTTGGCGACTTCGCCTGAAAGCATCGCGCCGGTCGAGCGGTTCACGTTCCTGATTTCGAGGTCGGCTTTCACCGGCCGTTTCAATTCAAGAGCGGGCTTCGCAATCTCGATGAGCTGGACGTCCAGGACCTTGTCGAGGCCATGGTCCTGACGCTCGCTGTTGAAGATGGCGACGCCCTTCGGCGCATGGGTCTTATGGAAGAGCTTCGTGAAGTCGAGCCCGCGTGCCTTCCAGTGCTCGATCGCGCGATCCTTATCGAGCTGATCGCTTTGGCCGATCATCTCGCTGAAGGAGCGGAAGCCGAGCTGTGCCATGATCTCGCGGACTTCTTCGGCGACGAAGAAGAAGTAGTTGATCACATGTTCGGGCTTGCCGGAGAACTTCGCGCGCAGGACGGGGTCTTGCGTTGCGACGCCGACGGGGCAGGTGTTCAGGTGACACTTGCGCATCATGATGCAGCCCGCTGCGATCAGCGGCGCGGTCGCGAAGCCGAATTCGTCGGCGCCGAGCAACGCTCCGATCACGACGTCGCGGCCAGTCCTGATGCCGCCGTCGACCTGAACGGCGATACGGCCGCGCAGGCGGTTGGCGACAAGGGTCTGAT
Source organism: Hyphomicrobium sp. 2TAF46 (assembly GCF_052114865.1). Taxonomy (NCBI): domain Bacteria; kingdom Pseudomonadati; phylum Pseudomonadota; class Alphaproteobacteria; order Hyphomicrobiales; family Hyphomicrobiaceae; genus Hyphomicrobium; species Hyphomicrobium sp. 2TAF46. The sequence continues at coordinate 385,459 of NZ_JBFRFO010000002.1, read as the reverse complement.
GGGTTTCGGCGAGGCCGATTTCCCAAGGGCTACCCGCGTGCTTGATCGACGTCAGCGGAGACGCGCCGGTGCCGCCCTCGAAGCCCGAAATCGTCACGTGGTCAGCGCGTGCCTTCGCGACGCCTGCCGCAACGGTGCCGACGCCGACTTCCGAGACGAGCTTCACCGAGACATCAGCCTTCGGGTTGACGTTCTTCAGGTCGTAGATGAGCTGCGCCAGATCTTCGATCGAATAGATGTCGTGATGCGGCGGCGGCGAGACGAGGGTTACGCCCGGTGTCGAGTGGCGAACCTTGGCGATCGTCGCATCGACCTTGTGACCGGGCAGCTGGCCGCCTTCGCCGGGCTTGGCGCCCTGGGCCATCTTGATCTGCATCATGTCGGAGTTGACGAGGTATTCCGTCGTCACTCCGAAACGGCCGGAGGCAACCTGCTTGATCGCCGAGCGCATCGAGTCGCCGTTGGCCATCGGCTTGAAGCGATCGGATTCTTCGCCGCCTTCGCCGGTGTTCGAACGGCCGCCGATGCGGTTCATCGCGATGGCGAGCGTGGTGTGCGCTTCGCGGCTGATCGAGCCGTAGCTCATGGCGCCGGTCGAGAACCGCTTCACGATACTGGCAGCGGATTCCACTTCCTCGATCGGCACAGGCTTGCGGCCGAAGGATTCGGCCGAGCGAATGCGGAACATGCCGCGCAGCGTCATCAGCTGCTCGGACTGATCGTTGATCGACTTCGAAAAGTCGCGGAACTTCTGCGGGACGCGTCCGCTCATCGCTTCCTTGTTGTCGGTCGCGCGGACGGCATGCTGAAGATCGGCCACCGTTCCGGGGCGCCACATGTGCGCCTCGCCGCGGATGCGATATGCGTATTCGCCGCCGACCTCGAGCGCGTTGGCCAGCACCGGCACGTCGCCGAAGGCCGCCTTGTGACGCTCGACCGTTTCGCGCGCGATCTCGCGCAGGCCGACGCCTTCGACCTGAGTGTGCGTGCCTGTGAAATAGCGATCGACGAAGCTCGACCGCAGGCCGACGGCGTCGAAGATCTGGGCGCCGCAATAGGACTGGTAGGTCGAGATGCCCATCTTCGCCATGACCTTCAGCATGGCTTTGCCGATGGCCTTGATGAAGCGCTTCTTCACCATTTCCGGAGTCGTTCCCTCGGGAAGCTCGGGGAGCATCGTGTAGAGCGTTTCGAATGCGAGATAGGGGTTGATGGCTTCGGCGCCGTAGCCCGCAAGCGTGCAGAACTGATTGATCTCGTGCGCTTCGCCCGTCTCGACGACGAGACCAACCGAGGTTCGGAGCCCCTGTTTGATCAGATGATGATGCACCGCCGACGTTGCGAGCAACGAGGGCAGCGCGATGCGGTCCGGTCCGGCGCGGCGGTCGGACAGAATGATGATGTTGAACTCTTTGGCGCGAACGTACTCTTCCGCCTCGGCGCAAATGCCGTCGAGTGCGGGACCCATGCCGCCCTCGCCCTTCTCGGCCGGATAGGTGATGTCGATCGTGATGGATTCGAAGTCGTTGTCCTTGACGGCGCCGATGCCGCGGACGCGCTCAAGATCTTCGTTCGTCAGGATCGGTTGAGCGACTTCGAGGCGCTTCTGCTTCGAGGTGCCTTGGAGATCGAGGATGTTCGGACGCGGACCGATGAACGAGACGAGGCTCATCACCAGCTCTTCGCGGATCGAGTCGATCGGCGGGTTCGTGACCTGCGCGAAGTTCTGCTTGAAGTAGGTGTGCAGCAGCTTCGACTTCGACGACAGCGCCGAGATCGGTGTGTCGGTTCCCATCGAGCCGGTGGCTTCCTCGCCCTTCTCGGCCATCGGCGTCAGCAGGAACTTGATGCTTTCCTGCGTGTAGCCGAACGACTGCTGGAGATCGAGCAGCGCGACGTTCGATTTCGCCGCTGAGGCGCCCTTCGCCGGAAGAGGCAGGTCAGAAACCTTGATTTGCGTTCGCTTCAGCCACGTCTCGTAAGGGTGGCTGGCGGCGATTTCCGCTTTCAGTTCCTCGTCGGAGATGATGCAACCCTTTTCGAGGTCGATCAGCAGCATCTTGCCGGGCTGCAGTCGCCACTTCTTGACGATGTTTTCCTCGGCAACGGGCAGCACACCCGACTCCGAGGACATGATGACGGTGTCGTCCTTGGTGACGAGATAGCGGGCGGGGCGGAGGCCGTTGCGATCGAGCGTGGCGCCGATCTGGCGGCCGTCGGTGAAGGCCATCGCCGCCGGGCCGTCCCACGGTTCCATCAAGCAGGCATGATATTCGTAGAAGGCGCGGCGCTTTGTATCCATCGTCGGATTGCCGGCCCAGGCTTCTGGGATCAGCATCATCGCAGCGTGCGAGAGGCTGTAGCCGCCCATCACGAGGAACTCGAGCGCGTTGTCGAAGCAGGCGGTGTCGGACTGGCCTTCATAGGAGATCGGCCACAGCTTCGAGATGCGGTCGCCGAAAAGCGGCGAGGATACGGACGCCTGGCGGGCGGCCATCCAATTGACGTTGCCACGCAGCGTGTTGATTTCGCCGTTATGCGCGACCATCCGGTAGGGATGGGCAAGCTTCCAGGACGGGAAGGTGTTGGTCGAGAAGCGCTGGTGAACGAGAGCCAGCGCCGACACCAGGCGCGGATCGGAAAGATCCTTGTAGTAGGCCTTCACCTGGTATGACAGGAACATGCCCTTGTAGACGACCGTGCGCGTCGAGAGCGAAACGGTGTAATGCCCGATGTCGCGACCCTTGTAGGCGTCGTGAATGGCATTCGAGACGACCTTGCGAACGGTATAGAGGTGACGCTCGAACTGTTCCTGGTCGTCCATCGACGCGGGACGGCGGACAAACACCTGCCGCTGCACCGGCTCGACATCGCGCACCATTTCCGAGAGACAGCTGTTGTCGACTGGCACGGTGCGCCAGCCGATCAACTCCAGACCTTCTTCCTTGAGGCAGCGCGCCCAGACGCGTTCGCAGTGGGTACGAAGGCGCTCGTCGCGGGGCATGAAGACCTGACCGACAGCATAGTGGCCGGGTGCCGGCAATTCGAAGCCCGCGGATTTGGTCTCTGCCGCCAGGAAGTCGTGCGGAATCTGAATCAGGATGCCGGCGCCGTCGCCCGACAGAGGATCGGCGCCTACGGCGCCGCGGTGCTCGAGGTTCTCGAGAATCTTCAGCGCACCCTCGACGATGGCGTGCGACTTGCGACCCTTGAGGTTCGCGATAAAGCCGACGCCGCATGCGTCGCGTTCAAGGGCCGGATCAAAAAGACCTTCCGCCGCCGGACGGCTTCCGTCGCCGATTTCGTCTTCCAGCGGAGACAGGTAACCTTCGCTCATCTGTTGCCTCGTATGGCCAGTGGCCTGAATTTCTGAACTTCGGTGTGGTAGGACGCCTGTTGGAGGCGCGGCTCATTCAATGTTTTGTGCAGCGCTACGCCGCCGGAGAGCACCGGTCACGCGTAGCGCGGGCGCTTTCGGTCACTTCGGGCCAGCGCACTGCGGCGTACCGCATGACGCCCGCGGCCGAACGCGCGGCTCTGCAAACCGCTTATCCTGCTTTCGAACACCAAAATGTCTCCCACGCCACAACCGGCCGCAAAGCAATGCCTCGGCCGATCGCGTAACGTCCGAACCGTCCTCCGTGCTCGCCCTATCGGCGCACAAAGGACAGTAGTATTGACCTAATCTAGCGAATACTACAGATTTGACACTGCGGCACAAGCGGTAAGACGAGGCGCGCTACGCAATCGTTTCCGGCAAGGTTCGGGACGCCACTTGGCAACAATATTTCTTCAGAAGACGACTCACGGCAAACGGCAGCCACGCCGGGGCGCAGCTGCCGTTTTAAAGGCCTTATTAATCGTTGGCAAAAGGCCTTTAGGCGGCCTTGGCCTCGATCTGCTGGACGGCGCTGGACGTGCCGATCGCGATCGTGCGGGGCTTCTTGCTCTCCGGGACGTTGCGGACGAGCTCGACGTGGAGAAGTCCGTTTTCGAACGCCGCGCCGGTCACATCGACATGGTCTGCAAGCTGGAAGCGGCGCTCGAACGCGCGGGCTGCGATGCCACGATGCAGGTAAGTCTTTTCACCCGTCTCGGCGGCTTTTTCACCGGCGACCGAAAGCGTCTGTTCCTTGACCTCGATCTTCAGCTCGCCCTCAGAGAAGCCGGCAACCGCCAACGTGATCCGGTACGCGTTCTCGCCGGTACGTTCGATATTATATGGCGGGTAGGTGGATTCGCTGTCGAAACCTGTGGACTGATCCAAGAGCTGGAACAGACGATCGAAGCCGATTGCGGAACGATAAAAGGGAGCGAATTCTGCGTGTCGCATGACATATCCTCCTAAGAAGCGACATGTGAACCAGTCCGTCGGACTGGCCCTTTCCGTGATGCGGTCCCGCTTTGCGGCAACCGCATGAAACAGGTAGGAAGCGGAAAAACGGCTTCAAGAGGGTTCGCCGCCAATATCGTGTGCTAGGCGTTTATCGTGTCACCGGCCTCAGACGCCGGCTCAGCTGCTCAGGCTCAAAGAGAGGTAGATGAAACTCGTTTCGCTCTCGATCAATCCCGTCCCCAGCGGCGCGCAAGTAACGGCTTTCGACGGCTACGACGGACTGAAGCTTCGATGTGCCCTTTGGGAAGCGACGCGCGGGCCGCCGCGAGGCACGGTGTGCATCGTGCAGGGCCGCGGCGAGTTCATCGAAAAGTATTTCGAGGTCATCGCCGACTTGCGCCGTCGCGGCTTCGGCGTCGCGATTTTCGATCTCCGCGGGCAAGGGGGATCGGAGCGGGTGCTCGGCAACCGCCGGAAGGGCCACGTCGTCGCCTTCACCGAATACGACCGCGATCTTGCGATCTTTATCGATGAGATCGTCAGGCCGGCGCTGCCCGAGCCGCTCATCGGGCTTGGCCATTCGCTCGGCGGCAACATTCTTTTGCGCGGAGCCCAGGATGAAGCGAGCCCGTTCGCGCGCATGATCCTACTGTCGCCGATGATTGAAATTCACGAGCGGATGCTGGGCGCCAGCAGGCCTCTGGCGAAGGCCTATTCCAACATCGCGTCAATGTCTGGATTTGCGACCACCTATGTTCGGGGAGGCGGCAACGAGCCCAACGACCTCACGGATTTCGATGGCAACCGGCTGACAGCGGACTTCGTTCGATGGTCGCGGATCAAATCGATCATCGAAGCTGCTCCCGATCTGTCGCTCGGGGCGCCGACGGTCGGGTGGCTCAGGGCGGCGCTACGAAGCTGCTCCATGCTTTCGCGTCCCGATTATCCGAAATACGTCTCGGTGCCGATGATGTTGTTTGCGGCCGGCGCAGATCAGGTCGTTTCTCCGCAGGCGATCGAGGATTTCGCCGTCGATCTCAAGTCCGGCGGGCACATTCTCATTCCCGGATCGCGGCACGAAATTCTTCAGGAAACGGATGCCATTCGCCAACGGTTCTGGGCGGCTTTCGACGCCTATATGGGCATCGAGACGTCGCCTCACGAACGGGTTTAGAGCTTATTGATCATCGCCAGCGCTTCTTCGTGCAGGCGCGCGTCGCCCGACGCGAGGATGTTTCCGCCGTCCGACGGGCTGCCGCCGGTCCATGTCGTGACGACGCCACCGGCCCGCTCGATGATCGGGATGAGAGCGACGATATCGTATGGCTTCAGCCCCGGCTCGATAATGATATCGACGAGACCCGAGGCGAGGAGGCAGTAGCCGTAGCAATCGCCGCCGTAGCGGGTCAGCCGAGCCTTTTTTCTAAGGGTGTCGAGAGCCGCGAGTTGTTCGGGCTCGGCGAACATTTCGGGATGCGTCGTGGTCAAGACGGCATCTTCGATGCGGGGGCACTGGCGTGTTTTGAGCCGCACTGGCCGTCCGCCCCGAATGCTGTGGTAGGCGGCCTTGTCGGTGGACCAGAAACGTTCGCCGGTGAAGGGCTGATCCATGAGGCCGAAGACAGGCTTCTCGTCTTTCAGAACTCCGATTAGCGTGCCCCACATCGGCGACCCGATGATGAAGGATCGCGTCCCGTCGATGGGATCGACGATCCATTGATAGGGGCTCGTTCCGGCCTTCGTCCCGAACTCTTCGCCGACGAGGCCGTGATCGGGGAATTTTGTTGCAAGGGCCTCGGATATCGCTTTTTCCGCGCCTCGGTCGGCCTTGGTGACCGGATCGAATGCACCCCCGCTGGCCTTGTTTTCCACAGGCATTGCCTTGCGAAAATGCTTGAGGATAACGGGGCCTGAAATATCGGCCAGCTCGTGGGCCACGCGGACAATGGCCTGAAATTCCGCTGCGGGTGACGGTCCCGGCACGCGCTCACCCTGTGATTTCAAGTGTTTGCTGTCTGGGCATTTACTATCAGAGGCTACTTCGAACTACTGCAATGTTGAACTAGATACACATTGGTAACGTAAGTTGTGGCGGGGTGGATACATGCCCGATCCGATGTGCTAAGATTATACTCGTAGAGATTGCGGCGATGACCGAAGCAGCTCATCGTTCGGAGGTGGTTGCGTTGACACGCTTCACCGCAATCGCTGCCCAATTTGGGCGTTTCCTCCCTAGACTTGGGCCGTTCGGCTTTCGGACGGCCTTCTTTATTGGGAACCGCCCCTCCCGCATCAGTTGAAAGCCGGGAAGAGGCAAAACGGCCTTTCGGCCGAGGCCCGCGTTTCAAGCCATGCAGCTCTGCATAAATCGCAATTGCCGATAATGCGCTGCACCTATATTTTTTGCAGTGCGATATGTGAGCTCGGCTCGCGCTTCGCAGCCCTCCTTGGGCGTTTCCTCCCTAGACTTGGGCCGTTCGTGAAAAATTCGGACGGCCCTTTTTCTTAAGTCATTTCCTTAACCTAACGATGCCAGCTCACTCGGCGGCGGCACGATAGTCGAGCAGACCAGGGACGTCGCGGAACAGGGACGTAACGATCTCGGTCAGCGCTTCGGCAAGGCGCGCGTAGCCAGTGGTTTCTTGAAACGTCAGCTCGTTTATGTAGAGCCCGCGGTTGATCTCGATTTGGATCGCGTGCGTGGCGCGGTCTGGCCGGCCGTGATGCTCGGTGATGTAGCCGCCTGCGTATGGCCGGTTCAATTGCACCTTGAAGCCACGGCGCTGAAACTCATCTCGCACCAGAAGCGTCAGGCGCGGATCGGCGGCGGCGCCGAAGCGATCTCCGATGACGATGTCGGGCCGCAGCGCGCTGCCCGGAGCCATCGCCGTCGACGGCATGGAGTGGCAGTCGATGAGAACGGCGTAACCGAAGGTCTCGCGCGTCGCCGCGACCAGTCTCGACAACTCGGCATGGAACGGGAAGTAGAGCTGCTCGATGCGTGCGAGCACGCTGTCGAGACTTAAACGGTCCGGATAAATTTCTTCGCCGTCAGCGACGATGCGGGCAACCGTGCCCAGGCCGCCGGCGACGCGAATCGATTGTGTGTTCGCGTGGGCCGGTAAAGGCTCATCGACGAGTTCGGGATCGAGCTCGTAAGGCTCGCGGTTCAGATCGAGATACGCGCGAGGAAAACGGGCGCTGATGATCGGTGCTCCGAGGCTCGCCACGGGGCGGAAAAGGCGGTCGACGAAGCAATCTTCCGAGCGGCGCAGCGTTTTCGGATCGAGCCGCGAGATCGCCAGGAATTCAGGCGGATAAAGCCTTCCTGAATGCGGCGACGAGAAGACGAACGGCGCGGTTTGAACACGTGGCGCCAGGACGTCGAAAGACGGGAAAAATGCTCTCGGTACGTCGTGGGATCTATCGTCGTGCATGATTAGCAGTGTCTCGTTCAGATCCCGGCCGCAATTTCGTGGCTCATCGCGGAATACATTGCCAATGCAGCCGGCGTAAGTCCATGGAAGACTAAGGCGTGCGTCGTTTGCGTGTACCTTGTTAAGCGGTGACTTCGGAACTTCGACGCGCATCAACTCGAGTGATGCGCAACTGCCGCGGTGCTATCGGCATTTCCACAGTTTCATGCTCCGTTTACCAAAGTCGGGCCAAATTTGCATTAGACGAGATATCGGGTACTTCTCGTCTGGGACATTCCGCACATCAGAGTAGTCATGACAGCCAAGCCCTCCAGCCTGCCGATCCGCCGCATCCTGCTCGCCGAGGATGACGAGTCCATGCGCGGTTTCCTCGTCAAGGCGCTCGAAAAAGCGAACTACGACGTCGTCGCCTTCGAGAACGGCGAGGATGCCTACGACCGTCTCAAGACCGAGCCGTTCACGCTCCTCCTCACAGACATCGTCATGCCGAAGATGGACGGCATCGAACTCGCCCGCCGCGCGAGCGAGATCGACCCCGATCTCAAGATCATGTTCATCACCGGATTCGCGGCCGTCGTTCTCAACAGTGAAAACCAGCCGCCGAAGGATGCTCGCGTCCTCTCCAAGCCGTTCCACCTCAAGGATTTGGTGCGCGAGGTCGACCGTCTTCTGGCGGTCTGAGAATTTAAATTTCACATCCGGCCGATTTGCCGCGCTCCAGGGCTTGACCGGAGTAGCGCTAACCCTCTAGAAGCTCGCTTCTTCCGGGCACTTAGCTCAGCGGTAGAGCACTACCTTGACATGGTAGGGGTCAGAGGTTCGATCCCTCTAGTGCCCACCATCGGAACCATTGGTTTCGTTGGTTTTTTCCGGAATGGACTTGCCTTTCCTCGATTTGCCCCGTGCACCGGTGTCATGCCACCATTGGGCCAACGAGACGTGACGCAAGATCTGCGGATTTGCTGAGATCCACTCGACAGACGGCAGCTCCACCTCGTGTGGCCATACGTCTTGACGAGGATCTGGCTTTGCACCCGGCCACCGGCTTACTCGCGTTGATCAAGCGATCTCCGCCATGCCAGATTCGGGAATAATTCCCTCACTCATCGTCCTAAATTTCCCAGGCGAATGCCCTGAAAGTATCAATTGTACAACACTTCAATTCCGAACGAGTTCAAGGGTCTCCGGGAATATTGACCTGATATACTCAAGAACTTTTCCTGCTCTTGGGAAAAAGGAGTCGCGATTGCTCGATCACTGCTGAGGCATTGGTCCGAGTAATCCGTGTCCGGGAGCACAGGGGTTGTTGATGTCAACGCGCATGGTCACCATGGCGCCAGCAATGGCGCTTGTATGCGTCATGTTAGGAGCGTCCGCAGTACTTGCTCAAGACGCCGGAGGGACAACGGCAGCCCAACCAACCGTCCCTCCAAATCAGCCTGCCGCTAATCCTTCAAGCGGCCAGCCCCCCTCCGCACAAGCACCGTCGAGCGGCGCGCCGTTGCCCGAGGTGCAGGTGATTCAGGAACAGCCGAAACCCAAGCCGGTCAGGCAGGCCGCCAAACCGAAGAAAGCGCCTGTCGCACAGGTGCAGGCGCCAACAACGCCGCCGGTGGAAGAGGGCTCCTCTGTCCTCGAGCCCAGCCAGGTGAAGATGTCACCCGTTGGCGGCAGTGAAATTCCGATCGCGAAGGTTCCCGGTTCGGTTGGCACAGTTTCGTCTTCGGACGTCACGCGCAGTGGCACCATGGCGGTGCAAGATGCTCTTCAGTCTCGCATTCCCGGTGTGATCGTCAACAATCTGCAGGGCAACGATTTTCAAACGAACGTGCAATTCCACGGCTTTGAAGCATCGCCTCTTGATGGCGTTCCCCAAGGTCTGGCGGTCTACGAGAACGGCGTCCGGATCAACGAAGCGTTCGGTGACGTCGTCAACTGGGATTTCCTGCCGTCCGTCGCGATCTCCGATATCGCGGTTATGACCAACAACCCCGCGTTCGGGCTCAACGCCTTAGGTGGCGCCATCAGCATATCGATGAAGGATGGCTTTAATTTCCAAGGTGTCGAAACCGATTTCCGTATGGGCTCGTTCGGGCGCGTGCAGGGCTCCGTACAGGCTGGCCAACAGTTCGGTAACTATGCCGCCTACGTTGCCGTTGAGGACATTCATGATGACGGATGGCGTGAGTTCTCTCCGTCGAATATCCGTCGCATGTTCGCCGACATCGGCTTCAAGAACCACGATGCCGAGTTCCATGCGAACTTTACAGGCGCCGATAACTTTGTCGGAGCCGTTGCGGCCTCCCCGGTCGAACTGCTGGATCAGAGTTATAGCGATGTCTTCACCAGCCCTCAGACGACTCAGAACGACATGGCCATGGGGTCGCTCAATGGGTCTGTGAATGTCACCGATACGCTGAAGGTCTCGGGTGTTGGCTACTACCGCAGGTTCAATCAACATCACGTCGACGGCAACGGCTCGAATTCGGCGCCCTGTGCAAGCGACCCAAGCGTTCTCTGCTTCGACAATCTTGATGGTACGACGACCGACCCGCTTATTGATCAGCACGGCAATCCGGTTCTGACGCCGGCGGGCGGAGACAATTTCGTTGGCGAAATTGACCGCACATCGCAGCAGGCCGAAAGTTTCGGCACCTCGCTACAGGGTGTTGAGAAGAGCAAAATCTTCGGCCACGGGAATCAATTCCTTTTGGGCGGCAGCATCGATCACGGCCGCGTCGGCTATCAAACCAATGCAGAAATTGGCAGCATCGGTCCCGAATTCGTCATCACCGGCGACGGCCAAATTGTTCAAAACTCAGACATTCGGCCCGTCAACATCACCTCGACCAATACCTACTATGGTGTCTTTTTCTCAGACACCTTTGATGTCACTGATCGGCTGTCGCTGACCGCGGGCGGTCGTTTCAATTACGCCGACATTCGACTTCAGGACAATACAGGTGCCGCACCGCTGCTGAATGGCGACAATAAATTCCAGCGCTTCAACCCGATGGCAGGAGGTACCTATCAACTCGCCCCAGGCCTCACGCTCTACAGTGGGTATTCCGAAGCCAACCGTGCACCGGTCGCTGCCGAGCTTGCTTGCGCCGATCCCAACAATCCGTGCCTTGTTTCGAGCTTCCTGACAGCAGACCCGCCACTCAAGCAGGTCGTGTCGCGTACGGCCGAGGTGGGGCTTCGCGGTGAGATCAAGTCTCTCGACAACCAGCGGATTAGTTGGAGCCTCGGCTACTTCCACGCCGTGAACAGCGACGACATTATCAATGTTGCGTCCTCTATCAACGGGAGAAGCTACTTCCAGAATGCAGGCAGTACGCTTCGCGAGGGCCTTGACGCCAGCATCGATTATCGCAACGGCCGCCTCTATCTCTTCGCCAATTATAATTTCACCGATGCGCGATTTGAGAGCACGTTCGACGTCAACTCGCCCAACAACCCGCAGAACCCCTCTAATGGCAACGATTTCATTACGACCGTCCATCCGGGCGATCGCATGCCTGGAATTCCCCAGCACAAATTTAAGGCTGGCTTCGATTATTGGCTCACACACCAATGGAAATTCGGCGGCGACGTCACAGCGGCTTCCGACCAAATCTTTTTCGGCGACGAAGCCAACTTAAACACGCCGCTCCCGGGCTACGCCGTCGTGGATCTGCATACCTCCTACGACGTAACCCAGAACATTCAAGTCTATGCGATCGTCAATAACCTCTTCGACCACCACTACGCGACTTTCGGCAACTATTTTCAGCTCGATGACGGCTCAGCAGCTTCGCTCGGTACGATCGATTTCACTGACCCACGAACCGTCGTGCCAGCTACGCCGCTTGCCGCTTATGGCGGTGTGAAAGTCAGATTCTAGGATCACGGTCCCAAAACTTCGGCTTCCGCGAATAGAAATAAGAAAGGCCCGTGCGTTCCCACATAAGCGCATGGGCCTTTCAGCACTGTAGCGTCTCAGGCTGTCGTTAGCGCATCGAACTGAGAGTGAACTTTATCGATTGTCGGCTTTATGATTGGGCTCACCCCAGGAATTGCGAGCGCCTTGTCGAAGAGCTGATCAAGGGCCGGTCTCGTGGCAATGATTGTATTCACGACCGTTTTGCGGGACTGAGCGGGAAGTTGATCGAGGAGCTTGCTCAGCCGGACAAAATCGTTTGCGGAATTTGTCAGCGGCGCCATGGCGGCTTGCGCTGAGTTCACGTCCTGAACGCTGGCAACCGCCGAGCGCATGCTGGTCTCGGCGTTGGCGAGTTGTGCGCCAACGTCGACGTCACCGACCTTTATGCCATGCAGATTTTCGAGCGCCTCGAAGGACGCGGGCAACGGGCCGAGACCCGAGGCGCCAGTGCTGGTTCCAGTGCTCGCCGGCGCCGTGGCCGGTGTTTCAATCTTCGCCGGAGGAGGATTGGCGGCAGTTTCTGTCGGGCGTGGGCGCGTGAACCAGTTCCAGGCGAGGCCACCGATTAGTAACGCCGCGAGTGCCGGAATTACCCAGCCCCATGATCGCATATTTGGATTTCTCGACCAATCTGAAGGTGTCGGTGGCGGCGTTGTGCTGTAACTTGGCCTTGACGACCCGGAATAGCCCGTCGTTGCGCTGCGCACTCCGGTTGAACTACCGAGGCCATCTAGAATACCCGTGTCGCTGAGATAATTTGAGAAGCCAGCGGGAAGCGCGCTCGCGATATTATCTTTTTGTGAATTGAGAAGGCTTGCCAGGCCCGTTGCATCGAGCCCACTCGCGCGCTGCTGCTGTCCCAACACGCCCATCACGACAGGCCCGAGCAGGCCCATAAGGCTTTTCGAGCCGGCGTTTCCAATCCCCGCGTACTGACCAACCGCGTTGGTGAGTGCGGATGTGGTCCCGCTGCCGAGGAGAGATGTCAGCGTGTTGGTGCCTGTTTCAATGATGTTCGACTGCGCAGAGCCGCCAAGCATGCTGCCCAAGCTCGAGAGCAATGTCGGCTGTTGTCGCGCGATTGCGCCATTGAGCGCCTGAGCGCCATTGGGTCTGGATACGAGTGACGTGAATGCTGCTAATAGACCGGGGACACCTGCCTGTAGCGCTTTTTCTGTGAGTGCCTTATCGAGGCCAAGGCTCGAAGCAATTCGTGATACCAGACTCGAGCTGAGTATCTGAGTAATGTTGGAGACCAAATCTAGAGACATGGGGCAACTCCCTTATCGGTTGTCCCCCCGATACGGAATCCCCCTCGTTACATAAGCGCCGTTGCGGTTTGGCGCTGATCGGGATCATGTTGATCAGCGTGCATATGGTATAGGCATATGCGCGCAAATCTGACGATAGTCTAGGCGGCTTCTGGTGAGAAATTTAGTGCCAGCCAACGAAGGATCATCGCGGTTTCGTTTAAGAAAAACTAACCAGGGGCTTTTGGATCCGATTCTGGCGAGGTTCCCGCATTTGAGCTTCGTAATTTCAACTTTACATGCATTTTTTCTAAGCGAGGGCCCGCCAGCTACTCAGGCCGACCGTCTCACTCAAGCAAAGATTCGTCACGCTTGCCCGAAGCGCTCGTCAGCCCGATCGCAGGTTGTCAGAGGTTGCCGCAGAGCCTGCAGCATCTCATCCAGGAGATCGCTCAGCGGCGCCTGCCCATCGAGCACGATCTCGGCGCACTCGGGCGGCTCGTAGGCCGACGATATTCCGGTGAAGTTCGGAATGAGGCCTTGTCGTGCCTTCCTGTAGAGGCCCTTCGCGTCTCGCTTCTCGCAGGTCGCCAGCGGAGTGTTGAGATATACCTCAATGAACTCGCCGGGCTCGAACAGCTTACGAGCTTGTTGTCTCTGCGCGATGAGCGGCGAGATCAGTGAGACGATGACGATCAGGCCCGCGTCGACCATCAGTTTTGCGACTTCGGAAACTCGTCGCACATTCTCCATGCGACCGGCGTGAGAAAAATCAAGGTCATTGCAAATGCCGTCCCGGCAGCGATCGCCGTCAAGGACGAAGGTGTGGCGTCCCGATTTATAGAGAGTTTCGTCAAGGAGATTGGCGAGGGTGGTCTTTCCGGCCCCGGAGAGGCCGGTGAACCAAATGCAGCGGGCGTTCTGCGCTTTCAACTCTGACCGCTCAATTTTCGTAATGGCCGAATCTTTCCACCGCAGTTCGAGAGGTGAGCGAGCCGTGAACTTCGGCATTCCGAATGAATGGACTTCCGGTAACGGCTTCATGCCTTCCTCCCGGCGCGCTCGCGCCAAAGCCAATGGCAAACCGAAACTTGCACTCGTGTCTCGTCGTATCCCAACGGTTCCGAACCTTGGTTACACGCTGACTTCCAGCGCCGAAACGCGCAGCAGTTTGCGCAACGCTTCGACGCTGCCGCCGAACGAAACGAAGTACGGATTTTGCAGAGCTTTCTTCTCCGGGCGCTTTGCTCCGTATGCAAGCTCCCGGCCATCGCAGGTCAACGTGCAACCTCCGGCGCCGCGCAAAACTGCGTCGCCCGCTGCCGTATCCCATTGCATGGTCGTTCCGAAGCGGGGATAGATATCTGCTTCTCCCGTCGCCACGAGGCAGAACTTCAGCGACGATCCAACCGACAATTTTTTGCCGATCGGAAGCTTGTCCAGGAAGTCCTTGGTTGCGGCGTTCTCGTGCGATGCGCTCGCCACGGCGGATAGGGCGCTCGCCGGTGTGGCCGTGGCGATGCGAGACCGCCCGCGGATGCTCAAATCATTAGAGAGAGTGCATTTGTAGGAAATGCTGCCATCGCCGCTGAAGAGTTCTCTGCGTGCTGGCGCGACGACGACGCCCAGTTGCGGGCGACCATTTTCTACGAGGCAAATATTCACGGTGAAATCCGCACTGCCCCGGACGAACTCCTTCGTGCCGTCGAGCGGATCGACAAGGAAAAATGTTCTCGCGGAGGCGCCGCTGAAATCGCCGGCGGAGGCCGCTTCCTCGCCGACGATCGGAAGCGATGGATCGATCCGCTGCAGTTCTCGCGTGATCAGTTCTTCTGCCAAGAGATCGGCGTCGGTGACCGGACTGCCGTCACCCTTGTTCTGAACGGCCGCGCCGCCTCGCTGAATCTCCAAGATGAGCCGGCCCGCGGCGAGCGCGATGCTCTCGATCTGCTTTAAGAGCGCAGGCGCGGGTCCCTCAGTCATTCGATAACATTCCCCCGCCGACGTTCATTTTGCTGGGCTGTCCATTACGAATTGAATTCACCTCGTGCCCTCAGGCGTTAACTCCGAACCGGCGCGCGATCCGTCGCTCGATCTGGTACTTTGGCCGCACGAACTCGCTTAGCGCAAAGCTGCTCTGGGCGCGGCGATCGAAAGGTTTCATTTCTTTCCGCACCCATCGGCTCCATAGGTATTGGTCCAGTGCGGTGCGAGATTTCAGTAATGCGCGATCCGTTGCAGAGAGATCGCCCGGTCGGACGATTTTCCAACCCGTCATTGCCTGGTGCTCGTCGGCGGAATTCCGCCGCGGCGCTTCCGGTGAAATGCCGATTTCGGCCGATATGCTTTTTATGAGCGAATCCGCCTCGCGGATGTCGGCGACATAATCGATGGAGGCGAGAACTTCGTCGAGAATCTCAGCCTTTCGTTCGTCGGATAATCGGACCAATTGAAACCATGGCATTTCCAGCCATCGCTCAAGCAGGAAATGAGCGACTGGATTGACGCGCGTGGCGCGCAAAAACAATGAAAAGGAATAGGTGTGCTGACCTTGGATCA
This sequence comes from Hyphomicrobium sp. 2TAF46, assembly GCF_052114865.1. Classification (NCBI taxonomy): domain Bacteria; kingdom Pseudomonadati; phylum Pseudomonadota; class Alphaproteobacteria; order Hyphomicrobiales; family Hyphomicrobiaceae; genus Hyphomicrobium; species Hyphomicrobium sp. 2TAF46. Next base: position 369,952 of record NZ_JBFRFO010000002.1, on the reverse strand, counting down.
GGTACCGCATCATCCGGTAATTATAATAGGAAAGCATCATGCTTTCGGGTTCGCGGAGGATTATCGAGCGGACGATGCGACGGCCCGGAAACAAGTCCTCTACCGATTTGCCGATGAAATGGCCGGAGATAGCTTTGATCTCGTCATGCCGGTCGAGCCGCTTCCGGCGGTATTTGTGAGTGAAAAGGTCCAACGGAAATTTTCGGGTTCGTTTGGGAGCAATCCAAACCCGTTCGCGCCCCAGTTGATTGATCAAGTGTTTTTCAACGGTCGTGCCGGCGCACTTCGGAACGTGGATATGAACTAGGAGCGGTCTCGCCATCGTGGTCTTTGCAAAATGATGATTATAACAGAATGCAACTAAGCCAGATTGCCTATGTGAAGACTACCGTCGGAATAGGCTATTCAGCCATTATAACGGACATTTTGGGGCGAGTTTTCTGGGAATGCGTGTCGCGAGGGGCACGCCAGGAGGAAAACTTCCTTGGTGTTGCTCGGAGCATAACAGCGGGATTGCTGTGGATAAGCGGGCGCAGGGCCCGCGAATAGCCAAATAGCCAGTTGTGTGCATCCATCACCAACGTGTTTTTGTAGGGGCGGGAATCCTGGCGATTTGCCGGTGCTCCGAGTTTTGATGAAACGCCGATTTTAAATACGCGACGACTACGCATTTTCTGAACGCACTGAGAGCGTGAATTTTCGGGGCGCAATTTTCGCCTCTCACGATGAAGTTCGAATTTTTTCAAAAAGCACGTCCTCGATATTGGGGGTACTCATGTCTTCATTTGAATCCTCGCGCAAAGTCTTTTCCTCACTCGACACCTTTGACGCGACAGCGTGGAATAGCTCATTCACATCCGAAGACCGCGAGCGGGCCGTGGACGGCCTCGAAAGCGGGCACGTGCTCTATTTCAAGACCCTGGGGTTCCCGCTCGAGGCCGAAGAGAAGGTTTTCCTCTCTTCAACGTGGTCCGATCAGGAGGCAAAAAACATCAGCTTCGATCCTACCGAAGGCCGGTTGCGCGGTACGAAGATCGAGGGCGCCAATGGTGAGAGGCTGGCTCGCATGATGCGCCGCTATGCGTCGGACGCGCGCCAACTCCTGCAAGGCCTGCTGCCGTCCTACTCTCCAACGCTCAAGTTGGCGCGCACCAGCTTCAGGCCACACGAAGTCGAGGGACGGAAAGCCTCGTCCTATCGCAAGGATGACACTCGGCTTCACGTCGATGCCTTTCCGTCCCGGCCGAACCGAGGTGCGCGCATTCTGCGTGTCTTCACTAACATCAACCCTGCTGACAAACCACGGGTGTGGCAGATCGGAGAGCCGTTCGAGGGCTACGCCAGCCGCTTTTTACCGACCGTGTCGCGCCCGCTGCCGGGGCTGGCGCAGATCGAATCCATCCTTGGCATCACCAAGGGGGTGAGGACGCCATACGATCATATCATGCTGCACTTGCATGATCGGACGAAGGGCGACGTGAGCTATCAGCGCGAAGCGCCGCGGCAAGAGGTTGCCTTCGCAGCCGGGAGCACCTGGGTGGTCTTTACGGACCAGGTCCTGCACGCGGCGATCAGCGGCCAATTCGTCTTGGAGCAAACGTTCGAGCTTCCCGTTGCCGCGCAACGTCAGACGGAAAGGTCGCCGTTGCGCATTCTCGAACGTCTGACCGGCCGAGCGCTCGCTGCGTAGCAATTCGAACCGCGTTGGACGATGTGGCGGGGACGCGCTGAACGGCTCCTGCGGGGAGGTGTCATCAGCGCGTCCCCCTGCATGTCTCGGCTGACGAGAAGAGCCTCTTCCGATTTCCATTCTGGTGCTTCTGTTCTGTGGCGTTTGTCAGATTTGAAGATTGGATCGTGTTTTGAACATTCTCAGTCTTTCAACGGCCGATACGCCGTGCGGCGTTGGCGACGCCAATAGGTCGCTCAGAGCTGCGATGCTGGAAGCGGGTAACCGGTACGACATATTCGCCATCGACGATGACATGCGCGACGCGCGGTCCGAGTGCTTCGATGAATTCGTCCGCCGCCTGAAATCGTACGATGCAGTGGTCATTCAACACGAGCATAGCTTCTACGGTCCCGGCATCAAGCAATCCGGTCGGAACTTTACGCGCTTGCTCGAGCGCATTCGCGTATTGGCGAAGCCGTGCGTGGTGATCTTTCACACGAATTTTCCGGCGCCGACGAAGGCGTCGAGGACGTTTGCGCGCTATTTTTCGACGGGTGAAGTGGTACGCCGCGGAATGTTGCGGGCGATCAATTCCAATTCGATGATCCGCGTCATCGTGCATGGCGAGGCCAGTTGGAAGTCTTTCCGCGATTACGGGATTGACGGAGACAAGCTGCTCAAGGTGCATCTTCCGATCCCGAGAGTGGCGCATGCGCCGTCTCGAAAATTGAAAGACGACGAAATCACGCTCGGCATTTTCGGATTCATCGCTCACTACAAGGGGTATCGGACGGCGCTGGAGGCCATGCTGCATCTGCCTCCGCGTTTCAAGCTCGTCATTATGGGCGACAAGCATCCATTTTCCCCAAATGATCTCACCCTCAATAACATTCAGCGAATGCTGCGGACCGGCGTCTGGGATGGAAAGCGGGCACAACGCGTGACGGCAAGCGACGAACCTCCGGATTTGAGTTCGCGGGTGAAGATCCTGGGTTTTGTCGAAGATCTGAATCGGGCCTTTTCGGAGGTCGACATTGTCCTGGCGCCTTATCTCGATAAATTTCCTGCCGGGTCCGCATCGCTCGCAGACTCGCTGGCGCGCGGGAAGCCGATCATTGCCTCGGCGACGCCGCCGTTCGTGGAAGTTCAAAATGACGGCAATTGCTTGAAGCTCGTTGCGATGAATGCGCCATTCGAGCTCGCGCATGCAATCGAGGAGCTGGCGGCTGACGACGTTGAGCGAGCGAGGCTCTCGGCGGCCGCCATCGAGTTCTCCCGCCAGAATACCTGGGACCACTTCGCAAGACTTCTGTCGCGGATGTTGATGGAGCGTGCGGACGTGTCAGCGGGCGCCACGCGTATGAGGGATGAGGCCCTCCAGGCCGTTAACGAACGTCTAGATCATGGAGTAGGGGCGCGCTCGGCTTGGCGTTCGTAAATGGGGGCGACCCCGCGTCAAAATGGCGTGTTTCCGGGCTTCAGGCGTTCCCGGCAAGTTGTCCAGACGCTTCAACGCGACTTTTCGCGGGTGCGCCCTTGTTTTCCTGGGATTTGGCAGGTACAAGCCCGGCTTCCATCTCTATTTGACATGGCAGGGGGCGGAGGTTCCGTTCGGTCTCTCCCAGTACCCGCCATATTTAACCGGTGTCGTTATGAAAGTTAGAAACTCCTTGAAGTCCCTGCGCTCACGGCACCGCGATAATCGCGTCGTCCGCCGTAAGGGCCGGGTCTACGTCATCAACAAGACTCACCGCCGCTTCAAAGCTCGCCAGGGTTGAGGCCGTCGCGCCGCCCGTGCGCGATGTTACGGGGAATTCACGAGAGTCTTTTTGACCAGGACGCATGCCTCGACTAACGTCGGGGCATGACTTTTTGCGCGCGGCTTCTTCTCATCCTTTTGGCACTCTCGGCAGGCGCGGCTCGGGTCGCAGCCGACGATGAGCTTTTGAAAACCCAGCCCTTCCCCGACACCCCGTCGCCGGCGCGGCCGAGGCAAGAGCTGCCACCGGCTGTAAAAAAGAAATCGCCTCCGGTCGCGCCTTCGCCCGATGCGGCTGCAAGCCAAAAGGGTGAGCCCGGTATGATGGGCTTGCCGTGGCCGAAGACACCGGAAGAAACGGCAAAGACGCTCGACAATCTTTACGCCTTCCTCGCGGCCGAGGGCGACCATCGCCAGGGCGGCGAAATCGGCGCGGCCATCGAACGGCTGTGGCGGCTCGAAGGAGGCGATACCGTCAATCTCCTGATCGATCGCGGCGAGATTTTCTCGTCCAGGAATGAGAATGAGAAGGCGCTGCCGTTTCTAGATGCCGCCGTTGAGCTGGCTCCGGAGTATGCCGAGGCATGGAGCCATCGCGCTTACGTCGAATATCGGTTGAACAATTATCCGGCGGCGCTCGGCGATCTCAGGCGGGCGCTGGCGATCGAGCCCAATCACTTCCGGGCGCTGGACGGCATGGCGAAGATTCTCGTGCTGATGGGCGAGAAGAAAGCCGCGCTCGAAGTCTACAATCAGCTGCTCAAGGTGCACCCGAACATCGAAGGCGCCGAGACCGAGCGTGACAAGCTGAAGAAGGAAGTCGAGGGGCAGGGGATCTGAGATCCCGCACCCGGCTCGTTCAATAACTCCTGCAATTTAAAGCGTCAGAACCGGGAGGCGAACGTCAGTCGGCGGCGCGCCAGTTCAATGTGCTGGCGCAATTGATAGAGCCGGTCGGCAAAGCCGAGTGGAATTGGCAGGTTGTCGACAGCTGCTTCGATCGTCTCGAGTTCCCGCAATTTTGCCGTCCGTTCCTCGGACGTTGACGCGCTCTTGGCGGCGGCCTCCAAACGCTTGAGCTCTCCATACCAATGGATGATGCGGCGGCGAATGCGCCAATCATAGATCTGTGGCGCAAAGCGCAGCAGCGGAATGAGAATTGGCACCAAGACCACAAGAGAAATCGTCAGGCGATCAACCGTCGTTGCTACCCAAAACGGCACGTAGCGCTGCAGAAGAGGCGCTCCCGAGCGGTAAACGCGGCGTGCCTCATCGGAAAATGCGAATTCCGGATCGTTGGCCGTCGGGAATTCGCCAGCGCTCTGAAACAATTGCGCCTCGCCGGCCGTGTTGACCGTCGACTGTCCGTGCACTTCCTGCAGGGCCTGTGCCAGGAGGTTGACTAGTGCCGGGTGCAGGCTGTCCCGGACCACCACTGCTGCGGTCGTTGAAATGAGGGTGCTGTCTCCCGGCGGGATGTTGGCCGCGAAGTCGACGACGCCTTCTCGCAATACGAGGCGCGAGAGGAACGGGAAGCGCTGGGCGTAAGCATCGGCATTGTTAAAACTCATTAAGTGAACATTGGGAGTTCTCAGCAGCCGCTGGATCGTCTTCGCCTCGGGCGCGAGCACGAGAAGCCCCGCGTCCGCCTCCCCCTTTCCGAGCAGATCGACATAATCCGGTAGTTCGTGATTGATCAGCGTCGCCGTTTCAGCGGTAACGCCGTTAGCCGCGAGAAGCCGCAAGGCAAGGCTGCTGGTGCCGCTGCCAGCCGGACCGACCAGTACGCGCTTGCCTTTCAGCTCGGTAAGCCGCCCGAGGGGCGTGCTGCCGCTATAGAAAACCCAAAGCGGCTCATAGGCGACGCGTCCGAGGGACTGCAACCCATGCGTGTCATTGCTCGAGGCCAGGCCGCCTTGAACGAAGGCCGCGTCCACGCCAGAGGCGGGGTCCGATAGAGCTTTGAGGTTGGCCAGGGACCCACCAGACTCGCGGATTTCGAGCTTGACCCCGTTGCGTTCAAAGACCGCCCGGTACCGCTCGGCATAGCGATAATAGGGGCTGCCGGCGGCAGACGCGGAGAGCACAATGGTTTCGGGCGGCGCCGGGTGGGCGAAACGAAAGGTAAACCAGGTGGCGGCGGCGATGGCCACCAGCACCGGCACCGTGATCAGGAGCAAATCGCGGAGCTGGAATTGTACAAATCTAGATCGCATTGGATGTCCCCCCGACTTCAATCGCTACGAGCCAGTACGGGACATAACACGATGGAATGTCGTGAACACGTCCACGACTATTGCGACTGGGGCGCCCGGGGGGCGACGTCACACCTCTTCGGCGATCGGGGCGCCAGATTCGTCGACGAAGGCGATGCGGATCATGTTCGTCGCGCCGGGGCTGCCGAGCGGAATGCCGGCGGTGATGAGGATGCCTTCGCGGGCTTTGACCATGCCTTCCTCGAAGGCGATGCGGCAGGCTTTGCGGACCATATGCGAGAGATTTTCCGGGTCGCCGGTCAGGATCGTGTGCACGCCCCAGACCATGGCGAGGCGGCGGGCCGTCGATTCAATCGGGGTGAGGCCGATGACGGGGATGCCCGGACGTTCGCGGGTGACGCGGAGCACCGTCGAGCCGGTTGCCGTATAGCAGACGATAGCGCCGAGCCGCACCGTATCGGCGATGGCGGACGCCGCCGCGGCGATGGCGTCGGCGCCGGTGGGCTGGGGTTCCGTCTGCGTCGCATAGAGCATCGGCTCGTAGACAGGATCGTGCTCAACCTGGATTGCGATCTTGTCCATCATCTGGATGGCTTCGACGGGGTATTGCCCGACCGCACTCTCCGCCGACAGCATGATGGCGTCGGCACCGTCGAACACGGCGGTTGCAACGTCGGAGACTTCGGCGCGCGTTGGCATGGGCGAAGAAATCATGCTTTCGAGCATCTGCGTCGCGATGACGACGGGCTTGCCCGCTGCGCGCGACAAACGCGTGATGCGCTTCTGGATACCGGGAACTTTCTCGACCGGCATTTCGACGCCGAGATCGCCGCGCGCGACCATGATGCCGTCGGACGCTGCAATGACGTCCTCGAGCTGGGCAACGGCCGACGGCTTTTCGATCTTCGACATGATGGCGGCGCGCGTGCCGATCAGCTTTCTGACCTCGTGAACGTCCTCGGCGCGCTGGACGAACGACAGCGCCACCCAATCGACGCCGAGTTTCAGCGCGTGCGCGAGATCGAGCTTATCCTTTTCGGTGAGCGGACTGATGGGCAGAAGCGTGTCGGGCATGGAGATGCCCTTGCGGCTCGCCAGCATGCCGCCGGTCAACACTTCGGCTTTGATCTGCACGGGCGATTTATCGACGACGCGCATCCGCAACTTGCCGTCGTCGAGGACCAGGATGTGGCCCGGTTCGATGGCGTCGAAAATCTGGCTGTGGGGCAGGTGAACGCGTTCTTCGGTGCCGAGCGTCTCGTCGCGATCGAACTTGAAGATCGATTTCGCCGCCACGTTGACGCGGCCGGTGGCGAAATTGCCGATGCGGAATTTCGGGCCCTGAAGATCGGCGAGAATGCCGATCGAATGGCGGTGGCGCGCCGCGCAGGCGCGGACGGCATTGTAAAGCGTCTTCGAGCCATCGTGCGTCGAATGGCTCATGTTGATGCGGAAAACGTCGACGCCTGCAATGAACAACCGCTCGATTGCTTCCGGTGCAGCGGACGCGGGACCGAGCGTCGCTACAATTTTGACCCGCCTGTTACGTCTCATTTGTCTGCTTTTCCTTGCCCGGGATCAGTGAGGCGGATGGTCCACTCTTTAGCCTCGCCGGTATCAACTTCAAAAAAACCCGTGCGCTTATATCCGCGTTTCGTGCAATCCTGAACCCCCCTGATGGCGAAGGATTTTTCAGTCGTGCACATATCGTTTTTGCCGCCCCACTCGCCGCCACGGTCATAGTCAACCGCGTGGACGTAAACAAAGCGGCTCGGCAGTCCACCTTTGAGAAGGGTTTCGCAGGTCTGCGAGGCTACGTTCCACCAACCTTCGGTCGCCCAGCCGGACGTGTCCTGATATCCGATTGCGACGCCGACCCGGCTCGAGGTGGCGTTGCACAGCTTCAAGTCGGCGTGTGCAGCGGTTGCGTAAAGGAAAAAGCCCAGCGTGAGAGCAAAGTTCCGCCCGAGCGCGGGCATGCTGAAGCGGAGTTGCAAGTCAGAGCCTCCGGTCTCGAAGAGGAGCATTCCGGTCGTCACCCCAATCCTTCACCAATGTCGCTGGCGCTTTACGGATCAATGAGAATGACCCGGAAATCGTTGACGTTGGTTTGGGTGGGGCCACAAAGAATGAGGTCGCCAAGCGAACGGAAGAATGCGGTGGAGTCGTTGTTCTCCAGGAACTTGGCGGCATTGAGATTGGATGCTTCAGCGCGCTTCAACGTGTCGGGGAATACCATTGCGCCGGCCGGATCGCCCGCATTTCCGCCGCCGCCGTCGATGCCATCGGTATCGCCGGCGAGGCCAGCAATTCCTGGCGTTCCGTTAAGGGCCAGCGCGAGACCGAGGGCGTATTCCTGGTTCGGGCCGCCCGAGCCGTCGCCGCGAACCGTGACCGTCAATTCGCCGCCCGACATGATGGCGACTTTCTCGCCCTTGCGCTTGGCTTCGAGCGCCATCTCGGCGTGAACGCGTGCGACGTCGCGGGCTTCGCCTTCGAGGTCGTCGCCGAGCGAGACGACGCGATATCCGTGATCGCGGGCGATGGCCGCCGCTGCTTCGATCGATGCTCTCGGTGCCGCGACGATCTTGTAAGACGAATTCGCGAGCTTCGGATCGCCAGCCTTCAGCGTTTCATTGTGATGATCGGCAAGAGCTTTCGCAATTTCAGGGGCCGGCGTGATTTTCCATTTCTCGAGGACGGCACGGGCGTCGGCGAGCGTCGAACGATCGGCGACCGTCGGGCCGGAGCCGATCTCGTCCGGGTTGTCGCCCGGCACGTCGGAAATCGCGAGCGTCAGGAGACGGGCCGGATAGACGGCGGCTGCGAGCTTGCCGCCTTTGACTTCCGAGAGGTGCTTGCGGACGCAATTCATCTCGGAGATCGGCGCGCCGGATTTCAGAAGCTGCTTCGTCAGGGCCTGCTTGGCTTCGAAGCTGACGCCTTCGACGGGGGCGGCCCAGATGGCGGAGGCACCGCCCGACAACAGGCAAAGCACGAGGTCATCGGGACCTGCACTCTTGGCGAGCGCGATCGCGCGCTCGGCGCCGACGATCGAGTTGGCATCGGGAACGGGGTGCCCCGCTTCGAGGATCTTGATGATCCCCGTCGGCAGGCCGAAGCCATGCCGCGTTGAGATGAGCCCCGAAATCTTGCCCTCTTGGCCCATGGCGATGTAGTGCGCCTCGGCGGCGACGGCCATCGCGGCGGAGCCCTTACCGGCGCCGATTACGATGATCCGGCCGCCCTTGGGTACGGGCGGAAGGTGGGGCGGCAGGCAGACCGATGGATGGGCTGTCCGATGCGCGGCTTCGAACAGCGTGCTCAAAGTCTCGCGAACGCCGCCGTACGACCCGTCTGTCATCGTATCTCCCTGGCCATTCCTGGCTGATTTGTGATTGTTGGTGTTGGTTTGCGCAAACGCCTGACGCCCGTCAAGGCATCAGAGGCCGCAGCCCGTCGCCGGGTTTCGCCTGGGGCGTTTCGGCGGGGCTTTCGGATGGCTGGCGGGGTGCTTATGTCGTATGGGCCTGTGGAAACGCCCCGAAGACACGAGGAGCCGAAAATGAAGACATTCGATCCGCAGACAACGATCGAGCTCGAGGCCGCCGTTTTCCGGCGCCTGGTCGAGCATTTGCGCTCGCGGACGGACGTCCAGAACATCGATATGATGAATCTGGCCGGGTTCTGCCGGAATTGCCTTTCGACCTGGATGTCGGATGCGGCGGAGGCGAAGGGGCTCGCGCTTTCCAAGGACGATGCCCGGGAGATCGTCTACGGCATGCCGTTCAAGGAGTGGAAGGCGAAATATCAGACCGATGCGTCCGCCGAAAAGCAAGCGGCCTTCGAGCAGAACCGGCCGCAAGATCATTAGCGTTGTCGCCTGGGTCCCGGCTCTTCGCTGCGCTCCGGCCGCGATGACAATTGGTGCGCGCAGCAGGGAACCACACCCACCGTCATGCCGACGAAGGTCGGCACCCAGACAAGCTTCAACGGTTGACGCTTTAGTTTCGGAGCTACCGCGTGCTCCGAATGCGCTGACGGCTGACTAGATCCCGGCCTGCGCCGGGATGACGAGAGGGTGGGTGACGGAAAATCGGACCGACTCAAAATCGCGCGCCGCGACATATACAACGTCAAGATCTGAGCTCGATTTATCCCTTTGGATTGCCACGCTCCTCGCCTTGCTGCGGCGATGATGGGCCGGTAGCGTCGACCGGCACTTGAGATCAGTAGGAGCCTTCATGAGCACGCTTCAAGCCTCGGCGCAGAACCAGCTGCGCCAGTTCGTCGAGCAAATCGAACGCTTGGAAGAGGAAAAGAAGCAGCTCGCGAGCGACATTCGCGACAAGTACACGGAGGCGAAGGCTGTCGGCTTCGACGTCAAGGCGTTGCGCCAGATCGTGCGGCTTCGCAAGAAGTCGAACGAGGAGCGGCAGGAAGAAGAGAGCATTCTCGAAGTCTACATGCACGCGCTCGGCATGCTGGACACGCCGCCGGACACGTCGGTCGTCGATAAGATGCTCGCCGCCGAGTAGGCTCGCAGCACCATCCTTTGTGTGCACGCCGCCAAGTCGGCGCCATCTACAACGTAAGACAACACCGCCCGTCCCCATTCGGCGCTGGGAGCGGACGGTGCTGGCGATGGCATCCTTTCGGTTGCCGTCTATCTGCGCGCGGAAAAGTGATTACGTCTCCGTGCGTCGGATTATTCACGGTACTGCTCGACTGTGATAAGGACAAATCGTGATTTCTTGTCCGATGCATTAGTCTAGCTGATGGCCCACGTTACTCTGAAGCAGCTCCGGTATTTCGATGCGCTCGCCCGCGAGCAGCATTTCGGGCGTGCGGCCGATGCCTGCGCGGTGACCCAGCCGGCGCTGTCGATGCAGATACAAGATCTCGAGGCGTCGCTCGGCATTGCTCTCGTCGAGCGCACGCGGAACGGCATCAAGCTGACGCCGAAGGGCGAGGAAATCGCGAGCCGCGCCCAGCGATTGCTCAACGATGTGCGCAATCTCGTCGATTATGCGCAGCACGCGGGCGGCGTGCTTTCCGGCACGCTTCGCTTGGGCGTCATTCCCTCGGTCGCACCCTATCTGCTGCCGCCGCTCTTGCCGCTGCTCAAGGCGAACTATCCGGACCTCGAGCTGCATGTGCGCGAAACGCAGACGCAGCCTCTGACGGACGAACTCATCGAGGGAAAGCTCGATGTTCTGCTCCTCGCGCTGCCGATCAAGAATCCCGACATCGAGACGTTGCCCATTTTCGAAGACCGTTTCTTGCTCGCCCTGCCGAAGTCGAGAAAGCTTTCGGGGCGGGTTCGCGCCACAAAAGAGATGGTCGAGCACGATCGCCTTTTGCTGCTCGAAGAGGGGCACTGCCTGCGCGATCAGGCGCTGACGTACTGCAGCCTGCAACAGGTCGACGACGTGAATACTTTCGGAGCGTCGAGCCTATCGACCATTGTCGAGATGGTCTCAGCTGGATTTGGGATCACGCTGCTTCCGGAAATTTGTCTTGGCGTCGAAGGCCGGAGCCGCGAGATCAAGATCATTCGCTTCGTCGATCCGGAACCGTCGCGGTCCATTGGGCTCGCATGGCGCCGGTCGAGCCCGCGCCGCGACGATTTTCTGGCGCTCGCCAAACTTGTCGATGAAGCGGGGCAGGCCTCGTTGAAGCGCGGTGCCACGGCAGTGTCAGTCTAGAGCGTTTCCGCTTTTCCTTGAATCGCGAAAACGGCCTAGCCTTTTGTTTTGACGCAATTCCGGACGCAAAACCGTTGCACACTTTTGCTGGAATTGCTCTAGGGGTCAGCGCGCGCTGGTTTGCACGGCCCGGTTCTCGATCCCCGCCGGCATCCGGCTCCGCTCTATTTCCATCAGCGCTTCGGCGTGGACGGCCTTGCCACTGAACTGGTCGGACGAGACCGACTCGGCCAATTGGCGTCCGGTTCTGAACTTCATCGGCACGATACCGCCGACATCGTCGAGAACTTCGAGAGTCGCCGCGACGTCGGGTGCCTGCATTTCGGCGAGTGGCTGGTCGCGTGAGGCCGGTTTGTCGCTCAGGAGTGGTGCCAGCGGAAACGGGCGATAGTCGAGTTCGTCGGGATGATCTTCGTCGAACTGGGGCGACTGGGCCCAACCGTTGCCGAGGCTTGCCGGGTGCATATCGGTGCCGACGGCGGGATCGAGGCTGGCGACGCGTGCTGTGGGAGCGGCATCGGACTGCTGCTTGGTCTCAGCCAGCGCAACGGCCGCCAGGGCTTTCTGCGGGCGAACGGCGGGACGCGGTCCCTGGACCAGTTCGGGTACGGGCATTGTGGCCGCCGCCGTCACCAATGCGTCAAGCTTGCCGCGATCCGCTTTCGAGGGAAGGGTGAAGCGCGAGGAGCGGTCGACGAGCTTCGGCGCGGAGACGAGTTTCGGCTTTGGAGCTGCATCGGGTTCAAGCGACGCGACGGCTGCCGGTGCAAAAGGGCGCGGTGCCGTCAGAGCCGGATCGGGCTCGGTCGTGAGGTTGACGTTTCGGCGCAACGAGCCGTCGGCAGACGGGGCTGCCGGTAGGGCGGCATTCCCAAGAGACGCGACGACGTTGAGGCTCTTCTTCGGCGGGCTGACTTCCAATGAGGCGACCATCGTTCGCGAGGTTCCGGGCGTCCGGCGATCGTGGAAGAATTCGGCGACCTGCGTCGCGAGTTCGCGGAACTTGCTTTGGGCGGTCGTCACATCGGCCGGGGTAATCGGACGGCCGTCGTCGGGTACGTATTTCGAGCGGCCATTCGGAAACAGCAGCGCGAGTTCCTGGCGCGGCATGCGCGGCCACATGCGGACGTTTCCGGTATCGACGTGCACGAACGGGACGCCGGACGTCGGATAGTAGCCGACGCCGCCGCGCTCGCGGATTAACGCGGAATAGCGCATTTTCTTTAGCGGAATGTCCGGGAAGGTGATGTCGATCGCCTTGCCGGTGATGTGCTGGCTCTGCTTCGCCTGACCGCCGCGGGTCTCGCGCAGCATTTCGTTGGTGGCAGCGGAGCGATAGCCGCAGATGATGTTGATGGGCTCTTTGGACCCGAGTTCCTCATGCATTTCCCACGCGATATCGATGGTCGCGGGGGCGATTTCCTTGACTTCGTTCTTGCGCCAATCGCGCATAATCCAGTTGATCTGCTTCAGCGCTTCAGGAATGTACTGGCCGTTCCGCTTATACGTGACGGTCAACCGCTCTTGGGTGTGAATGTGATAGAGCGAAATCGTGCGTTCTTCGGGTTGGCCGGCCGCCGTCATATTATCGGCGTGCAGGAACACGGATACAGCAAGCGTCAGCGCGCCTAAAACTAGGCCTGATCGGCTAAAGGCCACGAATTCCCCCGTCCCTACAAAATCCCCGAGCCCGACTGGGGCCAAAATGCTCGGCCATTAACGGTTAATCCCGAACCGTTAAGAGGCGGTAACTTTCCTGTCAGGACATTAAGCGGCGGGAAAGGGCGATAAAAAGGCCGGTGTGCTCGCACGGGCAATAAAGAAAAAGCCGGCCGAAGACGTTCGGCCGGCTGCAGAAGATCAGATTGCGGAGCTTAGAAGCCGCCCAAGACCTGTTTGAAGAAATTGCCGAGGCCCGGGTCGTACTTCTTCTTGCCGCGGCTATCGCGCTCGTCGTAGCTGCCGAACAGAGAGCCGAAGCCGTCACCGCCCCAGCCGTCACCAGCCGGAATATCTTCCGGCGAGACTTTCTTTTCGTCGGCTTTTGCGATCTGGTTCCAACGGCCTTGAAGCGCGAGATTGATCCGCTTCTCGTGGCCGTAGACATCTCCGAACGTCTGGACTTCGCCGTCGTCGGCTACCCATGCGGTGAAGTACGTGACGTGGACAGGGATCGGCTGATCGAGGCTGATTTCGTTTTCCTCGGGGCCTTTGGCGATGAGATCCTGAACGACCGACTGATCCCAGCCCTTGTCCTTGTTGAGGAGCAGCTCGGCAAGTTTCACGGGATTGCGCACGCGCATGCAGCCGTGGCTGAACGCACGCGTGCTTTCATTGAAGAGGCTCTTGCTCGGCGTGTCGTGCAGATAGACGGCGTGCTTGTTCGGGAACAGGAATTTCACGACGCCGAGGGCGTTACTGCCGCCGGGCGGCTGATAGACGCTGAAGTTGCGAATGTCAGTGCGGTTCCAATCGACGTTGTAGGGATCCATCTTGCGGCCGTTGTACTCCATGACGAGGCCCTGGCGGCGCAGCGGATCGCCCCCGGCCCGGAGACTTGGCAACAGCTCCTTGATCTTGATGGAATCCGGAACGTTCCAGCGCGGCTGGATCACGACCGTTCGCATCATCTCGGAGAAGATCGGCGATTGCGTATCGGGGCGGCCCGAGACGATGCGCTCCTCGTGGACGACCTGGCCGTCCGAGATCACGCGGACTTTGAATTCCGGGATGTTGACCATGATGTAGTATTTGCCGAGGTCGTCCGGCATCCATCGCCACTCTTCCATGTTGGCGAGGATCTTTGCTTCGCTCACATCGTTTGACGAATTCAGGGAGTTGCGGAGGTTCGCCGTGATCGCGGCATTGGCCGGGCTAATCCCCTTGCTGTTCTTGTAGGCGATGACAGCGTCGGCGAGCGCCTTGTCGTAGTAGGTGTCATCAGCCGGCGTGCCATCCTCTTTGGTGGCCGCGGCGGCGACCTTCAGCCGTTTGTGGAGGATCGCGATCTGCGGGTGGCTGGTGCCCGGCATCAGCTTTGGCCCCTCGGAGAGCTTCAGGGCTTCCGCTTCCTTGGCGTTGGCGCGGAATGCCAGCAGCTTTTCACGCAGGCGCACGAATTGCGGATGCTTGGGGTGAAGCTCGGTCAGATAGGCGCCCTTGTCGGCAACGGTTGCCAACGAGTCGATGACGGTTCTGCGCTCGAGGAGAACCGGCTTCCGGTCGAGATAGGTGCCGAGCTGGGACGACGGGTCGGGAATGCGATCGCCGCGAGCGTCGCGGGCGTATTCCATGGCGGCCAGCGACAGGCGCGTCTCGGCGACGGTCAGGTCGTTGACGCTCACTTCGCCATCGGGCGCGGTTTTCAGCTCGGGAATTTTGAAGTCCGACGCGCGGAGGCCCCAGCTATCGGCATCCTTGAGCGTGGCGATAAGATTCTTCGCCGCGTCGTTGTAGCCGTGCTTGTCCACCCAGAGCGTCGTGCCCATGCGGGCGGTGTAGAACTGGATCAGGACCTCCCGGTCCGCTTGGTCCGTACCGGCCAGCGCCTTCTTGGCGTTGTCCTGGAGATACTTAGCGACCGGCAGATACAGAAGATCGGCGTTCGGAACGACCTGCTGCGTGGCCGTTTCAACGGGCGGCGTTGCGGGGGCCGGAGCTGGTGCCGCCGCCGGAGTATCCGCCGTGTGCGATGGGTCGCCTGCGGGCGCGGTTGCAGCCGGGCGTGGCTCGGCGGCTGGATCTTCGGAAGGTGCTGCGGCCTTGGGTGCATCCGGCGCACTTGTCTGCGGCGGCGTTTGCGCCTGCATCGCAGTTTGCGGATCGGAGATGCCTACGTCAGGGGCCGGGCCAGTCGTCGAAGCGCGATCGGCTCCGTCAGTTTGGTCATTGCCGGGTTCGACAGCCAAAGCTGCGGATACCGAGCCGGTGGCCAGCAATACGCTAACCGCCAGAAGTCTCGCGACACGCATAGAAATTTTCACCTCTCGTTACCGGCCTTAGATACGCGCCAGCACCGCGCCTTGCCAGTGAGATCGCGCGACATAGCTGTATTGCACAGCGCTGTGGCGAAACTGTTGCTGCTTCGTGCTCGAATGGTTGGCTGGCGTGGAATCGTCGCCCGTCTGGCAATTGCGAATAGCTAACAAAATACTACACGGAAAGTTGCAATTTGATTGATGCCGATTGGCCGCGGGGCCCGATCTTAAGGCTCGCCCCAAAAATGCAAAAGCCCCGGATGCAGCCGGGGCTCTTGCGTTCGAGGGCGAAGGGGCTCCGTCCTCTCACTTAAAAGAATTCTATTCGCGGCAGGACGAAGGCAGGGGGAGCCTGAAAAATGGCCACGACTTACCCCCGCACGCGAAACTCCGCGTGCGCGTCTCCGGATCCCACTACTTGGGCTAGTTGGTGCGGGGCTCTAACCCGTATTCCTGCATCTTCCGGTAGAGTGTCGACCGGCCGATGTTGAGCCGCTTGGCGACTTCCGTCATGTGTCCGCGATAACGGCCAAGGGCCAGGCGGATCATGTCGGCCTCGATCGCCTCGAGGGAACGGATTTCGCCATCCTCTGCGACAGCCTGGATGCCGAGTGAGCTGCCGCCCGAAGCCGGCGCCTTCATTTCGACCGTATGGGGGACGGTGTTCTCGGCGCCGAGAAGGGCTGGTCCCGTGTAGGCCGGGGCCTTTTGTACCGTCGAGGGCGCGGCCGGAATCTCCGTCTCGAAGCCTTCGACGTGGGCTGCGATCTGCGGGAATTCGGCGACCGAAAGCTCGGGTCCATCGGCGAGGACGACGGCGCGGAAAACCGCGTTCTCGAGCTGGCGGACGTTGCCGGGCCACGAGTAAGCCTGAAGCAGCCTCATCGCACGGTCGGAGATCGTCGCGACGCGCTTGCCTTCTTCGGCCGCGAAGCGGGCGATGAAGTGTCGGGCCAGTTCGGGAATGTCTTCGATGCGTTCGCGGAGCGGCGGCACGAAGATCGGGAAGACGTTGAGGCGGTAGTAGAGGTCCTCGCGGAACTTGCCGTCCTTCACCTGCTGGATCATGTCGCGGTTGGTCGCGGAAATGAGGCGGAAGTTGACTTTCACCGGACGCTTGGCGCCGACCGGATCAATCTCGCCTTCCTGCAAGGCGCGGAGCAGTTTGACCTGCGCGTCGAGCGGAAGCTCGCCGACCTCGTCGAGGAAGAGCGTGCCGCCGTCGGCTTCCTGGAATTTGCCGATGCGCTTGTCCGTTGCGCCGGTGAAGGAACCCTTTTCGTGGCCGAAAAGGATGCTTTCGATCAGGTTTTCGGGGATGGCGCCGCAGTTCACTGTGATGAATGGTTTGCCGGCGCGATCGCTTTCACCCTGGATAGCGCGGGCAATCAGCTCTTTGCCGACGCCGCTTTCGCCTTCGATCAGGACGGGAATATTTGACGCAGCCGCGCGCTTGCCGAGCGTGATGACACGCTTCATGGCTTCGCCCCGAAGCACGAGGTCGCCGAACGTCAGCGTACCATCGACTGTCTTCTTGATGCGGTTGATCTCGTCGGCGAGCGCTTCGATCTTGAGCGCGCTCTTGATCGATACGTCGAGCCGCTCGGGCGATGCCGGCTTGACGACGAAATCGACGGCGCCGCGGCGCATGGCGTTGATTGCCGTCTCGATCGAGCCGTGGGCCGTCTGGACGATGATCGGAGGCATTCCGGCGACGCGGCCGACGCGGTCGAGGACCGCCATACCGTCCATGCCGGGCATGACAAGATCGAGCAACACAAGCCCGATTTGAGAGTGCTCCTGGCCTTCCAGGATTTGGATCGCTTGCTCGCCGGACCCGCAGGTTCTGGTCTCGAAGCCGAACCGCTTGATCGTTTCTTCAAGAATGCGACGCTGGGCAGGATCGTCGTCGACGATGAGAATACGCTTGTACATTGGCACGCAACTTTACTCTTACGAACACACCGGTCAGCTTGCTGCGGGCGACGCTGGATTTGCTCCAGCTTCAAACACGCGGTGACCTAGAACTTACGCAACGGAGGGGAGATTGCCCGAGAAGGGTAAATGTAAGGTTTCGGATTGGCACAATATTCTTCGCTCACCGGTAAGCGGCTGAAGTGACGTGAAAGTTTTTTTCGCCACGCGTGGTCCGCCGTTGCATAGCCCTCACGGCGCCACTCTCATTTCGCACCCAGTCTCATCGTGGGGCGCGAATTTCAATCTTCGGCCCGCCTGTGGTAAGCCACCGCGAAATCTTCGTTTGTAAAGGACACCCATGCGCGCCAAGTCTTTTTCGGACATCAATTTTGCCTCCGAAGCTGCACTCTCGCAGTCATCCGCCGATCAATCGCTCGGGACGATGCCCCAATGGGATCTGAGCGACCTTTATTCCGGTCCGGAAGCTCCGGAAATTCAGCGGGATCTCAAACAGGCTGCCACCGAGGCGACGCGCATCAAGGCTACGTATCAGGGCCGTCTCGCGGAACTCGCGAAGGATGGCGGTAAACTCATCGAGCCTATCAAAGACTACGAAAAGCTTGCCGATCTCGCAGGCAAGCTCGGGTCCTACTCGGGGCTCTACTATGTCTTGAACCAAACGGACCCGGTGCGGGCGAAATTCAACGCCGACATCTCGGAAGCGCTGACGAAGATCTATACCGATCTCATCTTCTTCGAACTCGAACTCAACCAGATCGACGACGCCGTCATCGACGAGGCGCTGAAGCACGACGGCATCAAGCGCTATAAGCCGTGGTTCGAGGATCTCCGGAAGGAGAAACCGCACCAGCTCGACGAGAAGATCGAGACGCTCTTCACCGAGAAGTCGCAGACGGGCCGCGCGGCCTGGAACCGGCTGTTCGACGAGACGATGTCGGCGCTGAGGTTCGACGTGAAGGGCCACAAGGAATCGCTGTCGCTGGAGCCGACGCTGAACTTCCTGTCCGATCCCGACGAGAAGAAACGGAAGGTCGCGTCGGAGGCGCTCGCCAAGGTCTTCCAGGCCAATCTTCCCCTGTTCACGCGGATCACGAATACGCTTGCGAAGGACAAGGAAATCTCCGACCGCTGGCACAACTTCAAGGACGTCGCCGACAGCCGCAACCTTGCAAACCGGGTGGAAGGTCCGGTGGTCGATGCGCTGGTCTCGAGCGTCCGGGCGGCCTATCCGCTGCTTTCGCATCGCTACTACAAGATGAAGGCGAAGTGGCTCGGCAAGAAGAAGCTCGCGTCGTGGGACCGTAACGCGCCGCTGCCAGACAAGCCCGAGCGGATTATTTCGTGGGGTGAAGCCGAGCAGATCGTGCTGCGCGCCTATCGCGGGTTTGCGCCCGAGATGGCGACGATCGCCAAGCAGTTCTTCGACAAGAACTGGATCGATGCCGCCGTGCGGCCCGGCAAGGCGCCCGGCGCGTTTTCCGCGTCGACGGTGCCGTCGGTGCATCCCTATGTGATGATGAATTATCTGGGCAAGCCACGGGACGTGATGACGCTCGCGCACGAGTTGGGACACGGCGTCCATCAGTGGCTGGCACGTGACCAGGGTCCGCTGCTTGCCCCAACCCCGCTGACGCTCGCCGAAACGGCCTCGGTGTTCGGCGAGATGCTGACGTTCAATTCGATCATTTCCGAGACGAAAGATCCCCGTGAGAAAAAGGCCATGCTCGCCGGCAAGGTCGAAGATATGCTCAACACGGTCGTTCGCCAGATTGCCTTCTATACGTTCGAACGGAAGGTTCACGAGGCGCGCCGCGAGGGCGAACTCACGTCAGAACAGCTCAACAAGATGTGGCTGGACGTTCAATCGGAAAGTCTGGGTCCGTCGATAGATTTGAAGCCCGGCTACGAGGTCTTCTGGACCTACATTCCGCACTTCATCCATTCGCCGTTCTATGTCTATGCCTATGCTTTCGGCGATTGCCTGGTGAACTCGCTTTATGGGCTCTATTCCGAAGCACATCCTGAGTTCGTTCAGAAATACTTCAGTCTCCTGAAGGCCGGAGGTTCCAAACACCATTCCGAGCTTCTCGCCCCGTTTGGTCTCGACGCCCGAGATCCGGAGTTCTGGAACAAGGGGCTCAAGGTCATCGAAGGCATGATCGACGAGTTGGAAAAAATCGACTGAGATCCCATCTGAGAATTGGCGTTAGATATACCAGGATCGACGGTGCAACGAATCCGCGCGCAATGCATTGTCAAGCCTGTGTCGGGCGTTTAACGGCGCCCGGCGGCTAATTTGCCGCTTTCCAACGGCATGACGTGGGAGTAGAAGCCCGCCACTTTGCTGCTTTGCAGCCCTTTAAATGAGGTCGAGGTGCCTGCATGGCACAAGCGCCCGCTTCGCTCCCGGCCGCCGAATACGGCGTGGGAGAGGGGCATCATAGCAAGAACTTCTGGGCATTGGCTGTCGGCTCGGTAGGTGTCGTCTTTGGCGACATCGGAACGAGCCCGCTTTATGCCTTCAAGGAAGCCATCACCGCCGCCGCTCACCGTGGTCTGACGACGGCGGAAGCGGCGCTCGGCGTACTGTCGCTCATTTTCTGGGCCATGACGCTCGTCGTCACCATCAAGTACGTGCTGCTGCTGTTGCGCGCCGACAACAAAGGCGAAGGCGGCATGTTCGCGCTCATGGCGCTGGGCCAGACCGTTGCCCGGCGCAGTGCGCCGCTGCTCGGCGCGCTCGGAGTTGCAGGCGCTTGCTTCTTTTACGGCGATGCCGTCATCACGCCGGCTATCTCGGTGCTCTCGGCGGTCGAGGGCCTCAAACTCATCGCGCCGCAATTCGAGATGGCCGTCATTCCGGCCTCGATCATCGTTCTCGGCTTTCTGTTCTGGATGCAATCGCGCGGCACCGACAGGGTCGCGCGTTTTTTTGGGCCGGTGATGTCGGTCTGGTTCATCGTGCTCGGGCTCGGCGGCATCGCGCACATCGCGGACAACCTAAATGTTCTGCTCGCGTTGAATCCCGGTTACGGAATCGCGTTCGTCTATCACCACGGCTTTTTGGGCCTGACGGTCATGGGCCTCGTCTTCCTAGCGTGTACGGGCGCGGAGGCGCTCTACGCCGATCTCGGGCATTTCGGCCGCCGTCCGATATCTGCGGCGTGGGTCTACTTCGTCATGCCGGCGCTAGTGCTGAACTACTTCGGGCAAGGCGCGCTCGTCATGAACGACGCGAACGCGATCGAAAATCCGTTCTACAGGCTCTATCCCGATTTCATGCTGATCCCGATGCTGATCCTCTCGACGTTCGCAACGGTGATCGCCAGCCAGGCTGTCATTACGGGCGCATTTTCACTCACCCGGCAGGCCATCCAGCTCGGTCTCGTTCCGCGGTTCGAGATCCGGCATACGTCGGAAAGCATGGCCGGGCAGATCTACATGCCGAGGGTCAACTGGATCCTCTTCATCGCCGTCCTCGTCGCGATTTTCGCCTTCCGTACCTCGTCCAATCTGGCGGCGGCCTACGGCGTGTCGGTTACAGCCGCGATGGTCATCGATACGCTGATGGCGTTCTTCGTCATCTGGAAGTGCTGGAACTGGCCGCTCTGGCGCGTGGCGCTCATCGTCATTCCGCTGCTGCTGATCGAGCAGGCATTCTTCTCGGCGAACATCCTGAAGCTATTCGAAGGCGGCTGGGTGCCGCTCGCCATTGCCTGCATGCTGGCGATCATCATGTTCACCTGGGTGCGCGGAACGCGCGTGCTCGCAAAGGTCACGAAGCGCAACGAGGCCGATCTCGACTGGCTTGTGCGCAAGCTCGAGGCGAAACCCCCGCATCGCGTTTCGGGCACGGCCGTGTTCCTGACCGGCGATCCCTATGCCGCGCCGACGTCTATGATGCACAACCTGAAACACAACCGGATCATGCATGAGAGGAACATTCTGCTCTCGATCCGGACGGAGGAGACGCCACGCGTCGCGCGGCACGAGCGGCTGACGATCGAACGGATCTCAGATCACTTCATTCGCATAATCGCGCGGTATGGCTTCATGGAGACGCCGAGCGTTCCGAAGATCCTCGAGCACGCGCGCCGGAAGGATTGCAACATCGATCTCGGTTCGACGTCGTTCTTCCTGTCGCGGCGATCATTACGGATGACGTCAAAATCCGAAATGCCGCGCTGGCAAGAACGCCTGTTCATCGCGCTTGCCGGCAGCGCCGAGGATGCGACGACCTACTTCCAGATTCCGACCGATCGAGTCGTAGAGGTCGGGACGCAAGTGGCGGTCTAGCCGAGCGGCAGGGTTCGTTCGGATTTTTTATGCGTGCGCCCGCGAAAGGCTGCTCAATCCACCGATCCGGGCTGGGGTGCTGCGACACCTTGAAGCTCGTCACAATGTGAGATAACAAGCAAGAAAGAAACAATTTCAAACCGGCCCTAGGGAGTGAACCTTGAGCATCGATACATCTAAAGGCAGCCCGTCGATGGACTATCCGCAGCACGTCGAGACGTATGAGACGTTTCTGCGTCTGTCGAAGTACGGCATCGTTTTCGTCGTCGTCTTACTCGCCGGCATGAAATTCTTCCTCGTCTGATGTCTGGATCGCCGGACACAGAGAAACTCAAAGCAGGGCAGGCCGATTGAGGACTGCCCTTTTTCATATTCAGCCGCGCAACCCCCTCCGCTCAATTGGACCGAGACATGGTTACGATAGCTGTTACCAGTGAACTGGCCGACGAGCCGCGCGTTGCGGTTTCGCCCGACACGGTCAAGAAGTTCTCAGCCCTCGGGGCGCGCGTGCGCATAGAGCAGGGAGCGGGTCTCAGATCGCGCTTTTCCGACGACGCCTATCGGGCCGCGGGCGCCGAGATCGCCAGCCGGGCAGAGGTGCTTGCGGGCGCCGACATTCTTCTTTCCGTTCGCCGGCCTTCCGCGGAGGACATCCGGGCGCTGAAGCCCGGCGCTATCGTCGCCGCGATGATCGATCCGTTCGGCGAGCGCGCGGGGCTTGAAACACTCGCGGGCAGCGGCGGCACGGTCTTCTCGATGGAGCTGATGCCGCGGACGACGCGCGCGCAATCCATGGACGTGCTGTCGAGCCAGGCCAACCTCTCGGGTTATAAGGCGGTCGTCGATGGCGCCTCGATGTTCGGGCAGGCACTTCCCTTGATGATGACGCCGGCCGGTACCGTTCCGGCCGCCAAGGCTTTCATCATGGGCGTCGGCGTCGCCGGTTTGCAGGCCATCGCGACGGCGCGGCGGCTTGGCGCACAGGTGACGGCGACGGACGTGCGTCCGGCCACGAAGGAGCAGGTCCAGTCACTTGGCGCGAAGTTCATCGCGGTGGAAGACGACGAATTCAAGCAGGCGCAGACTGCCGCCGGTTACGCGAAGCCGATGAGCGCGGAATATCAAGCGAAGCAGGCCGAACTGGTCGCGAACCATATCAAGAACCAGGACCTCGTCATCACGACGGCGCTCATTCCGGGCCGTCCGGCGCCGAAGCTCATCTCACGCGCGATGATTGAGAGCATGAAGCCGGGTTCCGTCATCGTCGATCTCGCGGCTGAACGCGGCGGCAACACCGAGTTGACGGAAGCGGGCAAGACCGTCGAAACGGCGAACGGCGTCAAGATTTTCGGACCGCTCAATCTCGCAGGCACGATTGCGGTCAATGCTTCGAGCTTGTACGCGCGCAACCTTCTGGCCTTCGTCGAGACGATGATCGACAAGAAGGAAAAGGCGCTTGCAGTCAATTGGGACGACGAGCTGATCAAGGGGACTTTGGTCGCCAAGGACGGTCAGCTCGTGCATCCGAACTTCGCGACGAAGACGGTATGAGGAGCCTTGCCATGCGCGTGATGAAACCGCTTTTTGCAGCGCTTTCGGTGTTCTTTTTTACCGCGTCGTCGGCCTTCGCGGCAGAAGGCGCGCTGATCAGTCCGTCGGTCTACGAGTTCATGGTTTTCGTGATCGCGGTGTTCGTCGGCTACTACGTGGTCTGGTCTGTGACGCCGGCTTTGCACACGCCCTTGATGAGCGTCACCAACGCCATCTCGTCCGTCATCGTGGTCGGCGCGCTGCTGGCAGTCGGCGTTTCCCTGACCTCTTCCGATAGCGGTCTCGCCAAAGTGTTCGGCTTCCTCGCCTTGACGATGGCGTCGGTCAATATTTTCGGCGGCTTCCTCGTCACCAACCGCATGCTCGCGATGTACAAGAAAAAAGACGCGCCGGCGAAGAAGGACGGCTGACGCTCACGCTCACGTTCTACTGGCCAATGAGAACCGCCGAAGACATCAGATAACGGGACCGGGGAAACGATCCAATGTCCGCAAATGTCGCCGCACTGCTCTACCTCGCCGCCGGGGTTCTGTTCATTCTGGCGCTCAGGGGATTGTCGAGCCCGGCAACGTCGCGGAAGGGCAATCTCTACGGCATGATCGGCATGACGATCGCGATCCTGACGACGCTCGGTCTTGCCGAGCCGACCGCGACGTCGTGGATACTCATCGTTCTTGGGATCGGCATCGGCGGCTTCATCGGCGCCAAGACCGCGCGCGAAATTCCGATGACGATGATGCCCGAACTCGTGGCCGCGTTTCACTCGCTCGTCGGCCTGGCGGCGGTGTTCGTGGCGGCGAGCGCGCTTTATGCGCCGTCGGCGTTCAACATTCTGGTCGATCCCCTGGAACCGGCTGCCGGCATCAAGGGTGGCAGCCTGCTCGAGATGTCGCTCGGCGTCGCCATCGGCGCCATCACGTTCACGGGCTCGGTGATTGCCTTTTCGAAGCTCTCTGGGCGGATGTCCGGCAAGCCGATCCTGCTGCCGATGCGGCACGTCATCAACGGCGCGCTCGCGCTCTTTCTGATCTTCCTCATCTACAGCTTCATCCTGTCGGCCGGTTCGGCGTGGCTGTTCTGGCTAATCGTTTTCGCGGCTCTCCTGCTTGGCGTGCTGATCATCATTCCGATCGGCGGCGCGGACATGCCGGTTGTCGTATCGATGCTGAACTCGTATTCGGGTTGGGCGGCCGCGGGCATCGGCTTCACGCTCGGCAATGTCGCGCTGATCATCACCGGCGCGCTCGTCGGATCGTCGGGCGCCATCCTTTCCTACATCATGTGCAAGGCGATGAACCGGCAGTTCTTGTCCGTGATCGCGGGCGGGTTCGGCGGTGAAACGGCTGTCGCCGGCGCGGGTGGCGGCGAGCAGAAGCCCGTGAAGCTCGGGTCGGCCGAGGACGCCGCCTACGTCATGAAGAACGCTGCGAAGGTCATCATCGTGCCGGGATACGGCATGGCCGTCGCGCAGGCTCAGCATGCCCTTCGCGAAATGGGCGACTCGCTCAAGAAGGCCGGGGTCGAGGTGAAATACGCCATTCATCCGGTGGCGGGGCGTATGCCGGGGCACATGAACGTGCTGCTCGCGGAAGCCAACGTGCCCTACGACGAAGTTTTCGAGCTCGAGGATATCAATAGCGAGTTCGCGCAGGCCGATGCCGTGTACGTCATCGGCGCCAACGATGTCGTCAACCCGGCAGCCGAAGACGACAAGTCGTCGCCGATTTACGGGATGCCCGTGCTTCAAGTCTGGAAGGCGGGAACGGTGTTTTTCAACAAGCGGTCGCTGGCCTCTGGCTATGCCGGTATCGACAACCCGGTGTTCTACCGTGACAACACCGTGATGGTTCTGGGCGACGCCAAGAAAATGACGGAAGAGATCGTTAAAGCTCTCGCAGAGTAGATCCCGCCCTGGGCATAGCGGCCGATCGGCAACAATCGCTTGCCGATCGACCCAGTTTCCGGCCAGCGCCGGGATTGGTCTGCTATAGGTTCGGCGAGTTCTGGTTTTGAGGGGTTTCGCGTGTTGGCTCCCGTTGCGTCGGCGTCGTTCGAAAAAGACATCGAGCACATCGAGATTTTGGCTGCCACTCCGGTGACCAGCTCGGTCCTCCTGGCGCGCAACCTCCAGTATATCTACGAGCGCGCCGCAAAAGCGCGTTTCGACGACTACGATGTTGCGGCGATTGCTAAGAACGCTCAGGGGCTGATCTACCGGCTCTTCGACCTCAGGGTCGGGCTGCGCAACCATCTCGCGCATTACGAGATGCTCGGCCTGATGACGCCCGAGGTGACGCAAGGGTTTCGCGACGTCTTCCGCGTGCTTCGCTATGTGTCCGACATGCTCGGCGAGATCACTACGGGCCATCCGCGCGTGGGCGAGGGCGGCTATCTACTGCGCGGTTTCACGGGCTCCGACAATAATACGCTCGTGAATTATCCGTTCTATCAAAGCGGCGCGGCGCAGAATTTCCGGTCGGGCGACGTGATCCTCGTTCGTGGCACCGCTCACAACAGTGCCGCCATCGCGCGTATCGGCGATGTCGACAGCCAGTTCAGCCATATCGGCATTGTCTATGTCGATCCCGCCGGCGACCACTGGATGGTCGAAAGCCTGATCGAAGACGGCGCGATTATCTCGCCGCTCGCCAAGGCGCTCGATCACAACATCGTCCGGGCAGTGCTCTATCGCAATCGCGATCCGGACCTCGCTGCGCGGGCGGCGAAATGCATTTTCGATTACGTCGCGGCGTCGCATGCGAAAGGCGGCAAGCGCATCCTCTACGATTTCTCGATGCGTACCGACGATACGCGCAACCTGTTCTGCTCGAAACTCGTCAGGCTCGCGTATGAGCAGGGTAGCTTCGGCATGTTCAAGCTGCCGACTTACCCGACCAAGATCGCGCGCAAGAACAGAGATTTTCTGGACCGCGTCGGCGTCGCGACGGATCTGACCTTCGCCCCGGCCGATATCGACATGGAATCCGGTTTCGACCTGGTTGCGGAATGGCAGGACTACCGCGAGACAGCGGGCATCCGGCTCCAGGATTTCACGATGGACAAGCTGTTCGAGTGGATGGACCGCTTCAACTACCGGTTCGAAGAGACCACTGCCATCAAGCTCGTTTCGATGCTTGGGCGCTTTGCGTCGCACTTTTCGGACAACGCCAAGGAGGTTCTGTCTTCGGTTTTCCCGCGCGTTCCCGTGAACATGCCGAGAAAGACGGTGGCGGTGGTCGCGATGCTGCACAAAACCGCAGAGCCCATCTACCAGGAGCTGTTGAAACTCAACCAGGAAGCGGTTGCCGACACCGGGGTGCCGCTGCATGGTCTGGACGTGATGGCGGCTCTCGAAAATATTCGGGAGCGGGAAGGCGACAGGATCGGGTACCTTGTGCGGCGGCGCCGCTAGAACAAATCCGGTATGTTTCTGATAGTCAAAGTCGTCGTCGCGATTGCTGCGGCTGTTTACGCCGCAGCGGCGGGGGTCATGTATATCGCACAGCGCCAATTCATCTATTTTCCCGATCCGGCGCGGACGTCGCCGGCGGCTGCGAATCTTCCAGATGTCTCCGAGCGGATCTTATCGACGCCAGACGGCGAACGGATCGTCGCCTGGTATGGCAAGGCGAAGCCCGGGCAGCCGACCATTCTCTATTTCCACGGGAATGGCGGAGCGCTGGAACTCAGGCGGGAAACGATCCGCCGTTATCTCGACCGCGGCCGCGGCATGTTCATGATGGCCTATCGCGGCTATAGCGGCTCGACGGGTTCGCCGTCGGAAGCCGCCAACATCGCGGATGCGAAGCTCGCCTATGACACGCTGGTCAGGGAGGGCATCAGTCCGGACGACATCATCCTCTATGGCGAATCGCTCGGCAGCGGCGTTGCTATTCAGGTCGCGCGCGAAAAGAAGGTGGCGGGTGTCATCCTGGACAGCCCCTACACATCAATTCTCGAACTCGCGTCGATGTATTACCCGTGGCTGCCCGTCGGCTGGCTGCTGAAGGATCGCTACAATTCGATCGGCGTCATCGGCGAGGTTCACGCGCCCCTGTTCATTCTGCACGGCGAAGCCGACGATGTCGTGCCGGTGCAGATGGGGAAGCGGCTGTTCGCGGCGGCCAATGAGCCGAAAGAGATGAGAACCATAGCCGACGGTGGCCACGTCATTCACGACGGGCCGTCATTCGACATCATCGACAATTGGATCGGCAGGCTGCGGGCGGCACGGCCGTAGCGCGCGAACTGAAGGCATCGGCAAAACGAAAAGGCCCGCGAAAATCGCGAGCCTTGAATATTCGCATAGCCGTAATCGGCTGGCGCTTAGAAGCTGTTGCCGCCGCCAGCGCCGCCCTGGCCGCCGCCGCTGCGGAAACCACCGCCGCCGCCGAAGCCGCTGCCACCGCCTGCGCCGCCACGACCGGCGCCCGGACCGCCCTTACCACCGGGACCGCCACGCGCTACTGCGGGCTTGCTCGGCAGGAGACCTTCGCGCTGCAATTTCTTACGTGCGAGCTTGCGGGCCCGGCGGATCGCCTCGGCCTTTTCGCGTGCTCTCTTTTCTGAAGGCTTTTCAAAATGGCCGCGAAGTTTCATCTCGCGGAAAACGCCCTCGCGCTGCAATTTTTTCTTAAGCGCCTTGAGAGCCTGGTCAACGTTGTTGTCGCGAACGAGAACCTGCAAGCAGTTGTATCCTCTAATGAATCCGGATTGTCGGGATGCACAAAAACACCGACGCCGGTGGTTTTGCCGCCGGGGCCCGCGCTTCTTTTCTGGCGGTCTTGTAGCAAACACAACGAGGATTGGCAATCGGGTCTGCGCGGGCGTTCGTCGCGGCGCCTTTTGGCCGGGAATCGTGAAAACGAGTAAGGGGGAGAACAGTTACGCATGAATGAACCGGGATTCTTCGGCCGCACGCTCAAATCGTTTGCTTTCGGATCGATCGCGGCCTTTGCGGCGGCGACGGGCTCAGTCGTTGCGGGTCCGGCGCGGGCGGACGCGACGTGCATCAAGCTGTCGGACGTCGAGATCGTGCAGCTCCTAAACAGGTGGAGGACGGAATTCGCGAGCGGCGATCCGGATCGGGTTTCGGCCCTTTACGCGGACGAGGCATCGCTAATCGCGACCAAGGACGGCCCACCCCACAATGGGAAAGAGGCGATCCACTCCTATTTCAAAGATCTGCTGGCCAAGCGGCCGACGGTTTCGATCAGACCATCATCGCTGACGGCCGATTGCGGGACGGCCGTGGTGAGCGGTCCGGTCGCTTATCGTATCACAGGCGAGCGTAAGGGGACGCGCGCGGTTCTCGGGGGAACCTATATGGCGGAATATGCGCTCAGAGACGGGAAGTGGTGGATCGTTCGACATTCGCTCGCTGCCGACCGCCGCAGTCTTGCAAGCCCAGTTGGCGATCCGGCGAGCACGCCGCCGCTATAGGCTTCCGAGGCGCGGCATCGCGGCGGGCGGTTCAGGTCAGGGGGAGACGGGTGGCGGCGTCCGCTCTGCCTGGAGCGGGGCCGAAGGCGGCAGCTCACGGTCGTCGACGAAGACGTATCGCTTCAGTCTTTCGCTGGACTCGTTCTCGCGGGCGAGCGCCATCTCGCCTTTGGTATCCGCCTCGATCAACGCCGACATCAGAACGTCGTAGTGCGCATCGAGTGCGCAGAGCAGGATCAGGTCTATTCCGGCATTCAGCGCTTTCACGGCGGCGCCGCCCAGCCCGTCCTTCGAGCCGGTCACCGCGCCCATGCTGAAATCATCGGTGATCAAAAGTCCGTCGTTTTCGAAGCGAGGTCTGATGACCCCGTTGATGACGGCATCGGAGAACGACGCTGGCGTTGCCTTATCGATCGCATCGACGCGGACGTGGCCGACCATGGTCGCAATTCCGGGCTCCGTCATGACGCGGCGAAACGGCAGCCAGTCGCTGAGTTCGAGCTGACTTTGTTTTGCGGTGAGTTCGCCCGAAGCGACGTGGGTGTCGCGCGCGACCCGGCCGAGACCCGGAAAGTGCTTCAGCGTGCAAATGATGTTGAATTTCGTCAGCGTGTCGCAATACCAGCCGGCGACCTTGGCGACGAGATAGGGATCGCTGTCGATGGCGCGCCAATAGATGCGCGTTTCGCCGTCATTGCGAGACGGTTCGCTGAGGCGCAGATCGACAACAGGGCCAAAGTTCATGGTGATGCCGAGGCGATCGAGTTCGCGCGCTTGCGTCTCCGCGTAATCGCGGACGGCTTTCTCGCGCTCGCTGTCGGTCTTCAGCTTGGCGATGATCATGCCAAGCGCCGGTTGCCATTTAAGGGGCGGCGAAAGGCGCGATACGTATCCGCCTTCCTGATCCGCCGCCACGATGAGACGGGGCAAGCCCTGCGCTCTTCGGATGTCTTGCAAGTCTTGAATGTCTTTGGCGACGTCGGCGGCTTTCCGGCCGCGCACGTTGTGATCGGTGATGAAGATGCCGGCGATCGCCTTTTTCTCGACGAGCGGCTTCACCTCGGAAAAGCTCGAGAAGCCGACGACGAGCCGGTTACCGAGGCGCTCGAGGCGCGCAGGGTCCGACGCCAGGATCTGATCCCTGGTCAGGAGCTTCACCGGGCGTTGGGGCGTTCCTTGTGAAGCCGCCTGCGCTTTGGCAGCAGCGGCCGCTGCTGCGCGCATCGCCAGCATGCGATTCCGGCGATAGATGCGGGCTGCCTTATAGCGGGCGCGGACTGAATGTTTGCGCGAATAGGCGGCATTCGCGTCGCTGCTTCCTTCCCACGCCGGCAACAGCGTCACCGAAAGGAAGGCAAGAAGAACTGTCCGGGCAATGGCGTTGATCATTCGCTCGACAAGGCTGCCTTGAGACTGTCCGCTAGACGCGCGCAACAAGCGTTAGGTCTGCTTTTGCGCGCCGCCTAGCTTCGAGGCCTATTAATCTCAATAAATTCTGACGGGAAAGTAGCGTTGAACGAGTTCTTCAAACCGCCCCGATGCCCTGACCCGGTCCAGAGCTTTGTTCAGCAAGAGCCTAATTCCGGGGTCGGATTTCGGTACGGCGATTGCGATGCCATCGCCGAAGAACTTCGGTTCCAAATAGGGGCCGCCGCGCATTTCGCAGCACTGCCGCGATAAGGTTCCATTCAGCCAGAAGGCGAGGGATATGCCGTCGTCGAATAGAAAATCGGCTTTGCCGGCTGCGAGGGCCTCACGCGCCAAATCAGCGTTCTCGTAGATGGCCAGCGGGCTGTCGCGGAAGAAGGCTTTGAGGAAAGCCTCATGTGCGGTGCCGCGGGCGACAGCTATGCGCTTTCCATCGAGGCCGCTCGGAGACATTTCGACCTGCGGCTCGTCCTTGCGCCCGGCGAACCGGCCGGGCGTGTGGAAATAGCGGTCGGTGAAGTCGACGTCCTTCAACGCCGATACGGTGACCTTGTGTGCGGCGATGACAGCATCGGCCTCGCCCTTCTTCAGGTCGGTGAAAAGTTCTTCCCAGGGGCGGGCTTTGATATCGCAGGACGTGCCGAGTTCTAAGCAAATGGCGCGCGCGAGATCGATGTTGAAGCCGACGAGCACGCCGTCCTCATCGTAGAAATTGAAAGGCGGGAAGTCGCTGTCGGTCAGGAAGCGGATGACGACCCGGCGGGTCGGCGCGGCATCGGCCGGCGGTGGGGCGGACGTCGCTGCAACTCGCACGGGTGCCGCGTCGCCGGACATCGCGTCGACGGAATAGCCGATGGCCAAAGCGGCGAAGGCCGTGGCGGCGAGGAAAATGTCTCGAATGCGCTTTCGAGCCTTCATGCCTTCCTCATGCTCCCTTGCCGACAGTTTTATCCGGCGGCCTTCTCTTTGAACATCTTTCAAATCTGCACATCTTGAGCATATAGTTCGTCACTGGCTGGGCGACGGCGGTCGCCGCGGGGGCAACCAGGGGCTTGAATGTTCGGGGCTCGGTCAAAGACGCCGGCGGTGCGCGCTGTCCGCACATCGCGCGGTCACGTCCGCCGGGGACCTGCTTCCCCCCGTTCGCAGTTCCATCGCGATATTGGGCAACTCGATCGCGCGGTCAACGATTTGAGGCGCCGCGCACCGGACTTTTCCGCGGCTTCTCCGCTTCTCGCGTGGCAGCGCGCGGTTCTCTTCTCGGCGCTTTCGGCATTGACCGCAGGGCTGATCCTGCTCGAGGACTTCGGCCTCGTTCTCTGGTCGCTGACGATCACGATCCCGTTTTTCATGATTTCGGCGCTTCGTCTGGCAGCGTTTTGGCGTGCTTTCAGGAGCCGCAGGGGACGATCGAAATCTCCCGCCTTCGACCGCCGCTACGACAAATGGCTGCCGACGTTTTCGGTGCTCCTTCCACTTTATCGGGAAGCTGCGGTCGTGCCCGGCCTGGTCGACGCGCTGGGGCGTCTCGACTATCCACATGAGCTGCTGGAGATCCTGTTCATCACCGAGGCGGACGATCATGCGACGCGGCGCGCGATCGCGCAGGCGCGGCTTTTTCCGAACATGCGAACGGTGACGGTTCCGCCCGGGCAACCAAAGACCAAGCCGCGGGCGCTGAACTATGCGCTGCAGGATGCGCGCGGCGCGCTCGTCGCGGTCTTCGATGCGGAGGATCGGCCGGAACCGGGTCAGCTTCGCCGGGCTGCCCACGCATTCATCGAGGGAGGTCCGCGGCTCGCGTGCGTGCAGGCGCGGCTTGCCGTCACGAATGCGGATGAAAGCTTTTTCAGCCGCCAGTTCACGCTCGAGTACGCGGCGCTCTTCCGCGGCTTGCTTCCGGCGCTCGATTACCTGCGCTGGCCAATTCCGCTCGGTGGCACGTCAAATCATTTCAGCGGTGTTATGGAGCAGTCTCACCTTAGAACCCGGTGACGACGATCTTCCCATCTGAAACTCTGTCGGAATGACAGGGAAAATCAGACTGACCCGATCCGACACTTTTGAGCACACGATTGCAGGCCTCTTGACCAAGCGCCAAGAGCTGGCCGATCGCAGCCTTCATCTCCGTGAACAACTGGCGGCAACCGCCAATGACATGGACGCTCTCGACCGAACCCTCAAGGTTCTCGGCTACGAGGGCGATCTGAAAGGGATGTCGCCCCGAGGACTGCGGAACGTCTATTTCAGCCGCAACGAACTCAGACGTTTCGTGCTGGACGAACTCCGGAGCGCCAGCGGCCCCCTAAGCAGCCGCCA
This sequence comes from Hyphomicrobium sp. 2TAF46, assembly GCF_052114865.1. Taxonomy (NCBI): domain Bacteria; kingdom Pseudomonadati; phylum Pseudomonadota; class Alphaproteobacteria; order Hyphomicrobiales; family Hyphomicrobiaceae; genus Hyphomicrobium; species Hyphomicrobium sp. 2TAF46. Next base: position 337,646 of record NZ_JBFRFO010000002.1, on the reverse strand, counting down.
GTTGGCTCAAAAAGCCATTCAGACGGAAGGCAAGGACGGCAATGACAGACCGTTGATGGGCGATATGGTCAAGCGTATCGGACGTGTGCTGTATGCTTTGGGGCGACAGAACGTGGCCACACGGTTTGGACGAAAATCAGAGGCCGTATGGGAATTGAAAAAATGACCGAAACCGCAACTGAAGACGAAGCGCACTTGGGCTCCATCGGGTGGGTATCTACGGAGGAAGTTCTCACCAACTGCCTGAAGGCCAATCTGYAGGATGTCGTAGTTGTGGGCACAGACCCCAATGGCGAGTCGTTCGTTTCATCATCCTACGGAAAAATTGGAGACGTCTTATATCTTCTGGAGCGCGCCAAGAACCATTTGATGCTGCTTGCAGATCGCCATCCCACCATGCGGCCGGTACCCGGGGACTCGACTCCCTAAACAAACCGTTGCATATGAAAAAGAGCGGTGTGCAACCACCGCCCTTCCTTCGTGAAGGCCTTTTGGGGAAGCGCCCCGAAAGACTAGAGACTCAAGAATGTTTGCGTCTGTTCGCGTCCCAGTACAAGTACCGGGCGCTTCCTCTGACTCAATTTTGAACAGAGGAAAGAAAATGATTTCAGAAATATCAGCCGTGATGGGCACGCTCAATGGAGCGAAGGACCTCCTGCAATCGATAATAGGATTGCGCGACAGTGCGGCCGTTCAAGCCAAGGTCGTCGAATTTAATAACCTCATCATGGATGCCCAGCAGCGCGTTTTTGCGGCTCAAGAGGAGCGCACGGCGCTGATTCAAAAAGTAGGCGAACTGGAAAAGAAGATTGCTAGCCTTGAACACTGGGAAACAGAGAAGCAGCGCTACGAATTGAAGAAGGTCGGATTTGGCGACAGAATTGTTGTTTACTCGCTGAAGCCCGGAATGGAAGGCGGCGAGCCTCCGCATTCCATATGCGCAAACTGCTACCAAAAGGGCGAGAAATCGCCGCTCCAAGAAGAGGAGCGTGGCGGCGGCGTTTATCTTTATTGCCCCCACTGCAAGACAAACTTGCTTAGCCAGGGCTTCGGCCCCGTGGCGGGCCGGTAAATTTTTAAATCGAGGCATGAGCGTCTCGTTGATATCTTTGCCAATACCCAGCCCAGACGCGGCTGACAGAATGTTTGAGCGCTGCGTCAGTGACGGCCAGATACTGCTGGCCGTTGGTGACGCGGCGATTGTCTTCCCGCCACGCCATTTCGCGGGCGTAGAACGCGAGATACTTGCCTGCGATCCGGTGATGAATGCCGATCTCCGCACGACGCATCCGGGAGAAGAAGCTTTCCGCCCAGTTCGTGCACGCCCCGTCCTTTGAATAGGCTTCCGAGTGATTGATGCGTTTGGTCAGGAAGCGGATGTGCAGCGCGTCCCAGCTCGCGGCATCGTCGGCATAGATCGTGCTGCCTGACGTCACCCGCTCGTTGATGGTCGGAATGGACGCGTCTTCCGACCGGAACACGAAGGGCAGTGTTTTGCCATTGCGCTCGCGCATGACGACGACAACGCGACGCTTGCCGGACTGGTTCTGACTGAGGCGACGGTCGCGGCGGTTCTCTTTGTTGTTGGCCGGTTTGACGTAGCCGCCAAAATAGCCACCATCGACTTCAACCTCCCCGGAGACGGTCGCGCCGTTATCGAGATCGCCAAGGCTCTCGCGCAGCTTATGGCACAAAACGAAAGCTGTCTTGTAAGAGCGGTTAAGATCACGGCTCATTTGCAGGGCGTTGTGGCCTTTGACGCCATCAACGAACAGCGCAATCGCCAAGAGATAATCGCGGATCGGCATTTTCCGATTGGCGAAGATCGTCCCGGACGTGACGCTGAATTGATGATTGCAGGCCTTGCACTTCCAAAGCTTCCGCGTCGCGTAGGTGTAAGTTGCGGTGCACGCGCACTTCGGGCAGCACGGCTCGCCCTGCGTGTCGGACCAGCGGATCATCTTGAAGGCCGTATGCGCTTCCTCATCCGACATGCGCGCCACCTTCGCTACGGAGAGCGATCTAGCGGCTGCGGACAGGAGGAAGTGTTGAGACATATCAGATGTGAGACCTTTCTCTTACATCTGATATGATTAGATTATCTCGTTGTCAATAGAAAAATATCATTTATGATATCTTTTCTTCAACGAGGAAGGATGCATGACGCTCGACAAGGAAAAGGAATGGGCCGACCGCGCCAAGCGGTACCTCAAGGCCGAATTGAAACGCGCTGATGTCAGCTATCAGGAACTCGCAAAGCGCCTTGAGGGCCACGGCTTCAAGGAAACAGAGGCCTCTGTTGCCAATAAGCTCAGTAGAGGGACTTTTGCGGCCACGTTCTTCCTTGCGTCTCTCGCCGCGATAGGATGCGAGAATGTGAGGCTGGAAGACGTGTAACAGCAGGGGCTAATGTCGGACGAGCGCAAGAGCGAACTCTCGCTAGGCATCATCGCATTCTTTCTCGTCATTTTGCTTTTCGAGATCTCGACCCTGACTTCACCACAGGCGGCCCAACAGACTCCAGGGATCCAAACCGATCAACAGTCCGACAGTGCCAGACGCACTCAAGGCGACGGAGGCACCACCCCACAGAACGGCACGCGACCAACGGCCGGCGAGCCAATGATGGGCGGCTCTACAGCTTCCGCCAAATGCGATGACGACTGCCAACGCCGCACCGAGGAGGCTTCCGAATTCTGGACCATCATGGGCCACAAGACGAAAATTACGGATTTCTGGCTGTCCGTCTTCACTGGGCTTCTCGTGCTGATTGGCGGCATTCAACTGTATCTTCTCAAGGTCACGGTCAGCGACACTGGCAAGGCAGCCGACGCCGCCAAGGACAGCGCGCTCGCCGCCATCGAGAGCAACAAACTCACACGCGCAGCTTTGATCGCGGAACACAGACCGCGGTTCAAGGTCACTATGACCCCACTGAGGGAGACTATCGAATACGACAAGGCGGGCGATTTGAAGCTTCGAATAAGAGTAGTGGCAAAAAACATCGGAAAAGGCGTTGCTTTTGGCGCCTCCATCCCGTGGATCGATAACTTTCAGGCCAGCACCAATGACGTCCAATCTAAAATTGATGTTCTGAGAAAATCTGCGTCTCAGTGGGTCAATATCATGAGGCACCCGACCTATCCCGAGGAAGAGATCGAACGCGAATTTCCCATAAAAATCTTCAAAGATGAGCTTGAGCGAACCTGGATAACGGAGCGAAGCGCTGGCATCCAGAATTACTATGTCATCGCTAGTTTGTTTTACCGAGACGGCTTCGATCCCCCGAACATCTACGAAAGCACGCCGGGCGGCTACCTGACTTTCTTCGGCCCGATGGCCCCATTCCCGCGATCCGCTGAAGAGTACGACAGACTGTCGACGAGCGGAAAAGAAGACTTTGGCATCATCGAAATGCTCAGCAAGTACACCTGAGTTTGTTGATGCGCCGACGAGGTACATCAAGACCGCCACGGCAATTTCAACCACTGCTTCGGTCCTTTCCCTAGGACCGGCGGCATGGGCTCATCTCACGTAAGGTGAGACTGCTCCATAACACCGCATTTCAGGCGCGATGTCCTTCTGAAATGCGGCGGCTGGGATCCATTCAACGTCACGGAAGACGCCGATCTCGGAATCCGCTTAGCCCGCCTCGGATACGAAGTGTCCATGATCGATTCCGAGACGATGGAAGAAGCGCCGACGTCATGGCGCGCGTGGCTCGGACAGCGCACACGGTGGATCAAGGGTTGGATGCAGACATATCTGGTGCACATGCGCCGGCCGACGCGCCTGTGGCGCGATCTCGGTCCGTGGCGGTTTGCCGGCTTTCAGGTGACGATCTGCGCAATGCTCGTCTCGATGCTTTGTCATCCCTGGTTCTATGTCTTTGCTGCGATACATGGTGCGCTCGGGATGCGCGTGCTACCGGACAGCGATTTTTTGCTGTGGCTTTTCGGAGTGAATTTCGCGACGGGGTATATTGCGGCGGCGTCACTCATCGCTGTCACTGCGGCCGGGATGGGAGCGCGGCTGCGGCTCATCTCAATTCTGTTTCTGCCGGTCTATTGGCTCGCGATTTCATTCGCGGCGTATCGCGCGATCATCGATCTCGTGCTTCGACCTTTTTATTGGGAGAAGACCGCGCACGGGGTGAGCTTAAGTCAGGGCCTCGAAAAGCGGCCTCCGTAGTTATTTCGTCTTGCCGAAAGCCTTTCGCAGCTCGTCTTTGGCGCGATCGAGGGATTGCCGGCGTTTCGCGGTCAGGTTCTTGCCCGCGCGATTAATGTAGAAATTGAGCATGGACATCGCCGATTGGAATGGCGTTGTCTTCCGTCTGTGGCTTCGTTCGGCTGAGCGCTTCAGCGATTGTGCGATCTCGGCCGGTTTCCTTGCAAATACGTGGCTTTCGAGATCGAGCGCGTCGCTATGTTCGGTGACCTCGGCAGACCACAGGTGCTTCGACCGGTTCTGCGATTTCTTGTGAACGCCGTGCGGGCGATGCCTGGGCTCATGTTTCGATTGCTTTTGGCTCTGGCGCAAATGACAATCCTTTAGACTGACTTTACTGCGTTGCCCCAATACGCGTGAAAAACCGGAGATGGTCTTTTAGGTTCCTGTTGGCGGATCGCGGTTGGTTTGGAACCAAAAGGCTTTCTGGTTTGTTTTGCTTGGTTGTTCGGCTTGAGCTGTGCATCACCGATGAAGCGCGCATTACAATCCCTTCTCAATCGATGCGTTCAAACGGGCTCTTTAACGCTTGAGCTTCCGGGAGGCGAGCGGCTCGCGGCCGGTGACGGAAGCGGGTTGCCGCTGATCGTCAAGTTGATGGATTCCAGGGCCGGACTAGAGCTTTTCTTCAATCCGCAAATGGCGCTTGGCGAACTCTTTACAGACGGGCGGTTGAAGATCTCCGGCGGGTCAATTTACGATCTGCTCGAACTCTTGGGCCGGAATCTCCATAGTCTCACGCCGCCGCAGTTCGGGCATGTACGCAGCATTTTGCGCAATACTGTCGGACGGTGGAACTTGCGGAACTCGCGGCGGCGGGCGCGCGCCAACGTCCATCACCATTACGATATAGACGATCGCATCTATGCGTTGTTTCTCGATTCCGACCGTCAATATTCGTGTGCCTACTTCGAGGTTCCGGGGCAGAGCCTGGACGCAGCCCAGCTCGCCAAGAAAAGGCATATCGCGGCGAAGCTCCTCATCAAGCCCGAGGCCAAAGTTCTAGACATCGGGAGCGGATGGGGTGGGCTTGCGCTTTACCTTGCCGATATCGCTGGCGCCCACGTGACCGGGCTGACGCTATCGCCCGAGCAGCTCAAAGTTGCGCAACGCCGGGCAAGCGAGCGCGGCCTCAGCTCGCATGTCGAATTCCGTCTCGAAGACTATCGTGCGCTCAGCGATAGCTTTGACCGGATTGTCTCCGTCGGAATGTTCGAGCATGTCGGCCTCAAGGATTACGACACCTACTTCGAAGTCGTCCGGCGAAATCTCAAGGACGACGGCGTTGCGCTGATCCATTCCATCGGCCGCATGGACGGGCGATGCGCGATGAATCCCTGGTTCGCGAAATATATCTTTCCCGGCAGCTACGTTCCCTCGCTCGCCGAGGTGCTTCCCGCAGTCGAGAGGGTGGGGCTCATCGTTACGGATGTCGAGATCCTACGGCTTCATTATGCGGATACGCTTTCAGCGTGGCGCAGCCGGTTTCTGGCTCGGCGCGAGGAAGCGGCCGCCGTGCTCGACGAGCGTTTCTGCCGAATGTGGGAATTCTATCTTGCGGCAGCGGAAGCCGGGTTCCGCTACGGTGGCCTCATGGTCTTCCAGATGCAGCTCGCAAAGACCGTCGACGCCGTGCCGCGCCTGCGCGGCTATATGAGTGCGGAAGAGGAAAAGCTGCGCAGTCACGAGCAGGACGTGCATCTAACCGTCGCCGCCGAGTGACGTGACGGCTTCTCAGGTGTTTCGGGTGCTCGTCTCTTGCGACGTCGAAGTGTCGAGCGTCGGCTCGGTTGCCTGCGCGATTTCGTAGGCCCGGCTCGTCACGGCATTCAGTGCATTCTCGACTTCGCGCCGCTTGTTTTCGAGTTCGGCGTCATCGGCGTCCGCAGCGACGAAAATCGGATCTCCAGCGACGAGCGCAAGATCAGAGAACGGCAGATTGATCGTCATTCTGCTCCAGGAATTCAGTACGAAAAATCTCGAGGTCGCGGCGGCGATCGGGATGATCGGGCGGCCGGAGAGGCGCGCCAGCATGACGATGCCTTCACCGGCGTGACGCGGCCGGGAGGGTGGCACGTCCGCCGTCATGGCGACGATGGTCCCTTCCTCGAGGGCACGCACAGCCGCGCGAAGAGCATACGCGCCGCCGCGGTCCCGTTTGCGGTGACCTGCTCCTGCACCACGAATTGCCGAGATACCGAAGGGGCGCAGAAAATGCGCGACGATCTCACCGTCGCCGTGCCGAGAGACCATCGCGGCGACTTTGTATTCGCGGGTGTTGACGTCGGCCAGCATCATGAACTGGCCGTGCCACATGGCGAAGATGAAGGGAACCTGAGCGCGAAGATCGTCAAGGAACGTGACAGGCTGGTAGATCGGTCGAGACGTCTTTTTGACGGTGTTGATCAGCCCGACGACCACGCGGCCCGCGATCGCTGCCAGAATCTTATTTTTTCTCGATACACGAGCCATTCTTCGAACCAGCGCGCTACCTTTGAAATTGACCGCGAGCCCGTGACGCTCGTGGCACCATAAAAGTACTTCATTGAGGCGAGGGCGCAATTATCCCGCCAGCATCGCCGTTCGAAAGTCTTAGGATAACGCCCTGCCGCAACAAATGCTCAGCTGGATCGATATCTCAGCTGAGCATTTCGATACCGACACTCACGAGGATCGCGCACGTGGTTGCGGCGACGGCGCACAAGAGTGTGAGAAAGACATAGTAGCCGTCCGATGCGGCTGTCTCGATCTCATCGAACCGGATTTTCGTTGCCTGCTTCGGCATTCTTGAACTCAAAGGTGGCTGCGTTCCTGGAAACGAGTCCGGCGAGATAAACGTCTGTTCATCTACATTCAAGCCCGTGCGGCTGAATTGACACGGCGGATGCGGCACTTGTTCACACCGCTTGCAAAAAACGAATGGCTCATGCGCGGCCGGGTGGGCCGTGAAACCTTCGTAAGCGCGGCTTTCAACGCGTCCGATCGAATGGGGTTCCGCACCGTGGGTCCCAAGCGGCTTCTCCATTCGCAATCCGTGATCTGCCGCACATGAAACTCACGGATGCATTCATCCAAAATTCAGAAGGCAAATCAGAAAAAGGCCTTGCACGGCGTGGAGATCAATTGCTCGTGCGAAGCGTTTCACGGGGTGGATGATGGAAAAATTTCGCGTGGTCGTCTGGTGTGAATCCTGTCGTGGCGACGACGAGGGGTGCTTCGGTGGCGGCAACGAAGTGATCCAGGGCGCCTTCGAGTCGTTTGAGGCGGCGGAGCAGGCGGGCCTTCATTACTGTGCGGACTTGCCGTACCAATATCGCATCGTGCATGCGGGGCCGGTCTAGGCGCGCAGAAGGTCGCTTTCCTGGCTCATGGCCTCCTTCAACGTTTGTTGGGCCATCTGCAGTTTTCGGATCATATCCTCATAGTCAACGGCCTGTTCCAAGGCTTCAGCGAGAAGATAATCAGCCTGCTGCACTTTGGCTTCGAGACGCGCAATGCGGGTTCGCGCATCGAATAGCTCGGCAGGCTCATTATTGCTGACTGCGAGACTCTCGACTGTCATGTCTGGCTCCTGATCAGACGTTCCAGCGGCAACGCGGCAACCGGCCGAGGGTTCCGCGCGGTCTCCCTCCGGGCATGTTTGTGACGGAACGGTGACAATCAGTTCCGGTTTTCCGCGAATTAGGTCGAGGAGGACCGAAATGATAAAGATCCTTTTACTATCTGCCGGAATTGGAGCGCTCTCGATGGCGTCGCCCGTGCTCGCGCAAGCGCAGCGGGCTTACGACGAGCGCTATTCGACCGCTATGCCGTGGGGCTACGGCAACGGATGGAGCGGAAGCGACGACATCGGTGAAAAGGTCGAAAGACCGACCGCGCCGCAGGAATACGAGTCGACGGATGGCGGTCGAAACGTGCCGCTCAGCCAGCGCGTCGATCCCGAAAATCCGGCCTCGCCTTCGATGAGCGGCACTGCCGATTAGTTCGGCCCTGGGAGAGTCGCTCTCCCTGAAGATTGGCGGCTCCTCTGCAGCCGCGCACGGGTGCTCTGCGCAGTCCCACGTCCCCCAAAGCTTCGTTATCCACCAGAACGCGCAGGCAATCTAAGGTGGAATCACTTTTGTTATTGCATCTATTGCGAGTATGTAGGATTTGAGTACTATCTCAGGTCGTGGGATGGGCGAGGGGGCATATGGCAGAGCGAAGACGGACGGCACTTATCACCGGCGTGGCCGGGCAAGACGGATCATACCTCGCGCGTCTCCTTTTGCAGCAGGGCTATGAGGTTCACGGGGTAAAGCGGCGGTCCTCGTCCTTCAATACGGAGCGCATCGACGATCTCTATTCCGATCCGCGGGAGCGGGTAACGCGCTTTCATCTCCACTACGGGGATTTGACGGATACGACGAACGTCATCCGTCTCGTTCAGGAAATTCGGCCTGATGAAATCTACAATCTCGCCGCGCAAAGTCACGTCGGCGTCAGCTTCGAAACGCCGGAATACACAGGCAATGCCGATGCGCTCGGAACGCTGCGCTTGCTCGAGGCGATCCGCATTCTAGGCCTCGCGGGATCGACCCGCTTCTATCAGGCCTCGACGTCGGAACTTTACGGCAGTGTCCGCGAGACGCCGCAATCGGAGACGACGCAGTTCTATCCGCGATCTCCTTACGGCGTCGCCAAGCTCTATGCCTATTGGATTACGGTCAACTACCGCGAGGCCTACGGGCTGCACGCCTCGAACGGCATTCTCTTCAATCATGAAAGTCCGGTCCGGGGCGAAACCTTCGTCACGCGCAAGATTACGCGCGGCGTGGCGGCGATCGAGAAAGGCGTGCAGCGCACGCTTTATCTCGGCAATCTCGATGCGAAGCGCGATTGGGGTCACGCCCGCGATTATGTCGACGGCATGTGGCGCATGCTGCAGCAGGAAGAGCCGGGCGATTATGTTCTCGCGACGGGCGAGACGCATTCCGTGCGCGAATTTGTCGAACTCGCCTTTCAAAGGGCGGGCCGTCTTCTGCGCTGGGAGGGCGCAGGTGCCGACGAGGTTGGGCGCGACGCGAAGAGCGGCAGAGTGCTCGTGCGCGTCGATCCGGAATACTTTCGTCCGGCGGAGGTCGATCTTTTGCTTGGCGATCCTTCGAAGGCCTTCGCCAAGCTCGGTTGGCGGCACAAGACGTCATTCGCCGAACTGGTCGCCGAGATGGTCGATGCCGATTTGCGTCTCGTCGATAGAGAGTATTGGCGATTGGACCGGTCGGCCTAAGCCAAGCGTGATACCAGATGATTTACGATCTCTCGGGAAAACGCGTGTTCGTTGCCGGTCATCGCGGGATGGTGGGTGGCGCCCTGTTGCGCCGCCTGCAACGCGAGCGTTGCGATCTGCTGACCGTCGGGCGCGAGCGTCTTGATCTCCTCGATCAGGCGGCCGTTCGCAGTTTCATGTTCGAAGCGCGGCCCGACGCCGTTATCGTCGCCGCCGCCAAGGTCGGCGGCATTCAGGCGAACAGCACTTTCCCGGCGGAATTTCTTTACGAGAATCTCGCCATCGAGATGAATGTCATCCACGCCGCATTTCGCGCGGGCGTGGAGAAGCTCGTATTTCTCGGGTCTTCTTGCATCTATCCGAAGTTCGCACCGCAGCCGATACGCGAGGATGCGTTGCTCAGCGGTCCTCTCGAGCCCACCAACGACTGCTATGCCGTCGCGAAAATAGCCGGGTTGAAGCTATGCGAAGCTTACCGTTCGCAATACGGCGCCGATTTCATTGCGGTGATGCTGACCAACCTCTACGGCCCGGGCGACAATTTTCATCTCGACACCTCTCACGTCATTCCGGCGCTTCTGCGCAAGGCGCACGAGGCCAAGATCAGCGGCGCTGCAACGGTTTCGATATGGGGCAGCGGTACGCCCCGCCGCGAGTTCCTGCATGTCGACGATGCTTCGGACGCAATCGTGCATCTGCTGACGACATATTCCGGCGCGCAACACGTCAATATCGGCTCGGGCGAAGACATCACGATCCTGGACCTGATGAAGCTGATCTGTCGAGTGGTCGGATTCGAAGGGAAGATCGTCGCAGATCCTTCGAAGCCCGACGGGACGCCGCGCAAGCGTCTCGACGTTTCGCGTCTTTCGGCAAGGGGCTGGAAGCCACGCAAGCGTCTGAAGCAGGGTCTCGCGGAGACCTATGCATGGTATATGCAAAACATCGAAGGCATGCTGCAAAGGGCGTGAGCCATGCGGGCTGGTTGCGGGATCGCAGACTGAAGCCGCTATGGCCCCCCCGGCCCACTCAGGCCGCGTCCATCACCAGGGCTTGGCGGAATTTCGCTATGTCGCGCTCGCCTTGATCGGCGATGGCGCAGACACGTTGCACGACATCATCGGTCGAAAGCTCCGGAAAGCGGCTGCGCGTTTCCGCAAGAATCTCGCTTATGATGTGCGCGAGTTTTTTCAGTTCATCAGAAGTGTAGCACGTGGTCTGCATGTCAATTCCAGACGTCGACTCCAGACCAATGGAATGCCGGCCCGTCCGCACCGAGCCGGCACCCTAAAAGAGCGGGCTGATGCCGCGCTCCGGAGCTGACAACGCAGTCGATGACGGGTAGTTCCCTCCCCGCGTCACGGTGCAGCGATAGGTACCTGGGGTGTGTCCGGCGCGGCTCAATCGTTTGTCCCGGTTGGCGCCTTGGTTACGTCAGGCTTGACCATCAGCACCCAAATCAGATTGCTTAAGGGATGCCGACAGCAGCGTTTGTGCTGAGTAGTTGTTGCCCATGGATCTACATGGCAACCTCTACCCCAGAGGTTTGATCGGCGCCGGCAGAACCGCGCCGTCCCCAAATGGTTCTGTCATTGAGCGATAAGCTCAAAGAAGAGAGCGGCTTACATGGCCGCTCTCTTTTTCTTTGTGCGGATCAATACGCAGATTTCCCGGAACCACGTTCGTCGCGCGCCGTTCTCCTAGAAAAGTGGCTTGGAGGATCACGCCATGGCGTTCGATCAACAGCACGATTTCATCGACGATGCCGACGAAGCTCTTGCGCGGCAGGAAGCGCGGCGCGTCACTCTGGTCGGTGTATGCGTTGCGTTCCTTCTCGGCATCGTGCTCGTTTCGGTTCTGATGTACGGGCGTATCCTGACCGACGACGCAGGGATTGTTTCGACATCGCCTGCAGCGCTTGTTGCATCCGACGCTCCGAAGCCGAACACGCCTTAACCGAGGAGAGACGACATGGCGCTCTGGAGTGAAGGCCGCAGCTTCGATGAAGCCGTCAGGCGAACCGACAATACGCTCAACGTGCTGGTGGTCGTGCTGCTTATCGCGTTCGCGATGTGCGCGAGCGCCTATTATTATGGACAGATGAATCCGAGAGTGGCGCCTCAGGCAGCCAGCGCTCCTGCTGCGGCTGCTCAACCTTCGGCGATGCAACCCCATCCGTAACCGGCGATCCTTCGCCGGGGAAATTTCCTGCGGCGGGTAATATTTCCCGACTCTGGCGGTTGCCGATTGCGGCCGATCCGTGAACGGATGTTCAGCTTCCCATGCATTTGAATACATTCTCGTAAGCGCACAAATTGCGCGAATTTTCTCGTTAAAGATGGCTCTTGCGTCTAAATCAATGGAGACATCCAATGAGAAAAATTGCGCTTGGATTTTTTGCACTCAGCACCATTCTGTTCACGACCGCGGCATCGGCTGAACCGGTGTTCCCGTCAGCTCCTGCTGCTCAATCGATGGTTCAGAAAGCCTACTACTATCATCGCTGGCATCGCGGCTGGGGGCATCGCTGGCGTGGACCGGGTTGGGGCTACGGTTACGGCTATGGCTATGGATATCGGGGCTGCTATGGCGTGCGGCATCTCTGCGCGGAACGCTGGGGTTGGGGCGGTCCTGGGTTCCGCCGCTGCCTGTGGCGCCACGGCTGCTGACTTGAACTAGGCTTCATTCTTCGCGGCCGGGAGGTTTCAGCCTCCCGGCTTCTTTTTTGCGCGGTGCGCCGCTTTCCGCGCAGAATTTTGCCCGCGCTTGTGCAAACGCACCGGGACTGAATGTTTGTTGACGTAACTGAGCTTCTCCGAAGGGCTTGATGCCGCTCTTCGCAATCGAAGTGCAACTTCGCTGACGCGTGCAGTGCGTCATGAATCGCGGCTCAAAGGAGTTCGCTTGTGAACCCTATGTTCAGCGCGAAGTTCGGAATTTCATTCTGTGGTCGAAACGTCGTTAGAGTCGTCCTGCTTCCAAGCAATCTTCGTGCTTTCAAGCAAGGAGACGCACAATGAAGAAAATAGTGTTCGGGTTGATTGCATGTGGCGCCGGCGTGGTTGCGACTTCCGCCGTTGCGGAGCCCAGTTTTACAAAGGTGCCACCTGTTCAATCGATGTTTCAACGCACGCAGCATTTCGGCTGGCCTGACCGCCCAGGCGGTCCCGGAGGTTGGCCCAACTACGTCAACAGTTGCGATGCCGTGCAGCTGAGTTGCGCCGATCAGTGGCAAGTCGGCAGCCGCATTTATGATAGGTGCATGGCGCTACGTGGCTGCTGAACAACGATAAGACGGAATTTCGAGGCCGGGAGGATATCGTCTTCCCGGCCTTTTCTTTTGTGATGCCGCTGCTCACCAGCAAGATCTCTCGGCTGATGATTTTGGGCATCAGGTGAGCTAAAAGGGAGATGGGATCAAATTTGCAACGCGATGTACTTGGGAGGTCGACTCGCGCGTGTGCTACTCAGTTGATCCGGGATCGTCCAAGGAGAGCGTGCGATGCTTGAAGATTTAAAAATGATCTTGGCGATCGGCGTGCCGATGGCGCTCGGCATCTATCTGATCTCGCTCCTCAGGAACGAACCGCTGAGGAAAAAGCGAAAGGCCAAATAGCTGAGGCCTTTCGCTTTCGGCATTCTATTTCTTCTGCTGTGTCAGCTCATTCCACTTGTCGCCGAGCTGCTTCTTGAGATCGTCGATCTTCTTCGACGCTTCATCCTTCTTCGCCGTGAATGCGGTGCGAGCAGCCGTGTAGTCGGCATCCGGAATTTCGAACTCGGTCATGAACGGACATCCGCCATGGCTGAGATTCGGTGCGCCGTAGCGTACACGCGTCGTCGCCGGTTCGGCGCCGGGGCCGACCTTCATGATGACTGCGTCCTTTTCCAGATGGCACTTATCGCCCTTCGCGAGTTTCTTCATATCGACGGTGACGAACTTGCCGCCTTCGTTGAGCAACGTTACGTCCCTCGCGCTTGGCAGAAATGCGAGCTCGACTCCATTGTCCGCGTCAGCCGCGTGCGCCGAGAACGGTATTGCCGCAAAGGCGGCGGCGATCAACGTGTGCTTCAAATTCAATTTCATGGGAGGCTATCCTCTGGTTCAGAAGTGCAACGCCTATTGACGTTTTGTGGCAAACGCTTTGGTCACGCTATGTGTCCACAATGTGTAAGCTCGTTCCAAGTCCCCGAATTATCACCAGGGCCTGCAAAGTTCACCGCCAATCGTGGCTATTCTTGCCTCGGTTGTTGTCATTCCGGTCATCTCTGGAACGGGAAACGGCCGGAATGCATTGCAATAGGCTTGAGTCGGCTTCGCGATTTATGCGGCAGATTGCGCGGTGCAACTTTTGCGGGCCGGAGTGTAGCGAGGACAGCCTGGCAAAGGCGACCTATAAGCCTATCTAAAGATGGACTCTGCCGGGGAATCAGGGCCGGTTGCGTTCGCTGTGGAAGAAGCCGAGGACATGATGATCCATTGGAAGCCTGTCGGAGAGTACGTCGAGCCCGATTGGGTGAAGCTGGGTACGGAATTGCCGCCGACGCTTTTTTGGCGTCCCAAGCACGGAGCCATTCTTGGCTATATTCGTGACGGCGAACTCTTCGATGCGAAGTGGCTCTATGTCTGCGACAGCAACAAGGTGTCGAACTTCTCACCCATCAATCCGCCGGGCGATAACATTATCGATTTAGACGCCCATCGAGCCGGCGCCTGAACGCCATCCTTCTCGATTGCGGGGTTTCGGAGATTTTCAAAATACTGGAGCGGGCGAAGGGAATCGAACCCTCGTATGCAGCTTGGGAAGCTGCCGTTCTACCATTGAACTACGCCCGCGGCCCTGAAGCGGGGGTTTTGACACTTTCTCGACGATCCAGCAAGCGGTTCGAAATTGTCCGTATAGAGGTGTCGTCTTTTCGGCGTCGTCGACGGTTTTATATTGGTGATGCTGATGATGCCGGATTTTCGGGCGATGCCCGCAAACCGCTTTGCGGCTGTCCTTTCTCGGAGACCTAGCCATGACTGATATCACTGCCGCCGGCACCTACTCGCTAGGCGACCGGACCGTGAACCGCATGGGTTACGGTGCCATGCAACTCGCGGGACCGGGCGTGTTCGGACCGCCGAAGGATCGGAACGCCGCACTTGCCGTGCTGAGGGAAGCCGTCGCGCGGGGCGTCAATCACATCGACACCAGCGACTTTTACGGCCCGCACGTCACCAACCAGATCATTGCCGAGGCACTGCATCCGTATCCGGATAACCTCGTGATCGTGACGAAGGTCGGGGCAGTGCGGGGTGAGGACGCCTCCTGGATTCCGGCTCTCTCGCCGGCCGACATCACGCGCGCGGTACATGACAACCTCCGCAACCTCAAGGTCGATCAGCTCGAGGTCGTGAACCTCCGCGTTGGCGGCATTCACGGGCCGGTCGAGAGTTCGCTCGAGCCCCAGATGATGGCGTTGGCCGAGCTGCAACGCAAAGGACTGGTCCGGCAGATTGGTCTCAGCAACGTGACGTCGAACCAGCTCAAGCAGGCGCGGACTTTTGCCGATATCGGTTGCGTCCAGAATCTCTACAACATTGCGCATCGTGACGATGACGCGCTGATTGACGAACTGGAAAACCTCGGCATCGCCTATGTGCCGTTCTTCCCGCTCGGCGGCTTTACGCCCTTGCAGTCGTCGGCGTTGTCGGAGATCGCGGCGGAACTCGGCGCAACGCCGATGCAGACGGCGCTGGCGTGGCTGTTGCGGCGCGGGCCACACATTCTCCTTATCCCCGGTACGTCGTCGGTCGCGCATCTCAGTGAGAATTTGGCCGCAGCCGAGCTCAAATTATCGCATGAGGTGTTTGCGCGGCTTGCCTCGATGGTGTGATGCGGGTCGGGAAATACCCTCCTCGGGCGGAAAGGCTACCGTTGAGCCTAAACGCAGTTCAGCTTTCCGAAGCGGCCACGGCGGAAATTTTTAGAATCCGCGTTTCAGAAGCGTGTTAGAAGCTTTTGGGATGATGGGGGTGAGATGATGAAGATCATTACAGCAAATCTCTGCGTCGCAGTTGCTGTCGCGTCTTTCTCGCTCGGTGCGGCGGCTCGCGCCGACGATTTGGGGTCTTTAACCCCGCCACATGATCCGGCGCTCGCCGCGAAGATCAATCAGGATATCGATAAGGCGGCGGGCATCAGTGCCGCCAAGCCTTCCACCGATGTGGAGCAGCGGATCAACGATCTGGAAGCGACGCGGTCGGCGGTCGATCAGCGCAAGGGCTCGCCGATCAGTTTGAGCGTGAGCGGCTGGGTCGGCGAACAGGTGCAATACAACATCAAGCAGTAGAGAGCCCGCGCCACGGGCGAGGAAACAGCGAGCGCGCATTTGCTTGGCGCTCGCTGAACGTGCATGCGTGCCGGGTCAGGTCGCGGTCGTCCGTTTTTCGAGAAGGTCGCGAATTTCCTTGAGATAGATCTCGGTCTGGGTCGGGCCCGGAGGCGCAGCAGCTTTCGGCTTCTGGATGAACGAGATCAACTTGATGAGGAGGAAGATTGCGAACGCCGTAATGAGGAATTTGATAACTGCATTCAGGAATATGCCGTACTTGATCAGAACCGGCTCGGTTGGTGTTGGGATTTTGACGGCGAGGCTCGAGAAGTCGACGCCAGCCAGAATATAGCCGATCGGCGGCATGATGATGTTGTCGACGAGCGTAGCAACGATCGGCGCGAATGCGGCACCGATGATGACGCCGACGGCGAGGTCGATAACATTGCCCCGCATCGCAAATTCTTTGAACTCGTTGACTATGCCCATTGCGATGTCCTTCTCAGATGATATTTCGGACCGATCTCACGCGACGCTAATTCAGGAGTTTAGTTGTCGTCATGACGAGGCGAACAATTGAAGCGGCCGTCGCGGAAAGTGGTGCAGTGTTGCAACGACTCGTACAGAACTTAAAGGATGGCACCCGGTAGGACAACGTCGCGCCACGCCGTTTTGGGTATTGGATCGTTGGACAAGGGCCGCCGCGGCTGAGCATAGTGCGGTAAGCCGAGGACCGGTCTTGGGGGGTCCGACGGGCGGCGAGGGGGATCAAGCCGGATGATCGAACGCAAGGAACGCAAGCCCTATTGGCGCCATACCAAATGGCAAGTCCTGGCGAGCATCATCCCGTTCATCGCCCTCGTTATCATTTTGCCACTTTATGCCGAACAGTTGAATGCCAGCAGGTTTCTTGGCTTTCCGCTGGGGTACTTTCTCGCCGCCCACGGGTTCTTCGTGGTCGCGCTGATCACGGTTGCAAGCTACGTCAATCGCCAAAATGCCATCGATCACTGGCATGGCGCCCATGAAGACATGTGAGGCGGACTATGGCGTTCGGCGCGCGTGCGAGGATGATCAATCCCCGCCTCGGCACGTATTTCAGCATCTTTGCGGCGCTCTACACGGCGCTCTTCCTGCTCGTCTTGATTTTCGAGCAGCTCAGCCTCGATGAACATCTACTGAGATTGGCGATCTTCGCCGGGCCTATTCTCATCTATGGCGCGATCGGGCTTTCGGTTGGGACGAACGAGACGCTCTGCTTTTTTGCGGCTGGGCGCCGCGTGCCCGCCGCCTATACGGGGCTGCTGCTCGCGGCTTCGGCGCTCGGCGGGACGTTGATCGTCGCCGGGACCGGAGCGTTCTTCTTTGCCGGGTTCGATGCGCTCGTGCTGCTGATCGGCACGCTCACCGGCTTCGTCTTCATGGCAATTGCGCTTGCGCCCTTCTATCGAAAGTTTGGCGCCTTCACGGTTCCAAGCTATCTCGGGCGGCGGTTCGAGAGCCGGTCGCTTAGGATTGTGACCGCGGCCGTTGCGGCCGTTCCGATGCTTCTGGTGCTTTCGGCCGAACTTCGCATGGGCGGCAGCGTCGCCCAGCGGCTGACCGGCGGCAGTGCCAACGGCCTCATCTGCCTGCTCGCGCTCACCATCGCGATTTCCACCGGCGCCGGCGGAAAGCGCTCCTTCACGTGGGCGGGCGTGGCGCAATCGATTGCACTTTTCCTCGCCTTGCTTGCCGTGGCGACGACGGTCAGCGTCATCGTCACGAGCCTGCCGATTCCGCAGCTCGCGAACGGGCCGATGGTGCGCGGGCTGGTGCGCAATGAAGTGAACGAGGGCTTGCAGCTGGTGCGCGTCTGGCCATTGGCCTTTCAGTTGCCGCCCGAAGGCTTCTCGGCGCTGACGAAGCCCTACACCCAGCCTTTCGGCGCGATCGGCCCTCTGGCTTTCATTATCGGGACGTTTGCGATCGCGACGGGCATCAGCACGGCGCCCTGGCTTTTGCCGCGAGTGGCCGCGTCGCCGGGCGTTTATGAAGCGCGGAAATCTCTCGGATGGGCGACGGTGTTCTCGGGGCTCGCGCTGCTGACGATCTCGTCAGTCGCCGTTTTCATGCGCGATTTCACGCTCGATGTCGTGAGGGAGGAGAGGCTCGGTCCCTTGCCGCAGTGGCTGTTTCAAGCGGCCGCCGACCATTTCGTCGCGTTCGATCAGAGCGCCACGAAGCTCGGCTTTGACGGCTTGAAGTTCGACCGGGATGGCGTGCTCTTCACGCTTCCGGTCGCGGTCGGTCTGCCGTCGGCGTTCTTCTACCTTCTGCTCGCCGGAGCGCTTGCGGCGGCTCTGGTCACGGCGAGCGCCACCACCGTTTCGCTGGCGACGGTGCTCGGCGAGGATGTCGTGCAGGGCATGTCGTGGGAACCGTCGTCGCCTTCAAACCGCGTGTGGGTGGTGAGGGGATTCATCGCCGTCGTTGCCGTTTGCGGCGCGTCGCTTTCAATTGCGGCTCCGACCGATCCGTTGCGGCTCGTGCTCTGGGCGCTCTCGATCACAGGTGCGAGCCTGTTTCCGGTGATGCTGCTCTCGATCTGGTGGAAGAGGCTGACCGTCGGCGGCGCCATCGCGGGCGTTCTATCCGGGTTCGTCGCGGCAGCCCTGGCCATACTCATGAGCGAGATGGGCACGCTCTCGACGCCGAGCCCTATCGCCGGCATCCTCGGTCTTCCGGTTTCGCTGGGACTCGCGCTGATGACGAGCATGATGCGGCCCGAAGCCAACCGTCACGCGCTTTCGATCGTGCGTGATATGCGGGTTCCGGGCGGAGAAATTATTTACGATCGCGAGATGCAGCGATTGCAGCTCAGGAAGCATGCTCGCACATAATTGTGCCCACCGCCGGACGCCATCGTCTAGGATGGCTCGCGCATCCGGCCAGCTGAAGAGCCTTCATGACAGTTCGTGACCGATTGGATCTCTATCCGCCTCTATCGCCTTATCGCGAGCATCGGCTTTCGGTTGGCGGAGGCCATACGCTGCACGTCGAAGAATGCGGCAATCCCGACGGTCAGCCCGTCATTATCCTGCACGGCGGTCCGGGCGGCGGCAGCAATCCGACCATGCGGCGTTTTCACGACCCCGCGCGATATCGCATCGTGCTCTTCGATCAGCGCGGTTGTGGCCGCTCGACGCCGAACGCGTCGCTCGACAACAACACGACGCCAGATCTTGTCGCCGATATCGAACGCATCCGCATCGAACTTGGCATCGAGCGCTTCCAGCTGTTCGGCGGATCCTGGGGGTCGACGCTCGCGCTTGCCTATGCGGAGACGCATCCCGAACGCGTCTCCGCGATGATCCTCCGCGGCATCTTCCTGCTGACGCAGGCGGAACTCCGCTGGTTCTATCAAGAGGGATGCAGCTGGATTTATCCTGAAGCGTTCGCTGAATTTCAGCGGCTCATTCCGCCGGACGAGCGCAGCGATATGATTGGAGCCTATCACCGCCGCCTGACGTCCCCGGATCTCAGTGTGCGCTATGCTGCAGCCCGAGCCTGGAGCATCTGGGAAGGCACGACGCTTTCGCTCATTCCCGAGCCCGAACGCGTCGCGCGCTTCGGCGCGGATCACTATGCCCTGGCGTTTGCACGCATCGAGAGCCACTATTTCGTCAATGCCGGCTTCTTCCGTCGCGACGGCGAGTTGCTGCTCGCGGCAGAGCGGCTGCAGGACATTCCGGGCGTTATCGTGCACGGGCGCTACGATGTGGTGACGCCCGTGAAAAATGCCGTGCTTCTCAACAAAGCGTGGCCGGCTTCGGATCTGCGCATCGTTGCCGACGCCGGGCATGCGATGACGGAGCCCGGCATCGTCCACGAACTCGTTCGCGCAACGCGGAAGTTCCTGCCGGGACGCTCAGCTTAAGCATGTCGAACAGCGCGGCCTTCTCTCGCTTGGCCCCAAGTTTTAGGGGCTGAGCTTCGGGGGCGGAGTGGCGGGCGCGGGCGACTGTGCCGCTGGTGGCTGTGCGGCAGGCGGTTGTGCACTGGGCGGCTGCCGCAAGAGCGGCGGTTGGCCCGGTGGAGACGAATCCTTGTCGAGGTCTCGAACGTGGTCGCGGATCTTTTTATAGACGCGCGACAGGTAATCGAGCGCCTGATCCATCTCCGCGTCGGTCGGCAATTGTAAGTTTTCGCCGGGAGGTCCTGCATTCGGTTCGCCCGGCGTCTGACCGCGCGGACCGGAGCCGTCCGGCGTCGACGGCTTCAAATCGCCGGATTCGATGGCCGCCGTCATTTCTCTGATGCGCTGCTTCAATTGCCTGTTTTCGGCCCTCAGCGCCGCAAGTTCATCGGCCTGCGGGACGTTCGTTCTGTCTTCGATGGCCCTACAAGCCAGTTCGTTGTCGACGCGCGCGCATATCGCGACTCCGCCGGTTTCTCTATCGAGGCGCATGACGCCGCCATCGATGGGCAACATCGAATAGCGTCCCCTCGCGTTCGGGTCCCAGTCCGGTCTCGCATTCCCATCCGGTGCAGGCTGCGCTGCCGCAAGGATTGCGAGCGCCGGCAAGATCAGCAATCCGAGAACGGCTGCCCGCTTCGTTCTTAGGGTCATGTTTCAAGTCCTCCGCATTGGCTAAGCACCGAAATGGTTTCGCTGTAGGTGCATCACAAGACAGGCGTTGTGCTCGCAGTCGCCGAATCATTGTTCGCGAGAGGCCAAATGTATTCTGCTCGAGACGTTCAATGCGCGGAGCGAACGGCACAATAAGGCATTGTAATATAAAAATTTTATCATTTTAGCACGGACCTTAACCCAGCGTTTACTGGGATGCTCCGATTGTTTCAGCGAGCCATGACTTGTGCCGCGTCCGTATGTTCGCATTTGCCCCGCGCGGTAGGACGCCTGCGATTGTCCCATCCCGCTGACATTGCGTTCTCCCGGACCGTCAGCATTGCGTTGCCTCGAGGGGAAAATGTCGAATTCGGAACTGAGCGCTGATTATCCGGAAAGCGAGGGCGCAGGCAGCGGGGGCGAAAACCGCTCTGAACTCAGAGCTATGCTCGACGTGATTGCCGCTCAGCTCGCGGATGCGGACCGTCGCCATACGGCCGCGCTCGCCGAAATGCAGGAACGCATCGACGGCATGGGGCGCGAAGCCGATGCGCTGCGCACTCGCGTGCCGGAAGAGTTCGCACCGGCGTTCGGACGGATCGAGACGGCGATGGCCGAACTGGCGCACCGGTTGGCGGATCCGGCAGACGCGAAAGGCTTCGCTTCCACGGGGCGCACGCCTTCCACCAACGATCCCTACAAGTCGACAATGCCGATGGCGCTTCGCTCCGCTCATAACGATGCGCACGACGAGTATTCCAAGCGCACACCGGATGTCGACACGTTCGACGTGATCGGCGACACAGACGACGATGCGTCGGACCCCTGGGATCGCGCGGCTGCCGATGCTCTGCGGGGGCTATACGAGTCGGATGAAACGAATTTCGCGCCGAAGGCGCGCTCTGCGGCCGGCACGGTGGTGCGCGCAACGGCGCATTCGGAAGCCGGTTCCGGCATTGATGAGGCGTGGCTCGACAAAAAGTTCGCCGAAATCGCGCAGGGCATCGAGCAATCACTGGCGGCGATGCGGCCCGACAACGGCATTTCACAGATCAGTCAGCGCCTCGATCAATTCGAGCGACAGTTCGCGAAGCTGTTCGAGGGCGTTGCCACGCATGACGATCTTGCTGCCGTTCATCTGATCGAGGCGCATGTCGCCGAGGTGGTCAATCATCTCGTGCAGACACAGGACCAGCTCGAACGGCTGAACATCATCGAGACGCAACTCGCGAGTATTTCGCACACGCTCGCCGAGGTGCAGGGCGTGCCGGTCGACGGAATCATCGGCGCGCAGCCCGTGACGCGCGCTCTCGATTACGACGCCATCGCCCGCGCGGCGGCGGAGCAGACGGCGCAGCGTTTGGCGGATCTTCGCGCCGAAGATCGGCATTCCGCGGCGGACGAGCTGCGTCCGCTGATCGAGCGGATGATGTCCCAGAACCGCGAGGGAGAAGAGCACACCGCGGCACTGCTCGACACGATGCAGCAAGCCATGATCCGTCTTCTGGATCGTGTGGATTCGATCGAATTTAGCCAGCAGGCGGCGGCAACGCCTCCGGCGGCAGAGAGCGGCGCCTATCACGCCGGTATGTTCAGCCGTGACGCTACGGGCATTGCGGGATCGGTCGGGGAGGAGACCAGCGGATCGTTCGACTCCGCCTTTGTCGAACTCGCATCTTCAAGGCCTTTGATCGCGCCGGTTTCTGTTTCCTCGCACCCACGCGTGTCTACCGGATCGCCTGAAGAAACGTCTCGCCAAGGCGAGAAGAGCCGGCAGGATTTCGTTGCCGAGGTCCGGCGCGCCAAGAAGCGACTTTCCGAGCAAGACGACATCGCCGCTGTGCCGTCGGTTTCGATCTCCTCGTCGGCCGCCGAAGGCGCAATGGCTATGCCGCCTCCCGGAAGCCGCCCCATCCGTCCGACGGCGGCGCCCGCGAAGAAAACGTCCGGACCGTCTGGGCCGTCGCCGCGGCTCATGGTGATCGCCGCCGTTGCGCTCGTCGCGCTCGGAAGCCTCTGGTACACGTTCGGGTTTGGCAAACCGCACGTCGGATCGACCAACGGACAAGAGACTTCCCTGCCGTCGCCGCAAGCGAATGGCGCTGGATCGGGTTCAAGCGGCTCGTCGGATGCCGCCAAGTCAACGCCAGACGGTTCGGCTCCGGCGCAAAATTCGGACAAAGCGATCGATCCGTCGCGTGATGGCAGCGGGCCGCGCGGCGATCTCGCTCCCACGCATAGCGACGCTCAGAAGACCGCGGCAGAGGAGGCGCCTCAGCGCACCACGACCTTGCCAATGCTGGGCGTTGCCGTGGATCTCGATCAGCCGGTTACGGCGGCGGAGCTTGAACAGGCGAAGCGGCGTCAGGCGATGGCCACGATGTCCGGCGAGCTCGGCAATGCGGCGGCAAGGTCGAGCGAAGGCGCGGCCGTTCCTGCATCGATGGTGCCGAGTGAAGCGGAAACCGAAGGCGCGAAATCCGGTTTGACGACGGGTTCGGTTTTGACAAGCGCGTCGAAGCCGGCGCCTCTCGATATTCCGCCCGCGACAGTCGGTCCGTTGTCGCTGCGTCTTGCGGCGGCGAATGGCGATCCGTCGGCGGAGTTCGAAGTGGGCGCGCGTCTCGCGGAAGGCAAAGGCACGGCGCAAAGCTTCCAGGATGCCGCGAAGTGGTATCAGCGTTCCGCCGATCAGGGCTTCGCGCAATCCCAGTACCGGCTCGGTACGCTCTATGAGCGCGGGCTCGGGCTGAAGCCCGACCGGGCGCAGGCGGCGAATTGGTATCAGCGCGCGGCGGCGCAGGGCAACATCAAGGCGATGCATAATCTCGCCGTTCTCAGCGCCAATCAGAGCGATCAATCTCCGGACTACGTGATGGCGGCGCAGTGGTTCGAAGCGGCCGCGCAGCGCGGTCTCTCCGACAGCCAGTTCAATCTCGCGGTGCTGTATGAAAACGGCCTCGGCGTGAAGCGGGACATGAGCCGCGCCTTCATGTGGCTCTCGATCGCGGCTCGCGGCGGCGACGCCGATGCCGTCCGGCGCCGGGACATCCTTCGCGGCAAATTGACTGCTGACGAGGTGACCGCTGCCAATAAGATGATCGCGGCCTGGAAGCCGATGCCTTCGGCGCACGCCGTGAACGATGCACGGACTGCCGGCGAAATGTGGAAAAACAATCCGAAAAACGGCGTCAACGGCTAGAGGGCTCTTTCCGGGGCCTGATACGCGTGGCGGAGGATACCAGCCTTCGGGCAACGGGATCGATGCCGTTTTTTGACAGGATGTGAGGTTCACGAGGGAGCCGGCGCTTGCCGCATGGCGCCGATTGGTGTCCCTTAGCGCAGCCTTTCCAAGACGCCTCCCGCTTTGCGCCGTTTGCCGCTCAGGACCGCCGGATGACCCTTTATCTGCCGATTGCCGAGATGTCGGTTTCCGTCATCGCCTTTCTGGCACTCGGGGCGACGGTGGGTTTCCTTTCCGGTCTGTTTGGCGTCGGCGGCGGATTCCTGCTCGCACCGCTCTTGACGTTCCTCGGAATTCCACCCGGCGTCGCGGTGGCGACGAGCACGTCTCACGTCGCCGCATCGTCGGTTTCCGGGGCGATGTCGCAATACCGGCGCGGTAACGTCGATATCAAGCTGGCGTCCGTCATGTTGGCGGGCGGCATCGCCGGAAGCTACGTCGGCGTCGCTTTCGTGAAGATGTTGACGGTGCGCGGGCTGTTCGAGCTTACCGTTTCGCTGACCTACGTGATTTTCCTCGGCGTGGTGGGCACGATCATCCTGATCGAAGGCATCAACTCTTCGCGGAAAACGCGCACGGCGGGGAGCGCTTCAGTCCGTAAGCCCGGTCAGCACGGCTGGATGGAGCACTTGCCATTCAAGATGCGGTTCCCGCGATCGAAACTTTACATCAGCGCCGTGCCGCCCGTGGTCATCGGCATGTTCGTCGGCTTCATTTCCGCGATCATGGGCATCGGCGGCGGCTTCGTCATGATCCCGGCGATGATCTACCTGTTGCGCGTGCCGACCGTGCTCGTCATCGGCACGTCGCTTTTCCAAATCGTGTTCGTTTCCGCAACGGCGACGGTGCTGCATGCAGTCGAGAACAAATCGGTCGACATCGTTCTCGCGACAATCCTTATCCTCGGCGGCGTCTTTGGCGCGCAATTCGGAACGATGGCCGGGGAGAAAATTCGCGGTGAGCATTTGCGCGTGCTGCTCGGGGCGCTGATCCTGCTCGTCGCCGCACGCATGGCCGTCGATTTGGCGATCAAGCCGAGCGATCTCTTTTCGCTCGCATCGATGCCGGGAGCATCGTGATGCTTAGGCTCCTATGCGCGATGATCGTTCTGATGTTCGCGATGACGGGCAGCGTGCTTGCCGACTCTCCCGACCGGCCGAAAGAGAACGTCGAAGCCGACGCCTCGACGCGCCAGGTCGCGATCACGTCGAGCTTCACGGGAACCGAGATTCTCGTTTTCGGCACCGTCGAGAACAGCGTGCAGCCCAGCCCCGAAGCTGGAACCTACGACATCATCGTCGTCGTCGAAGGTCAGCCGGCCCCGGCGGTGGTGCGGAAGAAATCGCGCGTGGCGGGCATCTGGATCAATACAACGTCGATGCAGTTCGCCGTGGTTCCGAGCTACTACGCCATCGCCTCGACGCGTCCCATTGACGAGATTGCCGATAAGGCCTTTCTCGATACGCACCAGATCGGCTTCGATCACATCCGCATGGCTCCTTCGGGCGAGGGCGATGCTGACGCTACCGAAAATTTCCGTCAGGCGCTCATCCGGCTGAAGGAGCAGCAGCGGGTTTACGTGAAGAGAGACTTCGGCGTGACGTTCATCGGGCGGAGCCTCTTCCGGTCAACGATCGCGTTGCCGCCCAACGTTCCCGTGGGGCCCCTGACCGCCAAGGTTTATCTTTTCAAGGAAGGCAAGATCCTCGGGCAATACGAGAGCCGCGTCAGCCTCAACCGCGAAGGCATCGAACGCTTCATCCATAATTTCGCGATCTCGCAGCCTCTGGCTTATGGCCTGACCACGGTTCTGCTGGCGGTCGCGGCAGGATTGGCAGCCGCCTTCGCTTTCAGAAAGCCTGTCTGAGTTCAGTCATCGCGGAGGAGGCGCGGCGCGACAGGATAAAGGCCTTCGTGGCCGAGCATCCAAACGTCGAGCCCGTCGTCGCCGAACAGCGGCTCGAACACGGCGTTGAGAATGTTCAAGCCGCCCGTGAATGCGCCAAAGGCGGGCATCACGAGGCGAAGGCGATTGCCGACGAAGCACGGACGGCGCAGCGACGTTCCGTGGAACACCAGGCGGGCGGCCGGATGGAAATGTCCGGCAATCTCGTGCGTGTGGGCTCCGGGCCGCGGCTCGTGGCGCAACGCGATGCCGCCGACGACGATCTCAGGCATCACGTAGCCTGCCAGCATGCGATCGATTTTCGGATCGTGATTGCCGGTGATCCAGATCCAGTCGCGATCTTCCTGCAGCATGCGGAGACTTTCGACGTCGCCTACGTCCATGCGTGCGGCGCCGCCCTGATCATGCAGGCTGTCACCGAGGCAGATGACCGTTTCGGGGTCGTATCTGTCGATCAACGCCGCGAGCTTTTGCAGCGTCTCGCGCGTGTCGTAGGGCGGCAGCATTTGTCCGTAAGCGGCGTATGACGAGCCCTTCTCGAGATGAAGGTCGGAAACGATCAGCGCCTGCTCAGCGGGCCAGAAAAGCGCGCCGGATTTGTGGGCGACGAAGGCCTTGCCGCAGACGTGCACGGGCTGATCGGCGAAATCGTCGAGCCCTATGCGTTCCGGCTTCAGCATGTTCATGTCCGCACGTCCCCCGTTGCTTCGCGGATCAGTTCGTCTGCGGCATCGCGCAAAATTGCGTCGCGGTCTTGGCCGTACACCAGCTCAACTCCGATCTCCAGCAGCACCGGGACGGCCAGCGGAGATACGTGATCGAGAGTTTGATGTCTGATTCGCTCTTTAATGCGAGCCAGAAACGTGCCGAGACGCTTGATATCGAGCAGGCCCGTGGCCGCGTCGGCCCATGCGGCTTCGAGCAGAAGATGGCTCGGATCGTGGCGGCGCAGGACGTCGTAGATGAGATCGGTCGAAATGGTCACCTGGCGGCCGGATTTCACTTTGCCTGGATGGCGGCGCTCGATCAATCCGGCGATGACGGCCGCCAGGCGGAACGTGCGCTTCATCAGGGCGCTTTCGGCGAGCCAGGCGTCGAGATCGTCGCCCAGCATGTCCTCGTCGAAGAGCTTCGCGAGCGAAAGTCTGCCTTCCGAGATGAGGTTCGAGATGTCGCCGCGCGCCCAGACGGCCAACGCATAGTCGTTGGCGACGAAGCCGACGGGATTGGCGCCGATCCGATCGAGGCGGCGCGTCAGCAGCATGCCGAGCGTCTGGTGGGCGAGGCGTCCTTCGAACGGATAGGCGACGAGGAAGTGGCGGTTGCCGCGCGGAAACGTTTCGATGAGGATTTCATCGGGTGCGGGGACGACGGAGCGTTCGGTCTGCAGCTCGAGCCAATTGGCGACGGGATTGGGCAGCGCAGACCAGACGCTTGGATCGGCGAGCATGGCGCGTACGCGTCCTGCCAAATGCGTGGACAGCGGAAACTTGCCGCCGTCGTAACTTGGCACCATCGGATCTTCCGCCGCTGCGCGCGAGACGAAGACTTCCGTATCGCGGATACCTTCGAAGCGAAGGACCTGGCCCGCGAAGACGAACGTGTCGCCGGGCGTCAGCTGCTCGGCGAAATATTCCTCGACTTCGCCGAGAACGCGGCCGCCCATGCGGGCGATGTTTTTCTTGCCGCCGCGCGATGAGACGAGCCGCACCTTGAGGTGGGGCGCGTCCACGATAGTGCCGATGTTCAGCCGGTATTGCTGGACGATGCGTGGATTGGCGACGCGCAGCTTGCCGTTTTCGGCCGGCCGCAATTTTGCGAAGCGCTCATAGGATTTGAGCGCGTAGCCGCCGGTCGAGACGAAATCGACGGTGCGGTCGAATTGGGTGCGCGTCAGGCCTGCATAGGGAAGTGCCGAACGAACTTCGTCGAACAGCGCGTCCGGAGCGAACGGCGCCTGGCACGCCATTCCGAGAACGTGCTGTGCCAGCACGTCGAGCGCGCCGGTACGCGAGAGCGTGGCGTCCTGGTCGCCGGCTTCGGCGGCCTGCTGGGCGGCGCGGCATTCGAGGACCTCGAAGCGATTTCCCGGCACCAGGATTGCCTGAGACGGCTCGTCGAGCCGGTGATTGGAGCGGCCTATGCGCTGCAACAGGCGGCTCGCGCCTTTCGGGGCGCCGAGATGGATGACGAGATCGACATCGCCCCAGTCGATGCCGAGATCGAGCGTCGAGGTCGCGACGACGGCACGCAGCTTCCCCGCGGCCATCGCGGCTTCGACTTTTTTGCGTTGTGCCGCTTCGAGCGATCCGTGATGCAGGGCGATCGGCAAATTGTTTTCGTTGAGCCGCCAGAGTTCCTGAAATGCGAATTCGGCCTGCATGCGCGTGTTGACGAAAACGAGCGACAGCTTGTGCCTGCCGATCGCTTCCAGGACTTCGCGCATCGCATAGCGGGCGGTGTGGCCGGTCCACGGAATTTCGTTTTCCGCTTCGAGGATTTCGATCACCGGCTTGGCGCCACCTTTGACGGTGACGATATCGGCGAGGCGCGTTTCGGTTTCCGGATCGGTTTGCGGAACGAGGTAGCCGCGGAGCTCGCTGGGGCGCGCGACCGTGGCGGAGAGGCCAATCGTCATGACGTCCGGCGCCAGCTTGCGGAGGCGGGCGAGATCGAGCGCGAGGAGATCGCCGCGCTTCGATGCGGCCAGCGCGTGCAACTCGTCGAGAATGATCGTATCGAGATCGGCGAAGAGGTAGGGCGCATCGGGGTGGCTGAGGAGAAGCGCGACCTGCTCCGGCGTCGTCAGCATGATGTGCGGCGGCTTCACGCGCTGCCGTTGCCGCCGCGCCAGGGACGTGTCGCCGGTACGCGTTTCAGTGCGAACCTTCAAGCCCATTTCCTCGATGGGGTGGGTCAGGTTTCGTTCGACGTCGGCGGCGAGCGCCTTCAGCGGCGAGACGTAAAGCGTGAAGAGCCCGGCGCCGATCTTTTTCTTTTGGCCGTTGTGGATCGATATCAGGCTCGGCAGAAAGCCCGCGAGCGTTTTGCCGGCGCCCGTGGGGGCGATGAGCAGTGTCGAGCGCCGTTCGCGGGCAGCATCGAGAAGCGCGAGCTGATGGGGCCGCGGCTTCCATCCGCGCCGCGTGAACCAGGCCGCGATCTCTGGGGGAAGCGGCTCGCTCTCGGGCGTGGAGCGCGCGCGACGCGCTTTCTTCGCGGTCGTCGTTGCGATGAGAGCCGCATTGCGCGGCGTCTTGCGTGCGCCAGCCTTTACGGATTGCCGCGTCGTCGTTTCCGGGTTCTTGGTCGGTTTGCGCGGCACGTTTAATTTGGGCTTGGGCAAAATTGGCTCAGGTCGATCCTATCGCTTTTATGGACAACCTGGACGTTATACCGGCTGCGGCCGGGGAAACCTCGAAAAAAAGTCGCCGTTACAGCGGCTGTTTCGCCCAGTCGTCGGCGCGGCGGCCCCGGATCGCAGAGAGGCTCGTCTGTCCGCCGTCGTGCAGCGTCTTGGCGAGGTGCGATTTGATCACGTCGATCAGCGCGGGGCCTTCGTAAACAAGACCGGTGTACAGCTGCAATAATGTGGCGCCCGCTTCGATTTTTTCGAGTGCGCGCGGACCGCTGTCGATGCCGCCGATGCCGATGAGCGGGATTCGGCCTTCGGTCAGCTTGAAAATGCGGGCGAGCGTGGCTGTCGAGCGCTGGAAGGCGGGACGGCCGGAAAGGCCGCCGGCTTCATGCGCCGCAGGCGACTTCAATCCCTCGCGCGATAAGGTCGTGTTCGATACGGCTATGGCATCGACATCATAAGCGACGAGCTTCTCAACGATGGGCGCGATGTCGTCAGCGGCGATGTCGGGGGAAATCTTGACGACGATCGGACGCTTCTGGGCGCCGTCGTCGATCAGCCGGGTTCGTGCCGCCATGATGCGCGCGAGGAGAACTTCGAGTGCCGCCGGGGCTTGCAG
Organism: Hyphomicrobium sp. 2TAF46; assembly: GCF_052114865.1. Classification (NCBI taxonomy): domain Bacteria; kingdom Pseudomonadati; phylum Pseudomonadota; class Alphaproteobacteria; order Hyphomicrobiales; family Hyphomicrobiaceae; genus Hyphomicrobium; species Hyphomicrobium sp. 2TAF46. The sequence continues at coordinate 308,090 of NZ_JBFRFO010000002.1, read as the reverse complement.
ATCTCGCAGCCCTGGCGTGTTTGGGGACGAGATATTGACGGTGAAGTAGCTTGCGACTGAATTGAAGCGCAGCAAGCCGAGCACGTAGTCTTCGCCACGGTCGACGCTGTCCTTGTTGGCGCCGATATTGACGCCGACGATGCCGCCGCGATTTTTCCGGGCTTCGAGACGCGCCAGGGCGGCGGCGTGACCGCCGTTGTTGAAGCCAAGCCGATTGATCAGCGCGTTGTCCTCGACCAGCCGGAAGACGCGCGGCTTCGGATTGCCACTTTGCGGTTGCGGCGTGATGGTGCCGATCTCGGCGAAGCCGCAGCCCATGCCGAGAACGGCATCGGGCACGCGCGCGTCCTTGTCATAACCAGCCGCAATGCCGACGGGATTTGGGAACTCAAGACCGAATACCGTTTGGGAGAGTACGCGATCGCCGGTTCCGAATGATCGCGGATATAGCCCCAATTCGAGTGCCCGCACGGTGAGTTCGTGTGCTTCCTCGGGAGAAAGTGCGAAAAGCGCAGGCCGTGACAGCCGGTAGAAACCCTTCAACACGTGAACAAGTCCTCGTCGAGAAAATGAACGCCGTCGCTATTCTTTGGTAACGGCCGCTTCCATAAAGCCACAGAAACACTCAAGGGCGCGTAGAGGTGAGGAAAAAGTTCACCTCCACGGGATTGTTCCCATTTTAAATCTGCGCCTAGCTTCGATACCTCGAACGCGATAACAACGAGATCGCTCTTCCCTTTGAAATGTTTTTCTAATGTCCCGCGCACCTGATGTTGTTCAGAGAGATGGATGAATCCGTCTCGCTTGTCATCGGCCGAACCATCATACTGACCTTTCGCCATGGCATCAGACCAATCGGCCGCCGTGACAATTTTGTAGACGATTTTTTTCATTTGGTTTTGAACATTGATGAGGCGCGAAAAAAGAGATCATTCGTTACATATGTGAGTTCGGGCGGGGTTGTCTTCGCTATTGTGGGTGGCTAGGGCGCAACTGTTTTGCGGGATGCGTGTTTTAGCCGGAGGCGAGATACTTAGACCCTGGAATGGCAGTCAAGAGGGTTGTGGCATTCGTGTATCCTACGGCATCGCTAAGCATTTCAGAATTATTGTCCGGTCCTTACCTGCTGAATATTCCACTTTTCCAACGGCCCTATTCTTGGGGGCGCGAGCAGGCGGAGCAGCTTCTCGACGATCTTCTTGAAGCCGCGGGTATTTCATCGGACGACCAGGCGGAGCCCGCTTACTTCCTCGGCGCCGTCGTGCTGATGGATGCGCCCGGAGCCGAGACGGTGAAGCTGTCGCCCAAGATGACGGCGCGCGAATTCGGTGTGATCGACGGACAGCAGCGCCTCGTCACACTGATGACACTGCTGGCGGTGCTTCGCGACCTCGAAACCGATCCGAAAAAGGTCGTCTCAAAGCGCGTTCAGAGCATGCTCATCGCGCAGCTCGGCACGCGGTTTTTCCGGACGGAACGCTTCCGGTTGCATCTTTCGACGCGCGAGCGCGCGGTTTTCGAAGACAACGTGCTGCTGCCGGGAAGCTCGGTGCTGCCGGCCAACGTCGCGTCGCCGACGCTCCCGGAAGCGACGCTTCTCGAGGTCCGCGATCGATTCAAGTCCGTGCTTGAGGAACTCACGAACACCGCTCGCGCGAGGCTCGCCGATTTCATTGCGGACCGCTGCTTCGTCGTCGTCATCGTCGGCAACGATATCGATCGCTCGCACCAGATGTTCGTCGTTCTAAACGAGCGCGGCCGGAAGCTGCAGCGCAACGATATTCTGAAATCGGACATCCTCGCGCGCATGTCCTCGGGCGACGCCAAATGGGCCGTCGCGATGTGGGATGAAATGAGCGCCGAGCTCGGCGAAGGTTTCGAGCCCTTTTTCGCCCATCTCAGGACGATCTACGGTCACGGTCGCCTGCAGATCGTCTCGGGCGTGCGTCAGGTCATTCGCGATTCCGGCGGTTCGGAAGCGTTTTTCAAGGAGGTCTTCCTGCCGCTCGCGAAGTCGTATGCGCTCATTCGCGGCGGCGGTAGGAATGTATTGCCGCTGGAGATGCAGCGGTTGCTCACGTATCTCAATCGTTTGCCGGAGGCCGATTGGGCGCCGGCGGCGATTTTCGCGCTGAAGGACTGGAAGCGCGATCCTGCCCGCGCGCTCTTCCTGCTCAGCGAAATCGAACGGCTGGCGATGCTGACGCGGCTGTTGTGCGCCGGATCGGGTAAGCGCGTCCGCCGCTTTGCAGACCTGATCAAGGTCATTCGCTCGGGCGAGCCGATCGACAAATCGCACCCGGTTCTGCAATTGACGCGAGACGAGGTGCGCGGCATCGCATTTCATCTCAAGGATTTTCACAAACGCAATCCGAAGGTGTGCAAGCTGCTTCTGCTTCGCCTCGGCGATGAACTGTCGGGGACGATGGATGCCGTCGATCCCGATCATTATACGATCGAGCATGTGCTGCCGCAGCGGCCAGCGGCTTCGAGCCCTTGGCGGCAGCTTTTCCCTAGCACGGAGGAGCGAGGGCAACTCGTCGAGAGCCTGGGCAATCTCGTGCTCATCACGCAACAGGAGAACGACCGGGCGCGCAACGCGTCTTGGGACGACAAGAAGCAGATCTATTCGAAGGGTTCGAGCCAGGCGCCGATGCTCGCGATCACGCGTGACGTGATCGACGAGCGCGAATGGCGGCAAGGTCAGATCGAAGCGCGCGAGGAGCGCCTCGTCGGGTTGATCGACCGGATTTGGCGCACCGATATTCTGGGCCAGAAGTCAGGCGGCCGAACCGTGAAGGCATCCGGGGAATCCGAGGCTGCGAGCCCGGTCGTCTAACGCGCTGATCCGCGCCGCAGTCTCAACCGCACAACCGCAGTCGCAGTGCGTCTAGGCGTTGGCGAGGGCGCCGGTCAGTGCCTTGGCGATCAAGGCGCGCGTTTCCGGAATTCCATAGAGCGCGATGAACGTGCCGAGGCGCGGGCCGCGTTCCTGGCCGAGAAGGATCTCGTAGATCGCCTGGAACCAGTCGAGCTTGACGCCGGGCCCGCCCGTCGGGCTGACTTTCGTCGGGTCCTGGTAGCGCGGAATGGCGCGGCCGACGTCGAGCACCGCGTTCTGGATGGTGTCGCCGTCGCTCTCGTGCGGGAGTGCCGCCAGCGCCTTGTCAAGGCTTTCGAGTGCTGCGATCTCGACGTCGTCGGGCGTCCGAAACTTCTTCGACGGCTTCACGAAATCTTCGTAGTAGCGGATCGCGTAGCCGGCGAGCTGGTCGATGATCGGATTGTCTTCCGGCGTCGCCCCGTGGGTGTAGCGGTTGAGGAAGCCCCACAGCACATCCTTCGTATGCGCGTGGGAAACCGAAACGAGATTGAGCAGCAATCCGAACGTGACCGGAATTTGCGGCTTCGGCGGCGCGCCCGAGTGGATGTGCCAGACCGGATTATCGAGTTGCTGCTTGGCTTCCTGCTTCGGGTAGCCTGACAGAAACTGCAGGTATTCATCGACGGCGCGCGGAATGACGTCGAAGTAGAGCCGCTTCGCGCTTCTCGGCTTCTGGTACATGAAAAGCGAGAGGCTTTCGGGCGAGGCGTACGTCAGCCATTCGTCGATCGTCAGGCCGTTGCCGCGGGACTTCGAAATCTTTTCGCCCTTGTCGTCGAGGAACAGCTCGTAGACGTAGTGCTCCGGCGCGACGCCGCCCAGAATTTCGCAGATCTTGTCGTAGATCGGTGCGTTCGTCTGATGGTCCTTGCCGAACATCTCGAAATCGACGCCGAGGGCAACCCAACGCATGCCGAAATCCGGCTTCCACTGCAGCTTGACCTGGCCGCCTGTGACTGGAAGCGTGATGTCCTCGCCGTCTTCATCGGCGAACGTGATCGTGCCGGACTTCGGGTCGACCTTCTTCATCGGGACGTAGAGGACGCGGCCGGACTTCGGAGAGATCGGCAGGAACGGACTGTACGTCGCCTGACGTTCTGCGCCGAGCGTCGGCAGCATAACCTTCATGATGTCGTCGTAGCGTTCGACGGCGCGCAGCAAGACCTCATCGAAGCGGCCGGCCTTGTAGTATTCGGTGGCGCTGGCGAATTCGTATTCGAAGCCGAAGGTATCGAGGAAGCGCCGCAACATAGCATTGTTGTGGTCGCCGAAGCTCGCGTAATTGCCGCCGAACGGGTTGGGCACCGACGTCAGTGGCATCTGCAGGTAGGGCTCGAGGGCCTTCCGATCCGGAACGTTCTCCGGAATTTTGCGCATGCCATCCATGTCGTCGGAAAAGCAAAGGAGGCGCGTCTTGCGCTTGCCTTCGGTCAGAACCTCGAAGGCGTGGCGCACCATCGTCGTGCGTGCGACTTCGCCGAACGTGCCGATGTGCGGGAGACCCGACGGGCCATAGCCGGTTTCGAAAAGGACCGTCTTTGTCGCGCCGTCAGGCAGACGCTCCAGCCGCTTGATCAGCCGGCGTGCTTCTTCGAACGGCCAGGCCTTGGAGTCGGTGCTGGCGGCGGCCTGGTCGGGCGTGAAGACGAGTGCGGTCATCGGGTGCTGCTGCGGTCGGTGAGGTTGGTATTACAAAGGCTTGTCTTGAGGCGAAGGCGCGCACCGTAGGTGGGTCGAAGGTCAGCGTCAACGCGGGCCCGAATGCTTCGCGATAAATGCCGCAACAGCATCGGCGGCTGCCGCAAGATTTCCCTTGCGCGTGAAGCCAGAATTTCCGCGCGGACCGAAATCATGATCGCCGTCGCTCATCCAGGCGAACGTGATTTGCTTGGAAAGCCGGATTTTTTCGATTTCGCCGCGGCTTCCGAACGGATCGCGCTCACCTTGGACGATCAGGGCGGGACAGCGAAGCTTCGTCAGGTGCTCGGTGCGTAATTTGTCGGGCGTGCCTGGTGCATGGAACGGATAGCCGAGACAGACAAGTCCACGAACCGCGTTTTGCTCGTAGAGTTCATCGGCGAGCATGCTCGCGACGCGCCCGCCCATAGACTTGCCGCCGATAAAGAGCTTTTGGCGAGGATTTTCGCGGGCGACGGCGCTTACCACGTCCCGGAATTCGGGAATCAGCTTCTCGGCTTTCGGTGGCGGCCGCTTCGCCCCGCCGTCGCGCCGGCTCGCCATGTAGGCGAACTCGAAGAGCGTGAGCGCAATGCCCCGTTCACTGAGCAGTGCGGCAATGGCTTCCATATACGAAGAAGTAATCCCCGCTCCCGCTCCATGCGCTAAAATCAGGCGAGCTTTGGCACCGGATATGCCGTTGTCGATGCGGAAGGCAGGTTTGGCTTCCGGCGCCGTCTCTGTGGAGGCGGATCGGGTAACCTTCTGAACGCGTTTCATAATTGGGTTCGCGATGGAGTTAACGAGTTGGATTGGCCGGGCAGCCGTTATGGCCCACGACGGGTAATGTGGCGCTAGGCAACACTGCAACTGTAATCGATGCCGGGTCTGAATTTCGCCTGAGAATGGTCTAAGATGACGCGAGTCAAAAAACGGGGACAAAGCATGAGGGCCGCAAGGTTACTAATGCTCGCGGTCTTCTGTGCGATGGCTATGGTTGGCGCTTCGTTGCTCCAATCGCCGGGCGTGCCGCTGTCAGTGCCGGAATTCATCGAACCGCTTCGCGCCGACCCGCAACCGGTCGACGTTTCGAGCGGCGTTCCTGTTTCGCCCGATCCCGCACATCCGGACGCCGGCAAGCACCACACGCTGCCGGATTTCGTGCCGAGGAACGGTCTGCTGACGATTTCAAATTCGAATTCAAGTTCGGATGAGAGCGGGCCGCAAGGTGAGGAGCCGGGCAGCGCGGCGCAAGCGCAAAGCCCCGCACCTGCGGACGCCGCCGCAACCACGGGATCGGTGGCGACGGACCATCCGGCGGGCGCGAAGCCTGCGGCAAGCTCTTCGACTGCACGCCCGGTTGCGATCAAGGTCGAGCCCATTCCGGGGACCGAATCTGCGGCAGCAAAAAAGCCGGTCTGGCCGAAGTTCATCGGCGCCAAAAATCTTTTTGGCGCGGCCAAGGCTCCGGCGCCGCTCGAGGCGCGGGCGATTGGTTCGTATTCGCGCGGTTGTCTCTCGGGCGCGGTGCCGCTGCCGATCGACGGTCCGGCCTGGCAGGAGATGCGATTGTCACGCAATCGCAATTGGGGTCATCCGAAGCTGATCGATCTCGTCCAGCGGTTCGCCAAGGATGCGCAGAAGCTCGATGGCTGGCCTGGTCTGCTCGTCGGCGATATCGCGCAGCCGCGCGGTGGTCCGATGATAACCGGACACGCGAGCCATCAGATCGGGCTTGACGCCGATATCTGGCTGACGCCGATGCCGGATCGCCGTCTCAGCACAAAGGAACGCGAAGAGCTGCAGGCGACGTCGATGCTCGACAGCACCGGGCTTGCCGTCGATCCGGCGGTCTTTTCGGAAAAGCAGGTGGCGCTCATCAAACGGGCGGCGTCGTATCCGGAAGTCGAGCGGATTTTCGTGCATCCGGCCATCAAGAAGGCGCTGTGCAAGGCTGCTGATGCGACCGACCGTAAGTGGCTTGGAAAGGTCAGGCCCTGGTTCGGGCACTACTATCATTTCCACATGCGCATCAAATGTCCGGACGGTTTTGGCGGGTGCGCGCCGCAGCCGCCGCCGACGGGCGATGACGGATGCGGGAAGGAAGTCGATCAGTGGCTGGCGAAAGTGGTTCCGTCCAAGGTGCCTCTCGAACCGGTGCCGCAGCCGGCCGACGGCACAAAGCCGCCGAAGGCGCCACTCATGCTGGCTGAGCTGCCGAAGGAATGCCAAGCGGTTCTCGCGTCCGGTCCCGATCCGGTGCCGGTGCCGCGTGAAGCGCTGCTGACGCCGATACAAGTCAAGAAGACGTTGGCGAAGGCTGCGGCCGTCCACTCAGCGCTCGCCAGCGCTGCGGCAGTGCCGGGCTCGGGTACGAGTACGAGTGCGACCGTGAGTGCGGCGAAGGCGTTGCCGGCGCATTTGGCCAATAGCCCAGCCCTTCGGCCGCATTTGCACAAAGCCGCAACGCAGGATCCGAAGCCGGCCGATCCCAAATAAAAAGGCCGCCATATGACTAGCGGCCTTCAATCGGATTTTCCTGCGGCAGACTTAGCTCTTTGCCGTTTCGGAGGTCGAAGCGGGCTTCGGGCAAGTGACGCCCGTGCCAGCCAAGCCGCAGTAGCCGTGCGGTACCTTCGCCAGGTACTGCTGGTGATAGCCCTCGGCCAGATAGATCGGACCGGCGGGCTTTAGCTCTGTCGTGATCGGTCCATAGCCCTGGCGGGCGATGGCTTCTTCGTAGGCCTTTCGCGATGCCTCGGCGGCAGCGAACTGCTCCGGCGTCGTCGTGTAGATCGCGGAGCGGTACTGCGTGCCGATGTCGTTGCCCTGGCGAAATCCCTGGGTCGGATCGTGGGCTTCCCAAAAGGTCTTCAGAAGCGTGTCGTAAGAGATCGTTTTCGGGTCGAAGACGACGACGACGATTTCGGTGTGTCCGGTGCGGCCGGTGCATACCTCTTCATACGTCGGGTTCGGCGTGTAACCGCCCGCATAGCCGACGGCCGTGATCCAGATGCCGTCGCCCAGCTGCCAGAACAGCCGCTCTGCGCCCCAGAAGCACCCGAGCCCGAAGATCGCGACCTCGAGACCGGCGGGATAGGGCGGCTGCAAGGGCCGCGAAAAGATGTAGTGCTCGGCATTGGCGCCGAGAATTGAGTCCGGGCGGCCCTTCGGCGCCTGCTCCGCGGCCGGCATGGCGACCTGCTTCCTGGCAAACATGGATTGGCTCCTTCTTATTATTGGGATGATGCCCAGTATACGATGGCCTATCCCATTTCGTTTCAGTCCTAGCGGGCTGCTTTTGCGCCGGCAGGCGGCGCTGATTTCAGTAGTCGTTCGCAAAAATGCGGATCCGGCGGCGCGGCCGTCCGAGGTAGCCGCAGGCGATCGTGAGCAGCAGAAAGATCAGCGTTCCCGGCAGCGACAAAACCGACGTCAGGACGGGGTCCCAGAGGACCGGCTCCATCGAGTTCGTGACCGATCGCTGCAGGGCCGCCAGAAAGGCTGGCGCCCAGCTTTGCAGGTGCTGCATCAAGGAGATGGAGCCGGGGGACGTGCCGTCGACCGGCACCCGTGAAATATCGGCTGCGAAGGCGATGAGCGTGCACAGGGCGAAGAGCGCGGCGAGAAACCGCAGCATCAGTCTCGGACGGGTTTCGGGGTTCACGACGCTCATGACGACCGCGATGAGGAAGGCGGCCAGGGCGAGGCGCAGCAACCAGCCATTATTCGGCACACCGGCCGCATACCACAGGCAACCGTAGGCGGCTGCGCTCAATACGGCCAGTCCGGCAGAGATTTTCAGTAGCACCGACGAGGTCATTTTTGCGCTTGCTCGTTTACCGGGATCGAGGGCCCGGTGCCTTGCGTCGCACCTTTGTGTGACCGGGGCGGACAGCGGTCAAGTGCCGAGACTTGCCGAGCGGCGTTGCGCTTCCGGCGCGGATGGGTTAAGTGCGCTGCTTCGCGATTGCGATGGAGGGGTGGCCGAGTGGTTGAAGGCGCTCGCCTGGAACGCGTGTAGGCTCGTAAGGGTCTCGTGGGTTCGAATCCCACCCCCTCCGCCAAACCTTGGGCTCACGCGCCGAAAGGCGCTCCGCATGGGCGGCGCTCGCGCCGGGTCGCCTTGCTCCCGAGCCCTTCAGGCTTTGATGCGAGTTCGAACTTAGGCCCGCAATTGCCGCCGATCAGCGCATTTCACCAGTCGGCATGCGAAAATACCGTTCGCCCGTCGCCACGACGAGCGGTCGGGCTGTACGTCTCGACGACACACAGCCCGACCTTTCGTCACTCCTGTTGGTGCAGACCGAATGCCGGGTGATGAATCAGTTCCCCGCGCGGCTCAATGCTGTCGAACGGCAACGCCTGAACCACCTCGGGAGGACAGCCAGTTACGCCGAGACCTGGGAAGGTCCGAAAGCCGAACCGGCCATAGTATGCGGGGTCGCCTACCAGCGCCGCGCCCCGGCTGGTCGCGCGTAGCCGGCGGAGGGCTTCTGCCATCAGGGCCGCGCCGATACCCTGGCGATGCCTTGACGGCAAAACGGCAAGCGGGCCGATCAGACCCCAGCCGTCCTGCGTCCCGATCCGCGCCGCCGAGGTGGCCAGATAACCAATCACCTCGCCGTCCTCCTCTGCCACAAGTGAGAGGGCAAGTGTGCCCTCTGCCCGTAGCTTCTCGATGATGCTCGTCTCGGTTCCAGAGGATTGCGCAAGCATCAGGAAGGCTTCGGTCACAAGCCGGCTGATCGCCGGGATGTCACCGGCGGTCTCATTGCGGATTAGCATGTCATTCCCCCTGATTGTCGAGTTGCGCGCGGACGGTGATGAGGCCGCGTTTTGATATCCGATATGGGCTGCCCGACCGCGATTCGATCAGCCGTTTCCGCCGCAATCGGTTGAAGATAGTCAGGTCGCAGTCAGCAAGGATCATCCCCTCGCGCGTGACGCATGTGACGGCGGTGATTTTGGGACTGTCGCCACGCTTGTGCAGGATGCGGCCGCCAAGGGCCAGAACGTGCAGCGCACGTTGTTCACTTCGTGAGATGTTCATGGAAGTCTCGTATGACAGACGTGAAAAAACGCCCACCAGGTGCGCATGCACCCGGCAGCTTTGAATTCACGAGGCTCTCTGAGATTCAGAGAGCCTTATCACACAAGCTCTAACATCCAGTCCCCAGCTACTACGCAGCGAGCATTGTCACCGCGCGCCTCGCCAATATAGGAGGGCTCGCGCTCCTTACAACAACGGCAAAAGCGGGCTGGCCACGGACGCCGAATCTGGCGCGCCATTTGCCGGTCTCCCTTCTTTTGACGCCGCTACAGCCAGCATCCGACTGAAGTCGGAGGGCTTCCTCCTTCAAAGAGGACTCTAAAGCGCTGCAATCAGTTTTTCGAGAAGCTCGCTGAGCTGCTTCTGTTCGCTTTTGGTCAGTGCTTTGAGTAATTGCACTTCGTTGGCGACATGACGTCCGATTGTTTCATTGATCACAATCAGGCCCCGCTCTGTCAGGGCAATCAGCTTGCCTCGCCGGTCGTCCGGATCTGGGAGGCGCTCTACCAAGCCCGCTTTTTCAAGGCGGTCGATCCGGCTAGTCATTCCCCCCGAGGAGATCATGGTCGCCTCGTACAGGCGCGTCGGCGAGAGCCTGTACGGCTCTCCCGACCGACGAAGCGTCGCCAAAACATCGAACTCTCCAGGCTGTAGCCCTGCCGATGCGAAGAGCGGATTCATGTGCTCACGCAACACCCGTTCCGATGCTTCCGATAGACGCCCGAACACTGCCATCGGTAGTGATGGGAGGTCCGGACGCTCCCGAGCCCATTGTTCGACAGCCATTCTCGCGCGATCCATTGCAATCTCTCGGCAGCAAGTATCTTGACAGCAAGATACTTTTCGTGAAGTAACTTACTGGCGAACTTACCGTGAGATGTCGAGCCGTCCAACATTTTTGCTGGGCCTCTCGCAGGACCTCTCGCCGGACAAGGAGATGACGTGATGGTTGATAGGCTAGACACGGTCGAAGAGTTGAAGATCGAGCGCATCTTCGATGCTCCTCCGGCGGAGGTGTTCGAGGCATGGACGAAAGCAGATGTGCTGAAGCAGTGGTTCGCCCCGCAGCCATGGACGGTGGTGAAAGCAGAACTAGATGTCCGGCCCGGTGGGACATCGCTGATCGTCATGAGCGATGGCCAGGGTAACGAGTTCCCGACGCGCGGTGTCTATCTTGAGGTCGTCGAGAATGAGCGCATCGTATTCACCGACGCCTACATGGACGCCTGGATACCATCGGCCAAGCCGTTCGCAACGATCATTGTGAGCTTCGAGGATCTCGGCGGTCGTACCCAATATATTGCGCGCGCGCGGCACTGGTCGGATGAGGACCGTTCCATGCACCAGAACATGGGCTTTGAGGCCGGATGGAACCAGTGCGCAGATCAGCTTGCCGCGCTCCTTGCCCAGAAAGGACGCAAGCTATGAGCACTCCGAAGTCGGCAGGATCGGCCGCCGATCATCCCTCCAGCACTGCCAACCGCAGCCTCTGGATCGGCAGGGGGATGAAGGCCCTCGTGGTACTTTTTCTATGCTTTGATGCCGTCATAAAGATCATGTTCGTGCCCGATATGCCTGAAGCATCCGCTGGCATAGGATGGGACGCGGCAAAGGCGCCGTTGCTCGGGGTCATTCTCCTCGCCTCCACGCTGCTCTACGCTGTTCCCCGAACGTCGGTTCTCGGAGCGATCCTCCTTACAGGATATCTCGGCGGGGCCGTCGCAACGCACATGCGCGTCGATAGCCCGCTGTTCACACATGTGCTCTTCGGGATTTATCTCGGCCTATTCATGTGGGGAGGTCTCTGGCTGCGCGACCCGAGGCTTCGTTCTCTTTTTCCTCTTCGCCGCTCCGCTGACTGACCCGCGAAGATCGCCGCCGGGAAGTCGCCTAAGATTTTAGGCGACACTTCGTGTGCGGATCGATTTGCGATGGTATCGGACGAGCGTCCAAGACTTCAAACCTTCAGCCAACGGCCGCCGACGGCAACGCCGATCAGAAGAATAGCCACTACAACGAAGGCAAGGGGTAGCCCGACGGCCTGCGCTATGAAGCCGATGGATGCGGGACCTGCGAGGATACCTACGTATCCGAGCATCGTTACGGCGGGTACGGCGATATGCTCGGGCATCGTTGTCTGACGTCCGATCGCGGTAAAAAGGATCGGAACGACGTTCGCGCAACCGATGCCGACGAGACTAAAGCCGATGACGGCGCTCCATGCGAAGGGCACAAGCGTTACCATCAAAAGGCCGATTGCAGCGCAGAGTGGTCCTGCCAGCAGCACGAACGTGCGTCCGGCGCGCTCGACAAAGGCATCGCCAGTCAATCGGCCAACCGTCATCGTAAGTGCAAAGGCCGCGTATCCTAGGCCGCCGTTGGCAGGATCGGCATTTCTGTTTGCGGTCAGAAATACCGCGCTCCAGTCGAGGACGGCGCCCTCCACCAGAAAGACGACAAAGCATAGAAGGCCGATGAGCAGGACCACGCCATGCGGGACCGCGAAGGCCGGGCCGCCGCCTTTCGCGCCATACGTCAGCAAATAGGGCGCCGCAGCAGCCATCGCTACGACTGTTACGGACACGATGGCCATGGCGGCGACGAAGGGCGACGCTCCCGACGCTAGCATCAGCGTCATCATAACGGCGCCGACAAGCCCTCCCAAGCTGAAGAGTCCGTGGAAGCCGGACATCATCGCCCGACCGCTTGCTCGCTCGACGATGATCGCTTGGACGTTCATGACGCAGTCCATGCTTCCCTCACCCGCGCCGAACAGAAAGAGCATGAGGGCAGCAAGAGGAACTGACGACGTGAGCAACAGTACGGGCAGAGACAACGCGATAAGCAATGCGCCGGCGAGTATGATTGGGCGGCAGCCGTACTGTTTCGATAACATTCCTGCTAGCGGCATAGCGGTGACAGAACCGGCGCCGAGGCACAATAGAAGCAGACCCAAGTTGGCATCGCTGAGATCATTCCGATCTTTGACAAAGGGCACGAGTGGTGCCCAGGCAGCGAGCGTGAAACCCGCTACGAAGAACGCAACGTGCGTCGAGAGTTGTTGTGGTCTGCCCAAGATTGGTTCTGACATTATTTACGTACTGTCCCGTTCACCCTCCGCGCCGCGATCACGGAGGGGTTGTTCTTAAATAAGGGACGGATCGACGGAAGGCCGAGGCGTCCGTCGCTGAAAGGAAGTCGAAGCGGAGTTTCGCTCRTCCTTATCTAACGGCGGATCATTTGCGGAGTAATGAGGGGGATGCGGGCAAATGGACGCGGCCGACAGAGAAAGTCGCCACCTTCATGCTTTGCAAAATTCAACGGACGGACTTGTCGATTTTCGACCGAGCGACGAAAGCGATTGTAGGTTGCGATATGCGGAGCGGGGCCGCGTCTCGCTGTTTTGCTCTGCGCGATGCGTGTGATTGGACGCTGCTGTGGTTGTCAATTCGATGCGAACATCACTGAGTGCTTGTGGTTTCGCGTGTCCGAAAATCCAGATCCCCGACTCATTTTTCGAAACGCTTGTTGAATAGCTTTTCTGTGACCCGCCGAACATAGACGTGGACGGATCTTTCGGTTACGACGATTGCATTCCTCGTTTGCGTATTTTTCATTTCAGCTCCGCGCGTATTGCAGAGTCATCCGATATTTTTTCCAGGATGTGCTGCGCCCGGCCGGCAGCTATTTTGTGTGCGTCCCCACTTATTTTTATCATTGATATTATCTCCGACGGAGACGCATCGGTGAAAATTTTATTTGTAAGTCCAGAGGTGCCGTCTTTCGGCGAGACGGCAGGCATCGCCACATATTTATCGGAAGCGACAAGCGCTCTTCATGATGCTGGACACGAGTGCCATGTGCTCACATGGCGTGATAGGGGAAATCGCTTTTACACGTCCGCTGAGTTCAAGCATTTTCTGCATGTCATGCCGATTAAAGTCGACGGCCACAAAATGGTGGATCGGAGACTGTTCATATCGTCGATGGTGGCCGATGCCGTTATCGCTCTGCATCGGCAGCACGGGTTCGACGTCATAGAAGGGACGGACTGGTGCGCGCCGCTTTACTGTCTGTTGCAGCGCCGGAACGTCGAGCCGTCTCTGAACAATTGCCTGATCACTGTGTTCAATCACGGTACGACCTACAATATCTCGCGGCATCAAAAGACATTTATTCCGAGGTCGACATTTCAGGCCGTGAACCTCGAGTATCAATGCTTTCGCCTGGCCGACCGAGTGATTTGTCCTTCCGAAGCGGCGGCAAGAAATCTGGCTATCGTGCAAGATATCGGGACGGAGCGCGTGGAAATCGTTCCAGAGCCGCTCAATCTCGCGTCCAAGAAAATTTCGGCGACGTGGAATCCGTCGAAGATCCTGTGGTACGGGACCGTCATCGTATCGAAGGGACTTTCGCAATTCACGGATCTCGCAAAGCGGTTCCTCTACTATCATCCGCAATTCAGCGTCGAGTTCCTGGGCCCGGTCCAGCCCATGGATCTGTCGATGGACGAATTCAAGCACAAGATACTGCAGTCGTTCTATCCCTTTTGCGACCAGGTCTCTTTCGTCGCCGGAAAGCCTCGCGAGATTTCGCTCGAGCGCGTCGGCGAGGCCGATGTTCTCATCAATATGTCGCCACGCGAAACATTCTGCTATGCGGCGGCCGAGTCCATTCTTTGCGGCGTCGCGCCGGTGATGCTTGCAGGTAGCGCGCAGAGCGAGTTCATACCCGCGGCATTGCGGGACAGATATTGTGTCGACGCCGGTTCGCGCGATATTTCGGCGTATCCGATCGATCAGTTTTTCCGGCATATGGAAGACGATCGCCGCGAGATCATCAATCATGTCGCCGAGCGCACGGCGCCCTCGCGATATGTGGAAGCCTATGAACAGCTGGCTCCAAAGGCCGCTACGACGTATATCGCGCCCGCGCGGATAGAAAGTGATTGGGCCGTCAGCGTTCTCATTCCCGCCTACAATCCGGACCGGTTCCTTCTCGACACCATTGAATCCGCGCTCAATCAATCGGAGATGCCGGCGAAGATTATCGTCGGCAATGACGGAAGCTCGAAACCGTCGTCGCTCGCGATTTTGAAAGAAGCCGCAGCCTATAAGAATGTCTCGGTGATCGATCTCAACTGGAGGGGCCTCGCTGAAACCCGGAACCGCCTGCTGGAGGCCTGCGATACGCCGCTGTTCGCGTTCGTCGATGCGGACGATTTGCTTCTTCGCGACTTCATCGCCGTCAGCCGAAAATATCTGCAAAGCAACTTCTCCGAAAACGTCCGATCGGTTCAGGGCTGGTACGAGATGTTCGGCAGCGAATCCGGCGTTCGGGCCCCGACGGTTTTTCAGCATTTTTCGCACTTCGTGTGGAACGATCTGAAGAACAATCACATGGGGTATACGGAGTCCTTCCAGGAGCTGAAGTACGACAGCGGCCTGACGCGGGGTGAAGCGGAAGATTGGGAATTCTGGCTTCGGTATTTCAAGGCGGGTTATGAAACGCGCGTCATTCCGCAAGTCTTGTGGCGGTACCGGCGCCATCCCGCGGCCATGTCGGTGAAATGGTCGCAAGAGATGTCCGTTGGCACGGCCCGCGCCAATGTAAAAATCCTGAGCGAATATCTGGCAACGGCTACGCGCTCAACGGAGCATATTTGGGAATTCATCGGCGACTATCTTTATCTCGGCGAAGTTTTCTTCCGCGATTTGCCGGCGGAGGGTAGCTACGCGGGCAGCGGATCGAGACGTGTCGCGAAAATCCAGAGATCTTTAGCTGAGTTTCAACGTAGCGGACGTGCGCTGAGCCGGAAGCAACGTTTGGCTCTCAGCCTTATGCGAAGTTTGGCCAAGACTTTTAAAAATTAATTTTTTTATCCGTATGCGTCCAGGATTGTGATCCGGGTATTTCGGCCGGGCGAAATTTATTCAATCGCGGCGACGTAGCTGTCGTCTGCCCCAAGCTGTGCCCACCGCACTCCCATTGTTGGTTGTGAGTCAGTCAGCGCGTCATCAGTTCGCGTTCGCGAATTCATCGGACAATGATTGTGTGGGGGATGCGATGATGCTTCCAAAGGCGGATGTTATCATTCCTGTGCGGGATGGTGAGAGATATATTGCGCCGGCGATCGCCAGTTTAGCCGCCGACGCAGAATTCATAAACAAGCTGATCATCGTCAACGACGGCTCGTCGGATGGGACGGCCTCTTTTCTTTCCAATCTGGATTGGAAGGGAAAGATCGAGATCATCCATCAGCCGCAGCTCGGGCTATGCACAGCGCTCAATCGCGCACTCGACGCAGCGGAGACATCGCTGGTGGCGCGCATGGACGCCGACGACATTTCCATGCCGGGCCGATTGAAAGCGCAAATCGAATATCTGGAAGGCGCGCCGGATGTCGCTGCGGTCGGTGCACAGGTGGTGACGATCGATGCCGAAGGCAGAGTGACCGGCGACCGGTCAAACTACCCGCTCGATGCGAATGCGATCCGCGATCAACTCTACAAGAAGGGCAGCTGCGCGATCTCGCATCCGACGGTGATGATGAGAAAAGACGCGGTCTTGGCTTGTGGGGGATACCGGACAGCTTTCCAGCACGCCGAGGACTACGATCTCTGGCTGCGGCTTTCGGAACGGCATCACATCGCGAACCTGCCCGATGCATTCTTATATTATCGCCTCCATCAATCGCAGGTGGCGTCGCTGTTTCGCGCGCGGCAATCGTTCTCGCGTGATCTCGCGCTCTATGCGGCGCGCGAGAGGGAACGCTCCGGCCGAGATCCCTGCGAGGGACTTTCCGAGGCGCCGAATTTCGAAGAACTCATGCGTTCGGCAAGCGGGCCACGAACGACCATTCAGGCACTCGCGACTGCCTATGACGCCATCGACGCCATTCAAGAGAAGCGCCGCACATCGCTGACGCTTGCGGCGGTCGGGGCGATCCCGGCGCTGGCGAAGATGCGGTATCTCGGCGAGAGCCGGCGCCGCCGGTATGCTCTGATAAGAACAGCCGCGTGGACGGCGTTGACGCGCTTCAATTTTACGACAGCGCTCGAAGCCTATCTGGCGTTTCTGCAATGCCGTATCGGCGACAGCAAGATGTTCCAATCGATGGCGCGAAGCCTTGGTGCGACGGGTTAACCGTCGGAAAGGCGCCGTGCAGGTGATAGCCGGCGTGGCACGCGAGCCATGCCGGCTATCGCTGAGCGCGGCGCAAATCAGCGGACTGCCAACGCGATATCTCGCAGCACGCGCGTCTCGAGCATCACTTCATCGAGGCGGTATTTCAAAATGTCGCCGATGCTGATGATGCCGACGATGCGGTTGCCGTCTTGCACCGGAAGATGCCGGATCCGGCGGTTGGTCATCACTCTTGCCGTGTCCGAAATGGAATCTTCCGGCCCGCACGTTACGACGCCGCGAGTCATCAGGTCGGATGCGAGTAATGTCCCAATGTTCGGGCCATGGAATGCGAGTCCGCGCGAAATATCCCGTTCCGAGATAATGCCTTCGAGCGTGCCTGCGCCCCCGCTCACGACCAGAGCACCGACATTCTCCTCAACGAGCCGGTGAGCGACATCGCGAATGGTATCGCCGGGTCGCACGGTCATGACTTCGGTTCCCTTCACCTCCAAGATGTTTGCAACCTTCATGGCTCGTCTCCGGGTTACACCCTGAATGCTCTCAGTGGGACCTCATCGGCGCGGAAGGTCAAGTGCTAGCGTCATCGTTGCTTGAGAACTTATTTGTGAAGAGCGTTTTGGTCGGAGATTGCGACATACTTCCGATTTTCGAGACGGAATTAATGATCGATCAAATGTTTTGGGAGCTTCGCGCACTTAGCTTCGTCTTGAGCAATCGTCATTTTGCTCCGCGCGCGATCAGGGAGCGTTTGCTATCAACGCCCCGACGATAGCTGGAGCGCGAGCGGTCGTTCCGAGGCAGGGAATTGCGATGGCGATTTCGGTGGCCAAGCGAGACCGAGACGAACATCGAAGTACGATCTCTTAACATCTCGGAGCCGAAATCCTCTTATGTTTGTAGGTCGGATCCCAGGCGCTCTTGATTTTGATGGACGCCATGACATCGTCGGTAACGCAGGAAAAATCTGGTGGCGGCTTTTCGAACTTCTTAGCCACGGCTGTGCCGGCGCTGCTCTTCGGGTTGCGTCTCGCGACTGCGGTGTGCCTTGCGCTGTTCACAGCATTCTATCTCGAACTCGATACGCCATACTGGGCAGGAACGTCGGCTGCGATCGTCTGCCAGCCGATCGTCGGGTCGTCGCTGCTTAAAGGCTTCTACCGGTTGGTTGGGACGATCGTCGGAGCGGTTGCTTCGGTCGTGCTCACGGCCATCTTTCCGCAGGACCGCTTCGGATTCCTCTTCGCAATGCTCGTCTGGGCCGCGGCCTGCTCTTTCGTTTCGACCTTGCTCAAGAACTTTGCGTCCTATGCGGCCTTGCTGGCGGGTTACACGCTGATCATCATCGCCAACAATTCCATTCCGGATCCCGACCAGATCTTCTTCATCGCCATCAATCGCGCTTCTGAAATCTGCATAGGGATCGTCAGCGGAACTTTGGTGATCGCGCTGACGGATCTCGGCGACTCGCCAAAGAGACTGCGAATGCAGCTATCGCAGCTCATCGAGGAAATTTCTCAGCATTTCGTGGCGCTACTCGCAGACCCGTGGAACTCAACGGGGCCTGAGACGCGGCGCGCTCTCGTAAAGAGGATTTCGGCTCTCGCCCCGGTCGTCGATCAGGCGGCAGGCGAATCCGCGGAAATCCTGCAGCGAAGATCGATCCTTCGCGTCGCGATTGATGGTTTGTATACGGCGATTTCCGGCGCGCGGGTCGTGGAGACGCATTTGCGCGGGATTGCTCCCGCCGATGCGCGGCGCGTTGCGGCGGCGATTGCGGATGATCTTCCCTCGGATTGGAGTCGCGGACCGTCGCGGGATCGAGATACCGACGCGCTGCTGGTCCGCAAATTCATGGTCATGAAGACTGATGATGTATCGTTGCGACTTACCGCAGACGCGAGTGCAGAAGTTGCGTCGGGCCTCGAGTCGGCAGCCAACGGGCTCGCGCTGTTGTCTGATCCGGCGCATGCGCGCGATGTCGTCCGCATTCCGAGCATCGTTGTCGCCGATTATCTTCCGGCTCTCGTCAATGCCGTGCGCGTCTTCGTCGGCGTCGGTGTCGTGGTGATCTATTGGATCATCTCGCAATGGCCGAACGGACTTTTCGCCGTGACGTTTACAGCGGTGACGATCATGCTGTTCGCGCCAATGCTGGACGGGTCCGGGAAGGCTTCGTTGGGGCTGGTGGCTGGCACGCTGTTTGGGGCTGTGGTCGCCGGTATTCTCAAGTTCACGGCGCTGATCAATCACGAGACGTTTCTCGCATTCAGTCTCATCTTATCGATGGCTCTCGTTCCGATAGGGGCGTTATCGACGTTGCCGTTTTTCGCGCCTTACTTCGTTCCTGCAACAGTCAATTTCGTGCCGCTCGTTGCGCCGACAAACGTGATGGTTTTCGATCCACAGGTGTATCTGAATACGGCGTTCGGGCTGGTTGCGGGATGCGTGGCGGGAGCCGCTACGCTTCTGCTCATACCTCAGCCGTCTCCCAGTTTTCGAGCTCAGCGTCTGGTCGATCTATCCATTCGCGATCTTCGGCGTCTGGCCGGAGGGCGACGGCGCTGGACGTTCAGGCAGTGGCAGGGGCGGATGTACTCGCGGTTGGTGGCTCTACCTGCAGAGTGCGAGCCGGTGCAGCGATCGCGGTTGGCGGCGACACTGACCGTCGGGGTACAGGTCATTCGATTACGTCATCTGTCGACGGATCGCCGTGCCGGCGCCGAAATTTCGGACATTCTCGCAGCCTTGGCCGCCGGAGATTTACCGAGGCTTCAGCATACATTGGCAGAGCTTGACAAGGAGATAGCGTCGATCCCAGTTGATCGACCCGGCATGCGCGGGCGGATGAGAGCGCGAGCGATGCTGCTCGCCATTGCCGAAGCCGTCGACCGTCAGGGCGATTATTTCGGAAGCCAGACGTCATGAGCTTCGTCGAAATCAATATTCTGGGCGTTCTTATTTCGCCGTTCGTACCGCTGATGGCGTTGGCCTTCGCGATCACGATGATATGGCGGGTGGTCGCCGTAGAGTTTGGCTGGATGCGCCGCGTTTGGCATCCGGCCCTCTTCGAATTTTCGGTATTTCTCATCGTCTTGACGGCCACGGTCCTGATCTTTGGACACCTTAGAATTTATAACTAGGTCGAGGCATCATGCCGGAGATCGCATCAACTACCCGGAAGTTGCCGCCGGCGAAGCCAACGGGCCAGGAGCAGGAGACGACAACTGTCTACAGCCCGCCCTCGATAAAAAGGCGGCTCCGGATAATGCCCGTCCTTGCGACACTTTCCATGGCGGCGATCGGGGCGGGGGCCGTGTGGATCCTGTGGCAGAATTATATGGGGAAGCCGTGGACGCGCGACGGCACGGTCCGTGCTTACGTCGTCTCGGTTGCGCCGGAGGTGTCGGGAAGGGTGGTCGAACTTCCGATCAATGATAATCAATTCGTCCACAAGGGCGATTTGCTGATGAAGATCGATCCGCGCGACTTCCGTGTTGCGGTGGACCTCGCCAAGGCAGGCATCAAGCAGGCCGAGGCCGATCTGGCGAACAAGAACGCGCAGCAGGCGCGACGGAATGCTCTGACCGATCTGGCGACTTCGGTCGAAGAGAAGCAAACGTATACATCGGCAGCAGAGATGGCCGAGGCCACGCTCGCCCAGCAGAATGCGAACCTGACACAGGCAAATATCAATCTCGAGCGGACCGAGCTCAGATCGCCGGTGAACGGATGGATTACGAACCTGCTGATACGGCAAGGCGATTACGCGAGAGCAGGGCAGCAGGCGTTGTCCATCGTAGATTCGGATTCGTTCTGGCTCGACGGCTATTTCGAAGAGACGGCGCTCAAACAGATCCGCGATGGCGATCCCGCGAAGATCTGGTTGCTTGGCTATAACAAGGTCTTGCACGGACGCGTCGACAGCGTTGCGCGTGGTATTGTCGTGTCAAACGCCACGCCGGGTAACAGTGGCCTCGCGACCGTCAATCCGATCTTCACCTGGGTGAGGCTGGCGCAACGCGTTCCTGTGCGGATTCATTTCGAGGATGTCCCAGAGGATTTGCGTCTTGTCATCGGGATGACGGCGACAATCGAGGTTCAGCCGAAGTCCGAGGGCGCAAAGTCTGGGGTTGCAAAGCCTGGGGCTCATGAACCTGAACCCCAGAAGCCTGACGTTCAGAAACCCGACACCCCGAAGCCTGAGGTCCAGATACCGGAGGCCGAAAAGCCGACGGGCGACAAGGGTGACGACGGCGAAAAAGCTGGGAAGAGCGAGAAAAACGACAGCAGCACTACGAGTGATAAGATCCGCAAGAGCGAAAAACACCACAAGAGGTCAGCTCACGGACAATGAACGCTCATCAGGCGCTGCATCGCGACAGATTATTTCAAAATGGAAGGAACTGAGGGCGGACGCTGCTGTTGTCCCCCAAACCTGAGGATCAGTTCCATGTCGCCTTTTTCGCAAAGCATTGCCAAGAAAATGAAGCTCGCTTCCAACGAAGAATTGGCGCGGCGCTACGCGCGGCGTCAACAACGTGCCCGAGCAGTACAGGATCGGCAGGGGAGGACTGTCACTGTCGTGAACGTCCGCCGCTGCAACCGGTCGAACGGTCTGCTCGACGAGTAGGCCGAGTCATTGTCATTGTCGTTTTCGCTCGTATTTGAAACCGTCCCTCGGCGCGCTCGGGAGTAAGCCTTTGTTTACCCCGCTACGGCACATTCGTTCGAAATCTATTCAGATTTGGAGCTGTCCGTCATGCGTCGCTCGTGGGTTTTGGGCTCAGCCGCCCTCGCTATTCTCGTTGTGGCTCTGCCGCTGACACGGGTGCTCGCGGAAAACGCGGAAACGGAGGGCTCGCAGATCGAGGCGGCGGGCGCCGACGCCGATCCGCACGGTTCGGCGAAAAATCTCAATACCGTTCCCGAGGATGGCTTCAGCTCACAGCGACTCGCGGGACCTGATAATTCTTTCGTTCGCCAGTTGATCGCATCGCGGCCGAACGAAGACCTGGTGATCTGCGTCGCGGGATGTTTTGCTGGACGCGACCCGGTCGTCTACGCGCAGCCGATGGCAAAGTCCGCTCGCGCAGCGATCGCGCCGCAAACGTCGCTCAACGGTCCGATGCAGAACCCGGGTCAGAAAATCGACACGTCTCGGAAACCGGGAAAGGCAGCGGCGGCGGACGTACCGTTCATGCCGTCGCAAAATCCGCATGCGCCGGCCATCATCAACCGGACGAACTAGCGGCTTCGAGCTTCGCCCGGAAATAAAGCGGGGGCGAGGCGAAAGCCCCAGATTTTCCCTCGATTTGTTCATTTTGTGCAGCTGATTGTTGCGCCGATGTAATTCGCGCGACCGCGACGGATCAGCTGCGCGTCCTCGTTGTTACCTCCGACGGCCGGCAAATTCCCCTGCCTATCCCCGGCCCGAAGGAGACTGCCAATGAAGACTTTATCTCGCGGTACGTGGATCGCACTTGCGGCCGTCGTCGCAGTTCCCGCGACCGTTGCTATCGCAAAAACGGCTGACAAAGCCGGTTGGAACCTATCGCCTGAAACGCGTTCCCGCCTCGAAGAGGGCAAGCTCGCGATGGTGAAAACCGCGCTTCAGCTCACGCCCGATCAGGAGAAGCTCTGGGCTCCTGTGGAAACGCAAGTTCGCGAAGGGTTCAAAGCCCGGCAAGCGAGAATGGAAGAGTGGAAGAAGAAGCGCGAGGAGCGCAAGGCCGAGGAGGAGAAGGGTGGCGAGCAGAAGCGTCCCGATCTTGCCGACCGCTTCCAGAAAGTCAGCCAGCGGATGAGCGAGCGTGCTGACCGTATGAAAGCGTTCTCGAGCGCGTTCACACCGTTCTATGCATCGCTCTCGGATGATCAGAAGGACGTACTGCGGCCTCTGATGCATCAGCTCATGCCGGGCGGTCATCACGGCCACAGGTTTGCCGGCGGATGGGGCCCTGGCGGCCGTCACGAAGGCGGCTGGTTCGGCCACGAAGGCAAAGGCGGTTCGTCCCACGACAACGACGATGATCGCGGTCCTCCTGACAAGAAGGGCTGAGCAAAGCTCAGCCTCGCGACTTCACCCTATTCCCCAACTTGCCGGGCATAAAAAGCCCGGCCTTTTTTATGGGCCGGGCTGAAACTTCTTTGTTTGCCCTGGCGAATCTCCTCCGGAGAGCCGGCCGCCAGGGCAAGTATTTGAAACCGTTTAGCGGGGCGGACGAACGCGGCTGCGATCGCCGTCCTCGCGGCGCTTCATGAACTTCGGGGCATCGGATCCGCCCTTCCATGAGGGACGGCCTTCGCCGCCGCCATGATGAGGCTTTCTCGGTCCGTGGCCGCCTTCGCGCTTGGCGGTGCCGGTTTCGTCACGATGACGTCCGGCAGGCCCGTGATTGCGGTCGGGACGCGCGCCGTCGGCATGGCGGACGCCGTCCGTATGGCGCGCATCGTCGCCATGGCGTGATGGGCGGGCATGTCCACGGTGATCGCCGCGATGGCCGCCAGCGCGATGTTCGCTCTGACGATGCTCGCCTTGGCGATGTTCGGACGGACGGTGTTCGGATTGACGGTGTTCGCCGTGACGATTTTCAGATTGGCGATCGCCGCGCGGGCCACGATGGGGGCCCTCATGACGAGGACGTTCCGCCGAACGCGGTTTGTGTTCGCGGTCGGCGACGCCGAACTTGGCCGCGCCTTCCGGGCCGCCGGTGAGGGCTGCGGGGTCGTACGGGCGGCGTTGCGGACGATCGCGGCGGCGGTCATCCGAATGGCCGTTGGAACGCTCGCCAGCCGGATGTTCGGAACGGTGCCGGCCGGCTCCGCCCTGGAATCCCGGACGGCCACGGTGCCCTTCACCGCCGCGTCCGCCGCGCGGTGCGCCTTGGCGGCGGGGACCGTCGTCGTGACGGCGTTCCGGCATCGGCAGAGCTTCGCCGCCGACATCGTCGATCACGACGAGCGGCTGTTTCATCATGCGCTCGATGGCGCGGATTTCGCCGCGCTCTGAGGGATCACACAAGGAAATCGCGATGCCGGTCGTGCCCTTACGGGCCGTGCGGCCGACGCGATGGACGTAGGTTTCGGGATCGAGCGGCATGTCGAAGTTGACGACGTGCGTGATGTTCGAAACGTCGATACCGCGGGCGGCGATGTCGGTTGCGACGAGAACGCGGATGTGTCCCAGCGTGAAATCGTTGAGGGCGCGCTGCCGGGCGTTTTGCGCCTTGTTGCCGTGGAAGGCTGCCGAGCTGATGCCCGCCATGCCCAACCGATCAGCGACGCGGTCAGCGCCACGCTTCGTTCGCGTGAAGACGATGACGCGCTTGGCTTCCTCGTCGGCGAGGATCGTGTGGAGGCGGCTTTGCTTTTCGGGCGTCCGGACCATCATGATCTTCTGATCGATACGATCGACGACGATGGTTTTCGATGAGAGGTCGACCCGGTAGGGCTCGTGCAGAATGTCGTAAGCGAACTTCTTGATCTCGTCCGGCATCGTCGCCGAGAACAGCGCGGTACGACGCTTCTGCGGGATCAGCGAAACGATCTTCTTGATGTCGCGGATGAAGCCCATGTCGAACATGCGATCGGCTTCGTCGATGACAAGCGTCTGCACGCCGGAAAGATCGCAGCTTCGCATGTTGACGTGATCGAGCAGGCGGCCAGGGGTCGCGACAAGGACATGAACGCCGCGTTTCAACGCGTTGATCTGCGGGCCCTTGCTCACGCCACCAAGAACGACGGCGCGGCGGATGTTCATGTTACGCGAAAGCTTCGCGACTTCCTGGTCGATCTGAACTGCGAGCTCGCGAGTGGGCGCGAGAACGAGAGCAACGACCTGCTTCCAGCCCGGCTCCAGTCCCTCTGCAGCGATCTTGTTCAGGATGGGAATAAGGAACGTTGCGGTTTTGCCCGAACCCGTCTCGGCCATGCCGAGAAGGTCGCGGCCGTCCAGCTGCGGCTGAAGCGCCTGCTGCTGAATAGGAGTCGGCGTCGTGTACCCGCATTGTGTCAGGGCACGCGATAGAGGCTCGGCAAATCCGAAAGCCTCGAAAGTCTGTGTTGTCAAAGTGGAAAAGTCCCAAGGGCTTCGCCCCCCGCGCATCCTGTGCCGAGGTTTGTCCCATGGCCCACACCGGCGCTTTCGGGGTGCGGCCTTGTCTATAAGGATTGATCTCAATGCAGGGTCGAGCGCGGTGATTGAACCGCTTAAAGTGGCACGAGGACCCGAGCGCCATCGAAGAGCAATGAGGGGGTGTATCGTGGTGTTTGCATCAAATGTCAAGCAGCCGAAGACGCGCGTGCGTCTCTGACGCGGCCATAATCAGCAAATGTTTCAAGATCTTGACGGTGCTGCGGGAGCTGCACGTCAACGGTGATCGCCGGCGATTGCGCGGCGCATGGCTTCCATGATTCCCGGTTCGGTCATCGAATGGCCGGCGTGATCGATGATCTCAAGGCGGGCGCTGGGCCATCTGGAGCTGAGCGCATAGGCGTTCTTCGGCGGGCACAGAAGATCGTAACGGCCCTGCACGATTGTGCCCGGAATGCCTGCGAGCCGGGACGCGTTAGCCAGCAGTTCTCCGGGCTCCAGGAAGAAGCTGTTCTTGATGTAATGGGCCTCGAAGATGGACGTCGGTGGCAATCTCGCGTCGTCCGCGACCTTCTCCGGCAGGGCGGCGTGCTTTGGCGCGAGTTCGGACAGGGCGCGCTCATAGGCAAACCAGACGTGTGCGGAGGAAGCCTGGACGGCGCGATCCGGACTGGTCAGCCGTTCGATATAGGCCGCCAGCGGATCGTTGCGCTCGCCAGGCGGGAGATGATTGCAAAAAGCCTCGTACAAATCGGGACGGAAAACCTTGGGTCCGTTGACGAAGGCCCAGCGAACCTCTTCATCCGTACCAAGAAAGAGTGCGCGCAGAACCAGGCCTGAAACTCTCTCCGGATGGCGTTCGGCGTAAGCGAGGGCGAGGGTTGAGCCCCAGGAACCTCCGACGAGCAGCCACTTTTCGATGCCGAAGTGATCGCGGACGTGTTCCAGGTCGGCGATCAGGTGTTTCGTCGTGTTGGCTTCGCAGGAAAGGTACGGGTGGCTGCGGCCGGCACCGCGCTGGTCTATCAGAAAGACATGATCGCGCGCCGGATCGAACAGTGTGCGGTGCAAAGTCTGCGAGCCGCTGCCGGGGCCGCCGTGCAGAAAGACGACGGGGCGTCCGCCTTTCGTGCCCACCTCCTCGACATAAATCCAATGTCCGTCGCCGACGTCGAGCATGCGGGCATCGAAGGGCCGGAAGGTTTCGGGAAGAGTCTTCATGTTCAATTTGCTGAGCACGCTTTTTGATAAACGGCAAGAGCAGCCGGTAAGGCGTTCGCAACCATCGGCAACGGAATGACAACCAGAAACATGGCCAGCCGTCGTAGGACCATCACGGTGGGTATGTCAGGTTTCGGGAATTGCGGCGCCGAGAGGAGGTTATTATGCGTCTTATAGCCGTCAGGCAGACGTTGCAAAACTTCTGGTTTCCAGCTCGCGACGAATTGACGAAATTCGACACGATACTTACGTCCCCACACGCCACGAAATGGATCGTGGCGCGTTATGAAGATCAGGCGCCGGTCTCTAGGGAGTAGAATATGATCCAGAGCGAACTTCGGATTGCGCACCGTGCATTGACGATTGGCGTAACGCTTGCTGCAGCCCTGGGCATGAGTTTTGCGGGTTTCACTGCTGCGCACGCGGCGGAATCTGCGACGCTCGTGGGGACATGGGCCGGGAATGGCTCGATCAGCTTTTCTTCCGGCACTAAGGAAGGCGCGAGATGCCGGGCGCACTTCGCGAAGACCGGCGCGACGAGCTACATCATGTCGGCTTCGTGCGCCACCGCCTCAGCCAGGGTCGACCAGTCAGCCGAGCTGAGCAGGGTCGGTGCAAACAGCTACGTCGGAAGCTTCTTCAATCAGCAATATAACACCGGCGGCCAGATCCGCATCACGGTCAACGGCCGCAGCGGGTACGTACGGCTTTCGGGCGAGGCTGGCAGCGCGGTTTTCAACTTGAGCAAGCGCTAGTTCCGAAAGATTTCGAGCGATCGCGGCATGCGGGGCTGGTGCGCCGCGTGCTGCTTGAGCTGCGCATATTTTTCGCTGCCATATACTGCGTGCTGCCGGCTGCCGATCTTTTCGATCCGCGCTGGTCTCGATGCGCCTCCTTCTGAGCGCAGCTACAGCTGTGCTGCTGCTCGTAACAACCTATTTATGCTCGCGACCAAGAAATTTTATTACGTTATCGACCAACTCCAACATGTCGTTGGTCGATAACTGTGCACCTAGCTCGGCAGCCTCGCGTCGAAATTTAGGTGTATCCGAGCCCGCAAATACAAAGAACGGAATCGCGGGATCGAGCGCGCGCACAGACCTTAGTAAATCGTATCCAGCTCTCATGTTTGAGCCACGGCCCATGTCGGAAATAATCAGGTCGAAGTGGCGATTTTCGATCGATGATAATGCCGCTTCGGTACTCTCAACCTGTTCGACGTCCAACTGAAGCTTTCGTAGCGCCCTGACGCCGAGTCGATTGTTTGCAGGATTATCATCGACCCAGAGAACGGCTTTTCCGATTAGATTGTTTGCAATTTCTGGCTGAAAGGCTGGGGCCAATGTTGCTTGTATGCGAGGGATATCGACCTTCTGATTTGGCGAGTTCCCTTTCCATGCCCGATCGGCCGCGGCTGTTGCTTCGACGGCAGCCCTGAACTGGAAGCCAATCGGTCCTAGATTGATGCCACTTAACGATCCACGGCGCCAAAGAAGGATCACCGTCGGAATAGCAATACACCAAGCAGCAAGGCTTACGACTGAACTAATGGCCTGTGCGGCGGAGAACCAAACCTTGTTTGTCTCTATAAAATCGAGCACAAATTCCATTATTACTCCGCCGTCCGCCCGTCGATAAAGCCGAATAAAGAATTGAGCAGGTCGATGATCTTTGCGCCTGGGCCGAACTTCTCTTCCGGCGCAGCTGCTTATTCCCCGTCTCGCTGTTCGCTGGCGAATTCTTCCTCGAGCTCGTGCTCGAGCTTCACGAGATCATCCGGCAGGGGCATGCCGGTTGCCTTCAATTGATTGAGCTTCTCTCTCAGCGAGAGGTAGATCTCGTGCCTATCCTGGGGCTCGTTCTGCATCTCAGTGAGCAGCAACGAGATCTCCGTCTTGAGTTGTTCGAAGGCCATGATCGGTGCCTTTCGGTTGTTGGGCGACCTATTAGGCTGCCTGCGCACTGTGTGACGACAGTAGCGTAGCTTTACAAACTACCACACGACAGCATTATTCACGTATTTTGCGCGGGCTCGGACCGTAACCGTTATCATTATTTCCACATCATACGGTGAAGGCGCTGCAAGTAGTCTGTCTGCGGTCACCGATAAGCGCGTAATCAGGCGGTCGTCCTGCAGCAGGCAGAAGAAGGGATGTTCTCCTTCTCGCGGTTCGTCTTCTTTTGGTAGTTCATGGGCGTTATCTGGTTTGCGCAGTCCGTCAATCAGCGCTTTTATTCGATTGTCTAAGTCACCCTTGAACTTGACCACAGATCCGGGCGTCTCAGGACGCAGGAAAAGAATATCGAGTTCAGCAATGGTGTTCCAAGCATAAGCGTCGCTTACCAACGGCAAGAAGTCGAAATTGCCCAGCTTTTCGATAAGGCCTAACTTTTTATTCTGAGGATCACGAGAGTTTTGATACTTCGGCACACCAGTATCGATCAGAGAAATGTTATCCCAGTGATCCTTCAGTTGAGGATGAAATTTACGCCTAAGTGCCTGTTTTCCATCGAGGGAATTGATATCGGCATGTCTGAGTGGTCCGGAATATCTCAGACGAAATTGCATTACTCCGCCGCCTGCTTGTCGGCGTAGCCGAGCTGAGCGTTGAGCTTTTCGACGAGATCGGCGGCGGCTTCCGGGATGTTGGTGCCGGGGCCGAACACAGCCTTGGCGCCTGCCGCGTATAGCGCGTCGTAGTCCGCGGGTGGAATGACGCCGCCGACGACGATCATGATGTCGCTGCGGCCTTGCTTGTCCAATGCGGCCTTGAGTTCCGGAACAAGTGTCAGATGGCCCGCCGTCATGGTCGAAACGCCGACGACGTGGACGTCGTTTTCGACGGCCTGACGTGCCGCTTCATCGGCCGTTGCGAACAGCGGTCCGATATCGACGTCGAAGCCCAGATCGGCGAATGCGGACGCAATGACCTTCTGGCCGCGGTCGTGTCCATCCTGGCCGAGCTTGGCGATCAAGATGCGCGGCCGGCGGCCGTCATTCTTGTCGAACTGCTCGACAAGCTTCTTGACGCGCTCAAGGCTCGGGTTCATCGCCGCTTCCTTCTTGTAGACGCCGCTAATCGCGCGAATTTCCGCCTTGTGCCGGGAATATACCTTCTCCAGCGCGTAGGAAATTTCTCCGACGGTCGCCTTCTTGCGGGCCGCCTTCACCGCGAGATCGAGCAGGTTGGCGTTGCCCTTGGCGCCTTCCGTCAACGCATTGAGCGCGTCCTCGACATCGGCTTCGACGCGTTCGCTGCGTAGGCGGTCGAGCTTCGCGAGCTGCGCTTCACGCACGGCGCGGTTGTCGACCTTGAGGAAGTTGACCTCGCGGTCGCCCTGGATCTGGTACTTGTTGACGCCAGTGATCGTCTGGCGGCCGCTGTCGATGCGGGCTTGCGTGCGGGCGGCGGCTTCTTCAATGCGTAGCTTCGGAATGCCTGCGGCGATCGCCTTCGCCATGCCGCCCTGGGCTTCGACTTCCTCGATGTGGGTCATGGCTTTCTTCGCCAGCTCGTAGGTCAGCCGCTCGACGTAGTGGCTGCCGCCCCATGGGTCGATGGTGCGGGTGGTGCCGCTTTCCTGCTGCAACAGGAGCTGGGTGTTACGGGCGATGCGGGCGGAAAAGTCGGTCGGCAGCGCGATCGCCTCGTCGAGGCCGTTCGTGTGGAGCGACTGGGTGTGGCCCTGAGTGGCGGCCATCGCTTCGAGGCAGGTGCGCGTCGCGTTGTTGAAGATGTCCTGAGCGGTCAACGACCATCCGGACGTCTGCGAGTGCGTGCGCAACGACAGCGAGCGCGCGTCCTTGGGCTTGAACTCGTCCTTGATGAGCTTCGCCCAGAGGAGACGCGCGGCGCGCATCTTGGCGATCTCCATGAAGTAGTTCATGCCGATTGCCCAGAAGAACGAAAGGCGCGGCGCGAAGGCGTCAATATCGAGACCGGCGGCGACGCCGGCGCGCGCGTATTCGATGCCATCGGCGATCGTGTAGCCGAGTTCGAGGTCCGCCGTCGCGCCCGCTTCCTGCATGTGATAGCCGGAAATCGAGATCGAATTGAACTTCGGCATGTTCGCGCTGGTGTAGGCGAAGATGTCGGAGACGATGCGCATCGAGGGCGCGGGCGGGTAGATGTAGGTGTTGCGCACCATGAACTCTTTCAGAATGTCGTTCTGAATGGTTCCGGCGAGCTTTTGCGGGGGGACGCCCTGTTCCTCGCCCGCGACGATGAAGAGCGCGAGGATCGGCAGCACGGCGCCGTTCATCGTCATCGAGACGGTCATGTCCTGCAGCGGAATGCCGTCGAAGAGGACGCGCATGTCATAGATCGAGTCGATCGCCACGCCGGCCATGCCGACGTCGCCCTTAACCCGCGGATGATCGGAATCGTAGCCGCGGTGCGTCGCGAGGTCGAAGGCGATGGAGAGGCCCTTCTGTCCGGCGGCGATGTTGCGGCGGTAGAAGGCATTCGAATCTTCCGCCGTCGAGAAGCCGGCATACTGGCGGACGGTCCAGGGCTGCAGTGCGTACATCGCCGGGTAGGGCCCCCGCACGTAAGGTGCGATGCCGGGCAGGCCGTCGATAAAGCCGAGGCCGGCCGTATCCTCGTCGGTGAAGACCGGCTTGACGGGGATCCCTTCGGGGGTTTCCCAGACCGGCGCCTCGGGAGCAACCGCCTTCGCGGCCGGTTTTCCGGGGGCGGGAGGATCGAGAGGCACCTGGGCGAAATTCGGGATCGACGTCATTTAGGGCACTGATCCGGTATGAGAGGATGGTTTCTGTATTGCTTCAAAACACGGTACGGCAAAACCGGGTGCTCAGACAATCGCCGTGCGACGTCTTGCTTGCCTCGGGGTGGCCGCGGAACCGGCGCCGGTGCTGGGGCTGGGTGAGCCGGTCATGCCCTATCGGGTCGTGCTGGCTCATCGTGGCCGTTGGCCGAGGAGGTAGTCCCTCCGGCGAAGGAGAAGATCGTAAACAACGGCGAACAGCACGCCGCTCAGGGCTGCCGTGATCAGGTCGTTCCGCTGAACGCCGGGCGGCGCCGGGGCGAGCGGAGCGAGCACGACGTAGATTGTCTCGCCAACCACCAGCCAGATGACGGCTGCCAGCACCACGAACTTGAGCAGCCTGGCCGTGCTGCTGCCCGTGTTCGCGCCGACGAACTTGGCGACGGGCGGGAAGACGCACGTGCCGATCGGGATATACCAGAGGAACGCCATGAGGATCGCGCTGGGAAGATCGTCGGCGTAATTCTGAATAGGCGACCCGGCAACTTCGCCGGTGTGGGGAGCGGCGAAAAATTGGTGCTCGGCGAGAGCCAGCATTGTCGTCGCCGCGATGAGGGCGGAAATGATCCCACTCAACAGCCCCATCAGTGTCAGCCGCAAGAGCGAATGGTTTTGCGTTTCAGGGTTCGGCGCCGGGGACATGGTCATGACGACATCCTGTGACGTTCCCCGATAACAACCGCAGCGCCGCATGCCGGTGGCGGGAATGAGGACTCGCAGCGTCAATCCGAAGACATTGCAAAACGCCCGCTGGCGGAAATGAGAATGCCACAAACGCCAGCATGATGTCCAAACCCGCCTTACCGTCTCTTTCAAGGTCAGACATGCAACGCAAGGTCTCCGACAGGACCCCTAAGGACAGCGCCGCGCGCCTTTGGGCGCCGCTCGCAGGCTTCATCACTTGGGAAGCGGAACTCGGGGAGGCGGCCGAGGCGCGAGGTCCCGCCGCTCACTTCGCCTATGAGTTCGTTCGCTTTGGCGTCAAGCAAGCGTGGGCCTGCCTGTTCGGCGCTTCGTTGCTGGCTTTGTTGATCGCGACGCATTTTTTCTATCCGAAAGACGCGGTGATTTCGCGCTATGATTTTCTGGTTGTCGCGGCGGTGCTGATCCAAATCCTGATGGTCACGTTCAAGCTCGAAACGACCGATGAAGTGAAGGTCATTTGCATTTTTCACATCGTCGGCACGGCGATGGAGATTTTTAAGACGTCGGTCGGGTCGTGGCTTTATCCGGAGGCCAGTCTTCTTCGTATCGGCGGCGTTCCGCTATTCACCGGGTTTATGTATGCCGCGATCGGTTCGTATATCGCCCGGTGCTGGCGGCTCTTCGATTTCCAATTTGCGCGGCATCCCCCGGTTTGGGCGCTGACCATTTTGAGCGTGGCGATCTACGCCAACTTCTTCGGCCATCACTATGTGTGGGACGCGCGGCCGATACTTTTTGCAGCGGCGATCATTCTCATCGGGCCGTGCACGATCTACTACAAGATCTGGAAAGTGCACCGGCATATGCCGTTGCTGCTGGGGCTGATGCTCGTCGCGGTCTTCATCTGGCTTGCGGAGAATATCGGCACATTCACCGCGGCCTGGGCCTATCCTCACCAGCGGCATGGCTGGGAGCTTGTCGGGATCGGCAAGCTCGGATCATGGTTTCTACTGATGCTGATTTCGTACACACTGGTCGCTTGGCTCAACCGGCCAAAAGCAATGACCATTCAGAATAACTAAGGACATTATTTACCGCGAATTCGGGTGGCGCCATTCGGCCCCGGCACTTTGGCTTACAATGGGCCATTAACGCTCGGAGCGGATTCCATGGCGCAATCATCCCATATCGCAACCGCTTTATTTCTTGCAGTCATTGCCGTTGCAACGAATGCCTCGGCTGCAGGCAGCGGCGCCGCAATCGATCTTGCCGCCCAGGTGCGCGGTCAGGGTTTCCCTTGCGAAAAGCCGCAGGGCGCCGAAAAAAACAACAAGGCGTCGAGGCCCAACGAAGAAGTTTGGATTCTCAAGTGTGAGAACGCCTCCTATCGGATGACGGTCATTCCGGACATGGCGGCCAAGGTCGAAAAGCTCGGCAAGCAATAGTCCGGCTCATCCAGCGACCGGCCGGTATCTCGAATGGGTGTCACGAGCGGAACAGCGGCGGCTGGGCGGTTGGCGCATTCTTCCTCTCATCAGACCGCAGCCGGTCAGCATCCATTCGGGAGGATCACAATCATGTCGGGCATCGTCGTTGCATCCGCCGCCGCAGCAATCACCACCGTTGCGACTGTCGTGGTCGCGGCTCTTCCGGATGCGCAGGCACTTCTCTCGCCGCTGACAGAAGGCGGCAACGAGTATGCGGTCACGACCATTTCGGTGCTCGCTTCCCTTCCGATGCTTGGCATCATGGCCGTGTTCGCGACGACCGCTCGCGAATAGCGGCGGCCCACTTTCGAATTCCTCTGCCCTCCTCGCTTCCTCCCCCAGCACCTTGCCGGCTCTTCATCGGAGCCGGCATTTTTGTTTTCGCGGCCGGTGCCTTGCGCTCAATCGGAGCACGCGAACGGCCATTCTCCTGCCTTGGTTGCTCCCAATTATCTTGAGGGAAGATGGGGGGTTACGGAGGGGAGCTTCTAACCTTTCCTATTGTGTAAAAGGGTGCCACGGCGCCGGGGCGGGCCGGAGTCGACGAGTGGTCCCATGTATCGCGTGGGGGTGTGCGTCGTGAGATTCAGAGCATTTGTCATTGCCGCCGGCGTCATCGCGGCGTCGTCTTTTTCTACTCCGGGTACATTTGGGCCGGGTAGTACCGCGGATGCCGCCGATGCCGCGCATCTGCCTGCACAGGATGCCGTTACGGTTCCGGAGTTCGTGCCTATCTTGAACTTCAGCCAGTTTGTGCTCGCCACCGACCAATTCGGCGAGGCGAACCGCGCGCGCGCTGCAGAAATGTTGAGCGCGAAATTTGCTGCGGCATCCGATGGACAACACGTCCAACTCAATCAAGGTCCGCAGCCAACCCCCGCAATCGTCGAAACCGCGATGAGTTTTGCGGTTCCGGATCCCGCTGAAAAGCCTGCAGAAGCTTTTGCCGATCCGGTGAAGGTCGCGACGGCTATCTCAAAAGCAACGGAAACTCCGGCGGCCCCTGAAGAAGAAGAGGCGGCGGCGAAAGAGACGGAGACGAAGTCTTCAGCCCGGGCGCGCTCGGAAAAGCGTTTCCGCCCTGCCATGGGCCTAGGCATGGCGGTCGATCAGGACGACACGGCGATGCAGTGGTGGTTCTCATCGGACAAGCCAAAGAAGAAAAGCGCTGATCGATCGAAGGTTCGCCACGTCGCTGAAGCGGACGGTTCGGCGGGTGGCAGCGCGCCGAACGCTGCGGCGGCCGCGGCCAAGGCGGGTGGAACGCCGAAAGAAGATTTTCAGATCGGCATTCCCGGGCAATCGATGGAGCCGACGATCTCAACGTGCGCGACGCGGGAACGGACGTGCTGGGGAAAATTCTGCGGCTGCTGAGTTAGTCCGCTCGCGACGGCGAAGCCTCATTGTGTTGCGGCTTCGGCCCGTAGGCATGAGACAACGCATGATAGAGAGGCTGGCGGCTGATCAAGCGCGATATGCCGGCAGCCAGCAGCGCGGTCCCCATCAGCGGCACGACCATGTTGCGGTCGCTGGTCATTTCCATCACGATTACGACGGCGGTCAGCGGCGCTTGGACAACGGCTGCGAAGTAGCCGACTGTCATCAGAAGCATGAGTGCACGCGGATCGACGAACGTAACGACGGGCGTCAGCATGGAGCCGAGTCCTGAGCCGACCGCGAGCGATGGGGAGAACAGTCCACCCGGTATGCCGCTCGCTGACGAGAGCATTGTCGCTATGAGTTTCGACGGGCCGTACCAGAAAGGCAGCTGCTCTCCCAACAATAGGCCTGCGCGCGTTTCGCCGTAGCCGTTTCCGGATGCATAGCCTGCGGTCGCAATGCTCAGGATCGCGACGATGAGCCCGCAGATGCCCGCGAATACCGCGGGTTCCTTGCGGAGCGCTGCGATAAAGGATGGCGGCCTGCGCGTGATCGTGATGAGCGATCGCGAAAAGAAGCCACCCATCACGCCGCCGATCGCCGCGCAGATCGGAACCGCAGACCAATCCGCCGCGCGGATCATCTGAGCCGAAACTTCGCCGAAATAGGCGTAGTTGCCGAGGATCAGCCAACTGACGCCGCCGGCAATCGCCACCGATGCGATGACGATATCGTTGATGCGGCCCGCGAAGGATTTGGCCAGTTCTTCGATCGCAAACAGTATTCCTGCGATCGGGGCGTTGAATGCCGCGGCGATGCCCGCTGCAGAGCCCGCGAGCACAAGTCCGTTGTGGCGTCCGATGCCTGCAAAGCTTGCGACCGCGAACATCACCGAAGCGCCGACTTGGACGGTTGGGCCCTCGCGGCCGACGGAGGCACCGACGACAAGCGCGAGCGCCGTCATGACGATTTTCGCGACCATCGTCTGCCAGCCGAGAAGGCTTTGGCGGTGCGCTGGGTTTGAACTCGCGCGGGCGGCGATAACCTGCGGGATGCCGCTGCCGGCGGCGGCTGGGAACCATCGTGCGGTCACATAGGCGAGCGCGACGAAGCCCAGCGGCGTCATCACGAGCGGCAGCCAATGCCATTGATTGAGTATGGCGTAATAGAGCGCCTGAGCCTTGTCGGAGAGTTTAGCGAACCCGACTGCGGCAAGGCCGACGAATATCGCGCCCAAAAGAAATACGGCGCGCCGCTGCCATACGCGACGCGAGAAGCCAACATAGCGGTACCTGCGTAGCCGCAGGCCTCTGCGGCTGCGAGTGTTCGTGCGTATTGGTCTGGATGTATGCTGCACGAATACCGCAAGGTTCGATCTAGGCCAGTTTCTGCTGCAGGCCCTTGAGGGTTGCCACGGCGTCGGCGCCCGCGAAGAGGAACTGGTCGACGCCGGCCGTTTTGAGCGCGCTTTCCTTCTCACCCGGCCGTCCCGCCATCAGGACGAACTTGGCGCCCGCGGCCTTCAATGCTTTCGCTACCGGTTCGGCGAGCGTCGCGTTGACGGCATCGGACGAGCAGATGCAGGCGGCATCGGCGCCGGATTTGCGGAAGGCCTCGACGGCGTCTTCCGACGTTTTGTAACCGTCGCTCACGAGCGCTGTGATGCCGCCTGCCGCGAGGTAGTTCTTCGTCCAGGTCGTGCGGACGTTGTGCTCGGCGATTTCGCCCATGCTGGCGAGAAAGACTTTGTAGCCGCCGTGAGCGTCGGCGGCATCGCGCAGCGCTTCGAAGGCTTCGCCGAGACGATGCGGCTTCAGCGGTGCAACTTCGATTGCGGCTTTGGCCGTCGGCGGAGACGGCGCGGACCAGGGTTCGGCGTGCACGCCATCGTCGCCGAGCAGCGGGAAGGCGTTGACGCCCGTCAGTTCCTGCCGGACCGTCGCGATCGACTTGGCGCGTGCTTCGGCGGTCGCCGCGATCGTTTCCTGGATGTAGCCTGACTGGAGGGCTGCGAGCAGGCCCCCGCGTGCCTCGATGTCCTGGAAGATTTCCCAGGCCTTCTTCGCGATGTCCTCGGTGAGATTTTCGACGTACCAGGAGCCGCCCGCCGGGTCGTTGACGCGGCCGAGATTGCTTTCTTCCTGACAGACGATCTGAATGTTGCGGGCGACGCGGCGCGCGAAGGCATCCGGTTTGCCGAGCGCAAATGTGAAGGGAAGGACGACAATAGCGTCGGCGCCGCCGAGGGCTGCGCCTGCGCAGGCGATGGTCGTGCGCAGGATGTTGGTCCAGGGGTCGCGCTTCGCCATGATGCGATAGGATGTCGGGCAGTTCAGCTTGACGGCGGAGGCGGCATCGCCGGCACCGGACGCATCGGCGACGCGCCAGATCAGGCGGCGGGCGGCGCGCAGCTTCGCGATCGTTGCGAACTCGTCGATGTCGGCTGCAAGCGCGACATTGATTTTCGGAAGGGCCTTCGCGGGCGGAATTCCGCCGTGCTCGGCGGCGCGCAGATAGGCGACGAGGGCGGAGAGCATGAAGGCGAGTTCCTGCGCCTCGCTCGCACCGGCAACGTGCGCTACGACGCCGTCGGCGGTCATGACCTGCACGCGCGGGCTAGCCTCGGTCGCATTCATCAGGGCGACGGCGCGCGCCAGTGCCGTCTCGACGGGCTCGGAGAGGCGGCCGCTCATCGCCAGCGTTCCGAGCGGATCGGCGCCGAAGGAGCCCTGCCGGTCAGCCGCCTTTATGCCGCGCGCGTCCCATTCGGCGTTGAGCGCCAGGGCGGCGTCGAAAAAGTTTTCCTGGGCGACGAGCACGATCGGGCATACGTCGAGCAGCACTTCGTCGAGAGCCAAGGCGAAGGCTTCTTTCGCAATCGGCAGACCATTGCCGCCGACCTGGAGGGCGACCGACGTCACGCCGCCGACGAGATCTTCCATGATCGCGGCGTTGAGGGCCTTCGGATCCGTTTCGCTGTGGAACGTGCGGATATCCCAGCCGAGGCCGTCGCGGACGGGTTTCGTCCCGCGGGTGAACGGGGCGAAGCCGGGAACCGTATTCACCGCGCTCTGGAGGGCATCCCCCCTGGTATAGAGCGGATTAATCTTGATGCCGTCGGCCGTGCGGGTGACGAGCCGCTTCTCGAAATCGGCGCCTTTCAGCGCCTTGTCGACCAGCCCGCGCCACTGCTCAGTGCTGGCGGCGGGAAAGTCTTCGGCGAGATGCAGATCGGTCGTCGAGGTCGTCATACAACTGGGCTCCCACAGGCGAGGGGGCGTTACCGGAACGCCCGCTTTCCGATATACCCGCTCAGGTGGCCGGTGCGAGCGTGAAATATTCGTGGCAGACGGCCCAATTGCCGCGCTCCGAGGCCATTTCGGGCCGGTTTGCTTCAGGCCGCGGCGCATGGCATCACCGGCCGGAGCGGCGCAAAACGAGTCGAGTTCGAGGATACGTGGAGGCGATATGACTGGAACGCACGGCGCAGACCGGGCTGGCGAGCCCGTCGCCGATCCTCGCGACTATGTGCAGGATGGGCTCATCCTCATCGGCGTCAGCAAATCGGGCGCAGAGCTGAAGCCCGAATGCATCGAGCTTGCGCTCGCCAATCGCCACGGCCTCATCACGGGTGCAACGGGCACCGGCAAAACGGTGACGCTACAAGTCCTGGCGGAAGGGTTTTCCGCGGCGGGCGTTCCCGTCTTCGCGGCCGATATCAAGGGCGATCTTTCGGGCATTGCCGAAAAGGGCAAGCCGTCGCCGAAGCTCGTCGAGCGGGCTGAAGAAATCGGGCTGACACGATACGGCAATACGTCGTTTCCGACTGCCTTCTGGGACATCTTCGGCGTCGACGGACATCCCGTGCGCGCGACGGTGCAGGAGATGGGTCCGCTGCTGTTATCGCGCTTGATGGAACTGACGGAGCCGCAAGAGGGCGTGCTGAATATCGCGTTCCGCTGGGCCGAAGATCAGCGCGCGGCAGGCGACGACAAGATGACGATCCTCGATCTCAAGGATCTTCGGGCGGTCATCGACGAAATGGGCCAGAAGGCTTCGACACTCAGAAGCAAGTACGGCCATGTGGCGCCGGCGACCGTCGGCGTCATTCAGCGCCGCCTTCTGGTTCTCGAAGAGCAGGGCGCGGCGAAATTCTTCGGCGAGCCGGCGCTCGACATCCTGGACTTTCTCAAGGTGCAGCCGGACGGGCGAGGCGTGGTGAACGTTCTCGCCGCCGAGAAGCTGATGAACACGCCGCGCCTTTACGCGACGTTCCTGCTCTGGCTGCTGACGGAGCTGTTCGAGAAGCTTCCCGAGGTCGGCGATCTCGACAAGCCGAAGCTCGTGTTCCTTTTCGATGAAGCGCATCTTCTTTTCAACGACGCGCCGAAGGCGGTGCTGGAGCAGATCGAGCGCGTCACGCGCCTTATCCGTTCGAAAGGCGTCGGCGTCTATTATGTGACGCAGAGCCCGGGCGACGTACCGGATCGCGTTTCGGCCCAGCTCGGCAATCGCATCCAGCATGCGCTTCGCGCCTTCACGCCGAAGGAGCAGAAGGCAATTCGCGCGGCAGCGCAGACGTTTCGTCCCAATCCCGAGATCGACACCGAGCGCGCCATTCAGGAGCTGAAGGTCGGCGAGGCGCTGGTCTCGCTTCTGCACGGCAAAGGCGAACCCTCGATGGTGGAGCGGACGCTCATCCGGCCGCCGATGTCGCGCGTCGGACCTCTGACGCCGGAAGAGCGGAAGGCGATCATTCAAAGCGATGGAGATAACCTGCGGAAATACGGGAAAGAACTCGATCGCGAATCGGCGCACGAGCGGTTGCAATCGCGAAATACGGTCGTCGGGCAATTAAAG
This sequence comes from Hyphomicrobium sp. 2TAF46, assembly GCF_052114865.1. Taxonomy (NCBI): domain Bacteria; kingdom Pseudomonadati; phylum Pseudomonadota; class Alphaproteobacteria; order Hyphomicrobiales; family Hyphomicrobiaceae; genus Hyphomicrobium; species Hyphomicrobium sp. 2TAF46. Next base: position 268,854 of record NZ_JBFRFO010000002.1, on the reverse strand, counting down.
CAGAGGCTTTCATCGTTCTCGAACATCCTCCGGGGCAAGGGATGATTGGAGGATGAGCGGGGGACGACGGCCGCTATCCGTTGAATGTAACGGATAAAACCATTAGCTTTTACGGGAGAATCGCGCGGCACTTCTTGCCGCTGAGGAGAACGATATGGGTTACTTCCGCTTCCGCAAGACGATCAGCATACTGCCCGGCGTTCGCATCAATCTCAGCAAGACGGGTGTCAGCGGCAGCCTTGGCGGCCATGGCGCGACGGTCAACGTCGGCAAGAACGGCGAGCAGGTCACGCTCGGCATTCCGGGCACGGGCCTCAGCTATCGCACGCCGCTGAGCACGACGCTGTTCGTCGGGTTGATACTGGTCGCGATCGTCATCGGCGTCGCATACATCGTGTCTCCGACGATGGTGAAGGCGCTGCTGCATTGGTGGCAGCCACACTGGTTCTGATCGCGGTCGGTCACTGACTTGATCATAGGGCGCCGGGCTAGCTGCCGGGCGCCTTTGCTTTTTGATGGCGAGGACGGTGTGCGTTAGCGCTCAGCCGTTGCCGGGCGCGGCGACGGAAGATGTCTGTTCTCTTTCAGGCGACGGCAGAACCGGCGCTTGTCCGGGGGGCGATTTCAGCCAAACATTCTTGCGGCCTTCGGAGAAGCCTTCTTCATAAAGGGCTGCCTGATACTTCGGATCGTAGATCTCTTTCGTCTTCATATTGAACGAGGGCGGCACGGCCATGAAATTGAAATCTGCCCCGCCATCGTGCGCGATCCGATAGATCTTATAAAGCTCGCCCTGGTTTTGGCTCTTGATCAACGTCGAGATTGAGCGGGCAGCAATCTGCAACGTCGTCGCCTTGACGACTTCTTGCTCCGGCGCAGCCTTGCCATTCTTGATGATGTAATAGCGGCGCAACGGCGGATTCGGATAGAGCGAGTCGAAGGCGCTGAGTGGTGCTTCGACAGGGCTGACAAAAACTTCTCGCGTCGTGCCGCCGTCGACGTGCAGCTCGTCGTAGCTTTGCCCGCCTGCTTCGACCTCGATCTTGACAGGCGGAAAGGCCGCCGGGATGGCGGCGGACGCGAGAATGACCTTGCGGAAAAGCTCCGTCGCTTCGGGGCTGCGGTTGCGCGCGATCTCACCCATGTTCCAGACGACCGGGCGCTGGGCGTCGATATTTGTCGTCAGCACGAGGAGGACGCGGCCGCGCTGGTATTGGGCCGCAACCCTGTCGAGGAAGCGCCGGTCGATGTACTGAGCTATCAAGCTCTCGAGCGGCGCGGTGCTCGCGAGGGCCGGTCCGCCGAATAGGCCCGAGAAGATTTCCGGCGTGACGACCTGGTCTTGCTTGTATTGGGTCCAGATGGTGTGGAGCGCATCGTCTTCCAATGGTCCGAGGAACGCGAAGGGCGCGATGATGGCACCGGCGCTGACGCCGGTTACGACCTGGAACTCCGGACGGTCGCCGCGTTTTGTCCATCCTGCGAGGACACCGGCGCCGAACGCGCCGTCCGATCCGCCACCTGACAGCGCGAGCGTATCGATGATCTTCCGGCCGTTCTGCGTTTTGGCGGTCAGTCCGACCGGCGGCATATGCGCGGTGCGGCGGCGGATTTCAGCAAGCGGATTGCGGGGGACTTCGTCCGCCCAGAAGCGAACGCCGGGCATGCCAGGGATCTCGGCGGTCTCGGCCAATTTGGCGCTGCTGATGCCGTTGCGGGGCATCGTTGCCGCGCAGCCGGACACGGCAAGCGCTGCGACCAGCATCAGCCCGACGTGAAGCCTCGGCCTTGCCACGCTAAACAACCCCCGACGACATCCCAAGCCCCAGATACAGCTTACGGTTTACGGCACCGTCAAGGCTGCTGCAATGCCGCGGAAGGCTCAGTCGGACGATAAAATCGCGATTCACCAAATATTGGGCTGCCCAAACGCCATGCAGGCTGCAGAATTCAGGAATTCCTTGTCCAGTCATGACGGCCACGCAATTCGATTTCCGCGCGGGTGTGATGGTAGGCGGTTTCCATGATTTCACGGTGACGGCGCCAATCGAGCGCGCCCATTTCGGCAGGTGCCGGTGGGACAAGCAGCCAGTCGGAGGGCTCGAGGCAGCGCTCAAAACTGCCGCGGTTGGCCATCAGGCTGCGGACCAGAACCGTCGCCGCGGAGGGCGCGGGTGGAAGCGAGCGCTTCGAAAACGGATTGAGGAGGTGCCTGATAAGCTCGCCGCGTTTCGGAAGGCTCGCGTAGTCGACGGAGAACTTCTGGCCCTCGCCGGCTTGAAAACTGACAACGATGTTCGGGCCGCGCTTCAGGCTATGCATCGTCTCAATAGGCACGTTCGATATCACCGAGCCATCGACGAGCATGCGTCCGTCGTCCGTATAGAGCGGCGGCAGGAGGCCCGGTATCGCGGCGCTCGCGCGAATGGCTTTCCATAGATGGCCTTGCACGTGGACCTCGGTTTCGTAATTCGAAAGGTCGGCCGAGACGGCGAAGTAGGGCTTCCAAAGATCCTCGATGCGGATGCTTCCGTACTCGCGTTCGAGATGGGCATCGAAATGCGTGTGATCGAGGAGGCCGTATTTCGGCAGCGTGTAGCGCGCCATCGCGCGTCCTTCGATGAACATGCGATGCACGCCGTCGTCGATGGCGTGGGGATCGAGGTCCTCGGCGAAGGCGGCGGCCATAGCTGCGCCGCCCGATGTTCCGCCGACCATATCGAAGCCGATGCCCGCTTCGCGAAAGGCGCGGTAGACGCCGATGTGGGCCGCGCAATATGCGCCGCCGCCGCAGGCGACGAAGCCGAGTGCGTTTCCGGTCAGAAACCGCCAGAGGCGCGCGACGTCTTCGGTATCCCCTAGAGCTACATGGTGGTGCATTGCCGGCTGGCGGTGCGTCAGCCAATGCCGTGTGCCTTGCGCGATGCCGCGGCGGGCGTGGATGATGGCGAGCCTCCGAGCCGACGGCGGATGGATCGATAATGCAAACGCCTCAAGGCGGCCGAGCGGCACGGCCGAACCGACAGGCTCGTCCAGCGGCGATGCGACGAGCAACACCTCGTCGGCCTGGCGAACGGCTGTCTCGCTCCACGATGTAAGTTCGGGATCGGCGACAAATACGATCGTGCTGAAGCGGCTCTCGAGCGAATTCAGTGCTTCGGTGAATTCGAGGCTGGATGCAGATGGGCGAGGGGCGATATCGCCGATGGTGGCGCTGGAGACGACCAATGAATCGGATCGTGCGGTTACCGCCTTGATAAGCGCCGCCAGGAAGGCAGGAGGCACTGATCCCGACGCCGCGCCGACGATGGCGATCGTTCGCGGCCTTGGCCGTGCATGCCTGGCGTCCGTGGTGCTTTTCAAGGTCGCGCTGCGGCGGCGCGTCTCGGCGGCGAGGCGATCGGCAAGCGTCGCGGTGATGGCGGTCCAGATCGCGGGGGAATCTCCCGAGATCGCGTCGAAGTCGGTGCGGGTCAGGCGGACGACGATGCCATCGCGAATGGCGGTGACGGTCGCTGTTCTCGTGCCACCGGCAAAGAACGCGATCTCGCCGATCGTCGAGCCGCGCGAGATTTCAGCGACGGTTCCCGAATGGCCGTCGACTTCGACGGCAAAGCGGCCGGAGATGACAATGTAGAGGGCGTCGGCTGCCTCGCCTTGGCGAACCACATGGTCGCCGCGCAGCACGAGAACGGGCTGCAAGCGATCTTCGAGACGGCGAACGGCCTCCTCGGGAAGATCCTTGAAGGTGGCGACGCTCGAGAGCGTGAAAGGCGTAGACGACATCGGAGCGCCGCATGGCAGGCTTTTCGAGCCTTATACCATAGCGGCGCCCCGATGATCGAAACGCTGCGTTGCGAAATGGCAGACGAGCTTAACCGGCCAAATTAGCCAGCTAGGGCCTCGACGTGCTCCCAGTTCACGAGATTGTCGAACCACGCCTCAAGGTACTTCGGGCGGGCGTTGCGGTAGTCGATGTAATAGCTGTGCTCCCAGACGTCGACGCCGAGGATGGGCTTCGAGCCGTACATCAGCGGGTTCTCGCCGTTCGGGGTTTTGACGACCTCGAGCTTGCCATCCTTGATGGCGAGCCAAGCCCAGCCCGAGCCGAACTGGCCCTTGCCGGCTTCGATGAAGTCATTGCGGACCTTGTCGTAGCCGCCGTAGCCGTCGACGAGTTTCTGGACGCTGCCAGGCAGTTTCTTGCCGCCGCCGCCCTTCTTCATCCATTGCCAGAAATGAAGGTGGTTATAGTGCTGGCCGACGTTGTTGATGAGGCCGACGGCCTTATCGGCGTAGGCATTCTTGACGATATCTTCGAGCGATTGGCCCTCGTACTTGGAGCCAGCGAGAAGCTTGTTGCCGTTGTCGACGTACGCCAGGTGATGCTTGTCGTGGTGGAACTCGAGCGTCTCCGCCGACATAAACGGGGCGAGGGCATCATAAGCGTAGGGAAGATCAGGTAATTTCAGCGTCATAGGACGACCATTCATTGCGGTTGGGGGTGGATCGAAAGTCGCGGGAAGGTAACTTCAGCGGTCCGCTTGCACAAGTCATGGGCTGAAGACATGGGCTGAACCTGCCGTCCGTCTTCCGGTTCCAACTTACCGGCCCGTTCGTCATCACGCCCGTACTTTCTTGCATTGCGGAAAAAGTGTGAAAGGCGCCGGCCCTGAATGCGGCATTTCCTTATTGGCCAGAGCAATTCCCTTCAAAACATTGCCTGATTGAGACGGTCGCGAATTCGAGGGGGCAAGCCCCAAATCGTCCGGTTGGAAATGCCGGAAACCGTCCGGCAGCGTCCCGGTGAGCGTCTTTGTGTCCGAGGCAATAAAAGGCTCGCTTGAATGACGGCCTTATTGGAACCGCCCTTATTAAGGGTAGGCCGGCCGGCTTATACCGATTTGTCATGTGCGGGGTTGTGAGAAAATACATATCTGAGATTGCGAACCGCCGGTTCCGGATCTATTTTTCAACCCGTGCGTTTGCTCTGATATTCGTTTGTCAATATGAGACTGGCCGCTTTTCATTTATATATATGATGCGTGCCGCATTTTGAAATAAGAAGTGGGCAGCCTAAAGGTCACCGAAATCGATCCGTCCTCGCATTAATAAGTGTTTGCTGAAAATTCACGACTATTGATGAGTGTGCGTTGACAAGGTGACACATCGCGGAGATTTCTGCTGCGTGGGCTTACCTAAGTGGTTACACCGGCCGTCGGCATTCAATAGAGGTTTCAGTTAGTCATGCGAAAGGTTCAGAAGATGGCGGCGATCAATGTCGACAAGCTCTCGCTCAGAGATCTCGTCGAACTTGAATCCAAAGTGCAAAGGGCTATCGCCTTAGCTCGGGATCGCGAACGTTCCGAGCTGAAAAAGAAAGTGGCCGATATGGCCGAGACGCATGGATTCTCGGTTGCCGAATTGTTTGGCGGCGTGCGGGGCCGCGGGGTAGGAAAAAACAAGTCGGTCGGCGTTGCGAAGTACGCCAATCCGGAGAACAAATCGGACACTTGGACCGGCCGTGGCCGGAAGCCCAACTGGTTGGTGGAGCGCCTGAGAAAGGGTGCAAAACTCGCCGACTTTTCGATTTAATCAATCTGACTATTAGTCGGTTCGATGCTGAATTATTGCGAATAGGCGGCGATATTCCCGAGTGGATATGCGCCGCCTATTCTGTATACGCGTTAAATTGATTTTTCATTGGCTGTGAGCCTTTTTCTCGCCGTATCCAAATTGGTAAATAGCGATCGTACTTTCCGACGTTTTGCGCGTGCAACTCGATCGGATTCAGTTCCCGGCGGGACGGGATTTTCACATTCATCGCAGGTCTTAGCACTCACCTATTGACAGTGCTAGCAGGCGCCCGCATATAGCCCGCAGTGCTCGGGCTTTACAGGAACCGGTCACGGTTTAGCTAGGTGAGTTTTTCATCCTTCGGACGATCGCTCTCCGAGCCCAGAGCCATAGAATTGTTCATCAAATCATGAGGTTATTCCCATGACGTTCCGTCCGCTCCACGATCGTGTTGTCGTGAAACGTATCGAGGAAGAGTCGAAAACCGCAGGCGGGATCATCATCCCCGATACCGCCAAGGAAAAGCCGCAGCAGGGCGAAGTCGTTGCTGTCGGTCCCGGCGCTCGCGACGAAGCGGGTAAGGTCAACCCCCTCGACGTCAAGGTCGGCGATCGCGTTCTGTTCGGCAAGTGGTCGGGCAGTGAGGTCAAGATCGACGGCGAAGATCTCCTGATCATGAAGGAGAGCGACATTCTCGGCGTGCTCTCGGCTCCCGCTAAATCCAAAGCCGCCGCTTAATTATCTGTCCCCCCAATCTCAGCACAGCTTAGGAGTTGCTCCACATGGCAGCTAAAGACGTCAAGTTCGCCCAGGACGCGCGCGAGCGTATGCTTCGCGGCGTCGACATCCTTGCCAACGCGGTCAAGGTCACGCTCGGTCCGAAGGGCCGCAACGTCGTCATCGAGAAGTCGTTCGGCGCCCCGCGCATCACCAAGGACGGTGTGACGGTCGCGAAGGAGATCGAACTCGAAGACAAGTTCGAGAACATGGGCGCGCAGATGCTCAAAGAGGTCGCTTCGAAGACGGCCGACCTCGCCGGCGACGGCACGACGACGGCAACGGTTCTCGCGCAGGCGATCGTTCGCGAAGGCGCGAAGTCAGTTGCTGCCGGCGCCAACCCGATGGACCTGAAGCGCGGCGTCGATCTCGCCGTTCAGGCGATCGTCGAAGACCTCAAGACGAACTCTAAGAAGGTCACGAAGGACCAGATCGCTCAGGTCGGCACGATCTCGGCGAACGGCGACGAAGTCGTCGGCAAGAAGATCGCGGAAGCGATGGACAAGGTCGGCTCGGAAGGCGTGATCACGGTCGAGGAATCCAAGACCCTCGATTTCGAACTCGATGTCGTCGAAGGCATGCAGTTCGATCGCGGCTATCTCTCGCCGTACTTCATCACCAACGCCGACAAGATGATCGCCGAACTCGAGAGCCCCTACATCCTCATTCACGAGAAGAAGCTCTCGGGTCTGCAGGCTATGCTGCCGGTTCTCGAAGCCGTCGTTCAGTCGGGCAAGCCGCTCCTCATCATCGCTGAAGACGTCGAAGGCGAAGCTCTCGCAACGCTCGTCGTCAACAAGCTGCGCGGTGGCCTCAAGGTTGCTGCCGTTAAGGCTCCGGGCTTCGGTGACCGCCGCAAGGCCATGCTCGAGGACATCGCTGTTCTCACGGGCGGCACGGTGATCTCGGAAGATCTCGGCATCAAGCTCGAGACCGTTACGCTGCAGATGCTCGGCCGCGCCAAGAAGGTGACGATCGACAAGGAAAACACCACGATCGTCGACGGTTCGGGCAAGAAGGCCGACATCGAAGCGCGCGTGAAGCAGATCAAGGCGCAGATCGAGGAAACGTCCTCCGACTACGACCGTGAGAAGCTGCAGGAGCGTCTCGCTAAGCTTGCTGGCGGCGTTGCCGTCATCAAGGTCGGCGGTGCGACCGAAGTCGAAGTCAAGGAACGCAAGGATCGCGTCGACGACGCGCTGCACGCAACGCGCGCAGCCGTTGAAGAAGGCATCGTTCCTGGCGGCGGCGTCGCTCTGCTCCGTGCAGTCAAGGCGCTCGACGCTCTGAAGCCCGAGAACGACGACCAGAAGGTCGGCATCAACATCGTTCGCAAGGCGCTGCAGGCTCCGGCTCGTCAGATCGCAGCTAACGCTGGTGAAGATGGCTCGGTCATCGTCGGCAAGATCCTCGAAAACTCGACGTATGCATACGGCTACAATGCTCAGTCGCATGAGTACGGCGATCTCTATAAGCAGGGCGTCATCGATCCGACGAAGGTCGTGCGTTGCGCACTGCAGGACGCCGCTTCGGTCTCGGGTCTCTTGATCACGACGGAAGCGATGATCGCCGATGTGCCGAAGAAGGATGCCGGTCATTCGCACGGTGCTCCCGGCGGCGGCATGGGCGGAATGGGCGGCATGGACTTCTAAGTCCGCCGATCGAGTTCAAAGAAAAAAATGCCGTCGCGGAGTTTCCGCGGCGGCTTTTTTGTTGAGGGGGAGGGAGTAAGTCCGTCAGTCGATCACGAACCGGTTTTCGAGAGGTTCGCCATTCGGCCAGAGCGCAATATCTTTTTCCGCGTTCAGGACTTTGTCGCCGTCGACATCCTTATAGAGGCTCGCCCACATTGCCGAGCCAGGCTCAACACGGTTGCTGATCTTGACGCTAACGTCGTTATGATTGCCCCTCGGCAGCGCGGTAAAGCCGAGGACTTTTCCCGACCGCTTGCCGTCTTGGTCAGCAAAGACCGCGACGTAACCATTCTCCGGTAAATGGACATAGCTGATGCTGACAGCGTCGCCCTTGAGCTTTTGGTTGAAGGCAAGGACGGATGCGGGGACCTGAGCGGTTGCTTCCGGGTTTGCCGGCTGGTCGGTCATGGCGACCGCTGGGTGGGCAGCGAGGGCGATGACCGCGGCAGCAACGGCCGACAGAACGAATTGAGATTTGGGGGCGTGAGGCATGAGGCGTCTCCAAATTTTGGTTCGTGGTTCGAGAGGCGCTTAGGTGCGCTTTTTCCATTTGGGGACAATCGCGAGGATTTCACCGTTCAGTTTTTTCACGACCGCTCACGATCTCATCAGGAAAATTCATCGCTGCCGCACCCGGTGAAAGCTTGAATTGAGGCTCCGACTTCATACGGGCAGAACGAGTGAGTGGATTCCGTTTTTGCATTGCAAATGCCGATCGCCATTTGCTCGCCACGGATTGTCGCGATCTATCCTTGGGCGCCTAGGCAAATTTTTTGCGGAATTTTCTGATGCTTTTTTCCTTTTGGTCCGGCGGCGTGACCTGGATGGAGCGCCTTTGCGTTGCGTCGGCCAAGGCCGTCGGTGAAGAGATCACCGTTTTCACCTATGAAGACCCAGACAAGCTTTCCGCCAAGCTTGGATGCCGCGTTCTGGATGCCGCGTCCGTTTTCAGCGCGTCCGACAGGGATGAAATTTTTCGGTTAGGTGTCCCGCACTTTTCCGACTTCTTCCGGCTCGAGGGAATTGCGCAAGGGTTCGGGACTTGGACCGATCTCGATGTGATCTACATTAAGTCGCTTCCGAAATCGGAATATGTTTTCGGCTGGCAGAACAAGGATCGGATCGGCAATTCCGTGCTTGGCCTGCCGCCGGACAGCGAACTTCTCAGTCGATACTTGGCCTTTTGCCGTAAGCGGCCGATGCATCGCTTCGTGATGCCCTGGATGCCGTGGCCGACGAAATGCAGCCGGCTTATCAAGGGCATCGGGGCCGCGGCAATAGGGGTTCGTGTGCCGGCGCCGAAGTATGGGCCGGCGGCGTTGACGTATTTCGCCGAGCGTTGCGGCGTCGATCGCCACGCGCTACCGACGAAGGTTCTTTACCCGCTGCCAATCAGAGGGCCGGCCATCGCGCGCGTCTACGAGCCGGGATTCATCGAGTCGCTCATCACACCGGAGACGGTGTGCGTGCACCTCTGGCGATCTACGTTCGACGGCATCCACGGATCCGCCCTGCCAAAAACAGGCTGGCTCGCCGAACGCGTCGACGCGCTGCTTCCCTCGCTGAAGGAAACTGCGGATCGCTGATTGGGCGATCGGCGGGCCCTCGCGGGATTCGCTTCCATCCAGGGCGACGGTCGCTCGGGGCGCCGCGTGCGGGGTGCCTGCGAGGGACACGGCAAGCCAGCAAACGGTCATCACAATTTATAGCTGTGTACAGTCTGTCGCAGCTGTTCGCACTGAACAGAATTCCTGTACATTTATTCTTGCGCATTACTGCAAAATCTGAAGACGAGCGTCCGCATGAACAGTCATGCGCAGGCGAAGGGGATGCTTATTCTCTAAACACGAAGACAAGGGGAAGAATAGATGTCGGCCGATATCCTGTCCAAGCTCAAGACGTTACACGACGATGTTCGAGCGCGCATTGAGGCGTCGCCGGACTTCAAGGCCATGAAAGCTGTCGAAAGAGCCATCGGCGAGCTTTCGGAAGTTGTGGCCGAGGCAACGGCTCCACACAGCGAACCCGCTGCCGCGGAACCGGCAGCGGAGGCAGCCCCAGAGGTTGTGGCTGAAGCGGCCGCAGAGGCTGCTCCAGAGGCCGCTCCGGCGGCTGCAGAAGAGCCTGTGGCTGCGGAAGCTGCTCCGGAAGCGGTGGCAGAAGCGGCTCCTGCGGAGGCTGTCGAGGCAGCACCTGAGGCCGYTGCCGAAGAGGCTCCCGCGGCGGAGGCGCCTGCCGAGACTGCGGCTGAAGAGGCTCCTGCAGCGGAGGCACCTGTCGAAGCTGCTGCCGCAGCTCCGGCCGCTGAAGCCGTAGCCGAAGAAGCGGCGGCTGCGCCTGAGGCTCCGGCGGCGGAGGCTGCCGTCGAGGCGGCTCCGGCTGCCGAAGCTGCAACAGCCGAAGCTCCAGCGGCGGAGCCCGCCGCGGAAGTGGCTGCGTCTGAAACCGCCGAAGCTGCGGAAGCTCCAAAGGCTCCGATCGAGATCCCGGCCGAAGACAAGCCGTTGGTCGCGGCGATCGTCGCGAACGGGGCGGCGCCACCGCCTGATGCCACCACGACAACTTCAAGTGCTTCTTAAGGGAACTTCGGGGTCACTCTCACGACGGAAGCCCCGGCAGGGAGCGCCGGGGCTTTTGCGCGGATGCGAAACGAGAGAGAGCGCGCGAAGTTGGTGGGAACCTCGCGGGCGATACTGAATTCGAGGGTTGAGAGCAGGCGACGGAGTTTCGTTGAAGGTCGGAGATTGACCGGACAGCCGAGGAGGCTCACCCATGAACGCGGTCGAAATTCATGATCATGCCCGCAAACTCTATGGATCCCGTGGACCCAAAGCGCTGGCGGAAGCGGCGGAGATGGTGCGCCGGTACGCTCAAAGCGGAGATAAGGGACGCGCCGAAGATTGGCGGCGCATTCAAGCGGCACTGAAGGAGCTGATCGGGCCGAGGGTCAGCTAAGCGGCGAAAATTTTTCCGGTCAGGCGTGCTTGGCGCCAATGCGTGCTAGCGCCGAATAATCGTAGCGACCCTGATTGAAGGCTGCGGTACGGCCGTGACGTTTCGCAGTTTCGCGAGTGACGGTTTCGAGATCGTGCCGCGGTGTGACGCTGAAACGGGTGAGCCACGCGCGCATCGCTTTGCGCGGCAGCGCGTGCATCGATTGCATGGTGCCGAAATCAACGATGTGCAGCTCCCCGCGTGGGGCGAGCTGCGAGACGGCGCGGTCGATCACCGCTTCCCAGGGCGGAATCATCGAAAGTGCGTAGGAGATGAAAATCCGGTCGAACTTTCTGACGCCAAAGAGTTCCGCGGGCGAAAACGTCGTGGCGTCGGCTTGCGCGACCGAAATAATATCGCGGGCCGGGCTGCGTTCGATGGCGGCGCGCGCGGTTTTGAGCATCTCTTCGGAGACGTCGAGACCGTAGAATTGCACGGCGGGATAAAGGTCCGCGGCGCGAAGCAGATTGCGCGCCGTTCCGCATCCGATCTCGAGCACCGCTCCGGCGACCGGCGGATTGATCTCTTCGATCAGCTGGTCGCGGCCGAGGAGATAGTAGCGGCGCGTGAGGTCGTAGATGTAGCGCTGGTGGCGATACATTCCATCCATCGCGCTTGCGGCCGTATCGGTCATCGCGGCGGTCACGCGGTTTTGACGTAGAGATGGAAGCCGCCGTAGATCGCGGAACGATCCTTGCTGTGGATCTCGGCCGACTTCGCGATGTCGTAGGTCCACTGGCTGAGAATGGCGTCCGAGACACGGCCGGGGAGAATGCTTTCCTCGCCTGCGGTGCGGAAGATGACGCGCGCGCCGGCGCGGGCCGTTCGCGTGATCTCGCGCCAGAGCGCATTCAGCGCGGCGTCGTCCATCCAGTCCTGGGCGTCGAGCAGCACGTAACGGTCGAGGCTGTCTGCCGGTTCGTTCGAAAGAAAGCGGATCATGTTGTCGTGGACGACTTCGACCCGGCTGGCGCGGGCTTTGACGGCCATGAAATTGGCTTTGTCGAGATATGGCGGGCAGGGGCCTTCGCCTTGTGCCGCGTAGCGCCGGCCGAAGGCCTGCCAGGCGAAATAATTGTCCTTGAGGTCGAAGCCGGTCGCCAAGCGCTCGGCGCGTTCTTTCAGAACATCCGCCATCGGCCGCGTGTTGCCGTTCGACAACGCATCGTATTGCACCGGCGGAATTCCGAGGCCGAAGAGCGAGGCGCGGTTGGACGTGATCCAGCGCAAGACCGGATGATTGAATGCCGGCGCGATTTCGCGGGCGAAGATTTCGCGCTGCTCTTCGATGTTGCGGGCGTCGAGAATACGTTTCGGGTTCGCGCCGAAGACGCGGGCGGCGAGATGTCCGGTCGCGATGAAGCGTCCGAGCAGCCCGTAATGATAGAAGTTGCGGGCGAATCGCGTGATGCGGCGGCGTCCCGTCAGATCGCGGCCTTCCCAATAGCTCCGCGTATCTGCGTCGAGATGCTGTGCGATGAGATCGTTATAAAGGGCGACATTACGGCGATCGTTGGCGGCGCCGAAAAAGCGAAAGAAGGTCGCGTGGTTCGGTAAGTGCTGAGCGGCGGCGAGTTTCAGCTTGAGCAACGCGATGTGCGTTTCATTGAGATCGATCGCGTAAATGCGCGCCGGGTTGCCGGTGAGATAGCTCATGACGTTGCAGCCGCCCGAGGCGATCGTGAGCATGCGGCTTTGCGGGGTGAGTTCGAGCGCTTCCATATCGGCGCGCGGATCTTCCCAGATTTGCGGGTAGACCATCGACCGGAACGCAAACGTAAAGGTGCGTTCGAGAATGCCAGCAAAGCTCAGCGCGCTGTTCTGATGAACTGCTTCGCTCAATAGATCGGTACTCGCCGGCTCAAAAACTTTTGTGGTGACGTTCAATGGAGATCTCCGTTCGCCGGGGCTTTTCGCTGCCGGACGTGATGCCGCTTATGCCGCTTCGATGAACCAACGGCCTGAAGGCGCCTGCGAACCGCGGACGGCCATGTGCTCTTTCCAACGAATGATTTCGAATTGGCCGTCGAAGCGCTCGCCGATGGCGGTGCAGCTTTCGACCCAATCGCCGCAATTCAGATAGTGAATGCCGTCGATCATGCGTTCGTTGGCGTGATGGATGTGGCCGCAGATGAGACCATGCGTCTCGCGGCGGCGCGCTTCTCCGGCAAGAGCCTCTTCGAATTCGCCGATGTAGTTGACGGCGCTTTTCACTTTGTGTTTCAGGAACGCCGATAGCGACCAGTGGCCCAGGCCGAGCATGCGGCGCATGAAGTTCAGCGGGACGTTGAGCGCGAGAGCCGCGTCGTAGGAACGATCGCCGAGGAACGCCAGCCAGCGGGCGTAGCGGACGACGACATCGAATTCGTCGCCGTGCAGAACGAGATAGCGCTTGCCGTTAGCACCTTCGTGAATGGCGTCGCGGCGAAGTTCGACGCCGCCGAAATTCATACCGGTATAGTCACGCAAGCCGTCGTCGTGATTGCCGGGGATGAAGACTACGCGCGTGCCCTTGCGGGATTTGCGCAGCAATTTCTGCAGGACATCGTTATGGCTCTGCGGCCAGTGAGGACCGCGGCGCACCTTCCAGAAATCGACGATGTCGCCGACCAGGTAGAGCTCCTGACATTCAACGCATTTCAGGAAGTCGAGAAGAGCGGTCGCTTGCGAATTGCGCATCCCTAAGTGGATGTCGGAAATGAAGACTGCTCGGTATTCGATGTGTTCCGGGTTCGGTGCGCTCAATGTCGGCCCCCAGTCAGTACGCTTCCCATCAAAGCGACTTAGCTTTCATGTAAAACGTAGGACCGGATTCATGTTACAGGCGTGTGACGACAGCCTGCGGCAGCTTCAATGCGCTCGCCAGCAAATAGGTGCTCCCCAGGATTTACCAAGACCCGCGGATGAAATTTATTCCAGACACCGTGCTTCGGCTGCACCTTGGCTTAATCCGCACAGTGCGGAACCGGCCGCCAAAACGGGGCCGGTAGGACGGGGACTTCGCGCTCGCTCAGCGGCGATTCCCGATTTCAGAGTTCTGTTCTTTGGGAGATGCGTTCCCAGGCGAACAACAGAGCCGTGTCGACAGCGCCGACGAGAAGAAAGGCCAGCGCGATCGGATATGTCGATGATTCAGGCAACCCGAGATCGACTCCGCGAGTCGAAACGGCGAGTGCTGAGATGAGGCTGAGAAGGGCGAGTACGGCGAAGACAACTTGGACGAACTTCAACGAACGCTCACGTTCGCGACTGATGGTGTCCATCAAGGGTTTTCCTCAACGCAATACAAAATGCTGACCCGGCGACGGGCGGGAACTTAGCTTGAGCAAAAGCCGAGGTGAAGTGAAATTTGATGGATAGCTATGCAAGTGACTTCGCCGCCAGATCTTTGAGCACGTTGCGCTGCAGTTCGGCATCAGAGGGGAAATTATTCCCTATCCACCAATTTTCGAAAGCCTGAAGCACGTTACCGATGGCGGGGCCCGGCGCGATGCCGAGCGCGATCACGTCACTGCCCGAGACGGGCAATTTGGGGGCGGTCCAACGATCCGGCAGCAGCGCCCTTGCGCGCCAGTTTTGCGAACTGGGCGGAGCTTCGGAGCGCGCCCAGGCAAGGAGAACCGCGCGCTTGAAGTTTTCCGGGCCGAGTTTGTAAAGGGCGGCACGGCCCACCGCTTCGGACGTCTCCGGATCGATGCCGGGTTCGCTCGCGAAAACGGTTGCGATGCGAGAAGCCTCTGCGTTCGAGAGCTTCAGCTGTTCGGCGAGAAAGGTTTCGTCGCCGGGATGAATGACTGCGAGCGCGGCGAGGCGTGTTATCGGATCGGGCGTTTCGCCGAGGGCGGTCTCAATCGCGGAGAGACGCGCGAAACGATCCGGCTCGATGAGCGTGCGAATTGCGAGTTGCACGATGCCAGCTTTGTACATGACTGCGAGAACTTCCGGAGCGTTCGGCGCGGCGAGAAGTTTCAGCATTTCGGCACGAACACGTTCGGCGGAGAGAAGGATGATGCCATCCTTCAATTCTTCCGCAGCTGCGAGGCCCGTGGGATCGATCTGGCCATTGCCGTATTGGGCACTGAAGCGGAAAAAGCGCAGAATGCGAAGGAAATCCTCGCGTATTCGCTGTTTCGCATCGCCGATGAAACGGACGTGGCGCTTGCGCAAATCGTCGAGGCCGCCGACCGGATCGTAGAGAGTTCCGTCGGGATCGCAGTAGAGCGCGTTGATCGTGAAGTCGCGGCGCGAGGCGTCTTCCTTCCAATCGCCGGTGAAGGCAACGACCGCGTGCCGGCCATCGGTTTCGACGTCGCGGCGCAGCGTCGTGACCTCATAGGGCTGTCCGTCCGCGACGACTGTTATGGTGCCGTGATCGATGCCCGTCGGATGGGCACCGAGGCCAGCGGCGCGAGCGAGGCGCGCGGTCTCATCGGGAAGCGCCGTCGTGGCGATATCGATTTCAGTGACCGGGCGATCGATCAGTGTGTTGCGCACGGCGCCACCGACGACTCGCGTCGTCGCGCCGCCTTTGGCCAGCGCAGCGAACACCTTTTCGAGGGCGGGAGCGTGTAGCCAGTCGGCATTCACGCGCGGCCATTTGATTGCGGTATCCATCATGGATTACGGCTTCGCCGTTTGCGGTTCGTCCGGCTCCGGAACATGGACGCTATGGGCGGGCGCGAGCTTCCCATCCTCCATCGAGGCCGGCACGTAAACATCGCGTGGGTTGTTGTGAGAGCGGGAGGAGAACGCGACGAGCGTTCCGAGCATCAACGCTGCACCTGCGAAGAACAGGCGAAACAGGGGTGCCCGCGCGACGATCGACGGCAAGCCTGCCCATTCGTCTTCCTTGAACGCGACCCACATGATGTAAACGAGCGTCGGCAAGAGGAAGAAAAATATATTTTCTATGACAATTCGGATCATGCCGTGAACAGTCTCCGGTAGAGCGTGCGAATGATGCCCGCCGTCGCGCCCCAAATATAGCGCTCTCCGTAGGGCATCGCATAGAAGTGACGCTCGACACCGCCGAAGACACGGCTGTGGATCTGATGATTAGCTTCGTTCATCAAAAAAGCGAAAGGAACTTCAAAGACGGCGGCGACTTCTTGTGGGTCGGCGGTGAGGTCAAAGCCCGTCCGGACGAGCCCGACCGTCGGCGTGATGACGTAGCCTGTGCCAGTGCGGTACGGCGGCAGGAAGCCAACGGGCTCTATGAAGGATTTATCAAGCGCGATTTCTTCCCGGGTTTCCCGCAGTGCAGCAGCAAGTGGGCCGGCGTCGTCAGATTCGACCTTCCCGCCTGGAAAGGCGATCTGACCGGCGTGCGACGGCAAATGATCCGTTCGCGCGGTCAAGAGGACCGTCAGGGGCGATCGTGCGATGACCGGCACGAGTACGGCGGCGTGGCGGAGGTCCGTCCGCGGCCGCGTGCTCCCGGGGTTGAGGTCGTCGTCGCCGGGTGCGTGCGGCTCGTCGACCTCCGGCGGGGCCGCGAGAAGGCGCGATCGTGCCAATGCCTCGAACGTTGTGGCATCGAGTTCCGGTATGTTCATATCGGTCATATTGGGGGCAGAAAACTGGTTCATTGTTCAAGCGTAATGGAATTTGAAGGATGATGCGATCGGATGGCCGGGCTCCAATGAATCACGGTACCTTCTTTTCGTGATTTCAAACTGCGTCTCGTTGAAAAACTAGATACCAGGCAAGCGGGGCTTAGCGTGGCCTACCTAGTGACGACATCACCGTTGCGCGTGCTGGGCCTCTGCATGATGGCTCTGGCGGTGCTGTTTTTCGTCCCTTCGAGAGAAGCGCAGGCGCAATCGACCGCGGATTTTCTCGCCTCCCTTTCCAGTAACGAGGTGGACCAGTTTCAGGAGTGGAAAGCCGCGCGTCGCATTTTCGAGGCGCAACTCGACCAATACTGGGCGGCGGTCGACGGCAAGCGCGAGGTGCGCAAACGGAAGCGGTCTCAGAAAATTCCGTTCAGCGCCAGCGATTACGTGATGAGCTTTCCGCCCGCGTATCAGGGGCCGGCGCTTTCGGGCGAACTCGCCGCGAAATACGAACGGTTCCTCACGGTGCAGAGGCAGAGCGATCCCACGCAGCCGAAAGAACTTGCGACGATCCCGGATTACCTCGCTGCGGCGAAGAGCGTTTACAATTTCGTTCCGGAACGCGTGTCCGAGAAAGAATTCAAGCTTCGCTATGCGAAGGAAGCGGCGGCGCTTGGTCTTTCGAAGGAGCAGGTCGTCAGAGTTTACGCGCTCGAGACGGGCGGTGTCGGCACTTACGATATGCAATCTGGAATTCATCCGACGAAGAAGACCGGCCGGGCGATTTCGAGCGCGCTCGGCTATGCGCAGCTTCTCGATGCCAACTCGATCAATGAACTGGCGCGGAGCGGTCCGGCTTTCATTTCGCGCATTTCTGCGAAACTCCGCGATTCGGGCAACACGCCCGAGCGAACGGCGCTGCTCAAACGCAAGCTGGCGGTGCTGAAGAAGATGTACGCCAACGTCAAGCATCAGCCGTTCGAATGGACCGTGCAGCAGGCCTACGCGAAGACGCGCGAGGGTATGGGCATTCACACGCTCAATATCGACGCCGACGTCGGGCCGATGCTGCAAGCAATGAAGCTCAAGACACTGCAGGATACAGCGCAGAAACAGGGCCGGTATTCGCTTTCCGGCGCCGAGCTCGAACTGATGAACCTGGCGGGGCCGATGACGGGCCTCGAGATGATGCAGTCGCCCGGATCGGAAGCGCCGACGCCGAATTTCTTCGCAAGGCGCGCGTACTACATCAACAAAATGGTCGTTGGCCTCAGCGGATCGCAGCTGCAAGCCGAACTCGACCGGCGGATGACATTTGCCATTTCGAAGCCGGGTTCGGTCGAATTTGCGGCGGCCTTCGACAGCGTTTCAACACGAGGGCGCGCCGAGCGTTGAGCCCGGCGCCGCCTCGTGTCGTGGTCCGGCTTCAGACTTCTTCCGGCGCGAGGGCCGGGTAATCGGTATATCCCTTGGCGGTGCCGCCGTAGAACGCCGAGGGATCAGGCGGGTTCAGCGGTGCGTTCAGTTCCAGCCGTTTCGGCAAGTCTGGATTGGCGATGAACTGCTTGCCGAAGCTGACGGCGTCTGCGGTGCCGGATTTGATGACCGCCTCAGCCGATTCCTTCGTGAACTTCTCGTTGACAATGAACACGCCGCCGAAAGCCTTCTTGAGTTCCGGGCTGATCCAATCGGGACCTTCATGTTCGCGCGTGAAGATGAAGGCGATTTTCCGCTTACCAACTTCGCGTGCGACGTAGCTGAAGGTTGCGAGGCGGTCGCTATCGCCCATCGAGTGTGAATCGCCGCGCGGTGCGAGGTGCAGTCCGACGCGATCCGCGCCCCAAACCGCAATGCAGGCGTCGACAACTTCAAGCATCAAGCGTGCGCGATTTTCGATCGGGCCGCCGTAGGCATCGGTTCGATGGTTGGTCGAATCCTGTAGGAATTGATCGAGCAGATAGCCGTTGGCGCCATGCACTTCGACGCCGTCGAAACCGGCGCGCTTGGCATTTTCGGCGCCACGGCGATAGTCGGCGACGATGCCGGGGATTTCGCTGATGTCGAGCGCACGCGGCACGACGTAATCGCGCATTGGACGCACGAGGCTCACGTGGCCCTTGGCGGCGATGGCGCTCGGCGCGACGGGCAATTCGCCGTCGAGATAGACGGGATCGGAGATGCGTCCGACGTGCCAGAGCTGCAGAAGAATGGTGCCGCCGGCGGCGTGAACGGCATCGGTGATGCGCTTCCAGCCCGCGACCTGCTCATCCGACCAGATGCCTGGCGTGTCGGGATAGCCAACGCCCATCGGCGTAACGGACGTCGCTTCCGTGAGCAGCAGGCCGGCGGATGCACGCTGCACATAATATTCGCGCATGAGATCGTTGGGCACGCGTCCGGCGCTGGCGCGGCAGCGGGTCAATGGGGCGAGCACAACACGATTCTTCAGCGAGAACGCGCCGGCTTGGAGCGGGTCGAAGAGTGATGCCATGTGGGGGATGTCCGGATTTGCCGAGGAAGGGCGAATGTCTGGTAGTACCAACCTCTCGAACATTTGGCACGACTATGTTTCCATTCAACTGCGGCGATCCGGCGCTGCTGCCTAAGAGCCGTCTAAGAGGTGGGCAACGGTTCCAACATTTTTCGATGCGTCAGGATCTCGAACGGACTTCGTCGGCCGGCAGGGGCCCGGGAACGGCGGAAATATCTCGCAGCCATTCTTCAGCCATGTCGTCGCTTATCGCTTCAGCGATCTTTGCGGCTTTAGCAGCGCTCAGTCCGTTACGGCGGAGGGCCGCGGCGAGCAACGCGATGAATTCGTCGATCTCGAAGTAGGATGTGTGGATCAACTCTCTCCACGAGAGCTGCTGCGAGAGATCACGGCCGACATCGCCCACGGCAGTGGCCGTTGCCGTCATGCCCAAGAGTTCCCGTGCTTTCCGCAACGTCTCGGTCGCGTGCATCTCGCTATATCTCGCAATCTTTGAAGCGACTGCATCGGGCAGCGGTACATAACGCGGTGAGAACAAAGGCGGGGTCGGAGAAACGGATCGCACGGATTCCCCTCGGCGGTCGTTGCCCCAGGTCTCCTGCCGCACGGAATCCCAGACGAGGCGATCGATGGCTTTCGCCAGCGGGATACCGATGAGGTGCGCGAAGCCGCGGAAGAGACCGATGCCGACCGTCGTTATCAGAAGATAGATGCCGATTATCGGTCCCATGATGAATGTGATGGACGTCGCCAAGGCCGAGATCGTCGAGAAGAGCGATTGCAGTGTCCAATCTTTCTTGGGATCGGCGTCGACGGTCGCCAGCTTGGCAAAGATATCTTTGAGCCATTGCGTATCGGGGTTCCACGAATGGACCAGATAGAAGAAGGCATACCCCAGTCCGAAGATCGTAATCAGGAGGGGAATGAGCGAGAAAACGGGCACAAGAAAATTCGATGGAATGATTGCCCGATGCAGCGCTCGCACGTTCGCCAGCGCACTGATCGCCTCGTCGTCATGGTGCCACAGGCCGACCCATTTCTTTTCGTAAAGGTCCCGAGCGGCCGTTTTGTCGCGATCCGAATACCAGCGTTTCGTCAGTCTCTCGATGACCGTGAGAATTCCGAAACACATGATAGCGTAGCCAAAGAAGAAGCTGAGCATCGGGTAGTAAAAATTGGCGAAGGCCTTGTCGCCTAGAGACGCTGAAACCGTCTGCGCGAACGGAAGATCGAGATATCTCGATGTGAGGATGCCGATCGCCAGCAACAGAATTCCGATGCCGGTTACGTAGACGACCTGTCCCCAGATGTTTAGGCGGTTGAACAGCAGCCAGCTCGGCTTGAAGTCGAGAAAAGGCGTCCCGACGGTGAGCCACGATTTCAACCGTTCCAAAGGCGCGGCTTTTGCAGCTGAGCGCAGCAATGCATCGTAGATCACCGAACCGCCGTGACTGTGGCCGATGACGTAGTAGTCGATGCCCGCTTCATCATATCCGCGAAGCTGCTCGTAGAGCTTCGCACCCGCTGCGCGCCTCATCGTTTCGCTGTTTGGCCCAGCACCCCAATGGAACGGAACGACCTCGATGCCGTCGCCCGCGAGTTCGACGATCTCCGCCGTCTTCTTCTGGAATGCACTGTCCTTCTGCCACCATGATTGACCGACATCGTCGGGAACGCCTGCTCCGGTGCCGTGAACGGTTACGATTTTAATTTTCGCGGGTGCAATTTCGACTGCCGGCATGTCACTTTCAGCCGGAATCACCGGGTCGCGGGCTTTGAGAGCGGAATTCGTTTCAGGCATATCGACACCTTCTCGAAGGTCGTTCGCCGCACCGTTCTTGGCGGTGGCGTGTTTTTCTGTTTGCATCGTCTCGGCTTGAAGAATTTCGGCGGCCGGATTTTCGGGGTCGGGTGGCGGTGGCGATGCCGGAGGTTCGCCGATGGCTTCGGCCGCGATATCGTCGGCAGCAGGAATGGCCGGCGCCGCAGGTATCAGCGTGTTGAGCGGCGATTGGAGTTGACGGCGGCGCACTGCGGGCAAGGGCGTGGGAGCTAACGGGATGGCGGCGTTCGCTACGTTGACGAGCGTCGGTGGTTCGTACACGATATCCTGAACGACCTTGGCGCGTGCTTCCTTGACGGTCTGGCCGAGGCGCATGAGCGCGCTCTGGTGAATTGTCTCGTTGAGAGATGTGAGGCCATGGCCGAGTTTGCTCGTTCTCCAGCTTCGAGACGGGACATGACTTTCCAAACCCTGCCGGATGAGACGCACGTAAGGCACGATGCGGCTGAAGGCATAGATCCAGCCGTTCAAGGAATAATGCTGGAGCCCGAGATGATCGGGGCTGCTCTCGCGCTTCAATTTCTCGATGTCGATCGCGAGGTCCGTCGTCGCCAGGATGCGTTCGGCCATCCAGAGCAGCGCGATATCCGAGAGAGCCGTTTCGGGCCAACCGCCGCCGACATCGGCATGTGTTCCGGCGAACCAAGTCTGCTCGACGTGCTGGTGCGCCGGCAATTGGGTATCGTCGGGATAGCTGAAGAGCGACGGGCGAAACGGGCTTCGTGTCTCGTCGATCGAAAGGGCATGCAGCGCGACGTCGATGGTGTCGTGCATTCGCATGTCGTGGTAGCCGAATCTGCGGCTGAGCCACGCCGACGACCAGAAGGGATTGCCGATATTGCCGACGGTATCCCAGACGCCGAGGCAGCGGATACGAACAGGATAATGGCAAGATGCACTGATTTTGGCGACGGCGTTGAAATCGCGTTTGTGCTCGGGCTGGCGATAGATCGCCCAGGCTTCGTCGATTGAGAAGTCACCGTCTTTACGAGCGAGGCCAAAAAGAGTGATGAAGCTCGCGAGGCTGCGGGCTTCGTAAGCGCCCCGGGAAAAGCCAAAGAGGTAGATCTCGTCGCCAGGTTCGTAGGCGTTGCTCAGAAATCGATAGCCCGCCTTGATCCGATCGCCGATCTCAAAGCCGAGTGCGCCTTTCAGAAAAGACCACCCCTGGTTTTGTGAGGTTGCGATGCCGACAACGTAGCGGACAAGCTGGCGGGTGCCGTGAGGGTCTTCTAAGGGAATGGCGCGGTTGAGTTTGGCGACGTTCGTCAGCGGAGACGCGCCGTCATCGTCGTTCCAGGTACCGTCGAGGGAGCAGATGAGCCGTTTCATTCTGCCGCGCTCCCGAAGGCCTCCGCTGCGGACCTCATGACGCGAAACCCACGCACACCGCTACTTGCTCCTCACGGCTATAAGTCCGGGGATTAGGCTATCATGAGGTTATACGGTGGCCCGCGCGAGCGTATACGGCCGCGACCATGCGGGCGCAACAGGGGCGCCCGGGGATGGCGAAATGGCCACAACCTGTCCGGGAAGGAAAATGACGTTCTTTCAGAAACGTCGACCGGCTGCGCAAGCAATGCGGGTGAACTAGGGAATTTTCACCCGCGATCTCGCTCCGTGATCATTCTGAGGGGGTCAGGGCCACTTCACCAATGGCGGCATCGACGAAAGAATGCTTTCGACGTTGCCGCCGGTTTTCAGTCCGAACATCGTGCCACGATCATAGAGAAGATTATATTCGACGTAGCGGCCGCGGCGTACCAATTGCTCATCGCGCTGCTCGTCCGAGTACGCCAATGTATAATTGCCTCTGACGAGCATGGGATAGACGCTCGCGAAGGCGCGTCCGACGTCCTGCGTGAAAGCAAAGGCTGCATCCCAGCCGCCTTCGGCTTCGGCCGGCGTCAGGTAATCGTAGAAAATACCACCGACGCCGCGCTTCTCTTTTCGGTGCGGCAGGTAGAAGTATTCATCGCACCAGGTCCGGAGCTTGCTGTAATCGACAATCGGATGTGCGGCGCAGGCGCCGTACATCGCCGCATGAAACGCGAGCGTATCTGCGTCGGTGTCGGTCCGTCTCTTGTCGAGCACGGGTGTCAGGTCGGCGCCGCCGCCGAACCACCATTTTGACGTGGTGATCATGCGGGTGTTCATGTGAACTGCCGGTACGTTGGGATTGCGCGGATGCGCGATCAACGAGATGCCGGATGCCCAGAATTCGGGGCTTTCGTCGGCTCCGGGAATTTGTTTGCGGAATTCGGGCGCGAATTCACCATGCACAGTCGATGTATGCACGCCGACCTTTTCGAAGACGCGGCCATTCATCATGCTCATGACGCCACCGCCGCCCGGAGCGCCGGTGTGATCTGTGCGTGACCAGGGCGTACGTGTGAACGTGCCAGGCGCATCTTGGCCGTGGGGCGCCGTTTCCGGAAGCGAAGCTTCGAGCTTTTCGAACGCACCGCAAATGTCGTCGCGCAGTTTCTCGAACCAGGCGCGCGCGGCTGCTTTCTTTTGCCCCAGGGGCGTATCGGATGCGTTCATCTAGAAGTGGCTACCGTGTCTTGTTTTTGACGGAAAAGACCCTTAGCCCTAACGGGCACCCACTTTCAATATCCGGTCGCCGTCGCCCATCGGATCTTCCGATCTGCGATTATGCGCCGCTTTTTGGCTTGCGATAACATCATGCTCAGCCGCCTCATGCGTTGGGGGGAAACCCAAATCAAGCCGTTTGACGACCGGGCCATTGTCCGGCCGCCGGATACGCTTTGGGCATTCTATTGGTTTTTTATCAAACCTCTGTGGCCCTATTTCGTGCTTCTGCTGATCGCGGGTTGCCTCGGCTCGACGATCGAAGTGGCGCTGATGGGGTTCGTCGGCACGATCGTCGACAAGATGCGCACGGAGAGCGATCCGGCGAATTTCGTCTCCACGCACGCGACGATGCTGGCCTTCATGGCATTCGTGGCCCTTATTCTGCGGCCGGTCGTTTCTGCAGGGCACGACTTCGTCAAAAATCAGATTATCTCAGCCGGCTGCACATCACGCATTCGCTGGCAGACGCACCGCTATGTCCTGCGGCAGAGCCTCGGTTTCTTTCAGAACGATTTCGCAGGCCGCGTCGCCAACAAGATCATGCAGACCGGAACGTCCCTGCGTGAAAGCGTGGTGCAGCTGATCGACGCCCTTTGGTACGCAAGCGTGCAGTTCGTCGGGTCGGCCCTGCTTTTCGCCGCCTCCGACTGGAGGCTGACGATACCGCTCATCATCTGGCTCGCCGCCTATATCGTCGCGCTTCGCTATTTCGTGCCGCGCATCAAGCAACGCTCGACGGAAGCCTCGGAAGCGCGCTCGATGCTGGTCGGCCGCATCGTCGACAGCTACACCAACATCATGACGGTGAAGCTCTTCGCTCACGCCGAGCGGGAGGACGCCTACGCGCGCGAGGCGCTGACCGAGCAGATGGAGAAGTGGCAGGCTTCGCTACGGCTCATCACGGCGATGGAAATCGTTCTCTATGTGCTGAACGGCATCCTTCTCGTCGCGACGTGCGGAATGGCGATCTGGCTTTGGACGATGCAGTACGTCTCCGTCGGCGCCATCGCCGTAGTCGCGGGTCTCGTCATTCGCATCGTGACGATGTCGGGATGGGTGATGTGGACGATTGCGGACGTGTTCGAGAACATCGGTGTCGTCCATGAGGGCATGGAGACGATTTCGCGGCCGAACCTCCTGGTCGATGCTCAGGATGCGAAGCCGCTCACGGTTCCGCGGGGCGAGATCCGGTTCGATCACATCCACTTCCATTATGGCGCGGGCCGTGCGGCTTCGGCGGATGCACCGCCGCGCGTCATTGAATCGTTGTCGCTGACAGTTCGTCCGGGCGAGAAGGTGGGTCTTGTCGGCCGTTCGGGCGCCGGCAAGTCGACGCTCGTCAACGTGCTGTTGCGTTTCTACGACCTCGAAGGCGGGCGCATCCTCATCGACGGCCAGGATATCGCGGGCGTGACGCAGGACAGCCTTCGTGCCGAGATTGGGATGGTGACGCAGGACACGTCGCTTCTGCACCGCTCGGTCCGGGACAACATTCTCTATGGGCGTCTCGACGCGAGCGAAGCGGAAATGATCGCTGCGGCGAAGCAGGCCGAGGCGCACGAGTTCATTCTCGGGCTCGAGGACCTGAAGGGTCGTCGCGGCTACGACGCGCATGTGGGCGAGCGAGGCGTGAAGCTTTCGGGCGGCCAGCGGCAGCGCATCGCGATCGCGCGCGTTTTGCTGAAAAATGCTCCCATTCTGGTTCTCGACGAGGCGACGAGTGCGCTCGATTCCGAAGTTGAATCGGAAATCCAGTCGAGTTTCGAAAGGCTTATGCGCGGCAAGACGGTGATCGCGATTGCCCATCGGCTTTCGACGATCGCGGCGATGGATCGTCTCGTCGTCATGGAAGACGGGCGGATCGTGGAGGAGGGCACGCACGCCGACCTTCTGAAGCGCGGCGGGCTTTATGCGCAGCTCTGGCGGCGGCAGTCCGGCGGCTTCCTGGCGCGCGAAGCGGCGGAATAGGCGGCGGGGAGAATTCCCCGCTACCGTTTGGGCCCTGGCCCTCGCACGAGCGACGGCTCTTTCTTCGCTGCGATGGCGGTGAGCGTCGCGACGCCATGGCGAAAATTGAAGAAGCGCGGCACCTCGGCTTTGTAGGCGAGGTAGTCGCTGCCGTAGCGCGCCTCGAGCCAAGGTTCCTCGGCAATCGCCATCATCGCATAGACAACGACAAGCGCCGCGGCGAGCAAGGTCGCGTCCCAGGCGGCGGCGGCAAGTCCCAGCGTCGCGAACGCTGCTATGGCGGTGGCGTACTGAGGATTTCGGGTCCAGCGGTAGATACCGCCCGTGGCCAGGCCACTCGCCTGGCAATAGGTTGCTTTCCGACCGAGCGACCAAAGCGCGTTGATATACGCCACTCCGGCGATTGCCGAGAGAGCTGCAAGGGCAACCCGAAGCGGGAGCGCCGGGCCGCTGAGCGTCGTCAAAAAGCGCTCGATGCCGAGGACCAGCACGACGACGTTCAATGTGCGGAAAAGCGTCCAGACGCCGAAGCTCTTGAGCGAGCCCGCAGGCGGCGCGGGCCAGATGCGCCATTCGCCGTTCAGTTGGCCGGCGCTCAAGCCCGCCAGCAGCAACAGGGCCGATGCGGCGCCCGCGATTTCCAGAAACGTCTCGATCGGCATGGGTGTGATTCGTGAAGGCGGCATGTGACGAATGCAGCAGTCACGTGTCAGGTGTGCGACAGCGAGCCGGTCAGGCGTGAGGATATCCGTTCGTCTGGCGCAGTGCTTCGCCGAGAACAATGGCGGCGGCGACGGCGACATTCAGCGATCGCAATCCCGGCCGCATCGGGATCGTGATGCGGGCATCGACCCGGTCGTGGACCGAATCCGGAACGCCCGCGCTTTCGCGGCCGAGCATCAAAGTGTCATCCGGCGCGAAGCGGAAGTCGTAGTGGGACGTTGAAGCCTTCGTCGTCAGCAGGACGAGGCGGCCAGGGGAAGGACTGGAGACCGCGCTTCGCTCGGCCATGAAGCTGTCGAAACCCACGTGACGCGCAATCTCGACGTGCGGCAAATAATCGAGCGCGGCCCGTTTGAGCGCGCGGTCGCTCATGTCGAATCCCGCCGGCCCGATGACGTCCACGGGGATGCCGAAGCAAGCACAGAGGCGCAGAATCGTGCCCGTGTTTTGCGCGATGTCGGGCTGATAAAGTGCGAGTCGCATGGTCGCCGGGACCTGCGGTAATGAGGGTTCTATGTCCAGTACGGAATATGCGCCAAATTGCCTCTCGCCTTATGTCGCGGTGGTTATTGATAGCAGAAGCAAAGGCTGTCAGAACGATGCCCAGGGAAGTGAAACGAACAAGCCAGAGACAAAAATAGGCATTTGGCTGCGAGGATTTTCCTCACACGATCAAAAAGCCATCACATCGTCTCGGGTTTCCAATGCGAGAGGCATCCGTGACTACTGACGCACTAGAACCGAACCGCCGGGATTTCTTGGTGGTTGCTGGTAACGCGTTCGCCGCTGTCGGCGCCGCGTCGCTTCTTTGGCCCTTCATTCAGCAAATGAATCCCGACGCGAGCACGAAGGCGCTTTCGTCGGTCGAGATCGATCTGTCTCCAGTCAAGGAAGGTCAGGCGCTAACAGCGATGTGGCGCGGCAAGCCCATCTTCATCCGCAATCGCACGAAGAAGGAAATCGAAGCGGCGGAGAACGTCGACGTCAAGACGCTGCCGGACGACAACGCGCGCAACGAAAACTTGCCAGGCGACGAGCCTGGGACCGACGCCAATCGCACCATCAAGGGCCATGAGAACTGGATCGTCCTCATCGGCATCTGCACGCATCTCGGCTGCATCCCGAAGGGACAGTCCATGGGTGACGATCGCGGCGAGTACGGCGGCTGGTTCTGCCCATGCCACGGATCGACGTACGATACGTCGGGACGCATTCGTAAGGGGCCCGCACCGCGCAATCTCGAGGTGCCGCCCTACGCGTTCGAAACAGATACAAAAATAAAAATCGGTTAAGAGGGAGAGCACAAATGGGAGGCTCGACCTCTAGTTACGTGCCGACGTCACGTTGGGGCAAATGGCTCGATGAGCGGTTGCCCATCGCCCGGCTCATGAACGACAGTTTTGTCGATTTTCCGACGCCGCGAAACTTGAACTATCTCTGGACGTTCGGCGGGATCTTGACGGTCTGCCTTATCGCGCAGATCGCGACCGGCGTCGTTCTTGCCATGCACTATCAGCCGAGCGACGCTGCGGCCTTCAATTCCATCGAGCACATCCGGCGCGACGTGAATTACGGGTGGATGCTGCGCAACCTGCATGCCGTCGGCGCGTCGATGTTCTTCTTCGCCGTCTTCATCCATATCTTCCGTGGCTTCTACTACGGTTCGTACAAGGCGCCGCGCGAGGTGCTTTGGATTCTCGGCGTCATCATCCTGCTGTTGATGATGGCGACGGCGTTCATGGGCTACACGTTGCCGTGGGGCCAGATGAGCTTCTGGGGCGTGACCGTCATCACCAACCTCTTTTCCGCGCTCGACACGATCTATAACGGGCTCGGCACAGCGGTCGTCGAATGGCTGTGGGGCGGTTATGCGGTCTCGGGCGTGACGCTCAATCGCTTCTTCGCGCTGCATTACCTGCTGCCGTTCGTGCTGACGGGAGTCGTCGGTCTGCACATCTGGGCGCTGCACGTTGCCGGACAGAACAATCCGACCGGGCTCGATATCAAACAGCCGTCCGACTCCGTGCCGATGCATCCCTATGCGACGGCGAAGGATGCCGTCGGGATTTTCGCCTTCCTTATTCTCTTCGCGTGGTTCGCGTTCTTCATCCCGGATTACCTCGGGCATGCGGACAACTATGTCGAAGCCAACCCGCTGGTGACGCCGCCGCACATCGTGCCGGAATGGTACTTCTTGCCGTTCTACGCGATCCTGCGCGCCTTCACGAACTCGTTCCTCGGCATTCCGCTCGGGCAGTACGCGAAGCTTTGCGGCGTCATCGCGATGTTCTCGGCCGTGATCATCATCGCGTTCGCGCCCTGGCTCGATACGTCGCGCGTGCGCTCGGCGAAGTACCGGCCGATCTTCAAATGGTTCTTCTGGTTCTTCGTCTTCACGTGCGTGGCGCTGGGCTATCTCGGCTCCAAGCCGGCGGAAGGCGTCTACGTCACCGCGGCGCAGATCTTCACGGTCTGCTACTTCCTGTTCTTCCTCGTGGTGATGCCGGTCGTCGGTCTCATCGAAACGCCGAAGCGGTTGCCTCGCTCGATTACCGAAGACGTATTGAGCAAGAGCGGTGGCGCGGGCTTGCCGACCGGAGCGCACGCCGCTCCTGAAGCGCGCTGAGGAGGAGAGTGACATGAAAAAGCGTTTCTCTCTCACCCTGATGTCCCTCTTCGCCGCGACCGTTGCGATCGGCAGCGTGTCGGCCGAGGAAGCGGCCCATCAGGAGATCGAGCGGCAGAAGTGGACGTTCGGCGGCTTCACCGGGCAGTTCGACAAGGCGCAGCTTCAGCGCGGCTTCCAGGTCTACAAGGAAGTCTGTTCGAACTGTCACGGCCTGAAGCGGCTGGCGTTCCGCAATCTCGTGCAGCCAGGCGGACCGGAATTTCCGGAAGACGCGGTGAAGGCACTCGCCGCGGCGTGGCCGAACCAGATCACCGACGGGCCGAACGACGAAGGCAAGATGTTCGAGCGGCCGGCGTTGCTCTCCGACCCGATCCGCGGTCCCTATCATAACGACAAAGAAGCTCGTGCGGCTCAGAACGGTGCGCTTCCGCCCGATCTCTCGCTCATCGCGAGGGCGCGCGACAGCCATCGGGAAGCGAGCTGGTACGTCCATCCGTTCCTGATGCTCGGCGACATTGTGAACGCCTATCAGGAGGGCGGCGCCAACTATGTGTATGCGCTTCTGACCGGCTATTCCGAGCCGCCGGCTGACTTCAAGTTGATGGATGGCCAATATTATAACAAGGCTTTCCCGGGCCATCAGATCGGCATGCCGCCGCCGCTGACGGACGGGGCCGTTACCTACCAGGACGGCACGCCGCCAACTGTCGACAACTATTCTCGGGACATTGTCGCATTTCTGTCATGGGCAGCCGACCCGTCGCTCGATCAGCGCAAGCGGATCGGATGGCAAGTCCTGCTATTCCTGATCGTCACGACCACTCTTCTCTATCTGGGGAAAAAGCGCATCTGGGCCAACATCAAGCACTGACCTTGGCACTAACCCTGGCGGTTGTGACGATTTGCAAACTGAGAAAGCCTCGCTTGCGAGGCTTTTTTTCTTTTAATTGTCGCCACGGGCGGGACAGGGAGATCAGTGAGCATGACGGCTACGGTTCTAGGCATTGTTGGCGGCAGCGGCTTTTATCATCTGCCGGGTCTCGCCAATCCCGAATGGAAGGCGATTGAGAGCCCGTGGGGGACGCCTTCGGACGAAGTCCTGTTCGCAGACATCGACGGGCTGCCCATTCGCTTTCTGCCACGGCACGGGCGCGGCCATAAGTTGTCGCCGAGCGGCATCGACTATCGCGCGAACATCGACGTGTTGAAGCGGGCGGGTGTGACCGATCTCGTTTCGGTCTCGGCTTGCGGATCGCTCAAGAAGAAGTACAAGCCCGGCGACTTCGTGCTGCCCGATCAGTTCATCGACCGGACGTTCGCGCGCGAGAAATCATTCTTCGGCAACGGCTGCGTCGCGCATGTCGCGATGGGCGATCCGATCAGTCCGCTCTTGTTCAAGGCGCTCGAGAAGGCGGCCAAGCACGAGAAGATCGAAGTTCATAGCGGCGGCACTTATCTGGCGATGGAAGGGCCGCAGTTCTCGACGCGTGCGGAGAGCAATCTCTACCGGTCGTGGGATTGCGACGTCATTGGCATGACCAACATGCCGGAGGCGAAACTCGCTCGCGAGGCCGAGATCTGCTACGCCAGCGTTGCGATGGTGACCGATTACGACTGCTGGCACAGCGACCACGGGGACGTCGACGTGGCGGCGATCCTCGAAGTGATGAAGGACAATACCGAGAAGGCGCAGCGGCTCGTTGCGCGGCTGGCGCGTGATTTTCCGCGCGAGCATCCGGCTTGCCCCATCGGGTCCGATCGCTCGCTGGAGGTTGCGATCATCACGCCGCCGGAAGCGCGCGATCCGGCGCTTCTCAAAAAGCTCAAGGCCGTCGCGGGCCGCGTTCTTCCCTGAAATCCGTGGGGTTGCTCAATTCGGGAAGCTGATCAGGATCTTCATCTTGATCAGCGCCGGAAAGACCGCCTCCAAAGCCGCGCCCATCACCCATAGGATTGCGCCGAGCAGGAAAAGTGCCGGGATACTCGCAACTACAGCCTTCAGAAAGAAGGTGACGAGATCGACGAAAGGCACATCGAACCGGCGCACCGTAGCGGGAACCGGATCTTTGCCGGTGTCCGGTTCGTCCGTCGCGTAGATCTGTGGCCGCGGGCTAGAGCTGCGCTCCGCTGCTCCCATGGGCAAGCTCGGGGCCGCCGCACGCTCCTGGGCCGCGCGTTCACGGGCCTCTCTGGCTCGGGCCTCCTTTTCGCGGCGAAAAGTCCTCGGCAGGTCCTCTCCATCATCCGAGAGGGGGTCGAAATCGGGGCTGGCCGTTGCGGAGGGGCCTTGGGCTGCCATCGCGAAGTCCTTTAAGAGCGTGTCATAAGCCTGCGCAGAATCATTCAGCACATGCGCGTTGCTCTAAAACTACCTAGAAGTAAGAGATATTGCTATTTTGCGCCGTCAATTTGGCGGGAGTGAGCCACGTGAAGAACCTCGACGGTCTTGAAGAGCTTATTCGAACGATCCCCGATTATCCCAAACCCGGCATCATGTTCCGGGACATCACCACGTTGCTCGCCGATCCCATTGGGCTCAAAAAGGCCATCAAGGGAATGGCGAAGCCGTTCGAGGATGGCAAAGTGGACGCGGTCGCCGGCATCGAAGCGCGAGGCTTTATCCTCGGCGGCGCCATCGCCGATCGTCTCGAATGCGGGTTCATTCCGATCCGGAAGAAGGGCAAGCTGCCTTGGAAGACCATCGGACAGGAATATTCGCTCGAGTATGGCGTCGACGTGATCGAGATTCATGAGGACGCCGTGGAGCCGGGTTCGCGCGTGCTCATCGTCGACGATCTGATTGCGACAGGCGGCACCGTGGAGGCTGCCGTGAAGCTCATTCAGCGTTCGGGTGGAAACGTCGTCGGCGCAACATTCATTGTGGATCTTCCCGATCTCGGCGGCATGCAGCGGCTTGAGGCTCTCGGTGTTGCCCGTCATGCACTCGTCGAGTTCGGAGGGCATTAGGGGTTCCCATTGGACCTGCCGAAAGAACATCTGAGAGATGCGCTGGATCGGATCGCCGCCTGGCGGACCGATCCTGACTCGGCGCTCCCGTGCCCCGTCTGCGGAGCATCCGGTGTCGAGATCATCGACCGGTCAGCGCGGCCCTACTCGGAATGGTACGCGCTGCGCTGCGCGCGATGCGGCCTCGATACCGCTCTTCATATTCCGTTGGCTGGTCCTGCAGCGTATTGAGCATGGCGAATGACGCGCCCGAGATCGTGCTACTGCCGGGTCTCGATGGGACGGGCGATCTGTTCGATCGCGTCGTTCCATATCTCGCACGCGATTTCACGGTGACAGTTGTCCGCTATCCGCCTGACCCGACGCTTGGATATGCGGGCTACGTCGAGTTGGTTCGTAACGCAATCGGTAGCCGGCCGGTCTACGTGCTGGGTGAATCGTTCTCCGGACCAGTCGCTGTGCTCATTGCGGCGCAACTCGGAGCGCAAGTGCAGGGTATCGTGCTCGCAGCGTCGTTCGTCAAAAACCCATGGCCGGGCTGGCTCATTCGCAGGTCTACCCGCGTCGACCCGCGCGCAACGCCGCCAAACATAAGGAATGCCATTCTCATGGGGCCCTACGGCGACGGGGAGCTTCGGGACGAGGTCGAGAAAATCGTTCAGGCTCTGCCGCGTCCGGTGCGGAACGCCCGGCTTCGCGCCGTGGCGGAAGTCGATGTCGAGGCGGACTTTATGCGGCTCAACTGTCCGATCCTGGCACTGCACGGACGCTCCGACTGGCTGGTGCGCAAATCGCTCATGCAGAAAGTCATCGGCGAAAAGGGACGGGCGCGTATGATCGTCTTCCCGGCGGCGCATATGCTACTGCAGACGCAAGCGGCGGCGGTCGCCACGGAAATCATTGAGTTCACAAAATCATCGGCGGAGGAGAACTATGAAGCTTGATGGGATTCCCTCGCGCACGATCTGGCTCGAAGCCGACGGGTGGTCGGCCGGCATCATAGATCAGACGGTGCTGCCGCATAAGCTCGTGCGATTGACGCTCAAGACGGTCGAGGAAGCTGCTCACGCCATCAAAGCGATGCAAGTGCGCGGCGCGCCGCTGATCGGCGTGACCGCGGCTTATGGCGTGGCGCTCGCGATGCGTGCCGATCCGTCCGACGTGAACCTTGAACACGCGGTCAAGTTTCTCGGCGAACAAAGGCCGACGGCCGTCAATCTGCGCTGGGCTCTTGAAGATCTTCGGGCGACGCTCGCTCCGCTTCCGCCAAGGTCGCGCGCGGAAGCGGCTTATGCCCGTGCCGGCGAACTGGCGGAAGAAGATGTCGAGACGTGCCGGCGGATCGGCGTCAACGGGCTTCAGCTGATCCGAGACATTGCGGAGAAGGCCGGCGGTCGCCCGGTCAACGTTCTCACCCATTGCAACGCCGGGTGGCTCGCCTGCGTCGACTGGGGAACGGCGACTTCGCCGATCTATCAGGCGCATGACGCGGGCATTCCGGTTCATGTCTGGGTCGACGAAACACGGCCGCGCAATCAGGGCGCGGCACTGACCGCATTCGAGCTTCTGCAACACGGCGTTCCGCATAGTCTGATCGCCGACAACGCGGGCGGTCATTTCATGCAGCGCGGCGATGTCGATCTCGTCATCGTCGGGACGGACCGGGTGACGGCCAATGGCGATGTCGCGAATAAGATCGGGACGTATCTCAAGGCGCTTGCGGCGAAGGATACGGGCGTGCCGTTCTATGTCGCGCTTCCCTATTCCACCATCGACTGGCGGACGGATAAGGGCGCGGACATTCCGATCGAAGAACGGAGCGAGGACGAAGTTCTGCGGGTGCAGGGCAAGCTTTCGAATGGCGATGTCGGGTCGGTCCTCATCGCGGCGGACGGAACGCGTGCTCGAAATCCGGCTTTCGACGTGACGCCCGCAAGGCTCGTGACCGGGTTCATTACCGAGCGTGGCATTTGTCCGGCGTCGCGCGAAGGGCTTCTGTCGCTTTACCCCGAGAAGACGAGCGCAGCAGCGTGACGGGCGTGAAACGGGTCAGCGAAAAAGCGCTGAGGAAAGAGATCATCGCAACGGCGCTGTCGATGAGCCGTTCAGGGCTGACGGCTGCGCGATCCGGCAACGTCTCGTGCCGTTTCAAGGATGGGATGCTCATCACGCCATCCGGAAAGCGCTACGAGGAGACGGAGCCGGAAGACATCGTCTTCGTCGCAGCGAACGGCAGCGTTCCGAGGGGGCAAGGAAAGCCCTCGAGCGAATGGCATTTTCACCTTACCGCGTATCATGCACGCCCGGACCGTAGCGCTGTCGTGCACACGCATTCGACGCATGCGACAGTTCTCGCTTGCGCGCATAAATCCATTCCGGCGTTTCATTACATGGTGGCGGTCGCGGGCGGGAAAGACATTCCGTGCGTGCCTTACGCGACATTCGGAACGGAAGAACTCGCGCGACATGTTGCTGCGGGACTGAAGGATCGCGACGCCTGTCTCATGGCCAATCACGGTCAAATTGCGCTTGGCAGATCGCTCACTTACGCGCTCGAACTTGCCATTGAAGTGGAAGTCCTCGCGGAGCAGTATTACAAACTTCTGAGTACTGGCACTGAGCACTTACTCAGCGACGCCGAAATGCGAAAAGTCGTCGAGAAATTCAAGGATTACGGCAAGAACACCGAACTGGATCAAGCGGATAATTAGTTTGGGCGCATTTGTGAGTTTGGAACCACTATAAGATTGTCTTATAAGAATTTCCTGAAAAAAAGATTTGAGGCGAAAGTTTTTCTGATCTAGTCCGGTTTCTGTTTCCTCCAGGAAGGACTTCTTACGATGACCGACACTCGGAAATTAACGACAACTGCTGGCGCCCCCATCGCGGACAACCAGAATTCGCTGTCAGCAGGGCCGCGCGGCCCGCTGCTTATGCAGGATTACCAGCTGCTCGAGAAGCTTGCGCACCAGAACCGCGAGCGCATTCCCGAGCGTACGGTTCACGCCAAGGGCTGGGGCGCTTTCGGTACCCTCACCATCACGGGCGACATTTCGAAGTACACAAAGGCCGCGGCCCTGCAGCCGGGTGCCAAAACCGAGATGCTGCTGCGCGGCTCGACCGTCGCCGGCGAACTCGGCGCCGCCGACGCCGAGCGCGACGTGCGCGGCTTCGCGCTCAAGTTCTACACGAGCGAGGGCAACTGGGATCTCGTCGGCAACAACACGCCGGTGTTCTTCGTTCGCGATCCTTACAAGTTCCCCGACTTCATCCATACCCAGAAGCGGCATCCGAAGACGAACATGCGTTCGCCGACGGCGATGTGGGATTTCTGGTCGTTATCGCCGGAAAGCCTGCATCAGGTGACCATCCTGATGTCAGACCGCGGTCTTCCGACCGACCTTCGCCACGTCAACGGCTACGGCTCGCACACCTATTCGCTGATCAACGCGAAGAACGAGCGCGTGTATGTGAAATTCCACTTCAAGACCCTGCAGGGCCATAGGCACTGGACGAACAAGGAAGCGACCGAGATCGTCGGTCATACCCGTGAATCGACCCAGGAAGACCTGTACTCCGCAATCGAGAAGGGTGATTTTCCGAAGTGGAAGGCTCAGGTCCAGATCATGCCGGAGGCCGACGTCGGCAAGCACTGGTACAATCCGTTCGACCTCACCAAGGTTTGGCCGCACGCCGACTATCCGCCGATCGACATCGGCGTGATGGAGTTGAACCGTAATCCCGAAAATTACTTCGCCCAGATCGAGCAGGCGGCGTTCTCGCCGTCCAACATCGTGCCGGGCATTGGCTTTTCGCCAGACAAGATGCTGCAGGCGCGCATCTTCTCGTATGCCGACGCGCACCGCTATCGCCTCGGCACGCACTACGAACATCTGCCCGTGAACGCGCCGAAGTGCCCGGTCCATCACTATCACAAGGATGGTCCGATGAACTTCTTCG
The DNA here is from genome assembly GCF_052114865.1 of Hyphomicrobium sp. 2TAF46. Lineage (NCBI taxonomy): Bacteria > Pseudomonadati > Pseudomonadota > Alphaproteobacteria > Hyphomicrobiales > Hyphomicrobiaceae > Hyphomicrobium > Hyphomicrobium sp. 2TAF46. The sequence goes on along the minus strand of NZ_JBFRFO010000002.1, from coordinate 233,078 downwards.
GTCAGCAGACCGGCGTTACGGATGCCTACTACGAGCCGAACTCGTTCAACGGGCCGGCCGAAGACAAGTCGGCTGCGGAACCGCCGCTCGCGCTTTCGGGCGATGCCGAGCGCTATAACCATCGCGACGGCAACGACGATTATCGCCAGGTGACGGCGCTCTTCAACCTGTTCAACAAGGATCAGAAGGCGCGGCTCTTCAACAACATCGCGGAAGCGATGTGGGGCATTCCGGATTTCATCACCGAGCGGCAGCTCGGGCACTTCAAGAAGGTGCATCCGGACTATGAGGCAGGCGTGCGCTCGGCTCTCGAGCACATGACGCGCCAGAAGGCTTCGGAGACCGCTCAGCAACAGAAGATGCCGCAAGGCGCGGAAGCTGCTGAATAGGCGGATTTCATTCCCGGCAACGAAAAAGGCCCTGCTCGATGCGGGGCCTTTTTTATTCAGCGGGCTTCCTATGACGACTTCTTGCAACCTCTGAAGGTGTTGCAGCGTTGCTCTGGCAGCGCTCAATGTAATGAGGAGGAGCGAACATGCCGCGTGGAGACAAATCCAGCTACACCAGCAAACAGAAACGCCAAGCCGAACACATCGAAGAAGGCTACGAGAGGCGTGGCGTTCGAAAGGGCGAAGCCGCAAGGCGCGCCTGGGCCACGGTTAACAAGGAAACCGGCGGCGGCAAGAAGAGCGGTTCCGGCCGCGGCAAGAAGATGTCGACTGCATCTTCGCGCCGGGGAGGCAAGATCGGCGGCAAAGCCGCCGCTGCGCGTCCTGCGGCTGCCCGGAAGGCTTCGGCTGTGCGTGCCGCTGCTACCCGCAAACGTTCGGCAGCCCGCCCGACCGCAGCCGCCCGGAAGGCGGTGGCGACGCGTTCGACAGCTGCCCGCAAGGCTGCTGCCAAGAAAGGTGCCGCGACGCGGAGGCGGCGTGCGAGTTGATGTGATGCGACCGAAGCGCCGGTCGCCCTTTATCTGGTCGGCATTTCTATGGTCTGATTAATCCGAACGGTATCGTGTCGGGTAACCGAATACGTTGTAAAGATCGTTGCGATGCCCATCGCAACGATCGCTCCAATGGTACAATTGTAAAAACGACGTAACTTGTATTCGGCAGAGGTTTTTTTGGCTGGGCTCACAGCATCTGAATCCGAAATCGCTCTCTTGGACCGGCTGTGAAAGGTAATTGATTCCGCCAATCCCCTTTCGACGCCCATCAGCTCTTTGAATGCTTTTGTTCGTTCAATGTTTTGCGTGAATGCTACGCTGCCGCGCAGCATTCTGTGATGCAAGTGAACGTCCAGAAATTTGGTCATCGCGATTGCGATCCCAGCAAGGATCATGATCAATCCGGCGAGATGTGTTGCGTAATCGTATCCTCGATAAGGGACCGAGAGCTTCGCCTCTGGAAACTGCGTGAGAAGTGTGACCGCCAAAGCTAGGCCGCCAACCCCAGCGGTCATTCCCATTTGGCGTGTCTTGTGTGAGATATCGGTGAAGGATTGAGTTACACGGATAGATTCCTTCCAAACCTCGAGCCGAAGCCTCAGTAGTTCGGGAGAATCAGTTCCGAGTTCTGCTTCCATGCTGCGATTTTCGTCCGTGATCGTCGCATCGGCAAGATCCGGTGGTTAATCGCCTTTGGATATCTGTGATTATAACTCTAGAAGAATCTAAGATTCCTCATTCTGCCGCGCGGAAGTACGGCTCGACCTTGCCTTTGAGCTTCAGCGTCATCGGCCGGCCAGCGCGATCTTTGGCGTTGCCGGCTGCGACGCGAATCCAGCCTTCGCTCACGCAGTATTCCTCGACGTTCGTCTTCTCGACGCCGTTGAAGCGGATGCCGATGTCGCGCTTCAGGATGTCTTCATTGAAGTAGGGGCTTTTCGGATCGTTGCTGAGCCGGTCGGGAAGCTCTGTGGACATGGCTATCAACCCCTAGTTCGCAAATCGGAAGTGCATGACGTCGCCGTCCTGGACGACGTATTCTTTGCCTTCGAGGCGCATTTTTCCAGCTTCCTTCGCGCCCGTCTCACCGTTGCCGGCGACGTAGTCGGGATAGGCGATGGTTTCGGCGCGGATGAAGCCCTTCTCGAAGTCCGTGTGGATGACGCCGGCGGCCTGCGGCCCCTTCGTTCCACGCGTGATCGTCCAGGCGCGGGCTTCTTTCGGCCCGACGGTGAAATACGTCACGAGGTCGAGCAGGCTATACCCGGCGCGGATGAGGCGGTTGAGGCCGGGCTCTTCGAGACCCATTTCGGCGAGGAATGCATCGCGGTCTTCCGGCGCCAGACCCGCAAATTCGCTTTCGATCTTGGCCGAGATCACGACGACGGCTGCACCTTCCGCCTTGGCGCGCTCTTCGACCTGCTTCGAATAGGCGTTGCCGTTCGCGGCGGCGCTTTCTTCGACGTTGCAGACGTAGACGACGGGCTTCGACGTCAAAAGCTGCAGCGCGCGGAAGGCGGGCATCTCTTCGGGTGTCATCTTGGCGAGGCGCGCGGGCTTGCCTTCACGGAGAAGCTGCAACGGCTTCTCCATCACCGCGTATTGTGCCTTGGCTTCCTTGTCGCCCGTCTTGGCCTTCTTCTCGATTTGCGAGATGCGCTTCTCGAGGCTTTCGAGATCGGCAAGCATCAGCTCGGTTTCGACGACGTCGGCGTCGGCCAGCGGATCTATGCGGTTCTCGACGTGAGTGACGTCTTCATCGACGAAGCAGCGCAGCACGTAGGCCACGGCATCAACTTCGCGGATGTGAGAAAGAAACTTGTTGCCGAGGCCTTCGCCCTTCGAGGCGCCGCGCACGAGACCTGCGATATCGACGAAGGTCAGACGCGTCGGAATGATTTCTTTGCTGCCCGCGATCTTCGCCAGCGTGTCGAGGCGGGCGTCGGGAACGGCGACCTCGCCGACGTTGGGTTCGATCGTGCAGAACGGATAGTTGGCTGCCTCCGCCTGCGCGGTTTGCGTCAGCGCGTTGAAGAGGGTCGACTTGCCGACGTTCGGCAGGCCGACGATGCCGCATTTGAAGCCCATGGCGGGGAGATGTCCGGTTGAGTTGCTGCCGTCGGGTTAAGCGAGCGGCGCCCTAATGTGAAGCCTTATAGGCTGCTTCTGCGGCCCTATGGCTCACCGCGTGAACTTCGCAAACGCAAAAGCCGAATAGCGCGATGGGGCCGGCAGGTTGGTCGTGTAGGACATCGCCTCCGCGAGCGCTTCGGAAATATGCGTGCCCTGATCGACCTGGCGGACCGCGATTACGATGAACGGGCGCTGCCAGCTGGTGTCTGTATCTTCGCAATCGGCGCAGGGATCGACGTAGCGTCCGAGGTTCAAGGTCCACATAGGAATGCGCTCGCCGAGAGCTTCCTGCACCCACTGTGCGGTGCGGACGGCGCGCTCGCCGCCGCGCTGCTCCTCGCGCGCGACATCGCCTTCCTGGCTCGCAAGGCCGACGGCGATCAGGCCGCGTGCTGACCCCAATCCCTCGCGGAGCTGAGGCGCCAGAACCTCTTCCTGAATTTCCTGGGGCGAGAGGCGGCGGTCGTCCTTCGCGAGTTCGGTCGTCGAGCCGCGGACCCAGCCATAGTTCTTGGTGAGGACGACGACGTCGAACAGGGCACGGCGTCCGGCCCGGTCGTTGCCTTCGATGGGGAAGACGAGCGTGCGGTCGTTCCATCGCTTGGCGAAGATGCGGCGGACGCCGGTTTTGTCCTTGTCGGCGGAGTTATAGGCGTCCCAGCCGACAGCGGTGAAAACGCCGACCGTGAACAGGAGGATGAGCGCGCCGACGATCGTCTGGAGGGTACCGTCCGTACGCGAGCCGCTCGAATAGCTCTCTTCCTGATATTCGGACATGACGCTTAACCCCCGAAATCCAGACGCGTAAGTGTGCGTGACGAAACGATCACGAGCCGTCGCCGGATTTTCGCGCGCCCAGCCATTTTTTCAAGTTCTCGGCCAATGCCGACTGGCGTTTGGAGGCGCGTTCACCGGCGGGGTGTGGCCCTGATGCCTGCTTTTTAGGGGCGCGCGGTTCTTCTTCCCGGGAAGTGCGTTCGTTTTTGCGTGCGGGGGCCTCAGGCTCGTCCTGGCTCAGGCGCGCGACGTCGCTCAGGAAGCGGGCGTCGTCGCCTTTGGCAAGGTAGCCCGCGGCGTCGGCAACGGCATCGAGCAGCGCGTTGACCCATTCGCGATCGGATTTTGCAAAGTCGTTCAGGACGTGATGGATGACGACATCCTTCGAGCCTGGATGGCCGATGCCGAGGCGCACGCGCTTATACTCGTTCTCGATGTGCGCCGAGATCGAGCGAAGGCCGTTGTGACCGGCATTGCCGCCGCCAGTCTTCACTTTCACCTTGCCGGGGGCAAGATCGAGCTCGTCGTGAAAAACGTAGACGTCGTCGAGCGGAATTTTGAGAAAGCGCTGGGCTTCGCCGACGGCGCGGCCGCTTTCGTTCATGTAGGTTTCAGGCTTCAGAAGCGTGACGCGTTCGCTGCCGATCGAGCCTTCCGAGACGAGGCCCTGGAACTTCTTTCGCCAGGGGCCGAAGCCGTGGCGTTCGGCGATGCGATCGACCGCCATGAAACCGATGTTGTGGCGATTGGCGCGATATTTCTCGCCAGGATTACCAAGTCCGACGAAGAGCTTCATTTTGGTGGCGCCTTCCGACTTGCCTCCGGCAAGCCGGCCGGAAGGCGCGCGCTTCGCGGAGGTAATTGTGACGCGCCTGGCTTTGCGCTTCGCGGAGCTGCCGATGGGGCGCGATTTCCGCCGTGAAGACCGGCGCGATCACAGGACCGCGCCGGTTTCGTGATCGTCTTACTTCTTCGCTGCGGGCTTGGCGGCAGGTGCCGCCTTGGCAGCAGGAGCAGCCTTGCTGCCGGCAGCAGCTGCGGGTGCCGCCTTGGCGCCGGCTGCGGGAGCCGCGCCCTTGGCGTCGGCGGCCGGTGCGGCAGCATCAGCCGTTGCGGTCGCTGCTTCGTCGTCACCCTTGAGCGCGCCTGCGATCGTTGCGATCGTGAAGTCGCGGTTTTTGATGACGGGCGAAACGCCTTCCGGCAGCGTGACTGCCGAGATGTGGATCGAGCGGCCGATTTCCATGCCTTCGAGGCTGACCTCGAAGAAGCGCGGGATCTTCTCGTAAGGGCAGTACACTTCGACATCGTGGCGAACGATGTTGAGTACGCCGCCGCGCTTCAGGCCGGGCGACAGCGTTTCGTTGACGAAGTGAACCGGGATCGAAACGCGGATGACGCCATCCTTGCCGACGCGCTGGAAGTCGACGTGAAGGGGGGTGTCGCGCACGGGATCGACCTGCACGTCGCGGGCAAGCACGATGTGCTTCTTGCCTTCGACGTCGAGTTCGATGGCCGTCGAGGTGAAGTGGCCGCGAAGGACCTGCTTCCAGAGCTCGTTGTATTCGAGGTTGATCGTTTCCGAGGGTTCGTGGTTGCCGTAAATAACGGCAGGTACACTTCCATCGCGGCGAGCTTGGCGTGCGGCCCCCTTGCCGGCACGCGGGCGCGCCGTAGCCTTGAGCGTGATGAGCTCAGACATGGCATCGTCTCCGAGTGTTGAAGCTCTCCTGCCTATCAGAAGAGCCAAATAGCCGCGTACCGGCCTCCAAGGGTGCCGGGCGGCGTCTCAGGAAGGTCTTCATGAGATTGCGCGTGTATACCCGGGGTTGCGCATAGGTGCAACGGCCCAAACGCGGGCGATTGCGCCCATACAAGGCTAACGGGAGCGGGCCGGGCCGCTGGAAAGTTGCCGCGAAAATCAGCATATTGGGGCAGATTTACCTCGCAAGCGATTATTGACCCCGTGACGGCGGGTAATGGAGATGGCTGGAGTGATCGCCAAAAAGTCTACGAAGCGCCGCAGCGCGGCCGACCAGGACAAGATCATTGTCGAGGCGCTGAGAGGCGTCGGGCGGCCTATGAGCGCCTATGAGCTGATCGAGGAGGTTCGGGGCAAGGGCGTCAGCGCGCCGCCGACGGTTTACCGGGCGCTCCAACGACTCATCGAGGATGGCCTTGCCCATCGGCTCGAAAGCCTTAACGCTTTCGTCGCGTGCGATCATCCGCACCATCACGGCAAGGCGGTATTCGCCATTTGTGACTCCTGCGGTACCGTTAAGGAATTCGACAATCCGGCTGCCGTCAAAAGCCTGCAGGCCTGGGCCGGGAAGAACGATTTCAAGGTGCGGTCGATGACGATGGAAATCCGCGGCCGCTGCGGCGACTGTGCGGCGGGCCACGATTAGCATTCGGGGCGAGAGGCGGGCGGGTTCTCCTCTGACCCGCGGCGATCGAGCCCTGCAGGCGGCGCAATCTGCCCGGCGCCAAAAGCGAAGCCGACCGGCGAATCCTCTCCGGCATCCCCCATGTGTTCACATCGCGTTGTCGCTGGCGGGATTGCTCTGCCGCATCCGGCGCTTGGGCGGGGATGGCAGCTACGATGCGGACTGGCGGCTGGCGGCGCGCCGATCTAAGGGGCAAGGCAGCACGCCTTCCTCGATAACAGCCCGATAGAGAGATTGAATGGACGCTATCGAGACCGGCCGACTAACGCTGAGGAATTTCAGGAAGGGAGATGCAACCGATCTGCTCGCGTATCTGCGCCAACCCCGGGCGAGTTGTTTCTTCTCGCTCAAGCTGGACGATCTTCACGAGGCGGAAGCAGAAGCGGAAGCGCGCAGCCGAAGCGATGAGCATATCGCCGTGTGCCTGCGAAGCACTGATAAGCTGATCGGTGATGTGTTCTGCATACTCGAGCCCCCTGATACATATTCCGTTGGGTGGAATTTCAACGCGGATTTCGCGGGCGCTGGGTTCGCCACAGAGGCTGCGCGGTCCCTTTTCGAATACCTGTTCTCAGTGAAACAAGCTCGTCGCCTATACGGCTACGTAGAGGAAAACAACATTGCTTCGCAGCGTTTGTGCGAAAGGTTAGGAATGAGGATGGAGGGACTTTTCAAAGAGTTCACATCCTTCGAGAAGGATGACGAAGGCGCCCCGATCTTCGTGAACACGATGCAGTACGCCATCCTGCGAAAAGAATGGGTGGCGCTACGATTACGGGACCGAACCTAGCGCGGCTCGCGCGGCGGGACGCCCTTGTCTCCCAAAGCGTTCGGTTGATCGTCGTGAATTGCGACCGGCTCTGTCCGGGTTAGGGGCGCGGGCGGTTGCTACACTTCCCCTCAAAGCCGAGGCGTCAGTAAAAGAGGCTTGAGACGCTTTCTTCGCGGCTCGTCCGCAGGATGGCTTCGCCGATCAGCGGCGCAATCGAGATCACGCGGATATTCTTCGCGGCTTTCACGGCTTCGGTCGGAAGGATCGAGTCGGTGATCACGAGCGATTTCAGGCGCGAATTCTGGATGCGGCTGACTGCGCCGCCTGAGAGGACAGCGTGCGAGATGTAAGCCGATACCTCCGTCGCGCCGTTCTTGAGCAAGGCTTCCGCCGCGTTCACGAGCGTTCCGCCTGAATCGATGATGTCGTCGATGAGGACGCAGCGCTTGCCGTCGACTTCGCCGATGACGTTCATCACTTCGCTTTCGCCCGGACGTTCACGGCGCTTATCGCAAATCGCGATCGGTGCGTTGATGCGCTTGGCGAGCGCGCGGGCGCGAACCACGCCGCCGACGTCCGGCGAGACGACGACAACGTCTTCAGTGCTGCCGAAGTGCTCTTCGATATCGCGCGTCATGACGGGCGCGGCGAAAAGGTTGTCTGTCGGGATGTCGAAGAAGCCCTGGATCTGTCCGGCGTGCAGATCGAGCGTCAGAACGCGGTCGGCGCCGGCGCGTTCGATGAGGTTGGCGACGAGCTTGGCGGAAATCGGTGTTCGGGGGCCGGGTTTGCGATCTTGCCGGGCATAGCCGAAGTAGGGGATGACGGCGGTGATCCGGCGGGCTGACGAGCGCTTCAGTGCGTCGAGCAGGATCAGCAATTCCATAAGGTTGTCGTTCGCGGGAAACGACGTCGACTGGATGACGAAGACATCCTGGCCGCGCACATTTTCCTGGATCTCGACGAAGATCTCCATGTCCGCGAAGCGCTTCACCTGGCCTTTGGCCATGGGAAGCTTCAGATATGAACAGATTGCGTCGGCTAGTGGCCGGTTACTGTTTCCCGCGACGATCTTCACGCCCAGCTTTCCCCGGCCATCCAAACTTCGAGCGTCAACCTTGGTGTCAAAAGGCATTTGCGCTCCAGAAGCCTCGTTATGCGCGGGCTTGTAGCAATTGGGCCCGGACTGTTCAACTGTCCGAGCCCAATGTTGTCATCGTTATGAAGCTTAAGGGTGATATCGCGCACAGTTTGCTTAATCTGTGCTCTTCGCCGGTAAAAGCTTGATAATTCCTTGTGCTGCCGCGGCCGCGGCCGCGTCAGCCGTCTTGCCCCAGGAGCCATCGAGCGAGCCCTGCGGTACTTCGTTCTTCTGCGACACGGTGCCAAGCTTCTTGCCGGATGGATCGATGACGTTCCAGTCGATCTGAATGGGCTGCTTGCCGTCCTTGCTCTGGCCCATCGCGACCTTGCCTTCGACCTTGTAGGCCTGGGCGTTGGGCGTCGTCGACAGAGCTAAGCCGCTCTTGGTCAGCTCGCGCTGGATGGCGGTCGTCAGCGTGGTGCTGCCGTCGCCAGGAGCGCCCGTCACCATCGGCACGATTGCCGTGATCGGTCCCGAGGTCGTGATGCTGCCGGTGGTCGGCGCGAGCGGCGCGGCGTTCGGCGCTGTCGGATAGGATGGGCTCGGCGCCGGGCCGGCGTTATTCGAGGCGACTACGGTCGAGGCTGCGCCGGGCGTCGAAGCGGTGTTCGCTGCGACCGGAACGCTGGCGCTCGCGGACAGCCAAGTCGCGATCTGCTTCGACGTCTTGTCGGCGATGCTCTGCACGACAGGCGCGGTAACGGCGGCCCAGGGATCCTTGCCGGCTCCGCCGATGATTTCTTCGCCGGTGATGCGATGGACGCGCTTGCCGCTCTGATCCGTGATGTCCCAGATGTAGGAGATCTTCGCCTTCGTCTTTTCGCGGGCGGCGACGATGTAGCCTCTCACGACGTACTCACCCGTCGCGTTGTTTGCGGTTGCAACCTGAATGCCGTTACGGCCGATCGACGAGGCGAGCTGCGCTTGCAGATCGCGAGCCACATTGTCCGGGGAACCGATGACAGGCGCGATCGCAATTTTTGCCGATTGCGCGGCAGCCGGGGCTGTGGTTGTGGGCGGAAGGGTCAGCGACGCCTGAGGTGTGTTTCCGCCGCCGCTCAAGATGTTCGACGCCGACTCGCAGCCGCCTAATCCCAACGTGGCGAAGGCGGCCAAGAGCGCTGCCCCGATCACCCGTAAACGCATTCCGCGCTCGCGCGCAGGCTCAAACGAAAAGGTCGTCAATGGACGTCCCCCCTTATCCAACCGCGACTTCCCGGCGGCCGGAAAACGCTACCCCCGCGGCCTGAACTCCCCTGAAAACTACCGGAACTGACCTTATCCCTCTAGATCAGCCTTTAACTACCCGTCCAGATGGCAGCCCGGTGAAACTGTTGTCAGGTCGTGCAAACGTAGGTCTCGGCTTGGCATTGCTGTGGATTGTGCAGTTACGCCACGACGATGGCAGAGATTTGTCGGCCGTAATCCGCCTCACCACGATGGGTTTTACGCCTGTAGCTGAAGAAAAGCGATTCGTTCTCGCGGGTGCACAGCGACAGGTTCTCGGTATTACTAACGCCCGCATCGACGAGGCGGCTCATGACGAAACCCGGCAAATCGAAGTGCGGTCGCGAGCTGTCGACATTTCGCGTAAAGAACCGGGAGTTTCCGGCGTCGCGTGACAGGAAGGCGGCTTCGAATTCGGGGCCGACCTCATAGGCGGCCTGGCCAATGCAGGGACCGACCGCGGCCGAGATACGCTCACGGCGAGCACCAAGGCGCTCCATTTCTCGGATGGCGCTATCGACGATCCCATCGAGCGCGCCGCGCCAGCCGGCGTGGGCGGCGGCGACGACGCCAGCTTCCCCGTCGGCAAGAAGAACCGGGGCGCAATCGGCCGTCAGGACGCCAATGACGAGGCCCGGGGTTCTCGAGACGACAGCATCGGCGTGGGGAAGGGCATCGCGGGACGGTGCCTCGGTGACTTCGAACGCGGTCGTGCCGTGCTCCTGGTAAAGCGTGATCACGCCGGGGCCGAATTTCAATTCGTCGCCACCGAGGTGCAAGCCGATGCGCCGCCGGTTCTCGATGACGCGGCTCTGATCGTCATTCGAGCCGAGGCCGCAGTTGAGGCTGTCGTAGAGGCCGGTCGAAAAACCTCCGTTGCGCGTGAAGAAGCCGTGTCGAATGCCGGTAACGGCGTGCAGATTTCGCGCTTCGACTGGTTTGAGCGTCATCAGAGGCCGGCTTTCATGGCATTGATCCAGAGGCTTCGCTTGTCGCGCGGGCCGCGCTGAATCCCGGTAGTGACGGCAAACCCGGCGAACGGGCGGCGAGCACCTTGAAGCGCGAGCCCATTCCGTTCGGCGCCAGGAGCCGCGCGACGCCCATCTCGATCTCGCCGGCGCGTGCAGGGTTGGCCGACATCAGCCGAGACGCCCTTTCAACGATGCCGAGAGAGCCGAGAAATTCCGCCTGGGTGACGGGGCCGTCGAGAACAAGGCCGGCGCGGTGCAGCGTGGAGGCGAGGTCGTAAAAATTGACGTGAACCGTCAGATCGGCTTGGCCGGGCGACGTCAAAGGCGATTCATACTTGTGCTCGCGGACCGCCTGCAGCGTGTCGCCGGCGGCGGGTGTCGTGTGACCATAATCGATCATCAGAAAGGCAACGGGGCCACGCTCGGCGAGGGCCTTCAGTGGTTCGGCGAGCTGGTCGAGGCGCTGGGATTCAATCACCGTTCCCGTCGGCGCATTCGGCAACAGGGCTTCGAACGCTTCGTGCGGGCAATTCTTGTCGATGCCAGCGAATTGCAATTCGCCCCTGGCATCGAGAATGACGCCGCGGATGTGCCAGCCGGATTCCGTTTTTACCCATTGAGCGACAGGCCAGGCATCTAGGAACTCATTGGCGAAGATGATTGCGGGCGGATTGAATTCATCGAGCTCGCGGCCCCAGCTCAGAACGTCGCGGAAGTCGGCGAGTGTCGTGCCTTGAATCTCGGCGAGGCCGTCGCTGCTTTCCACCAGATGGACGCGTGTGACCTTAGCGAAGCCCGGAACGATGCGGGCGGCGCGGAGCACGTCGCGCATCATCGTGCCGCGGCCTGGGCCGTATTCGACAAGCGTGACGGGATTGGGCGCGCCGAGCACGCCTTGCCAGACGACGCCCGCCCAGACGCCGATCAATTCGCCGAAGACCTGGCTGATGTCGGCCGCGGTGATGAAATCGCCCGCGGCACCGAACACGGGTTGCGTCCGGTAGTAGCCGTAGTCCGGGTCCCAAAGGCAGACGGACATGTAGGTCTGGACCGTCATCGGCCCGTCGCGGCGGATTCTCTCCTTGATCCGCCGGGACAGCGGCGTGTCGCGACGCAATCCAGTTTCCACGGTCACACGACAGCCTTTCCGGCAGCGCTCTTCCGGTTCGCAGTCCAGATCATATAGATGCCGAGCAGAAGCATCGGCACGCAATAGACTTGTCCGGCGGTGAAGGGACCGATGTTCAAGATGTGATCGGGTTCGGGCTCGCGGAAGAACTCGCAGATGCTGCGCGCGATCGCGTACCAGACGAGCCAGATGCCCGTTACGAGACCGGGCCGTTTCAATGCGAACAGACGATGGGTCGCGAACCTTATGATGACGAACATCACGAGGCCCTCGAGCAGTGCCTCGTAAAGCTGGCTCGGATGGCGCGGGTTCTCTCCGCCGTTCGGAAAGACCATGCCGACGTAGGCATCGGTGACGCGGCCCCAATGCTCCGAGTTGATGAAATTGGCGACGCGTCCGAAGAAAATGCCGATCGGCACGGCAGCGCAGCAGAGGTCCATCACCGAGCGGGCGCTGACCTTATAGATGCGGGCGAAGAGCAAGATGAGGAATGCGGAGGCGATGAGCGCTCCGTGGAAGCTCATCCCGCCTTTCCAGACCTTTATGATCTCGGCCGGGTTCGAAAAGTAAAAATCTGGATCGTAGAGCAGAACCTGACCGAGGCGGCCGCCGACGATGACAGCCCCGGTTATGTAGAGGAGAAGGTCGTCGACGCGCTCCAGCGTCATCGGCGGCTTGGCGTCGCGCCAGAGGTTCGGCGTCGATATCAGCCGGCGGATATACAGCCAGCCGAGCAGAAGCCCGGACATGTAAGCAAGGCCGTACCATTTGACTGAAATGGGGCCGAACTCGATCGCAACCGGGTCTATGTCGGGGAAGGTCAGAAGGGCGAGAGGTGTCATCGGCACTCCGAGCGAGGTTCGGCGATTGGCCGTTTCAGGGCCCTGAGAAAGCCTGAATGCGAAGCGTTGTTTGGGAACCCCTGAGCAAAGTCAAGCGGGCATCGTCGGCCGGTCCCTTGGCCCGCCGCGGCTCGGCGGCCGGGCTGAGCTTGCGGCCATCGGCGGCAATCGCCATAACTTGTGAACACCCTCAATTTCGAGACCCCAAATGACCCAGACGACGAACAGACTCTTCGACGACTTTGCCAAGCTCATGACGGACGCCGCCGGAGCAGCCGACGGCTTCAAAAAGGAGACGGAAGCGATCATCCGTGCCCAGGCCGAGAAGTTCCTGCGCGAAATGAACGTGGTGACGCGCGAAGATTTCGATGCGGTGCGCGAGATGGCGCAAAAGGCGCGTCAGGAAAACGAAGCGCTGGCGGTACGCATTGCCGCGCTCGAGGCACAGGTCACGCAGCTCTCGCTGCAAGGCACCTCTACCGTTTGAAGCATGCGCTCAAAGCATCCACAGATTAAGCGGCTTTTCACCAGCAAACGCCGCTGAACCGCCTTCCAGACCCCGGCGCGCCCGGGCTTTGCCACTTTGATCGTGGACAAGGTTTGCGCGCCGGTCCGGTCAGCTTGCGACTCGTATGGGCGTCTGGTTTTGTCCGGCGCAGCACTAAGCGGCGCTTTCGATTTGAGTGTTTTGCGTCGTTCGTTAGGCCATCCCGGCGCGCGGCAGACTTGGAGAGCGATAACAAATGGCAGTTGCGGAACAGGGTTCTGACCGCGTTCTCAATCCGATCGATCTCATCGAACAGCTTGCGCAGAGCCACGACTGGCCCTGCGAGCGGGCAAGCGACGAAGAGCTGACGCTCATCGTTGCCGGGACGTGGGCTGATTATCATATCTCGATCAATTGGCGCGACGATCTCGAAGCCTTGCATCTCGCCTGCGCGTTCGATTTCCGGGTTCCGTCAAACCGTCTGACGGAAATGTACCGCCTGATCGCGCAGATCAACGAGCAGCTTTGGCTCGGTCACTTCGATCTCTGGACGCAGGAAGGCCTCGTGATGTTCCGTCACGCGCTTTTGCTCAACGGCACCGTTGCGACTGTCAGGCAGTGCGAGGCCATGCTGAAGGCGGCGCTCGAAGGCTGCGAGCGCTACTATCAAGCCTTCCAGTTCGTGGTTTGGGCGGGTAAGGAGAGCAAAGAGGCCCTGGTTTCGACGATGTTCGAGACGCAGGGACAGGCCTAAGCCGGACGCCATCGCGGGTTCGGCGCTCTTCGCCGAGGTACCCTGAGAATGTCGTTGAAATTGAATGGTCCGGTGGTGCTTGCGGGCGCCGGCAAGATGGGCGCCGCTTTGTTGGAAGGCTGGCTCGAGCGAGGGCTCGATCCCGCGAATATTATCATCCAGGAGCCAAATCTTTCGGGTTCGGCTCTCGACCTCGCAAATCGGCACGGGATCAGGGCGGCGGCCAGCTTGGCTCCGCTCGACAAGGCGCCTGCCGTCATTGTCGTCGCGGTGAAGCCGCAGGTGATGGACGATGTTTTTCCGGGGCTGGCAAAAGTCTCGGGGCCGGAGACCGTGGTCATATCCATTGCGGCCGGCAAGACGTTGCAGAGTTTCGAACGTCATTTGCAGCCGGGCACCGCAGTCATTCGGGCGATGCCGAATACGCCTGCCGCCATCGGTCGCGGCATCACGGGCGCTGTCGGCAACGCGCATGTTAGTGCCACACAGAAGGCCGCTGCCGAGAGCCTGCTCGGCGCGGTCGGGGAGGTCGTGTGGGTCGACGACGAGAGCCTGATCGATGCGGTGACCGCCGTCTCGGGCTCAGGTCCGGCCTATGTTTTCCTTTTGGTGGAAGCTCTCGCGGCGGCTGGAGTGTCTGCGGGGCTCGATGAGGCGACGGCGAAGCAGCTGGCGCGTGCAACCGTTTCGGGTTCGGGCGAACTTCTCAATCAATCGCAGACCGATCCGGAAACGCTGCGGCGCAACGTGACGTCGCCCGGCGGCACCACCGCTGCTGCGCTTGCCGTGCTGATGCGGGAGGGTAGCGGTCTCAAGGAACTGATGACCGAGGCTGTGCTGGCTGCTCAAAATCGCGGCCGCGAGCTGGGACGTTGACCGGGGCTGGGATTTCGGTCTCGGTCTCAGTTCGCGGCTGCCAGTGTCATCCCGAACGGGCTGTGGCGGCCCGCGGCGATCGGGATTTTCGGTACCGGTGACTGCAGGCTTGGAGGACACCTTGCCAAAGTCGACGGGTTTGGCCCCCGGATCCGACGCCCATGAGGATGTAACTTCATAACATAACGGTCAAATCACGATGCCGTGTGTTCACGTCATAACGTATTAAAATACAAAGCGATTTTCGGAATTTTTCCCTACTTTGGCAGGGAAATAATCGCACGCAGGCCGCCCATGGAGCTTTCTCCGAGGGCGATATCGCCGCCGTGGCTCTTGGCAATGTCGCGGGCGATGACGAGGCCGAGCCCGCTGTTGCCTTCGTCCTGATTGCGGGCGTGGTCGAGCCGGTAGAACGGCCGGAATACGTTCTCGCGCTCGTGCTCGGGGATGCCGGGGCCGTCGTCATCGACTTCGATGCGCACCCATTGGCCCTCTGGCGCGACGCGGATGATGATGCGGTCGCCGAAGCGGGCGGCGTTGGTGACGAGGTTCATGATGGCGCGCTTCAGGGCCTGCCGTTTCAGCGGCAAGACGATGTCGCCTTTGCTTTTGCGGATCTTGAGATCGATGGTGCAGGCATAAATCGATGCGTCGTCAACGATCTCTTCCAGGAGTTCCTTCAAATTCGTCGGCTTGGCTTCCTCGCCGCCGTCGCCTTTGGCGAACGCCAGATAGTCCTCGAGCATGTGCTGCATCTCGTCGACGTCGCCCGAGAGCGCCCGCGTTTCGGGCGTGTCGTCGAGCAGCGCTAGTTCGAGCTTGAACCGCGTCAGCACCGTTCGCAGGTCATGGCTGACGCCGGCGAGCATTGTCGTCCGCTGCTCGACGTGCTGCTTGATGCGGTCGCGCATCTGCAGGAATGCGAGGGCTGCCTGGCGGACTTCGCGCGCGCCGCGCGGCCGGAAGTCTTCTGGGATGCCTCGGCCTTTGCCGAAGGCGTCGGCGGCATCGGCGAGCCGCAAGATCGGCCGGATTTGATTGCGCAAAAACAGGATCGCGACCGTCAGCAGGATGACGGACGAACCGACCATCCAGAGAAGAAAGATATGCGAGTTAGACGCGTAGGTTTGGCTGCGGGTCGCGACGAAGCGCAAAATGGCACCGTCGAGCTTGACGCGGATCTCGACGTTCTGGTCGCCAACGGTGTTGATCCAGAACGGCAGCTGAACGTGCTTGCGCAATTCGTTCGAGAGCGCGCGGTCGAGCAAACGGAAAAACGGCTTCGGTCCCGGCGGCGGAAGATCGCCGTTCGGAAGTACTTCCATTTGCAAGCTGAGACGTTCGCGCGCGAGATCGATGATCTTCTGGGCGCCGTCCGCTTTCGGCAGATCCTCATAGACCTCGATCAGCGCGGCAATGTCACGGGCGGTGGCTTCCGACAGGCGGCGCGTCACGGCCTGCCAATGGCGTTCCATGAACGCGAACGCTATGACGCCTTCGAGGACGACGATCGGCGTGATGATGATGAGCAGCGCCCGGGCGTAGAGGCCCTTCGGGAGCATCTCGGCGCCGATGTTGAGCAGGCCGACGACAAACGGGTGCTCACGGAAGCGCCGATACCGCGAGGCGCCGCTGCCGGTATCCGGTGTCGTTTCGGGCACAACCACCATTGAAGCTAATTTTCCACCGTTCGCGGAGCTCCGACGATGCCGGTCATCGCGGTCAATCCGTGTAGAGGATATAGCCCTTGCCTCTGACAGTCTGCAGGTAGACAGGGTTCGACGGATCCGCCTCGATCTTGCGGCGCAGGCGATTGATCTGGACGTCGATCGCGCGTTCGCTTCCGGTGCTGTCGTCGCTCGAGAGTTCGTGGCGAGGAACGGCAACGCCGATGCGCTGCGAGAAAAGCCTGAGGAGATCGCGTTCGCGTTCGGTGAGCTTGATGGCTTCGTCGTCGCGTTTCAGCTCGCCGCGGGCGATACTGAATATGCAGCCACCCATCCGGATTTCGTCACGTGGGGCGGATTGCACTTGGCCGCGGCGAAGGATGTTGCGCAGCCGGAGCAGCAGCTCGCGCGGATCAAACGGCTTCGAGACATAGTCGTCGACGCCGGCCTCGAGACCTGAAATGCGATCCTGAGCTTCGGCGAGGGCCGTCAACATGCAGATCGGGACAGGCCGCGTCAGCTTCAGATCGCGGGCGAGAGAGAGGCCCGACTCGCCCGGCATCATGACGTCGAGGAGCACGAGATCGAATGACAGGCCGCGCATGAAGGCGCGTGCCGCAGCGGCATCGGCAGCCTCGGTGACGCGGAAGCCGTTGCTTGATAGGAAGCGGCCGAGTAGGCCTCTGATCTTCTGATCGTCGTCTACAACCAGTATGTGCGGAGCGTTGTCCGCTAAAGGTTCGGCTCGATCCTGCGCCATCAGGGCTCTCATGGGTTATAATCGGATGCAGCGTCCGATGGGCCGGTCCGCTGACCTTTGATGAGGGTTTCTACCTGGGGCCGGTCTTTCTCTGTGATCATCGCAAAAAGAAAATTCCGCGCTACGGCATCGGCGCCTGGGCCGAGGTTCGCGAGCGCCCCCTCGATGCGTTTGGCCTGAATTTGTGTCAGTTTATCGTTCAGCCGCGCGCCTTTGGCGGAGAGGTATAGCCGACGCTCGCGCCGATCCTCGTTTCCGGCTTTCTGGATGATGAATCCTTCATCGACGAGCTGCTTCAGAACGCGCGCCAGCGACTGCTTGGTGATCTTCAAAATATCCAGCAATTCCGCGACTTTCAGGCCGGGATTGCGGTGCACGAAGTGTAGCACACGATGATGCGCGCGGCCGAAGCCGTACTGGGACAGAATGGTGTCCGGGTCGCACGTGAAGTCCCGATAGGCGAAATAGAAAAGCTCTATGTACGCGATCAGGTCGACGAGGGGGGAAGGCCGGCCATCAGCCCCCACGGAAGCGGACGGATGCCCAGTTCCGGCAAGGTGTTCTGATGGGCCTTCTGACGTTATGTCAGTCATGTTGACTTATTGGCCTCGATTGTATTCTGTTGCAAGCCAAAATGCTGACCTGTCCGGCAGGTCTCTCTGCTTCTGCGCGAGGCGCACTGAAACACAAGTTCCCGCGGTTTCAGCCTGCCAAGCCCCAGCTTTTCGAGACGCCCGGCCAACCTTCGGCACCCGCTAACCATAACGCCCTGGAAGGATTTTGACTCGTATGGCTGACCTCATCCCCTATCACGACCGCGATGGGCTCATCTGGTTCGACGGGGCCCTCATCCCCTGGCGGGACGCGAAGGTCCACCTGCTGACCCATGCGCTGCACTATGCCAGCTCGGTGTTCGAGGGCGAGCGCGCGTACGACGGCGAGATTTTCAAACTGACCGAGCACAGCGAGCGTCTGGTCGAGAGCGCCCGGATATTGGATTTCGAAATTCCGTATTCGGTCGCCGAAATCGATCAGGCTTGTCGCGATGTCATCGCCGCGAACAAACTCGGCGACTGCTATGTTCGCCCGGTAGCGTGGCGGGGCAGCGAGCAAATGGGCGTTTCAGCTCAGAATGCAAAAATCCATCTCGCGGTCGCGGCGTGGGACTGGGGCTCCTATTTCCCGATGGAGCAGCGTCTCAAAGGCATTCGCATCACGAATGCCGTTTATCGTCGGCCCGATCCCGCCTGTGCTCCGTCGCGGGCTAAGGCGGCAGGTCTCTACATGATCTGCACGATCGAGAAACACCGCGCCGAGCGCGCCGGATATTCGGATGCCTTGATGCTCGATTGGCGCGGCCGCGTCGCGGAGTGCACGGGTGCGAACATCTTCTTCATCAAGGATGGCGTGGTGCATACGCCGGAAGCCGATTGCTTCCTCAACGGCATTACACGGCGCACAGTGATTGATCTCGCGAAGGCACGCGGCATCACGGTCGTCGAGCGCGTGATCATGCCGGAAGAGCTTGGCTCTTTCAGCGAGTGCTTCATCACCGGCACGGCGGCAGAAGTCACGCCCGTTTCTGAAATCGGCGAGCACAAATACAAGCCCGGTTCAGTCACGGAAACTCTGCTCAATGACTATATGGAACTGGTGAAACCGAAGAAGCGCGCTGCCGCAGAATAGCGGTTAGCATTGGCGTTTACGGCTTGCACTGACGATCGGAGAGGTTGATGCTTGCGATTTGCGGCTTAAACTTTTCCGGTATTCATGATGGCGAGAGCATTACTTCTCTTCGCTGTACTGATGACCGCTTTTTGCGGTTTGGACGCCGCCTTGGCCCAAGAGGGTCCAGGCGGCGCGCTCGGTATTCAGCGCGACTGCCAAGTTCTTACGACGTGCAATTTTAAACGTGGCCGAGGCTGGCGGGGATGTTTGTCATCCTATTCCTGCCGGCGATGCGAGACCGTGCCCGGACCCTGTGTGGGTGGTGGTCCGAGAAAGCGCATTTGCGGACAATTGATTTGCGATTGGTCGGGGAGTTAGCCACTCGCAGCTTGCTCGCTAATTGCTCGCCGGGCGGCCATTTCGGGCGAGCGCGGTTCTCTTCGCAGCCCGGTCATCAGGAGACGCGTTCCGTAAGATGAGCGGCGCGCAGATGGCAAAAAGGAAGGTGGCGATGGTGAGGAACAGCGCCCCCACGGCGATGGGCGATAGCGAAATTCCTGCCCAATAGGCGATCAGCTCGGCCACGATGCACCAGAAAACGGCGGGCATGATCGATGCGATCGCCAGCCCGACGAACCGTGCGGTCCGGCCCCACTGCGCCTCACGAACGGCGGTACCGATGGACGAGATCACGGGTGTCGAGGCAGTTCGCATGGCGTCGAGCATGACCTTTCCGTCGTGTCATTCACTAGAATTCAGTGAAACCCCGATGGGAGCCTGGATTTCTTCGGCTACTCAATGACGCTAGGCGGCGACGTTAAAGACTCGGTAAACGCAATGACTTCAATTTGAACTAATGGGCCCCGTACTCGCTACGCATGAGCCGACGATTGGTTCCTTCAACGTAGTCAACAAATCGAGAATCGCCGAAAGGGATCTGCAACTGATCAACATGCAGAATAGGTTGTTGGCAACCTAGATGTCGTGTGGATTCCGGGGATCCTGTGGGTATTCCGGGGGAGCATATGCCTCTCTGTGCAGATTGCGTTCGGAGGGCCCGGTGATACATCTCCTTGAGCATAATGGACCCGTTGCGCGGCAAGCGCGGTCAGGAAGGGGCTGACGAGCCATGCGCGTGACGGACGCGGTCGAAATTGCCGAAACGGAACTCGAGGAGCGCTTCGTACGGGCGTCGGGACCGGGTGGGCAGAATGTCAACAAGGTCTCGACGGCGGTGGAACTGCGCTTCGACCTCCGGGCCAATACTTCCATTCCCGATTACGCGCGCGACAAGCTGAAACGTCTGGCCGGGCGCCGTTTGACGATCGACGGGATCATCGTCATCCAGGCGGATCGCTTTCGCAGTCAGGAACAGAATAGAGCCGATGCCCGATCGAGGCTCATCGAGCTCATCGAGACCTCGCTGGAGCGACCGAAGCTCAGGATAAAAACGAAGCCTTCCCGCGGCGCGCGCGAGGAGCGGATCAAGGCAAAGACCGTACGCGGAAAGGTCAAGAAGATGCGCAGCCGGAAAGTCGATTTCGATTGATTGGCCGCTGGCGGCTATGTGGAGATGTTGGGCAACCGTTGCCGCGAGGTTTGCCGGCGTCTTTAGGACGGTTTTGCGAACCCATCGAAAGATTGGCTCAGCGGTCGGTACCCGTTGCCGTTTTGGCGGCGCTGCCAAAATGTTGAACGGAATGGGTACCGAGGTGTTACAGCCAGAATGGGGTCTGGCAGCGCCGGGTTTCAGGCTTCGCGATAAAACTGATGATGTCGCGGTGGACCTTGATCGAGTACTTCCGACCTGGGCCCCAGCTGTCGGTTTGGAACAAGGTTACGAGCTCGGATTGCTCGACCATGGTCCTCATGTTGGAGGCGCTCATATCCTGTGCCCGCCAGCCGGCGTGTCGCGGATCGTCAGGGTGGTGGATGATTGCCAGCGCATCGGGTTTCATGATGCGCGGAAGCTGCTTGAGATAGTTGGAGGTGTCCTGGGCATCTATGTGCACGAACACGTCGAAACTCCAGACGAGGTCGACAGACTGATCGGGAATGCTGCTGAGATCGCCACCTGTCTCGACATATGTTGCAGCGCTGTCTCCGAACTTCGCCCGGCAGGCTTCGATGCATTTTGGAGAGAGGTCGACAAGCCAAAGTTTATCGACCTTGCCGACGAAATACTCGGACCACCGCCCGTGGCCGCAGCCGATCTCAAGGACCGATATGTCGGGCTTGATGTTCGGGATCAAGTAGGTGTCGACTAATGATTTCTTCCAATTGTCGTAGCTTTGGCCACGCGTCGTCGCGAACTCGTGGAACTCGTCCCCATCGGCTTGCCAGCTGTGGCCCGCGTTCCACGCTTCAAGATTTGCTGCAATGCTCGGCACGACTTCCCTCCGTCACGTATCGTCCCCGAAGCGCGACGTATCGTGAGTCGCGGCCGGACGTCGATCAGCACAGGTGACACAGACCCGGCACATCGAAGCAAGCACGTGATCTTAGCTGGTGGCCGGACGGCCTGGCTGGTGCGATCATTGACAACCTAGCCGTTGTCAGTCCGAGTCCAGACCGACTTCGTCTAGATGGAAAACATTCATCATTCAAACGGTGTGAGTGGTAGCGGGAGGCGGACTTGAACCGCCGACCTAAGGATTATGAGACCTTCGCTCTAACCACCTGAGCTATCCCGCCACACCGGCCAGCACGCTGGCATCGGAGCGACCGTCTATAGGGAGCGCCGCAGCTTTCTGTCAACACGGCGCTCCGTCCCGGCGGCACATGCGTGCCAACAAAATTCGATCGGGCCGGGAACGACACTTATTTCGCGTATTCCGCGCGGGCTATTCTGCGGCAAGCGGGCGCTGGCTGACTGCCCCTTCCTTGCGGAAGCGCATCATCGTGAAAATGCCCCACGGCCGCAGCGCCTTACGGTCGATCAGCTTCAGTTCGGGGCAAACCATCACACGCGACACGTCGAACACCGAGTGCCAGCCGACGAGGTCGGCGAACGGGGCCATCTGCCGCTCGACCCAGCCGCGCACGCCGTCGTCCTGGCTGAAGTGGTTGACGAGCATGACCTCGCCGCCGGGCTTCGTCACCCGCGACAATTCCTGCATGACCTTCTGCGGATCGGGCACGACCGTAATCACGTACATCGCGACCGTCTTGTCGAACGAGTTATCGGGGAAGCGAAGGTTGCTCGCGTCCATCTCGTAAAGGCCCGAAATGTTCGTCAGCTTCTCGGCTTTGACGCGCTCGCGGGCCTTGTCCAGCATCTCCGGTGCGAGATCGATGCCGACGATGTCCAAATGCTTTTTGTAATCGGGAAGCGAGAGACCAGTGCCGACCCCGACTTCGAGCACGCGGCCGTCACCGGAATTGATGATTTCGACGGCGTGACGGCGGCCGGCCGTCGAGATCGCGCCGAAGGTATAGTCATAAACCGGCGCCCACCGTCGGTAAGCGTCGCGGACCTGGCCTTCATCGAGCTGCAAAACCTTCGCTTCCGAACGCCTTTTCTGTGCTCCCGCACGCACTCCCGACGAGGCGTGGAAGCCCGAAGGCTTGTTATCGCTCACTGCCCGATCTCCATTCGTCCGCAACCGAATTCATGCGATGTGCCTAGCGGCCTGCGCCGGCCATCGTGGTGTTCCTTACCGCCTCTTCGGCGATATTTGTGGCCTTGATCGTTTTTGCAATATATCCCCCGCCAAGGACACGTCCCTCCGTCCCGGCGTCGGCATAAAACACGCACGCTTGTCCGGTCGCAATACCCTCTTCGCCGTCGGTCAGATCGACCCGGACGGCGCCGCCCTCTTCGACTGTGAGCAAGGCGGGCCGGAGCGCCTGCGACGAGCGCATGCGAACATAAAGCGAGAGACCGTCCGCCGCGACCTCGCGCAGCGGCTTCTCTCCGAGCCAATTGACGTTGCGAAGCATCAGACCGGTGGTCCTGAGCGCTGCTCGCGGACCGACGACGACTTCATTCTTCGATGCGTCGAGACGGACGACGTAAAGGGGCTCGGCGGCTGGGATTTTAATGCCGCGGCGCTGTCCGACCGTGTAATGCACGATGCCGTCGTGGCGGCCGAGAATGCGACCGTCGAGATGGACGATGTTGCCGGCGTCAAGCGCGTTCGGCTTCAGGCGTTCGATGACGTCGGTGTACTTCCCAGTCGGAACGAAGCAGATATCCTGGCTGTCCGACTTGTCGGCCACGGGCAGATTGAACGAACGTGCGAGGTCGCGCACGGCGGCCTTCTGCATGCCGCCGATCGGAAACCAGAGGGATGCGAGCTGCTCCTTCGTGATGCCGAACAGAAAATAGCTCTGATCGCGATCGGCATCGACGGCGCGCGAGAGGACGGGGCCATCCTTGGTGTCGTGCCGCTGAACGTAGTGGCCGGTTACGAGGACATCGGCGCCCAGATCCTTGGCGGTGTCGAGCAGGTCGCGAAACTTGATTTCGTTATTGCAGGTGACGCAGGGGATCGGCGTTTCGCCGGCGACATAGCTCTCGGCGAATGACTCGATGACCTTCGTGGCAAAGCGCGTCTCGTAGTCGAGGACGTAGTGCGGGATGTCGAGCGCTTCGGCGACGCGACGGGCGTCGTGGATGTCCTGACCCGCGCAGCAGCTGCCCTTACGGCCCGTCGCGGAGCCGTGGTCGTAAAGCTGCAGCGTGACGCCGATCACGTCGTGACCGGCGGCCTTCATGATGGCCGCGGCTACCGAGCTATCGACGCCGCCTGACATCGCCACGACGACGCGCTTTTTCGATGCGGCCGCCTGCTTTGGGGCGCGCACTGCGCTGCTGCCGGCAGATGATGTTTCGGTCTGGTTCATACGATCGACTGGCTCGGGCTCGTGGCAGGGGAGCGCAGTAAAGCTCCTACAACAATACCTCGACGCCGCTATCCTTCAAAAGATCCAAGAAATTCAGAGAATTGCCCGTCCGGGGCGATTGTGATCTCAGCGGGTATTGGGCCTTGTCCATCAATAATTGTCAAATCCGCCGTCTGCAAGGCGGTGTGGAGCCTCGCCACAGGGTTTTTGGCCCATTTTTCGCTGAGGAAAACGCCAAGACTCCACGGTGCTTCAAATCGGGACGGATCGCCTCAACAGCGCCCTGTTTCGGTAAGGTAATGTGGAATTGGCACGCCCATTTATATGTTTTTCACTCAATGGGTTAGTGCTAATTTAATCGCATGCGGTTATAACTAACCCTGGTCAAAGAGTGTGTATTGAGTATCATGACCGAACAGCAGATGAGAGCGCGCGGGCGCTACGTGATCGGACCTGATGGGTCGCCCCTCACGGTCGCAGACCTTCCCCCGCGGGATACGAAAAGATGGGTCATCCGCCGCAAGGCTGAGGTGGTTGCCGCTGTGCGCGGCGGTCTTCTCAGTATCGAAGAAGCTTGCGAGCGTTATACGTTGACCGTTGACGAGTTCCTGTCGTGGCAGCGTTCGATCGACAAGCATGGCCTGCCCGGCCTTCGCGCGACGCGTTTACAGGACTATCGGGACTAACTTTGTCAGGCTGACTTCGTCAGGCTGATTTCGTCAGTTTTCTAAAGTCCGTAGACCGATACAGCAGAGTGCAGTCTAGGGTTGCTGGGCCGGCTTGGCCTGGGCAGCCTTGACTTTTGCTTTTTGAGCCTTGGTCTTCTTCGCCGGTTGAGCTGCGTCTGCCGTCTCGGGCGGCGCAGGTATCCAACCTGGGACTGACGAGGTGGCTGCGCAACCATCTGTGCCCTTCGCCCATCGCGTGACGTCGTTCGTCATTGCAGAGGCGTATGCATCCGTCATCTTCCGGTTTTCGACCGTAAGCGTGGCGGAAGCTTCTCCCGTCGGTTCAATGCCGACGAGATAGGCCTTGGGTCCGCGCGGGTTGGGTTGCGTCGGATCCCGCTCATGAATGACGATTTCGGCCTTCCCCCCGCGCGAAGGTGCGTCGGCCGTCGCGTGAAAGATGTAATCTTTCTTGAGCGGGCCTCCCGCGGCGAACCAGCAGCTCATCGCGCCGCGAGCCAGCCGCGAATAAATCTCGGTTGCCGATCCCGTTGCGCCCGGAACGACCTTGGCCGCCGAGGTTTCGCCGCCGGGGAGCGCCGCGACCGTCGGCGCATTTTGACCGGACGGCTGAAGGTTCAGAGACTGCAATTCCGGTCCGTTGCCCGCGCAACCCGGCAACGCCGCCACGATCAGCAGCGCCGGCACCCATAGTGATGGACGGCGAACAGGCATTTTTCCCCGTGCGGCGGCGCACATAGACTCATTGCTTGAACACGAATGACAGTTGCAACTCGTGCCCGCCCGGCCTGATTTGGGCAAGGGGTCACGGTCGCACCAAACGGCGAAGCCAACAGAATTTGGAGGGAGAAAGGCGGCGTCTTTCGGGCGGGCCGCAGCGCCTGGGGCAAAGGGAAGCTGGGCTCTATGCGAGAGCCCAGCGACGCGAATCAATCAGCGGAGAGCGGTGATGCCGAAAGGGCGGTCCCGGCGGCCGGCGCGGGGATCGTCGAGGTTAGCGGCCTGCTGGGCGGCACGAGAGAATTGCTCAACCGTGTCATCCCGTTCGCGAACGGCGGCTGCCAGCTTCTCGCGCAGCCCTTCCGTCGACTGCCGGAGGTTGTCGCGCCGCTGCGCTGCCGCTTTTGCGAAGGTCGAATAGGAGAAATGCGCACGATCGCGAATGCCCGTGCGATCTTCCTCAAGTTGAATCTGGCGTTCAAGGTCGGCGGCCATCTGATCGAATTCGCGAATAATTCGCTCCAGATCGTCAACCTTCCTAGACTTCTCTTCTACTTCCCGACGCTTCAGGCGCATGGCCATGTCACGTGACTTCATCGTCCGATACCCCAAACAAATTCGAACTTTCCGTATCTTCGCCTTACACAAGAAGCGTGCCAACCAAGATGAGGCGTTGCTGCTACAGTAACAACGAAGAAACGAAGTCATTCCGATGGGCCGTCGCGTTGCACCAGCGTCCGATGACCCTCAATAATTAGGTATGACATACTGCGCTTAAGTTGCGGTAAAGCAACGGGTAACTATTTCTGACGGCCCGTCTCGTTTGGGGGCAAAATTTTAGTCATGCGCCGTCTAGGGCAATCTCACGAATTCTGTTAGCTCTTGATTCGAGCCGAATGCAGGTCAGAAGCGATCGGAGTCGGATAACGGGGTGGGCGCCTCGAAATCGGACTTTGCGGAAGATCTTGTCGGCGATCGAGAGGGGCGCAGTTCTAATATTTTGAAACAATAGCGGGCCATGCTTTGGCGCGAACGAGGATGCTTTGCCTCGCGACCGTCAATACCGTGACCGGCTTCGCGGAAGCTATGTCTATCTCCAGTTGCCGTCAGAACACCGGCAAGCCACGAGATGGTGAATTAGCTAACGCGAATTAGGGTTTGTTAACCTCTCGTCGCTAACTTCCTAACGATCGCTTAGCTCGATGGTTGTGCGTTTTCTTTGAGCGAAGGACAGACATAGCGCGGACACGGATCGGATTAGGGCACCAGAGGGACGGTCATGCGGGTTCTACTCATTGAAGACGACAGTGCCACGGCGCAGAGCATCGAGCTCATGCTGCAGTCGGAGGGTTTTAACGTTTATACGACGGACCTAGGCGAAGAGGGCGTCGATCTAGGTAAGCTTTACGACTACGATATCATTCTCCTTGATCTCAACCTTCCAGACATGAGCGGTTACGAAGTTCTGAAGACGCTTCGTGTTGCGAAGGTCGGAACGCCGATTCTGATACTCTCAGGTCTAGCGGGCATCGACGACAAGGTTCGTGGTCTTGGCTTCGGCGCCGACGACTACATGACGAAGCCCTTCCACAAGGATGAGCTCGTCGCACGCATTCAGGCGATCGTTCGCCGCTCGAAGGGACACGCACAGTCGGTCATCGAGACCGGCGATCTTCGCGTCAATCTCGACACCAAGACGGTCGACGTCAATAACCAGCGCGTGCATCTGACCGGCAAGGAATATCAGATGCTCGAACTCCTTTCGCTCAGGAAGGGCACGACCCTGACGAAAGAGATGTTCCTTAATCATCTCTACGGCGGAATGGATGAACCTGAGCTGAAGATCATCGACGTCTTCATCTGCAAGCTCAGGAAGAAGCTTCAGGCAGCAACCGGCGGCAAGCACTACATCGAAACGGTGTGGGGCCGCGGATACGTGCTGCGCGATCCGGGACATGAAGGTTCCGAAGCCGCTTAAGATTTCGCGCTCTTCGATCTTCACGCGCATTTTTTTTCACGCGCACAGGGGCCATGATGGCCCTTGTCGTGTTTTTGGGCGCAGCTTCGGCAACCCTACGGTCCCGAGAGTCGTTGCTGGCGAACGCCCCCCGCCACGTGCGGGCCGATAAGCTCGTCATCGCAGCCCACGCTCAGCGTCAGCAAACCTCCCACTTCCCGATCCGGCTTTAGCCCCGATACCTATTGTGGTCCACGCATGTGCTCAGGGGCCCACGAGGGGCCCCTGTCATTCGCATCAAGCGATCGATTTAGATCTGCGCCGAACCGGTGGCTGTCATGGGCGCCAGTTGATAGAAAGACGGCCCGTCTGAATGTCGGGATCGATGTGCGCGGGCGGGAAAGGGGATCCCAATCCGGGGAACAGCTCAAGGTTTTCGCTCGCCAGATCGATGTAGCGATATTCAGCTTTGAGCGAGAGCGAATCCCAGATTTTCGTTTCGACACCGGCGCCGATGAACGCACCCGAGATGCGCTTGGCGTCGTATAGAGTCGCACCGTTGCCGGGGCCGGGTCCGGCTAAAGAAGACAGGGTCGCTTCCATTCCCGCGTTCGCGTAGCCGCCGCTGACGAACAGCAGTGTGTCGGGAGCGGTGAGGTATCCCAACCTACCGCCGACCATCAGGATGTTCTTAAAGCCGCCGCGGCTTTCGTAGATGGGCGTGCCGGAGAAGCTGAGTTGATCCTTGTATTTCAGGTTCGACATATCAGCATCGGCGAGCGCGCCAACGACGAACCTTTTACTGAATTGATAGTCGTAGCCAACTGTTGCCGAGATGAAGCCGCCATCATTGCTGACGGGATTGTTCAGTGTGCTTGCTTCCGACGGGAAGGTTTCCTGCTTCTGGGCCACGCTGTAGCCCGCGCCGAAGCCGAGGTACGGTCCGGTCCAACTCGAGGTGATCGGCGGGATCGAGTTATCGACAACGTCCTTCTTGCCATCGCCAAAGCGGTAGTTGAGCGACATCCTGATGGTTTGGGTTTGCGGCTTCAACGTCTCAATCAATGTCGCTGACGGCACAGTGTCATTGAAAACAGCGCCTTCGGAGCGCATCGACGTATAGCGATACTCAGCCTTGAGGCTGAAGCCGTTGCCAATCAACGTTTCGACGCCGCTTCCCAGGAAATAGCCGTTGAAGCTTCCGATGTCGGCGCGCATCGAGGTTGGGCCGAAGTTGATGGTTACGTCACTCGGATCAGAACGGGCATAGCCGAACGTCGAGAAAAAGAGCGTTGTTGGTGCGACGAGGTAGCCGACGCGGCCGCCGACGGAGAGTTGATCTCCGAGCTTGAGGTGCCCAGTTTCGCTGAATAGGAAATTGGAAAAGTTGGTATCAGCGTCGGAGAAATCATAGTCGACAAAAACACCTACGACGAGCGGCCCGAACAAGGCGTGGTCATAACCCGCGCTAAGAGTGAGAAAGCCTCCAGCGCCAGCCTGGCCGTTTTTCTTATAATCAATGTTGGTCAGCCCGTCGGTCAGGCGGGTGTCGACGCGGGTGTTCGTCATGTCATACCCGCCGCCTATGCCGATATATGGTCCTGCCCAGTCGTTGGCGGAAGCCGGACCGGCGGCGATTATCAACGTGCTTCCTGCGACTAGCGCGAGGCCGGTCAGTTTCTCGATCATGGCATTCCCCGACAGGTGCACCAGAAAACGCGCTGCGCGCGTTTTGACGATGCTGAAACAATGGGCGCATATGTCCCGCTCATTGATATCGTTATCTGATTCGCGGACTAAGGGAGACGTAGCGCCAACGGGCCGCTTCGCGATCAGCGGTGGATTGTTTAAAATGGCCGGAGCAATACGGAGCTAGAGCCATGAGCGATACGACCGCCAAAACTGCATCCCCGCTCAAGGCGGCGATCGTCCGCGTGACGCCCTTCGAGCAGAACTGCACGCTGATCTGGGACGAGGCGACGAAGGCCGGCGCCGTCGTTGATCCAGGCGGCGATCTCGATCGCATCGAGCAGGCGATCAAAGAAGTGGGAATGAAGGTCGAGAAGATTTTGCTGACGCACGGTCATATCGATCACGCGGGCGGGGCGGCCGATCTCCGCGACCGGCTTGGCGTCAAGATCGAGGGACCGCATCGCAATGATGGCGTTCTGCTCGATGCTCTCGAGAAGCAGGGCGAGATGTACGGGATTTCCGGGGTTCGCAACGTGAAGCCCGACCGCTGGCTGGACGAGGGCGACAAGGTCACGGTCGCCGGGCACGAGTTCGAGATTTTTCACTGCCCGGGGCATTCGCCAGGGTCGGTCGTCTTTTTCGACCGGCGGCAGAAATTCGCGCTCGTCGGCGACGTGATCTTCCGGGGATCGATCGGACGAACCGACTTTGCTTACGGCGATCACGACGCCTTGATATCGTCGATCAAGACGAAGCTATTTCCGCTCGGCGACGATATCGCTTTTATTTGCGGTCATGGTCCGCCGAGCCAGTTCGGTCCGGAGCGGCTGACCAATCCGTTTCTGGTGTAAGTCTCCCAGGTGCCCGGCGGCTAGAAAGAGAATTCGTACGAGCCGCCGAGGCAGCCGAATATTCCGCATTCGCGCTGAAGTGTGCCGTAGCCGCCGTCCGAGATCGAATTGTCGTTGCTGTCGACCAAGTCGACCGTCTGCACACGAAGGGTCTCTTCGCAGCTTCTTCTACAAGCGGTCCAGCTGCCGCCGGGAAGCCGGACTTCCCAACCCCACTTCGGAGCGCGTCTGACGACGCTCTTGATAGCGCCGTTGCCGAAGCGGCTATAGGCGGTGATCACTTCGCCTTGCTTGTAGTTCGACCGAAGCCGGCCGATGTGTGCATCTGCGGCTGGCGGCATGATCGAAGTGAGAACTGCCGCGGTGCCTGCGACCGCTGCCAGCATTTTTGCGCGCATAGAAAATCTCATCCTTTGATGCTCGGGTTTCTTGCTAACGCGACATCGATATGTTGACGCCCTTGAACGACGGTCCGCTGGTTGCGACCGTTACCGAGTGCGAGCCTCCGGCAATCGAGACCGACATCGAGCCGCTGATGCCGCCGCTGATCGCCAGGTTCATTCTGTTGGATGACGCACGTCCGGTCACCGTTCCGGATTGATTGTACGTGCGCTCTTCCCAATCGCCGCTCACCGTGCCGTTGGCGTTGGTGAGATTGGCTCTGAGCTCGACCTTCGCGGAGGCGTTGGCGCAGCGAATCGAAAGACCGAGATTCGTTGGTCCGCCGTTGTTCGTATAATACCCTTTGCAGCGCAGGCTTTCGGTCTTGCCGTTATCGAAACGGGCGGTGCCCGAGCCGCTCCAAGTACCGGCGAGTTCGACAAACGGATTGTCCGACGCCGCTGCAGCGGGATTGAACGATAAGGCCAGGCCAACTGCTACAACGGCTGCCCACGCCGAGACTGACGCTGCAAGTCTATGATTGCGCACCACGAATTCATCCTTCCAAACTGTGGGCCCCCGAAGCGGCGGCATTATCATCCGATGTGAGCCGATTTGCGAGCCATATGGGAACGACAATGCTGCGCGTTCAAAGGTGTTGCTGCCGAGCGACACTCGCCACCATCCGTCGGTGCCGAGGTACAATCGTACGATCGATATGCAGCCTGCGAGTTTCCCAAATGTAGCCTCCAAAGCGTCGCGATCGAATTTCAAACTCCCGGTATTGTTGGGTGGCGCTGAGAAGCAAGACAGCGGCATTGCCGCGGGGTGGGACTCGGGGTGCGCCATCGTCAATCGATATGTTGAGGGAGTTCGAGCATGGGCCGGTCGTACCGCGTTGCCACGTATGTCGTTGCTGCAGCAATTTCAAGCCTAGTCGCAACCGAAAACCGGGCGGCTGCGCCTATCGATCCGCTGGCGAACCTCGCAGGGCGCTGGGTCGGCATGGCAACGATGACGTCGATGTCGGGACCCTCGTCGAATTTCAAATGCGTGGTGACTTACGTTGCGCGTCAGGACGGCGTGCGCGGCATGCGGCAGACGCTCCGCTGCGAAGACGGTGCGAACTTCAAGCTTCACGCGGCGACCGATCTTGCCGTCGAAGGCGAAAAGGTCACCGGCGCATGGACGGACAAGATCAACGACATCGGCGGCACGGTTGCGGGCATCGTAACTGCCGACGGCTTCGACGTGCAGCTTTCCGGCAAGTTCTTCGAAGCGCACATGGCGGTCGCCGGACAGGGCTGTGATCAGTCCGTAAAGGTTCTCCCGCAGGATGCGAGCGTATTCCGGGAACTTGCTGCAACTCTCAAGAAGTGTTGAGCCGCCACTTTCGATATCGTCAAAACGGCTGAACGATCTGGCCGACGACGGGAGCTGCGTCCGACTTCGGATCGTAGCGGAAATCCAGGATCAGGTTGAAGACGTTTTGCGGCCAGAACGCCGGATAGCTGCCTTCGCGGGCGCCGAGGAGTGACGCGATCTCCGGCAGCTTCTTATGGTGCCAGCAGATCACGATCATCTTCCCGCGATATTCGGGTTTCGAAAAAATCTCGGTGATGAGGCTTTTGAAGTCCCTGTCTTCGATGTGATGCTGGACCTCGATGTTGAGTGCGGCGGCGAGCGGTTTCACCGTTTCGATCGAGCGGATCGAGCGTTTGGAGCGTGCGGCCGCGTAAATGAAGTCTGGACGTCCGAACGTCTTGGGAATGTACGTCACAAGGCGCGCCGCGCGTACGACCCCTTCCGGAGAAAGCAGGATATCGTTCGGGTCTCCCGTTTTCTCGGCGTGGCGCATCAGCAGGATGCGGCCCGGCGCGCCCTCGGGGTGATGTGTCGCGGTAATTTCTTCCGGAGCCATCAGCCCCAGCGAACGGGCGAGCGCGCACAGCCATGCTTTGATGCCGCGATCCGGCTCAGCAGAATTTTTCACATCATGCCCCTTCCGTGCGCTTCTGCCACGCGACCCTAAAAGTCATCGTCAACGCCGCGGCGCACCGCTGACGTCATGGAAATTCGCGCCGGTCTTTGCAGAAATTTGGCGGGCGTTCAAAACGGTTCGATGACGCGGTTGACCGTTGGGGCGCTACCCGAGTTCGGATCGTATTGCAAATCGAGAATGAGGTTATAGGCGTCGTCGGGCCAAGGATCCGGGTAGCTGCCGGCGGGGGCGCCCAGCAACGTTGCGATTGCGGGCAAGCTTCCGTGATGCCAGCAGATGACGAGCGTTTTGCCCTTGTAGTCGGGATCGTTGAAAATCATATCGGCCAGGTCTTCAATTTCGTCCTTTTCCATATCGTGCTCGACCTTCATTCCGAGTGCGTCGGCGAGCGGTTGAACCGTTTCTCTCGGGCGGTCCGAATGCTTCGAGCGAGCCGTCGCGATGATGAAATCGGGCTTGCCGAAGGTTTGCGGAATGTAGGTCGCCAGATGTTCGGCGCGCGCGCGTCCGGCTTCGGAGAGATCTTCGTCGCCGTCGTCGCCGGTCTTGTCGGCATGACGCATCAGGATGATGCGCTTCGGGCCGCCGAGAAAGTGTTCGACGGGCGCATAATCGCCGGTGTTCGCGCGAACCTCAGTGCAAAGGGTGCACAGCGGCCGCATTTCCAGCTTCGGCAAGCCGGCGGCGAGAAGACCAATGTAATTGGCGCCGTCGCGGGAGGAGGAGGCCGCGCCGGCCGGTGCGCCGTGAAGATCGAGGAGGAATGCTATCGAAGCAACACCTGCCAGAAAAAGGGCTGCCGTCGCGGAGCGCCGGAAAAGAACAGAGATGCGTTTCATTCGTTCACTCCCGCTTGTTCAGACCCACGTTTCGCAGCGCAAACCTTTCAGCGTGCGGACTGACTGCGAGACATTGCAAGTGGCTTATGCTCCTGCAGTTCGCGGAAAGGAGCCCAAATGCTGGAGGAAAGACGCGCGGCAAGGCGCCCAAGTTTCAAAACCGGGCATAGCGTCAACCCTTACGCAACCTTCGTTGCCTAATTTTGACGGATTAGGAAGGTCAAAACGATTCGATTCGCGACAACGCCATGACGTGCGCCACACCCGACCGCGAACTGCTGCGGCAACTCTCGGACATTCCCGAGGTTGCGTTGAGCGGGTTTTCTGTCAGGGAAGGCTTGGCCGGCACGGGCGTGACAGTGATGAAGGGCCGGAACTATTTCGGCAGCTGGCGGGCGGTGGACAAGCAACTTGTTTGGGTGCCAGCCAACCTGACCGAACCCGGCCACATCGTCGAGACCGTTGACTTGGCCGTTCGCCACACACTCCTCCTTATTTTGAAAAGCATCCAGACGCAGGGCTCCACGCCGCCGCGCGCACTTGCCAGCTGATCGCGGCCAAAACCAAAAATTCGTCTCAGCGGACCGTTGCAAAGTCAGCGGGTAGACGCGACTGTCAGGCGACTTCGCACGGGAGCGCTATCGTGAACATTCGCCGTCAAACGCTGTTGCCTATATTTCTCCTCGCGTCGATATCCGGCGCTGTGGCCGATCCGGTCGAACTGCCGTCGCGTAAGCCCGGGTATTGGGAAATTGCCATCGCGCATGGGTCGAAGTCGACGTTCGCGACGACGGTGCATGCCTGCATCGATGCGGCGACCGATAAGGCGATGATGCAGGCCGGGACCTCGGCGATGGAGGCGATGTGCTCCGATCACGAGATCAAGCGCCAGGGCGACGCTTACGTGTGGGATACCAAGTGCGCAATGGGCTCGATGAAGACGACGTCGCACGTGGTGATCACGGGTGATTTTCAATCGGCCTATCAGATCGAAATTACCGGAGATGTCACGGGTCTGCCGTCAGCTGAAAGAACACTGACGACGCAAAAGGCGAAGTGGTTGTCGGATGCTTGTCCTGCGGGTGTCAAACCGGGCGACATGCAAATGCCGGGCGGCATAACGGTCAATGTCAGCGATATGATCAAGTCGCTCGGCGTGGCGAAGACGCCGTGGCAGCCGTAGACGCGAAACGCGCGCAGATGACTGCGGCCGCTTTTCCGGCAGCCGCAGTCGTGTTGTGATTTACGCGGCGAGCACCGCACGCTCGTGTTTTCCTTGTTCGATCTCTTCGATGATCTTGGCGACGAAGGCTTCGAGATCGCCGGGATTGCGGCTCGTGACGATGCCCTCTTCGGCCACGACGGGTTCATCGACCCAGTTGGCGCCGGCATTGATCATGTCCGTCTTGATCGAATTATATGACGTGGCCTTGCGTCCGCGAACGCCCTTGGCCTCGATCAGCAGCCACGGTGCGTGGCAGATCGCGGCGACGACTTTGCCATCGGCAAGAAAGGCCTTGATGAGCTTTATCGCATCCGGGTTCTGGCGGAGCGTGTCCGGGTTCATCTGGCCGCCCGGTAGCACGATCGCATCGTAAAGTGAGGTCGATGCGTCGCCGAGTTCGACATCGACCTTAACGGGCTTGCCCCAGTCCTTATTTTCCCAGCCGATGATCGAGTCTTTCTGCTTGCGATCTTTCGGCGCGGCGACATGGACAAGCTGCGCCACGGCTTTCAGCTTCTCGCGCGGAACGTCAAGTTCCGACTGCTCGAAACCGTCGGTCGCGAGAATGAGAATTTTCGCTTTCGAGATTTTGGGCATTGGAGGTTCCTCGATTGCTTTGCAACTGAGAAACAACCGATCTGGCTTGCCGGAGTTCCGCTCCGCGGCATGAGCGGATTGAAGCGCACGAGACGACCTTGCTCACACCATTTTGCCGAGGATTCTCGTCATTTCCTCCAATGAAAAGGCGCGCAGCGTTTGCGTTCGAATACTCCCGCGTGCGGCAACGCTTAACGAAAAAGCTGTGGCCGTCTCATCGTCTGGTGCCTCGCAGATCGAGACGGCGTCGAATCTGCCGATCGTCCAATACATGTGTTTGACCGTGACGCTTGCGTTCGCGGCCATGGCTTTGAACTTGTCGGCACGGTTTATGGTGTCCTTGGCGTCGTGAATGCCTTTGTCCGTGAAGTTGGCAAGAATGACGTACGTTGCCATGAGAGCCTCCATTGTGGTGGTGCTCCCCCGTTGCCGCGGATGTTAGATCCGCAAGCGATCCAAATGTAGGAAAATCTGCGGCTGCTACTGGCCTGGGCGTCCCGTTTTGCGGGGGCGGCCGCGGCGGGTCTTCTTCTCTGGGCCACCCTCGAATTCGCGGGTCCGCGTCGGCATCGTGATGCGTGAGGGCTTTTCGCCGGACTTCACGGGCAGCGAGGCGTGCGGGCCCATTTCATCGAGCGTCGGCTTGTGGGGGCCTGCGATTTTCTCGCCGAACGCGCCGGCCTTCACTCGGCTATCGACGTGCTGCGTCCGTG
Organism: Hyphomicrobium sp. 2TAF46; assembly: GCF_052114865.1. Classification (NCBI taxonomy): domain Bacteria; kingdom Pseudomonadati; phylum Pseudomonadota; class Alphaproteobacteria; order Hyphomicrobiales; family Hyphomicrobiaceae; genus Hyphomicrobium; species Hyphomicrobium sp. 2TAF46. Next base: position 197,964 of record NZ_JBFRFO010000002.1, on the reverse strand, counting down.
CCGGGACAGGCCGGTCGGTGCCCGGCCCCATGTCATCAAGCGATGGCTTCTTGATGCGAGACGTGGACTGCGCGTACGTCGGCTGCACCGGTTCGTATTCCGTCGCAATGCGGCTACCTTCGGGTTTGGAAGGCGGGACGTTGGCGCTCGCTCCGTATTTTCGCGCGCCTTTGAAGCTCCCGGCCTTGTCCTCGATCTCCGACTGCCGCGCCAACGGATCATCGGCGATGGCGAGCTCGGTTTCGCGCAGGCGCTTGATCTCGTCGCGCATTCTCGCGGCCGTTTCGAATTCGAGATCGGCGGCTGCCTCCTTCATACGCCGTTCCATGTCGGCGATGACGGCCTGCAGGTTGTGACCGAGTACCTGGACGTTCTCGCCGTCGGCGAGACCGGCATCAACGGTGACGTGATCCTGCTCGTAGACCGATTGCATGACGTCGGCGATATTCTTCCTCACGCTTTCCGGCGTGATGCCGTTCGCCTCGTTCCACGCCAGCTGTTTCTCGCGGCGGCGGTTGGTTTCGGCCATAGCGCGATCCATCGAGCCGGTGACCTGATCGGCGTAGAGAATGACCTTGCCATCGACGTTGCGGGCGGCCCGGCCGATCGTCTGCACGAGAGACGTCTCGGAGCGCAGGAAGCCTTCCTTGTCGGCATCGAGAATGGCGACGAGGGCGCACTCCGGAATGTCGAGGCCTTCGCGCAAGAGGTTGATGCCGATCAGCACGTCGAAGGCGCCGAGGCGGAGATCGCGGATGATCTCGATGCGCTCCAGCGTTTCGATGTCGGAGTGCATGTAGCGGACGCGGACGCCGTTCTCGTGCATGTACTCGGTCAAATCTTCCGCCATGCGCTTTGTCAGCACGGTGACGAGCGTCCGATAGCCTTTTTTCGAGACCTGACGCACCTCGTCGAGCAGATCATCGACCTGCGATTTCGCGGGGCGCATCTCGACGACGGGATCGATCAGGCCCGTGGGGCGGATGACCTGCTCGGCGAATGAGCCGCCGGTCTGCTCGAGTTCCCAACTTGCGGGCGTGGCGGAAACGAAGACGGATTGGGGACGCATCGCGTCCCATTCCTCGAAACGTAGCGGCCGGTTGTCCATGCAGGAGGGCAGGCGGAAGCCATACTCGGCAAGCGTTGCCTTGCGCCGGAAGTCGCCGCGGAACATGCCGCCGATCTGGGGCACGGTGACGTGGCTCTCGTCGGCAAAGACGAGGGCGTTATCGGGCAGATATTCGAAAAGCGTCGGCGGCGGATCGCCGGGATTGCGGCCCGTCAGATAGCGCGAATAGTTTTCGATGCCGGCGCAGGAGCCGGTCGCTTCCATCATTTCCATGTCGAAAGTCGTGCGCTGTTCCAGGCGCTGGGCTTCGAGCAGCTTGCCGGCGGCATATAGCTCGTCGAGGCGCTGCTTCAGCTCGATCTTGATCGACTTGATGGCCTGCTGCAGCGTCGGCTTCGGCGTGACGTAGTGCGAATTTGCGTAGAGCTTCACGAGCGCCAGCTCGTCGGTCTTGTTGCCCGTCAGCGGATCGAATTCGACGATCGATTCGATCTCGTCGCCGAACAACGAGAAACGCCAGGCGCGGTCTTCCAAGTGGGCCGGGAAGACTTCGACGGTGTCGCCGCGCGCGCGGAAGGAGCCGCGGACGAAATTCTGATCGTTGCGCCGATAGTGAAGGGCGACGAGGTCGGCCAGCAGCTGGTCGCGCGAAAGCTGTTCGCCGACGCGGACGGTGAACGTCATCGCGGTATAGGTTTCGACCGAGCCGATACCGTAGATGCACGACACCGAGGCGACGATGATTACGTCATCGCGCTCGAGGAGGGACCGCGTCGCGGCGTGACGCATACGGTCGATCTGTTCATTGATCGACGCTTCCTTCTCGATGTAGGTGTCCGTGCGCGGCACATAGGCTTCGGGCTGGTAGTAGTCGTAATACGAGACGAAGTATTCGACCGCATTCTCGGGGAAGAAGCTCTTGAACTCACCGTAGAGTTGCGCTGCGAGCGTTTTGTTCGGCGCGAGGATGAGCGCGGGGCGCTGGGTCTTCTCGATGACGTGCGCCATCGTGAACGTCTTGCCGGAGCCCGTTACGCCTAGCAGCACCTGATTGTGCTCGTGCTTGCCGACGCCTTCGACGAGTTCCTTGATGGCTTGCGGCTGGTCGCCTTTCGGATCGTACTCCGAGACGATCTTGAACCTGACGCCGCCTTCGCTTTTTTCCGGCCGGTCGGGTCTGTGCGGAACGAACGTCGGCATACCGCCCGAGACGATCGGGTGGGTCGCCATGAGCGGCTGACGGGAGAGGAGTTCTTTCGCTCGCTCGGATCGTTCCTGCGGCTTGGTCAGGAGCGCGGTCAGGCTATCGGTCAGGCTTTCGCCGCCCATCGGCGGGCGGGGACCGGATTGACGAAGCGCAGGAAGACTCGGAAGTCCCGTCGCTCCGCGTTTCGTCGAAAGGTCGGCCGGCGCGAAATAAGAACCCGCTTCTCCGAATCCCGGCGTTCCGGCTTCAGTCTCCATTGGAGGCTGAGTCGGCTTTCCCGATTTACCGCGGGAAGGACGAGGTGCTTTCGGTCCGGATGATTTTGTCGGTGTTGCCACGGGAGGAATATAGGAAAGAAGGCCTTCGTCATAAATGCCGATTTGGCGCCACAGTGTCACGTCCGAGCAATAGCAAAAAATTCGGGCCGATTTGGTTCCCGAAAATTCTCCTTACGTAACCGTATGTACTGGTGTTCTCCGCAGGATGATAGCGAAACGGGAACAACTCGGCCGTTGTGCGTTATCGGGTTGTGAAAAGGGGGGCCGCTACCGGCCGGACATGGTTCGGACGGTGCTGGCGGAGGAAACCCCAAATAGAGAAGACGGAGATTTAAATGATCACCACCAGATTGATTGCTGCTGCAGTTGCCGCCACGTTTGTCATGGGCAGCGGAGCCGCATTCGCCGCGGCCGAAAAGTCTGCTGCCTCCCTGGAATGCTCGAAGCAGGCGGATGCGAAGGGCTTGCACGGCAAGGATCGCAAGAAATTCCGGGCGCAGTGCAAGCACGAGATGATGCACGGCAACACGAAACCTGAAGAAAAGAAATAACTTCGTTTGACGAAAGTCCGACTAGGTGAGAAACCCCGCACCTTCTTGCGGGGTTTTTTCGTTGGCGGCATATGGCGGGCAATACGCTATCGGAAGATGCTATCCCATGCTTGGAGAGTGTCATGCCGCACACGGAAGGATCCAAAACTGCACTCGTGACGGGGGCCAATCGCGGCATCGGATTCGAGATTGCGCGGCAGCTTTCGCTCCTGGGTTTCAGCATTCTTGCCGGCGTCAGATCGCGTGAGAAAGTCGTCATGGCCGTCGACGACTTCAAGAAGGCCGGTGTCGACGTCAAGCCCGTCATCCTCGACATGGCGAACTCCGGACGCCTGCTCGACGCGCTCACGGAAATCGAGCTTACGCATGCGCCGATCGATGTTCTGGTCAACAATGCCGCAATTCTGATCGATGGGCCCGGCGGTTTCAATTCCTCTCTCTTTGACATGACGGACGAGGTGTTCCGGCGCACTTGGGAGACCAACGTGCTCGGACCTTCGATCACGATGCGCGCGCTGATGCCCGGCATGCTGACGCGCGGGTTCGGCCGCGTGATCAACATGTCGTCTCTCGCCGGGCAGTTGAGCCAAATGGGGAAGGGCTACCCGGCTTACCGAGTTTCGAAGGCGGCGCTAAATGCCCTGACCCGGATTGCCGCGGCGGAAGCTGCTGCATCGGGTACGGACGTGAAGGTCAACGCGTGCTCGCCGGGCTGGGTCAGGACCGGCATGGGCGGTAAGGATGCGCCTCGTTCGCCTGAGAAGGGTGCGGAAACCGCGGTGTGGCTCGCGACAATCGACAGCGACGGACCCAACGGCGGGTTTTTCCAAGACAAAGAACTGCAGGCCTGGTGAGGCCGCTCGAAACGTCTGTCGATCAGATTGACAGAAATTCAGCGCGTCAGAGAGTGCGGCCGGTGCGGCTGGTGACGACCGGCGAGCCGTTCTGCTGGATTTCCATGACGAAGCGGATCGGACGCGCGCCGGAATCGCCCAGGTCGCGTGCGGTCACGAGCACCAAGTGGCTTGGCGCCGGCGACGTATCGATCTGGGTGATCTTGGGAGAAAAGTCCGAAACGGTCGCGACTTCGAGCGTGCGCCGGACGCCGCCAAGGTTCATAGAAATCTGATCGCCGACAGAGATCGTCTTGTTGACGGGCATCGTGCCGTCACGCATCGCGGACAGCCAGTAGTCTTCCGAACCGGAGATGGGAGTGGACGAGGCCGCTACCATTCCTGCCTTGGCTTCGGTGCTCGTCCGATTGAGGGCAGTCTGGAAGCTCTTACGCAGGACGGTTTCGCTATTGGCGGAGAGCAGCGCGCCGGCGATGGCGGCAACGGCGGCACCCGCCGTCAAGCCCAGCCAAAAGGGTCTCAAGTCCTGCTTCGTCATGCTTCGGCCTCCAGCATTCCTATCAGGCAGCGAACCGGCTCAGATTCCGTCTCGCCGCCCCCACAGGTACAATCGAGATTAAGGCAATTCAATAGCGCTCAGAGCCACATCGGCCGATTACCCTATCTCGTTTGCAGGAAAGGGCAAATCGCGGAGAGTAAACGCGCTTCACATGCCTAAGAATGGCTAAATTCAGCGCTGCGAGCATCGAAAATGCAACCCCGAGCAGCCCCCATGCCGCGGTCGCGCTGGTCCGGCGGTAGATTGCCTCGGCGGGAGAACTGGCGGTTGCGATCTCGACAATCGGCGGCGGGCCGGGATCGGCGACGGCTTTTATGGCGAACGGCGTGGCGCTGTGGTGGATGCCTGCGAACGCCGTCGGAAAGGTTCCGGCTTTGACCGGGGCACAAAACGTCGTGCTGACTAGAACGAATGCCAGTCCTGCGACGGCGGCATCGATCAAGGGCCGCCATAGCTGATTGGAACACCTCGGCGCCACGCCGCTTTTCCGGCGTTTGCGCGTTTCCGGCTGAACGCTGACTGGCATTGTCTCAATTCCTCCCGCTCGTCATCAACTCAGTAAGTAGATCACGTGAGGAAGTTGACCTGCGCTTCTGGGCGGCGATGGGTTCGGATTGTGGCGCAAGCTCGTGAAACCGGCAGTTCCAAATCATTCCGGTGCATTTGTTGCGCTGTAGCATCAGCACGGATGTGGTGCTCATCGCGAGGCCCTAGAAAACGCCGACTTGCGACACGGAAACATTGCAATTACGGTCCGCGCCGCTTATTCCGCGATGCGAAAACGCTAGATCTCAATCTCGATAACAGGCCGCTTGAACATGGGCTTCATCGCCGACAGTCTGAACCGAATCCAACCCTCCGCCACCATTGCCGTCTCCATGAAGGCGCGACAGCTGAAGTCGCAAGGCCGTGACATCGTTTCGTTGTCGGCGGGCGAGCCGGATTTCGACACGCCGCAGAACATCAAAGATGCCGCCAAGCGGGCGCTCGACGAGGGCAAGACGAAATACACGGACGTCGACGGCATTCCGGAACTCAAGGCGGCGATCGTCGCGAAGTTCAAGCGGGACAACGGTCTCGACTATAAAGCGAGCCAAGTCTCGGTCGGGACCGGCGGCAAGCAGGTGCTCTATAATGCGCTGCTCGCGACGCTCAATCCGGGTGACGAGGTCGTCATGCCGGCGCCGTGCTGGGTGTCCTATGCGGATATCGTGATACTCGGCGGCGGCAAGCCTGTGTTCGCCGAGACGACACTCGAAGACGGCTACAAGCTCCGCGCGGACGCGCTCGAAAAGGCGATCACGCCGAAGACGAAGTGGTTCATTTTCAATTCGCCTTCCAATCCGACCGGAACGGCTTATTCGGCCGACGAGCTGAAGGTGCTGACGGACGTCCTGCTCAAGCATCCGCATGTGTGGGTGCTGACGGACGATATGTACGAGCACCTGCTTTATGACGGGTTGAAGTTTGCGACGCCGGCGCAGGTCGAGCCGAAGCTCTACGACCGGACGCTCACGATGAACGGGCTGTCGAAGGCCTACTGCATGACCGGATGGCGTCTTGGATATGCCGCGGGTCCGGAAGTTCTCATCAATGCCATGCGCAAGCTGCAGTCGCAGTCGACGTCTAACCCGTCGTCGATCGTGCAGTGGGCGGGCGTGGAGGCTCTCAACGGGCCGCAGGACTTCATCGCTGCGAACAACAAGGTCTTCGTCGAACGGCGAGATCTCGTCGTCAGCATGCTCAATCAGGCAAAGGGCTTGCAGTGCCCGAAGCCGCAGGGCGCGTTCTACGTCTATCCGAGCATCAAGGCGTTGATCGGTAAGACGAGCAAATCAGGCACGGCCATCAAAAACGACGAGGACTTCGTCACGGCCTTGCTCGAGGAAGAAGGCGTTGCGGTGGTGCATGGCGCTGCGTTCGAGGGTTCGCCGTCGTTCCGCGTGTCCTATGCGGCTTCGACCGAGTCGTTGAAGGACGCCTGCACGCGCATTCAGCGCTTCTGCGGAAATCTCACTTGAGAAACAAAAAGCGCGCGATCTCAATCGCGCGCTCCTCACATCGAGCACTTACCTGTTTCGTCGCTCAGGCCGGCGTTGCGCCGTGGTGTACGAAGCGGTCGGTAAACCAGTCCCAGGCGTTGGAAATGTGCCCAGCCAGAGGCTTGCCATCAACGGCGGGTACGACCGGACGCCAAATCGCCAGCGCCGTCGCCGGCTGCGACTTGAATTCAAACACCTGAGGTTCGGCGCCGAATGTCTCGGGGAGTTGTTCTTCGGCGGCCATGACGTATCCGGCAGCGTTGGCCGCGGACATCAATGTTTCTATACTCATAACCCAGCCTCGCATTTCCTGAGCCAATTTCCCTCTGGCCCATTCCGAATTTCTCGCCAGTGCCCTAAGAACGCGTGAAACGCCGGAAGAGTTCACAATGCGACAAGTTTAAAGTTATTCAAGTTATTTTTGCCTTTCCGGACTGCCCTGGCGGAGCAATTTAAGAAGTCGCTTTGGCGATGCAGTATAGGAACGCGGTTTTCTAATAATTCTACCGCATCGCAATACATTCTTCACGAAACCGTGCGGCGATTCCCGTTGTGCGGACCTGACTTTGGAGCGAGCATCGACTTGCCGCTCTCTTCCGAGGTGCGGGGCGCGGCTCTATGGTCGTGCGCCTCGCAACATCGGAGGCAATCATGACGAGCTCAGATGGCCCGAAGGGCGGAAATGGCACACAAGGTAATAGGGCTGGGGTCCGAGGCGCGCGCTGCGTAGCGCTCATCGGGCCCTTCGCCAGCGGTAAGACGACACTCCTCGAAGCCATACTCGCCCGCACGGGCGCCATTTCACGAGCCGGGTCGATCGCAGCCAATTCGACGCTTGGCGATAGTACTCCGGAAGCACGCGAGCACGCGATGAGCGTCGGCCTCAACGTCGCCGATGCGACGTTCCTCGGGGAAAATTTCACTTTTATCGATTGTCCAGGTTCGGTCGAGTTCGCGCATGAAGGCACGATCGCGCTACCGGCTTGCGATATGGCCGTCGTGGTCTGCGAGGCCGATCCGAAGCGCGTTTCGGCGCTCCAGGTGATCCTGAAGCAACTTGAGGATATGAGCGTTCCGCACATCCTCTTCCTGAACAAGATCGATGTGTCGCCGATCCCGATGCACGACGTCATTCCGAGCCTGCAGCCCGCCAGTGCCAAGCCGCTGGTGCTGCGCCAGATCCCGATCTGGGAAAATGGCATTGCCACGGGCTTCGTCGATCTCGCGTCCGAACGCGCCTACGTCTATCGCGAACATGCGCCCAGCACGATCATCGAGCTGCCGTCGGCGATTGAAGCGCGCGAGAAGGAAGCGCGATTCCAGATGCTCGAGAAGCTCGCCGATTACGACGATGAGCTGATGGAACAGCTGCTCGCCGATATTCCGCCGCCGAACGACCGCGTGTTCGACGATCTCTCGAAAGAGCTGCGCGACGGTTTGATTTGCCCCGTTCTTATCGGCTCGGCCGAGCATGGGCACGGCATCCTGCGGCTACTGAAGGTGCTCCGTCACGAATGTCCTTCGGTCGAAGATACGGCGAAGCGGTTGAAGGTCGATGGCCTCAAATCGGCGGCCTATGTCTTCAAGAGCGTTCATACGAGAGCGGGTGGTAAACTGTCGTACACGCGCGTCTTCGCGGGAGAGATTCCTGATGGGGCGACGGTTACGGGTGCCAACGGTCACGAGCAGCGCGCCGCCGGTATCTTCTCCATTCGCGGCGAAGAAGCGGTGAAGCGTGGTGCTGCAAAGCCCGGCGATACGGTCGCGCTGGGCCGTCTCGACGGCGTTCACTCGGGCGAGACGATTGCCGTCGGCAAAACGTCGATCGAGCAGATTCCCGTGCCCGAGGCTTCGCAACCCGCGCTCGCAATCGGGCTTGGCCTCAAAGATCGGAAAGACGAGGTGAAGCTGTCGGCGGCGGTCACCAAGCTGATCGATGAAGATCCGTCCCTGACACTCGAGCACAATGCCGAGATGCATCAGATTTTGCTGCACGGACAGGGCGAAATGCACATTCGCGTGGCGCTCGAACGGCTGATGCGCAAGTACGGCATCGACGTGCAACGCGAGAAGCGGCGTGTCGGCTACAAGGAAACGATCCGGTCGGCGACCGAAGTCCGCGGGCGGCATAAGAAGCAGTCGGGCGGGCATGGTCAGTTCGGTGACGTCAAACTCGACATCAAGCCGCTGCCCCGAAGCGGCGGGATCGTCTTCGACGAGAAGATCACAGGCGGCGCCATTCCGAAGAATTTCATTCCTTCGGTCGAAATCGGCGTGCGCGATTACCTCAGCGAAGGCCCGCTCGGCTTTCCGGTGGTCGATGTTGCGGTGACGCTGACGGACGGATCGTATCATTCGGTTGATTCATCCGACATGGCGTTCCGGCAGGCGGGGCGGCTGGCGATGTCGGAGGGGCTGCCGAAATGCAATCCTGTTCTGCTGGAGCCGATCATGGCGGTTTCGATCGCGGTGCCGTCGGAGGCCAACGCACGGATCAACAGCATCATCTCGCAACGACGCGGGCAAATCCTCGGCTTTGATGCGCGCCCCGGATGGTCGGGATGGGATTTGATCCAGGCTCACATTCCCGAAGCAGAGATGGACAGCCTGATCATCGATCTCAGATCGGCGACGGCGGGCGTCGGATCGTTCACGTTTGGGTTCGATCACCTGTCGGAAGTGACAGGGCGGCTCAAGGACCAGGTCATCGCTGCCAGCAAGGCGGCGGCCGAGTAAACGGTTTCGATGGAGCCGAAGCGTGCACGGGGCCTCAGCTTGTGCACGCTTCAGTTTGACGATTAGCGAGTGCGCTTTGCACGCGCACCGAACAATTTTCCGCGCCATCCTTGGGCAAGAACAAATAGCCATCCGCCTATCTGGCCAATGCCGAGCGCTCCGAGCGTGGCGGTTTCGGCCGCGCTGCAGCCCGCTTGCGACTTCAGGCAAGGTCCGGACATCTCGCGAGTGGCAAACAAAACGAGGATCACGATCTGCACCGATACCCCTATCAAGAACATGTATCCGAATATCACGAGCGCACGTCTCAGCCGGGACGGCATGTTGGGGCTTCCGATATCCGGGTCGGCACCGCTATAGTGATGGGTCTCGGCTATGGCTGCGTTGCGGATCTGCACGGTGGATCGCGTCAGGACGTCATGAAATGCCTGCCGACGTTTCGTCAGCAGCATTGCGACGAACGATAGCCAGCCGAGCAAGCCCTTTACGATGAAACGGATGAAAGCCCTGGCTAGACTAATGTTGCCGCCGGTTCGATCATCGACAACGCGCAGATTTTTCCGCCAATGTCCGATCGTCCCGCCGGTGGCTGCAACCATGGCGGCCTCGTAGAAAATCAGTGCAACGCAAAAAGCTGTGCCAATTACCCAGGCGACCCACTGATTGTTTGTTGCGGTAACGAGGCTTAGGCAGGCGAGTATGCCTGCGAAAAATAGAATGGCGTCGATGGCCATTGCCTGGATCCGCCGGGTGAAGCGCGCATACTTGGGCTCTTCGTTGGGCTCGCTTTCCAGAGCAGGGGCACTCTGATCCATTGGTGCTCGCACAGTTTAAGCGATCAGGGCGGCGCCCTATCGATGGAACTTACATTAGAAATATATACTCTGAGAGAAAACAACGAAATTGACAGTGGGCCGTGCGCGCACGCACCGGAATCGGCTGGTCCGATAACGTGAGTTGACTCGGTGTTGCGGCCGCTTTCGATTTTCTATTAGCGCGCCGCGGCTTTGACCGGCGATTTTGGGCCTTTGAAGTAATCGGTCATCGCTTCGAGAAACAGTGGCGACAAGCCTTCGCCGCCGGCATCGATGTGGGCTTTCAGAGCATTGCGCATCCGCGGTTCCCACGATGCCTGGATGTGCTTGGCGATGCCGTCGATAGCTTCAGACTTCGGGTAGATGCAGAAGTAGTCCGTTATTTGATTGGCCATGCGGACGAGATCGGAAGCTTTCATCAGATTGCTCGATTGAGGTTGCGTTGATCAGGAATGGAATACGACGGGGCCACCGGGCCCGAGCGACGCCAGAAAGAGATTGGCCTTCTTGGCGAGTTCGAGGGCGAGGGCGGTTGGCGCGGAGACGGTCACCAAGGCCATGATGCCTGCTGTCACGGACTTCTGAACGAGTTCAAAGCTGCAGCGGCTGGTCATCAGGACGAAGCCGTCCGTCCGGTCGATGCCGCGGACGTAGAGCGCACCGATGAGCTTATCGAGCGCGTTGTGGCGGCCGACGTCCTCGCGGACGAATTGGATCTCGCCGTCCTTCGACACCCAAGCGGCGCCGTGAACCGAGCGGTTGAAGCGGTTCATCGGCTGGTGCTCGAAGAGGCTCTTCTCGGCGCGCCTGATGGCTTCGGAAGTGGGCGACCAGGTCCGGTCGAGCTTCTGCAATGGCCGAACCGCGGATTCGATATCTTCGACGCCGCATAGGCCGCAGCCCGTGCGTGCTTCCATAGCGCGGCGCGCGAGACGCGACGTTTCAATCGCGGTCTCGGGCACGGCAACGTCGATCGCCATGCCGCCGTCGACCGGCATCACGAGGATGCCCTGGATTTTCGATGGATCGGGGACGATGCCTTCGCCGACGAGAAAGCCGGTGGCGAAATCGCGAAGATCCGCCGGCGTCGACATCATGACCGTATAGGGCTCGGAATTGATCTGCAGCGCGACGGGCACCTCCTCGGGGAGTTGCCACGTCACGGCTTGCGTGCCGGATGCCGAATGCAGCTCGCCCACGGCAGGGCGGGAGCAAAGCTCCGCGCCACCGTCAGGCTGAGACACGCTTTTCGGCGCCACGTTCACCGTACGTCACCTCCAGCTTGGACGGCAGAGCCAGTCACTCTGCCGGCTCCAGCCTCTTTTCTTTGCCGATGCGCTTGTTCTCGATCTCGCGGCCCTGCCACTCCTCCTGCCACTCGGACGGGTGGTTGGAGACGGTCACCTGCACCGCCGTCACCTTGTACTCGGGGCAGTTGGTCGCCCAATCCGAGTTGTCAGTGGTGATGACGTTGGCGCCCGTAACCGGGTGATGGAACGTCGTATAGACGACGCCCGGCGGCATCCGGTCGGAGATCTTCGCCGTGAGCGTTGTCGCGCCGACGCGGCTCGCGAGCGACACCTTCATGCCGGTCTTGATGCCGCGCAGTTCCGCGTCGCTCGAATGGATCTCGAGGATGTCCTCGGGGTGCCAGGCGACGTTGTCCGTGCGCCGGGTCTGGGCACCGACGTTGTAGTGCGCCAGGATGCGCCCTGTTGTCAGGATCAGCGGGAAGTTGCGGTTCGAGCGTTCTGCCGTCGGGACGAAGCCTGTCAGCATGAAGCGGCCCTTGCCACGCGTGAACTCTTCCGTGTGCATGACGGGCGTACCGACCGGGTGCTCTTCGTTGCACGGCCACTGAATGGATCCAAGCTCGTCGATCCGGTCGAAGGAGACACCCTCGAACGTCGGCGTAACGCGGGCGATCTCGTCCATGATCTCAGCCGCATTGTTATAGCGCATCGGATGACCCATGGCGGTGGCGATGCGGGACACGACCTCCCACTCTGGCATCCCCTGCTTCTCACGCATCACCTTGCGCACGCGATTGATGCGCCGCTCGGCGTTCGTGAAGGTGCCATCCTTCTCGAGGAACGACGTACCGGGCAGGAAGACGTGAGCGAACGCGGCCGTCTCGTTCAGGAACAGGTCCTGGACGATGACGATGTCCATCGATGACAGTGCATGCTCGACGTGATGCGTGTTGGGATCCGACTGGGCGATGTCTTCTCCCTGGATGAAGAGGCCCATGAAGGTGCCGTCGGATGCCGCATCGAACATATTGGGAATGCGCAGACCAGGCTCGGATTCGAGCTTTGTGCCCCATTCCTTCTCGAAGATGGAGCGCACTTCGGCGTTGCCAACGTGACGGTAGCCCGGGAATTCGTGCGGGAACGAACCCATATCGCAGGAACCCTGCACATTGTTCTGGCCGCGGAGCGGGTTCACGCCGACGCCTTCACGGCCGATGTTGCCGGTTGCCATCGCGATGTTGGCCATCGCCATGACCATCGTCGAGCCTTGGCTGTGCTCGGTGACGCCGAGGCCGTAATAGATCGCACCGTTGCCGCCCGTCGCATAAAGGCGGGCCGCTTCGCGAACCTGCTGTGCCGGAACGCCGGTGATCGATTCGAGAGCTTCCGGTGAATTCTCCGGCCGCTTGATGAACTCTTCCCAGCGATAGAAATCGGCTGGTTCGCAACGGCGGTTGACGAACTTGCGATCAATCAGGTTCTCAGTCGCAATGACGTGACCGATCGCGTTCATGATGGCGACGTTGGTCGAGGGCTGGAGCTGCAAGTGGTAGGCAGCCTCGACGTGCGGCGAACGAACGATGTCGGTGCGGCGCGGATCGATGACGATCAGCTTTGCGCCTTCGCGGATGCGTTTCTTCATGCGCGAACCGAAGACGGGGTGACCATCGGTCGGGTTGGCGCCGACGACCATGATCACGTCAGTCTTATCGATACTCTTGAAGTCCTGCGTGCCGGCGGATTCGCCGAACGTCTGCTTCAAGCCGTAGCCGGTTGGCGAATGGCATACGCGAGCGCAGGTATCGATGTTGTTCGTGTTGAAGGCACCGCGAACCATGCGCTGGACAGCGTAGACTTCTTCGTTCGTCGTGCGCGAGGAGGTGATGCCGCCAATCGAGTCCTTGCCGTACTTCGCCTGCGTCTCTTTCAGGCGCTTCGCGGCGTAGTTGATGGCTTCGTCCCAGGACACGACCTGCCACGGATCGGTGATCTTCTCGCGGATCATCGGCGTCAGCACGCGATCCTTGTGCGTCGCGTAGCCAAACGCGAAGCGGCCTTTAACGCATGAGTGACCTTCGTTCGCGCCGCCGTCCTTGTAGGGAACCATGCGCGAGACTTCTTCGCCGCGCATTTCGGCTTTGAACGAGCAGCCGACGCCGCAGTAGGCGCAGGTCGTGACGACGGAGTGTTCCGGCTGGCCGAGATCGAGCACTGATTTCTCGATCAACGTCGCCGTCGGGCAGGCCTGCACGCAGGCGCCGCAGGAGACGCATTCCGAGGCCAGGAACTCTTCGTCCATGCCGGCAGAGACGTGTGAAGCGAAGCCGCGGCCGTCGATCGTCAGTGCGAACGTGCCCTGCACTTCTTCGCAAGCGCGGACGCAACGCGAGCAGACGATGCACTTCGAGGGGTCGAACTGGAAGTAGGGGTTCGAGCCATCCTTCGGCTTGAAGCGGTCGTTGAGTTCACCATCAGCGCGCTTGGCGAATACGTGGTTCTCACCGTCGTAACCGTAGCGGACTTCGCGCAGGCCGACGGCGCCCGCCATATCCTGCAGCTCGCAGTCGCCGTTGGCGCCGCAGGTCAAGCAGTCGAGCGGGTGGTCGGAGATGTAAAGCTCCATGACGCCCCGGCGGATGTTGGCGAGGCGGGGATTTTGCGTCGTGACCTTGATGCCGGGCGCGACGGGCGTCGTGCATGATGCGGGCGTTCCGCGGCGGCCTTCAATTTCACAAAGACAAAGGCGGCAGGAGCCCCAGGCGTCGAGGCTATCGGTGGCGCAGAGCTTCGGAATTTGAATTCCGAGCTGCATCGCCGCGTTCATGATCGAGGTGCCTTCGGCAACCGTGATTTCGCGGCCGTCGATTTCGAGCGTCACCATTTTGGTGGCTTCGTGAATCTCCGGGCTCGGCGTGCCGTAGTCCGTCTCTTTGATGAGGGTCATCGGCTTGACGTGATGGTTCATGGAGCGTCCTCGTTGAGGATTGTAATCCTGGAAATTACTCTGCTGCGTCCGCTAGAAACTTGTTTGACGGCGCGGGCTTTTGAAAGTCCTCGGGGAAGCCGCGCACCGCACTCATGACTGGGAACGGCGTCAGTCCGCCCATGGCGCAGAGCGAACCGTCCGCCATCGTCACGCATAGATCTTCGAGCAGGGCCAAATTCTTCGCGCGGTCGACGTCGGCGATGATCTTGTCGATCACCTCGACGCCGCGCGTCGAACCGATGCGGCAGGGAGTGCACTTGCCGCAACTTTCAATGGTGCAGAACTCCATCGCGAAACGCGCCTGCTTGGCCATATCGACCGTATCGTCGAACACGACGAGACCGCCGTGGCCGACCATCGCGTCGACCTTGGCGAATTCCTCGTAATCCATCGGCACGTCGAACTTCGATGCCGGGATGTAGGCGCCGAGCGGGCCGCCAACCTGGACCGCGCGTGCCGGACGGCCGGTTGCGGTGCCGCCGCCCCAGTCTTCGATCAACTGACGCGTCGTGACGCCGAAGGCCTTCTCGACCAGTCCGCCTTGCTTGATGTTGCCGGCGATCTGGAACGCGAGGGTGCCGCGCGAACGGCCGACGCCGTAGTCGCGATAGAACTCGCCGCCCTTGTCAATGATGATCGGTACGGCCGCGAAGCTCATCACGTTGTTGATGATCGTCGGCTTGCCGAACAGGCCTTCGATCGCGGGGATCGGCGGCTTGTAGCGAACGATGCCGCGCTTGCCTTCGATGCTTTCGAGCATGGAGGTTTCTTCGCCGCAGATGTAGGCGCCTGCGCCCATGCGCACGAAGAGATCGAAGGAATATTTAGATCCTTGGATATTGTCGCCGAGCCAGTTGGCGCGACGCGCAATCTCAATAGCTTCGCGCAGAACATGCACGGAGTGCGGATATTCGGAACGGACGTAGATGTATCCCTTTTGCGCACCGCCCGCGACGGCCGCGATCGTCATACCCTCGATCAGGCAGAAGGGATCGCCTTCCATCAGCATGCGGTCGGCAAAGGTGCCGCTATCGCCTTCGTCGGCGTTGCAGGCGACGTATTTTTCGCCGGCGGGCAAATCGTGAACCGTCTTCCATTTGATGCCGGTCGGGAAGCCGGCGCCGCCGCGTCCGCGAAGCCCCGATGTCGTTACTTCCGTGACGATGTCGATCGGCTTCATCTGGAGGGCTTTCGCCAGACCCTGGAATCCGCCGTGAGCGCGATAATCTTCAATCGAGAGCGGATCGGTGATGCCGCAGCGGGCGAACGTCAGCCGTTCCTGGTTTTTGAAATAGGGAATTTCTTCGGTGCGGCCGTGGCCCAAAGCGTGCGATTTGCCTTCGAGGAAGCCGGCATCGAAGAGGCCTGCGACGTCGCTTGGCGCAACCGGTCCATACGCAACGCGGCCCTTGGGCATTTCAACTTCGACCAGCGGCTCGATGTAGAGCATGCCGCGCGAACCGTTGCGGACGATCTGAATGTCGAGCTTGCGCTTTTTTGCTTCCGCAGCAATTGCGGCCGCAACTTCATCGGCGCCGACCGAGAGGGCGGCGGCATCTCGTGGTACGAAAACCCTGATCATTCCGCGGCTTCCTTCTCGAGGCTGCCGATGATCTCATCGAAACGTTTAGGATCGACTTTACCATAAAGTTTTTCCCCGACCATAATCGCCGGCGACAGCGCACAGTTGCCGAGGCAGAAGACCTGCTCGATGGTCACCATTCCGTCGGCCGTCGTGCCGCCGAGCGGCGTGCGCAACGATTGCTCAGCGTGCTGACACAACGCGTCGGTGCCCATGGACTGGCAGGCCTCGGCCCGGCAGATCTTAACGACGTGCTTGCCGACAGGATGGCGCTTGAATTCGTGATAAAATGTCAGGACGCCGTAAATTTCGGCGCGCGAGCGGTTCAGTGCCCTCGCGATGACGGGCAACGTAGCGTCGGGCACGTAGCCGAGCTGGTGCTGCAAGTCGTGAAAGATTTCAAGAAGCTCGTCAGGCTTGTTTCCGTGGCGTGCGCATGATGCCAACGCCGCGACCTCAGCAGGGGTCGGGGCCGGAACTTGATCCACCCGTGAGCCGTTCGTTTGCTTTACGGCTTTCTTCGCCATGTTTGGCGTTTCCTCAGTGTTTGTTGGCGGTCGCCGTGACGCAGAAGGCCACTTTGCCGCATGATTTTAAGTGTGGCATCCGATGCCCGTATTCAAATCGATATGGTCGATCTCATTATAGATTTCATCTATGAGGCGACGCAATAACTGCGGGGGAACTCACAGTTTGAGGCAAATATGGCGGTCTAAGTGGCCGTTTCTCCTTAAGAAATAATGTTTACTGAAAATTTGGCGGCGGCCGCCTGAAAGGCGCGGACGAGGGGTGCGACAGGATCACGACTCTGTGTGACCAGTCCCACGCTGTGGGCGACTTTAGGCTCGACGAGGGGAATGGCCTTCAGTTCCTGCTCGCTCCCGAGCAGGTCCAACAGATAATGGGGCATCACACTCGCGAGGTGCATCAGCCGGACATTTGAATAAAGATTGATCACCGAGTTGGTTTCGAGCGCGGGCGTGGGACGGCATCCGGCGTCGTGAAAGGCGCGATCGATGATTCGGCGGTTCTGCATGTTTGACGTCAGAAGTCCGAGCGGCAACTCGGCGGCTTCGCGCCAAGTCACGGTCTCTCGATCGGCAAAGGCATGGCCTTCCGGGATGAACAGGCAGTAGCGTTCGAAATAGAGCGGTGTCGCGACCAAGCCGTTGATCGGCTCGTTGTCGAGATAGCTGATGCCGGCGTCGATCGAATAGTCGTCAAGCCCGCGGAGAATTTCCTCAGAGCTCATAGACATGATTGTGAAGTTGATCTGCGGGTGCAGGCGCTGGATGTCCCGCGTCAGGTAGGGGATCATCGGCAACGCCGACGGTATGGCTCCGAGCGTCAGCCGGCCGGTCAGACCGAAGTCGCTGATCGCGAGGTGGGCCAGCTCCTGATGCATCGACGCCCAGTTGTTGAGGATGAGTTGCGCCCACTTGAGGACGCGCTCTCCCTCCTGCGTCAGGCCCTGATATCGCTGGCCGCGTTCGACGATGGGGACGCCAAGCTCGAGCTCGAGCTGGCGGATGCGCCCCGAGAGTGTCGGCTGCGTGACGTTGCAGGCCTGGGCGGCGCGCGTGAAATGCTTCTCGCGTGCGAGGGCGACGAGATATTGAAGCTGGCGGATATCCATTTGTCTCTCTCTCCCGAGAGAGGGCTAACCATCGGCGGCCCTATGAGCAAATGCAATCTCGCAGCCCGTCTAGCAACCCGTCCTGGGCTCGACCGGCTCGCTGGCGTGGGCAAGGCCTAGCCGCGGGTTTAGAAGTCGATTCCGCCGGCGTCGAAGACGTGGCCCGAAAGGGAACGTCCGCGGCGCGACGCCAGATGGAGTGCCAGCGTGGCGACATCGGGCTCGTTCGCGAGGTAGGCGCCGGAATGGCCGCCATCATAGAAGGCCCTCGGACCGACGCCGTTGATGCGGATGCCTTTGCCGGCCCATTCGCGCGCTTCACTCGCAATCATCGCCGCAAGAGCGGTGCGGGCGAAGCCGGCGACAGCGGCCGTGCGGCGATCTTGGGGTTCGGGCATTTTCAGGACGTTCAAGACCATGCCTTCGCTCAGTACCACGCACATGCGATTGGCGATGACGCGCGTCAGCTGCGCGAGCGGCGCGAGCTTCGAGGAGACGAGGGCTTCGAGATCGCCGTCGGCGTTCAGGGCCTCAATTTCGGTTGACGAGATCGACGCCATATTGATTGCCGCATCGAGGCCGCCATAGGTCTGGGCCGATGTTTGCGCGAACTTCGCGGCGCAATCGGCGTTCGATATGTCGAGTGTATGGAGGCGAATTTCGCTGGCGCTCTGCGTCAACAGCGCGGCCAGTTCGACCAGTTCAGGGGAAAGGTCCGTCGTATGGACAACGAGGCGGCCTTTCAGGTCCGCGAAGGCGCGTGCAACGTCAACGCCCGCTACGCCTGTGAGACCCGTGATCAGGATGCGTGCCCGCGCAAGCTCGCTCGAGACTTCACTTTCGACGCTGGTACCTACTCGATCCATGTACATGCGCTCTTCCCCTCTTGAACAATACGCTTAACCGGCGAACGCGAGAGGCGCCGTCGGTTGCACGATAGCATGCCGATTCGCCTAACGAGACCTAAACAGCGCGCCGATTCGGGTTTGCGGGAGACAGGTCAAGGGCGCTTTTGCGGCTATGCACGGGTGCGGACATATGTTCGCAAGATATAATCGTGTGACCTCAGCGCCCCTCAGGGGGTATGATCACTCTGGTTGTGGCGGTGCCGCGCGAAAAGGTGGTGATAGCGGCCGTCAGTACATTGCTTCCGTTCTTCCGTCTGCGAAGGTTAAAGGCAGACGAATCGAAGGCAGCCTGGAACACCATGACAAAGCAGGACATTTCAAAGCCGCAGGCCAGTGTCGCTCCTGTCGACATTGCTGCGCCGTCGCAGGCTCTCGGTGCCGCCTCGGGGCCCGCCCCCGCGACCGGTCCCGCCGCGCCTACAACCGATGAGGCAAACGATACGCTGCCAGAGCCGGCACCAAGGGACGGGCTCATCGTGCTTTCGATCGTGATCGTTTCTGCAGCGATTGCGATGATGTGCTTCGCGCAAATCGGGCTTTCGCTGTCCGTTTCAGCCGCGACCGGCATCGTCGTGCTCGCGCTCTCGATGCTCCTGCACAAGCAAGTTCAGAAATCGGCGCAGATCGCTCAGCTCAAAGCTGAGCTTGCGCAAACGCGGCACGACGTGAAGCCGAACGGCATCAAAGCGAACGAGGTGAAGGCTGTTCCTGCAAAGGTAAAGGGCGCGCCGACGCGTCCATCCACGGCTGCGGCGCCTGCCGCGCCTGCCGTCGCTCCGGCTTCGAGCACGCCCGAAGCGCGGATCCGTGAACTGAGCCGCGATATCGGCAATCTGGTACCGCGTGCTGAAGCGGCTGGCCCCGCGCAGCCCGCCGGTGCACCGCAGCCGAAGGCGGTTGCTCCGGAGCAGGTGGCTGTCCGCGCGCCTGCGTCTGCCGATACCATACCCGATCGCGGTGGCGACAAGCAGGGGCGTCCCGCGCCTCGTCCCGTCATGCAACCCACTCTGCAACAACCCTTTATGCAGACTTCGACGCAGCCTTCTCTAGAGGTTCCTGCAAAAGCCCCATTGAAGCCGGTGCCAGATGCCAAAGGCCGTCCGGCGTTTGCAGCTCCGGTGGCCGACAGACCTGCTCCTCCCGAGGCGGGCCGCGAGCGCTGGTCGTTCCGGCGGCGGGTCGACGCGCAGCCTCAGCCTGTCAAAGGGCCGGCGCCAGCTCCGGGCTGGCCGGCTGCCGATGCTACGCCTGCTGCCAACCCGGCCGTGACGATCGAAGGCGATCTCGAGCTGGTTCAGCGGAAGATCAAAGAGCTTGCGGATGAAGTGAACGCCGCCGAAGCTTTGCGCGCGCCGAAGCCTGTGCGTCCGAACGATCGCGCGAAGACGCCTTCAGGCGCGCTCGAGGAGTCTATCGGCGCGCTCCGGGCGGTTGCCAACAACATGCGGCAGCGTCCTTCGCTCGGTGATTTCGTTCCAACGCTCGACACGGCAGTGCCGAAGCCGGCTGCAGCGCCAGCGCCCGCACCGATGAAGCCGGCCGCTGCCGCTGCCGCGATGTCCGCACCGGCTCAGGCGTTACCGGCTCAGGCGTTTGTTCCGCCGGTCGCGGCGGAACCTTCGCCGTCGCAAGGTCTCGGCGAACTCGTCATTCCGGCGACCGCTGAGCGTATCGCCGGTTTCGAGGCCGACGAAGATACGAACGCGGGCTCAGGGTTTGATCAGCCGGGTTTGCAGATGACGGGTGAGCAAGCGAGCGGGCATGAGGAACAGCAATTGCCGCTTCCCGACCTGGCGCTTCCCGAACTGCCCATTCTGGAGTTCGGGGCAGAGGCGGCATCCAATCCGGAATTGCCGCCGCGTGTGGCTGCGGTTGCGCGCGCCATCGAAGACGAGCTGCTCGATGTGATGCTCGGGCCGATCGTTACGCTCGCGGAGCATTCGGTCGGTCACTACGAAATGACGACCATTCTGCGATCGTCGACGGGCGACGCGCTCGAAGCAAACGAAGAGGACTTCGCTCTGATCGGCGAACTCGATTCGCGCTTCGATATTGCGCGTCTCAACCGTGCGGCGGCGCTTACGGGCCGGATGGATGCGCGGGACAGAGGCGGCTTGCTACTGACGAGTTTCCTCGGATCGTCGGTTACGAGCAGGGCATTCCTCGAATCCTTTGCTCACACCTACGAAGCCCGGCCGAGAATTGCCGCGCAACTCGTGCTGACGTTCTCTCAGCGCACCCTCGACGGCTTCTCGCCGGCGGCATGGCAAGCGCTGCGGGATATGCACTCGTTCGGTTTCCACTTTGCGCTCGATCAGGTCACGCACATGGGAACGGACTTTGCCGCGCTTCAGCAAACCGGCTTCCGCTTCGTCCGGCTCGGTGCGCAAGCGCTTCTCGACGGCATGACGTCACGCGACCGTTTCGTGCCGGCGGAGGAGATCCTGCAGCGGGCGACGCTTGCTGGACTGTCGATCGTCGCGAGCGGAATCACGGACGCGGCGACGCAGAAGCGGTTGCTCGATACCGGCGTATTGCTTGGCCAGGGAACACTCTTCGGCGCTCCCCGCCAGGTCAACGTCGGTGGCGGTGCGCCGGCCAAGCATTCGGCTGCCGCATAACGAGCCCCATAGTGAACTGCCGCGACTGCCCAAAAAGGCGTGTGACGACGGAGCCGGATGACAGTCCGGCTCCGGCTCGTTTATAGGCCGCAAATCGAGGTCGCATTAACGGATCTGATCTCGCGTAAGGCCTCGCATGACCGCCATTCCGCTTATTTCCTCTATCGCGCCTTTTGCCGCCTCGTCCGATCTCTGGTTCGTCGACATATGGGGCGTGATGCACAACGGCGTCCGGCCGTTCGCGTCATCGGTCGCGGCGTGCGAGGCTTTCCGGAAGCAGGGCGGCACCGCACTTCTCGTCACCAATTCTCCCCGTCCGCACGAGAGCGTCGCGCGCCAGCTCGACAGCATCGGCGTGGCGCGTTCGGCGTATGACGGCATCGTCAGCTCGGGTGATGTTTCACGCAGCCTGATCGACGCCTGGGCCGGACGGCGCATCCTGCACATCGGACCGGAGCGCGATCTGCCGATCTTCGCCGGCTTGCGTGCGGTGCCCGGAGCGTCCGCGGACGACGCGGAGGTCGCGGTCTGCACCGGGCTCTTCGATGACGAAAGCGAGACGCCAGACAATTATTCGGCGCTGCTGCAAACGCTCAAGGCGCGCAACGTGCCGATGATCTGCGCCAATCCCGATTTGAAGGTCGAGCGCGGTGGCCGCATCATCTATTGTGCCGGTGCGATCGCTGCCGCCTATGTGGCGCTGGGCGGGACCGTGAATTATGCCGGCAAGCCCTTTCGTCCGATTTACGATCTGGCGTTGCGCACGGGGTCCGAATTGCGCAGGGGCGAAGTCAGCAAAGATCGCGTTCTCGCCATCGGGGACGGCGTCGGGACCGATATCGCGGGCGCGTCGAACTTCGGCATTCGTTCGGTCTTCATCGCGAGCGGCGTTCATGTCCGCTCGGATGAATTGCTGCCTGAGGCGGCCGGGCGACTTTTTCCTTCGGATATGCCGCAACCGGTTGCGCTGATGAAGAGCTTCAGCTGGTAGGCGGCTCGCGCACGCGACCGCTACTCAAGCAACCGTCAGGACTATCTTGCCGATGTGCGCGCTGCTTTCCATCCGCGCGTGGGCTTCGCCGACTTGTGCGAGCGGATAAGTGCTGTCGATCGGCACCTTGATCTCGCCCGTCACGATGCGGGGAATGACATGCTCTTCGATACTGCGGGTAATGTGGCCCTTCACTTCGGGCGAGCGAATGCGCAA
The DNA here is from genome assembly GCF_052114865.1 of Hyphomicrobium sp. 2TAF46. Classification (NCBI taxonomy): domain Bacteria; kingdom Pseudomonadati; phylum Pseudomonadota; class Alphaproteobacteria; order Hyphomicrobiales; family Hyphomicrobiaceae; genus Hyphomicrobium; species Hyphomicrobium sp. 2TAF46. Next base: position 175,660 of record NZ_JBFRFO010000002.1, on the reverse strand, counting down.
GGTCGATCCGGTGAGCGTAAGCCGCTTCAGCATTACGCGCATGAAGTCCACTGTCGCCGTCGAACCCTTCTGAAAGGCGATGTTGACGAGACGGCCGTCGTCGCCGAGTGAGCGAATGTTCTTCTCTATGTAGTCGCCACCGACCATGTCGAGAATTACGTCAACGCCTTTGCCGGCGGTCTCGCTCTTGATGACCTGTGCGAAATCCGCTGTCCGGTAATTGATCGCCACGTCGGCGCCGAGAGCGCGCGCAGCTGCGCATTTTTCATCGGAACCGGCGGTCGTGAAGACCGTCGCGCCGAAGGCTTTCGCGAGTTGGATCGCGGTGACGCCGATGCCGCTCGTGCCGCCGTGGACGAGGAATTTCTCGCGGTCCTTGAGATGGCCGCGATCGAACACGTTGTGCCAGACCGTGAAGAAACTCTCGGGGATTGCTGCCGCTTCGATAAATGAAATCGCGTCCGGCTTCTTGATGCAGGAAAGCTCAGAGACGGCGACGTATTCGGCATATCCGCCGCCGGGGACGAGCGCCATGACGGCATCGCCCACCGCGAGATGATGGGCGTTCTCCCCAAGAGCTGCGATGACGCCCGAGACTTCGAGGCCCGGCAGCTCGGAATGGCCTTTCGGCGCCGGATAATTTCCCTGCCTCTGGAGCACGTCGGGCCGGTTCACACCCGCAGCTGCAACCTTGATCAGCACTTCACCGGCTTTCGGCTGCGGCACCGGCACGTCGGTCAGCTGCAACACCTCGGGGCCGCCGGATCCAGCGATCACAACGGCTTTCATCGACGTCGGCAGATCCATCACGCTCGCTTTCTCATTGAAGACGCGAGAGGAATGCACCGGTACGTCGATTGGAGCAAGCGGATCGGCGCAACGGCTAAGGTTCGTTCCACTGATCATGTCGTTCCCGATAGCAACTCTCGACCGCTTGCGGCATCTCACATAAGCTGCCGCAAAAGAGACTTGGAGGAACAGCCATGGACCTCGATGATCTAATGCCGCGAAAGAAGCCGGCCGGTATGGCGATCGGAGACAATCTCGAAACGCTGTCCGTCGCCGAGCTCGAAAGGCGCGTGAAGGATCTCGAAGACGAAATCGCGCGCGTGAAGGTCGAGCTTCAAAAAAAGCGTCAGCATGAGGCCGCTGCCCGCGCGCTTTTCAAATCGTAAAGAAGTTCTGAAGTATTTATCTGAAATGCGTTCGATGCCGTTCGATTTCGAGACTGGTCAAATTCGAACAATGTGCCAATTCGCTAATGCCGCACTGTCCAAAGGCTTACGCGACTTAACTCAGCTTTAAGCAAATCCGGGCAATTTGGGCGCCGATCCAGGCCATCTGGATATAAGCGGCCCCTCTGCCGCTTAATTGACGCCTCCCTGTTGACTTTCGGGCCGCTCGATGAGGGCGGCTCTTTTTTTGCATTGTCCACAGGAGCATCGGCCAGTTGGGGATACACGCCCCGTTTTGGGCGTTCTTGTTAACTATGGTGCTCTAATGTCAGTTCGTGGTAGCAGTTGCGGACGGGTAAGCGTTTGTATCGTTGAGGGTCATGAGTAACGTATATCGCGTGGATGGTGCGCCTATTGGCAGCGCCACAACGGTCTCGTTCGGTGAGCGGTTTCAGTCCTCCGAACAGTTCGACCACATCTTCAAAGAAGGCATGGCGCTCGTGGAGCGCACGGCCAGCTACCTTGATGGACCAGGCCGTAAGGAAGCCAAGGATCTCGTCGGCGGCGTAGGCGTGCTCTATGCCACCGAAAGCATGCGGCTGACAACTCGGCTGCTCGACCTCGCCTCATGGCTGCTGATCCGTCGCGCATTGCGTGAGGGGGAGATCACACCGGAAGAGGCACAGAAGAAGCGCCGCCGCGTGAAGCTGCAGGCCTTCGGCCGGCCTTCGCACGTCAAAGGCTATTCCGATCTTCCGCAGGGTCTGCAAAACCTGATCGAAGAAAGCTTCCAGCTGCACGATCGCATTTCGCAGCTCGATCGCGTTCTGACCAAGCCTTCGGCTGCCGATACGCCGGAAGCGGCCGTCAATCCGGTCGCGCAGCAGGTTGGCCTGCTGGAGCGCGCGTTTGCAGGCAAATACAGCTGAATTCAAGATTTCGCGCATTGAAAAAGCCCGGTCTCGCGACCGGGCTTTTTTGTTATCAAGCGAGAAGACGTTCGATCGCGCTTCGGCGATCAGAACATGCCTTCGAACTTCTTCTTGAAGCGCGACAGGCGGCCGCCACGGTCCATCAACTTCGCGTCGCCGCCGGTCCAGGCCGGGTGCGTGTTCGGGTCGATGTCGAGGGTCAGCTTGTCGCCGGCCTTGCCATAGGTCGAATAGGTCGTGAATTCCGTTCCATCGGTCATCACCACCGTGATCTGGTGGTAATCCGGGTGAAGGTCGGCGTCTTTCTTCATAGCCTTGGGTCCGTCTTGTAATGCGTTTTCACGGCGAAGCTCTGAAGAGCCTCGGCCCCGGTCGTTGCAAAGGGGACTGAATTGGCGGGTTCTTTAGCCGAGATAAGCACGCTAGACAAGGCCGGATCATAGGCCGAACCTGGGCAAATCGTAAGGATCGGCGGCCAAAAAGCGGCCCATTGTCTCTTGAGCCCGGCGGTCGTGTGGGGCATGGTCCGGGCCGGCTCCAGGGTTGAATCATCTTGTTTCCCCGAGCTTTGGACCAAAAAAGGCCGATGAGCAGCGACGTTGCAGATCAGGGCCCCGAAAGGGCCCAAACCGCCGACGAGGGTACGCGACAATCGAAGCGCACGGCGCTCAAGCCGCTCCTTGCACTCAGGCCACTCATCCTGTCGCACAAGGGCGCCCTTTGGGGTGCGATCATTGCGCTCGTCGTTTCGGCGTTGGCGATGCTCTCAGTGCCGCTTGCCGTGCGCCGGATGATCGACAACGGCTTCGGCAGCAACGATTCGACGTTAATCAACAACTACTTCCTGACGATGATCGGCATCGGTCTCATCATCGCGATCGCGAGCCCCGCGCGGTTCTATTTCGTCAATTGGATCGGTGAACGGGTCGTTGCGGACCTCAGAACGAAGGTCTTCGCCAAGCTCGCCAAGCTCGGTCCGTCGTACTTCGATCTCAACCATTCCGGCGAGATCATGAGCCGCCTCACGGCGGACACCACGCAGATCAAGGCCGTAGCAGGTTCGGCATTGAGCCAGGCGGCGCGCAATTCGATCATGCTGGTCGGCGCGCTCATCATGATGTTCATCACGAGCCCCAATCTGTCGGCGCTCGTATTTCTGGCGATTCCGATCATCGTTCTGCCGCTTGTCGGATTTGGCCGCGTCGTCCGCCGGTTGTCTCGGCACGCTCAGGATACGCTCGGCGAGGCGTCTGCCTATGCCTCGGAAAACCTCGGCGCCTATCTGACGATGCAAGCCTATGTGAATGAGAAGACGGTCTCAGATCGCTTCTCGCGTGCCGTCGAGCGGACGTTCTCGGCAGCGCGGCGGCGGATGCTCGCGCGCGCGGCGCTGACGGGCGTTGCGATCTTTCTCACCGTCGTGAGCGTGACGGGCGTGCTCTGGTATGGCGCGTCCGAGGTCGTCGAAGGGGACATGACTGGCGGCCGGCTCGGGCAGTTCGTGCTTTATGCGCTGTTTGCGGCTGGAGCTCTGGCCGAGCTGTCGGAAGTCTGGGGAGAGGTCAGTCAAGCGGCGGGCGCCGCGGAACGGCTTTCGGAAATGATGGCGACGGTGCCTGACATCCGTTCGCCAGACAATCCAACGCCGCTGCCGGAGCCGTCGACCGGCACCATCGCATTCGAGAACGTGACGTTCGCCTATCCGACCCATCCGGCGGAGAAGGCACTCAGCGGCGTCTCCTTCCGCGCCAACGCCGGCGAAACGCTGGCTCTCGTCGGCGCATCGGGGGCGGGCAAGACGACGATCTTCAATCTGCTTCTGCGCTTCTACGATCCCAGTGAAGGCGTCGTTCGCGTGGACGGTGTCAACGTCGCCGATGCCGACCTTGCGGCGCTGCGCCGGCGTATCGCCCTCGTGCCGCAGGACGTCGCGCTCTTTGCCGATACGGTTGCCGAAAACATCCGCTACGGAACGCCCGGTGCGACGCTCTCAGAGGTTCGCCGCGCAGCGACGGCGGCTCAGGCAGACGAGTTCATTCGCCGTCTTCCCGACGGCTACAATACGAAGCTTGGCGAACGGGGCACATCGCTTTCCGGCGGCCAGCGGCAGCGGATCGCCATTGCACGCGCCATTCTGAAGAACGCACCGATCCTCCTGCTCGACGAAGCCACTAGCGCTCTCGATGCGGAGAGCGAAGGCGCCGTGCAGCGGGCGCTCGAAGACTTGATGGAAGGCCGGACGACGATCGTCATCGCGCACCGGCTAGCAACGGTGCAGAAAGCCGACCGTATCCTCGTCATGGAGAAAGGCCGGATCGTCGAAGCCGGCACGCATCTCGAGCTGGTTCGCCGCGGCGGAATTTATGCGCACCTTGCCGAGCTGCAATTCGGGCGCGAAGCGGCCGAATAGCCTAGGCCGGTCGCTTTTTAATCGGCTCTTAATATCTGCGTGCTGATCATCAGTAGCATGAGGGCTTTGACGGTCATTGTCGCGCTGTTTGGCTGTTTCGTGTACGATATTTCGTACAACAACGGCGATATCATCCGTTGGCTCGCCTATACCCTCGGCATCGCGTAATCGGCAGAACGGAGCGGGTTTCGACATCGCTCGCCTTCGGCGCGAAAGCGCGATCCCTTATCTGTTCGTCAGCTTCAGCTCGATGCGGCGGTTCTTTTGGAAGGCTTCTTCCGTCAAGCCGGTGTCGATCGGCGCGAACTCGCCGTAGCCCGCGGCGACAAGGCGATCGGGCGGGACACCTTTTGAGATCAGATATTTGACGACGGACGCGGCGCGCGCCGTCGATAGTTCCCAGTTCGACGGAAACTGCGAGCGCGAAATCGGGCGTATGTCAGTGTGGCCGTTGATCTGCAACGCCCAATCGATGTCGGGCGGGATTTCCTTTTGCAACTCGAGGATCGCCGACGCGATCTGGTCCATCGCGGCGTCGCCTTCGGGCGTCAGTGTCGCCGATCCCGCGGGGAAGAGAACTTCCGATTCAAAGACGAAGCGATCGCCCGCGATGCGAATGTCTTTCCGGTCTTTCAGAAGCTCTCTCAGGCGGCCGAAGAAGTCCGAACGATAGCGCTTCAATTCCTGCACCTGCTGCGCGAGCGCAGTGTTGAGGCGGGCGCCGAGATCCTTGATGGTCTTGTCGCTCTCGGTGCCCTTCTTCTGGGATACATCGAGAGCCTCGCTCAGCGCCGCGATCTGGCGGCGGAGGGCGACGAGCTGCTGGTTGAGCAGATCGACTTTCGACAGGGCTTCTGCCGAGATGTTCTTCTCTTTTTCGAGATCGGAGCCGAGGGCCACGGCGCGTCCTTCCGCTGCCTTGGCGCGCTCATCCGAGCCGAGCCCGGCGCCGGTCAATTTCTCGTTCTCGGACTTCAGGGCGGAGAGGGATGCTTGCAGTGCGGATAGGTCGTCTTGCGCTGACTGGGACCTGCCCTTTTCGAGCGAGAGCATCGAGGTCAACTCGGTGATCTGCCGGGTCAGGCGCTGGAGGGCTGAGTCTTTTCCCGTCGACTCCTGGGCGGAGAAGTATTGGGCAATCATGAAGATCGACATCAACAGGGTGACGACGAGAAGCAGCGTCGACAGCACGTCGACGTAGGCAGGCCAGAATTCCCCGTATTCACCGCCGCGACGGGAACGTCCGCGTGCCATGGGCCTTAGACCCCGCGCTTCATGGCGTCGGCGAGGTTGCGCAGCATGTGGGCAACTTCGGCCTGGCTCTGCGCCTGCTCATCGACCCACTCGCGGACGACCTTTTGCTCCGAGCGCATTTGCGTGACGAGCTGGTTGACGCCGCGTGCAAGGTCTCGCACGTCGTCCTGCGCGGGCGTGCCTTTCGCCGGTCCCGCCGTCTGATCGACGACGCGGTTGGCGAAGTCCTCGAGCGACCGCTGCATTTCGACGACCGCCGACAGAAGCTGGCGGCTGATATAGTCATTGGTGTTGGCACCTGCGCCCGAGGGCGACAGCTCCGTAATGCCCGACAGCCATTCCTCGAGCTCGTTGTAGAACCGGTTGTGGGCGTGGCTTGCCTGAAGCTCCAGGAAGCCCAGGATCAGCGATCCCGAGAGACCCAGCAGCGATGACGAGAAGGCGGTGCCCATGCCCTTCAGCGGGGCGGACAAGCCAGCTTTCAAATCGCTGAAGAGCTGAACGTTATCGGTCGCCTTGCTGTCGAGGGTATCGATGGCCTGGCCGACCGACTGGATGGTCTCGAGAAGACCCCAGAAGGTGCCGAGGAGGCCGAGAAACACAAGCAGGCCGACGAGGTAGCGGCCGGTATCCCGGGCTTCGTCGAGCCTTGAGCCGATCGAATCCATGAACGAGCGCATCGCCGCGGTCGACAGGGACAGCGTGCCGGTTCGATCGCGCAGCATCGTGGCCATCGGCGCCAGCAGCACGGGGCGGGCGCTAATCGATAGACCAGGATCGGAGATGCGGAAGGCGTTAACCCAGCGGATTTCAGGGTAAAGCCGGAAGACTTGGCGATAGGCGTAGACGATGCCGAGCGCCAACGTTCCAACGATCAGGCCGTTGAGACCCGGATTGTTGAGGAACGAGTGCTGCAATTGATCAAAGAGTATCGCGGCCAGAAAGCCGACCAACGTCAAAAAGATCGTCATGCGCAGCAAAAAGACACCGGGTGGTGTCAGCCGCCGTGATACCGGCGCGAGTGCCGAAGCATCGCCCGGGCGGATCTTGGCCATTATTCCTCGCCCTCCGAAGCCCAGCTATCCGCTAGAACTCTAGCGCAAGGCTGTTCCATCGAAAACGGGCAACTTCATGCCGAAGTCGCGGCCAGACCGCGACCATGCAGCACGATTCAGGCCTTATTGATGAGATATGACCCCAAAGCTTTGTGAATGGTGGCGTTGGCGGCCAGAATGTCGCCAGTTTCCAGCATCTTATCGCCACCGTTCAAATCGGTGACGAAAGCGCCGGCTTCGCGGGCGATGACGATGCCCGCGGCAACGTCCCACGGCTGAAGATTGTGCTCCCAGTAGGCGTCGAACCGGCCCGCGGCGACGAACGCGAGATCGAGGGCGGCCGAACCCGTCCGGCGGATGCCCGCGACTTCCTTCATCATCACGTCCATTTCTTTCAGATAGCGTGCGTGTCCCTCGCGGCCGCGATGAGGGATGCCGGTCGTGATGAGCGCATCGCCGAGGTTCTTGCGTGCTGCGACGCGCAGGCGGCGGTCGTTCATGAACGCGCCCTTGCCCTTTTCGGCCGTGAAAAGCTCGTCGGTCGCCGGATTGTAAATGACGCCGGCAACGAGTTGACCTTCGCGTTCGAGGCCAATCGAGACGGCGAACATCGGGTTCGAGTGGAGGAAATTGGTGGTTCCATCGAGCGGATCGACAATCCACGTGTGTGTTTTGTCAGCGCCGACGATTTCGCCGCGTTCCTCCATCAGGAAGCCGTAGGTGCCGCGAGACTTCGAGAGTTCCTTGAAGATGATGTCTTCCGCCTTGTGGTCGGCGGCGGAAACGAAGTTGGCCGGGCCTTTGATCGAGACCTGCAGCTGCTCGACCTCGCCGAAATCACGAACGAGGCTGCGCCCCGCCTTACGTGCCGCCGCGATCATGACGTTGAGGGTCGGGGATACGTTATTCATTTCATTGGTCCGGACGGCCGCAAAAAAGGGGAGTGCCGGGCTCTAACGGCTCTTGCACCGGGTGGCAAGGCGACTGAAAGGCTACGGCGCTTCGGCCATGCCGGTGTCGACCCGAATGCGGTCGGTCCAGGCGGATGCCTCTGCCTCCGCTTTCTGGCGGTCGGCTTTCGGCATTTTGGCGATCTGGTCGTCGAGCGTCTTGTCGTCAATACCGCCCTTTTTGGCGATCAGACGCCACTTGGCTCCCTCGATTGGATCTTTCTTCACCTTGATGCCATCGAGGTAAATGTAGGCCATGCGGTTCTGGGCGCCGACGATTCCCTTGTCGGCGGCGGCTTTCATCAGGATCGGGATTTTGGGCTCGTCTTTCGTCAGGCCCATGCCCTGGATGAGGCGAACGGCGTAATCGTACTGGGCCTCGGGATAGCCCTGCTCGGCGGCGCGAGACAGCCATCGCGCAGCCTCGAGTGCGTCGGCATTGGTGCCCGTTCCAGTCTGGTAAAGCTCGGCGAGGTCGTATTGTGCCTGCGCCAAGCCTTTTTCCGCGGCATAGCGGATGTGCTGGAAGGCGCGAATGGGGTTTTCGGGCTTGCCGTCGCCTTTGAGGAAAAGAAGGCCGAGATTGTAGTTGGCTTCGGCCTGGCCGGTCAGCGCTGCTTTTTCAAAAAAATCGGCGGCGATTTTGCGGTCTTTCTTTACGCCACGGCCTTCGGCGTAGGAGATGCCAAGCGCGAAGGTGCCTTGGATGTCGCCCATGTCGGAGGCGCGTTTATAGTATTCGAAGGCTTTCCGGTCGTCCTTCTGGACGCCGAGACCTTCCGTGTAGATGCGCGCGATCAGCGTGTTGGCCTGGGGCTCGCCGCGCGCGGCCGCTTCCTCGGCGAGCTTCAGAGCCGTCAGATACTGGCCCTGATCGAATGCAGTGTAAGCCGCGTCGTCACCGGTCGCCGGTACCGTCGATGGAATTGATTTCCGGATGTCGGTCGTTCCGTCCTGCGCCTTTGCCGGCGCAGCGGAGTTCGCGGGCTTCTTCGGCGACGGAGCGAGCTTCGGGACCGGCGTTTCGGTTTCCCTCGTGATCCACGAGCTGTTGTCGGCCATCAGCGGCGCGGCGGCGCCGACGCCGAAGAGCGCCAACAGCGCGACAGGGGCTACGAACTTCGTGACGCGCCCGATCATTTCGCGGGCTCCCGAATTCTCAAGGCCTCGGAAAATTTACGGATTTCAGAAGCGGCCGTTTCCGCAGCATTTGTGGATGTGAGGCGTACCGCGACGAAGTCAGCGCCGGTTGCGGCGAGGGAATGCGCAGAGTCCGGACTATTGACATCAAAGGCGACGCAGGGAATTTCGAACACTTCGCTCCACCATGAGACGAGATCGAGCTGTCGCTCGGCGGCGCGTTCCAGGTCTTCGACGTGAGGGGGAACGCCGAAGGCAACGTAATCGGCGCCTGCTTCCGCCACTTCCATTGCGTCGTGACGGCTGCGCCCGGCATCGACACCAATGATCATTCCCGGCGCGGCCGCTTGCTTCAAAGTTTTGAACTCGCGGACGATTTCGCGCGACCAAGGCAAATGGACGCCGTCGGCGCCGAGTTTCGCCGCATCGTTGAGGCTCGAGGCGACGAGGGCCGCGATATTCCTTTTCTGAGCCTCAGCAATAAGTGTGCGCGCGGTGGCTTCGTCGAGTGCGGAGCCATCTGCAGGACGAATGAGAATGCTCGCGAGATGCGCGGCATCGCACGCGGCCTTCAGCACGCTTGCTGCGTGCGCTGCGGTAGATCCCGCATCGATCTCGAAATCTAGATAAAGGCTGGTGGCGCTCGACACGCGATAAGGCTCCAATTCAGGCCCGCTCTTCAAAGCCGATTGCGGCGGAAACAAGAACGGGGGCATTCAAGGTGTGTGGCAACGTTGGTTTCCCGCATTGGGTCGCAGCAATCGAGGCTATACTCAAGACGATTCGAGTTTTCTTGGTCACAGACCGGTTTTTTCGCCGGATTCCGAGCCTTACGCAGTTTACCAACGAGGGGGGACGGGCGATGGTTGCCCATCTCTGAGTTTCGGCGTTTTTCCGCCAACTTGAGGGCTCACGTAGTGTCGGCAACGCTGGCATCGCCGCGCCTCTCGCCTATCGGAGCCAAACGGGGAATGAATAAATTTTCTCTTCGCCTTATCGGCGTTAGCTTGCTGGGGATTGGTTTAGCCGGCGGCATTCCTGCCGCCATGTCAGAGCCGACGGTTCAGAATTCGCAGGACGGGACGACGACGTATTTTCCGCCGTCCAGCACGCCTGCAACAACCGGCGCGATTCCCTCTTCCGAATCAACGAAAGACGCGGCTGAAGCCGCCACCTCATCGCCCGCGGCGGAAGCTCCGGCTGCTCCGAGGCCATCGACGGCGGCCGTAACGCCGCCCGCCAGTGAAACGGCTCCTCCTGCGGAGCCGAACGTATCGACACCGCCGCCATCGGCGACAGATCCGGCCGCGGCAACGCCCGCTGTGGCGCCTGCGGATACTGCAACTCAACCGAAGCCCGAGGCGACACCGGCCGTTGCTGCACCCGTCGCGCCGCCCGTCAGTCCGATCGTTGAGGCGGTCCGAGCGAAACTCGGCGAGAAATCTCTCGCAGGCCGTGACAACGTCAGCGAGGATGTTGCGGCCGCGCGCGACTTCTACAACTCGCGAACCGAACCCGTGTGGGTGCACGACGGCGCGTTCACGCATAAAGCCAAGGCCGTGATCTCGACGCTCAGAAGCGCGGACGATTGGGGTCTCGAGCCCAGCGATTTCCCGGTGCCGGAACTTTCGAGCGGGGCGAGCCCTGAAGCACAGGGCGCAGCGGAAGCCCAGCTGACGCTTTCGGCGTTGAAATATGCGCGCTTTGCACGTGGCGGCCGTCTCGATCCCGTGGCGCTCAGCAATATTCTTGACATGAAGCCGCCGGTCAAAGATCCGAAGTCGGTGGTGAGCGAACTGGCGAGCGTCGCCGAGCCCGATGCGTACCTGCGCGGTCTAAATCCGAGGCACGTCGGCTTCGAGCGGCTGCGCCAGGCGTTGCTGAAGGCGCGCGGTCCGAAGCAGGAAGAAGAGCCGATCGATCCGGCGCTGTTGGTAAAGCTGCCGCAAGGCAAACAGTTGAAGCCCGGCGCGGAAGACGATCAGGTGTTGCTGCTCCGCCAACGTCTGAAGGTGCCGGCCAGCAATTCCGCCGACGAGCGCGTTTACGACGACCAGCTGGCCGACGCCGTGCGCGCCTTTCAGCAGGACAATGGCCTCAAGTCCAATGGTGTCGTGACCAATCGCGTTCGCGAGGCGCTGAACAAAGAAGGCGAGCCGAAGAAAGTTGATCCCACGCGCAATCTCGACCGGCTGATCGTGAACATGGAGCGCTGGCGGTGGCTGCCTGTGGATCTCGGGCCCTTCTATGTGATGAACAACATTCCCGAGTTCACCAGCGAAATCTGGAAGGGTAACGAGCTAGAGCTCAAGCAGAAGATGATCGTGGGGCAACCGTCCTGGCCAACGCCGGTGCTCTCGGCGAAGATGCAATTTGTGATCTTCCATCCGAGCTGGGGCATGCCCGACGGCATCAAGGCCAAGGAGCTTCTACCGCGTCTCAGAAGTGCGTCCGGCGGAGGTACGGGTATCGGTTTCTTCGACCAGCTGTTCGGTGGTGGTGGCGGTGGCGGCTCCCGCGTGCTCGAGTCGTACAAATTGCAGGTCTATTACAAGGGCCAGCCGATAAATCCGGATTCCGTCGACTGGAGCACGGCCGATATCCGGCAGTACAGCTTCACTCAGCCGCCCGGGGCGGACAATCCGCTCGGTCTCGTCAAATTCCGCTTTCCGAACCGGCATGACGTTTACATGCACGACACGCCCCAGCGTGATCTCTTCGGTCAAAGCTACCGCGCTTTGAGCCACGGATGCATGCGCGTCGAGGAGCCACGCCGGACGGCGGAAGTTCTACTCGCCCAAGATAAGGGATACTCGACCGAGAAAGTCGGGCAGCTCTGGGATAGCGCCGCAAACGTTACGCTATCGAAGGAAGTGCCGGTCTATCTGGTGTACTTCACAGCTCGCGTCGACGACGATGGACGGCTCGCGACCTATCAGGACATCTATGGTCATGATGGACGGATCATGTCGGCGCTACGCGGTCATCCGGTTCGCTACACGGCGCCGGAATCGATCGATCCGACGGAATCGGATGCACCGAGCGCGTCCAACGAGCCGCGCGGCGGCACCAGGATCGGCGATGCCGGATCTGACAGCATGATGGATACACCTCCATCATCGAAGAAGAACGCGAAGAAGAGCGCATCGGCGAAGCAGCAGAAGCCGCAGGGCAAATCAACCGGCGGCACCATTCAGGATGCGCTTTCGAACATCTTCCTGAACTGAGCCGGCGCTATCGGCCATTCGGTGAGCCGCAGACAAAAAAAGAGCGGATCAAACGATCCGCTCTTTTTCTGTTTCGCAATTTGTGTTTCGAGGCGGCGCGAGTTCAGGCGGCCTTCTCGAGCTTTTCGTTCCATTTGCCGAGCGCGGCGAGGCTGTTCATCTTGGCGCGATGCGTGAAGGCGCGCTGACCGGCAGCAACATTCTCCGGCTTTCCACCCCAGGCCTGGATCGCTGCGGCCTGCAGCGCACGGCCGTAAGAGAACGTCAGCGGCCACGGCAGCGGGCCGGCGGCGTTCATGAGCGACAGGTGCTCGGTCGCCACCTCATCGGATTGGCCGCCCGAGAGGAATGCAATTCCCGGAACTGCGGACGGCACCGTTTCCTTGAGGCACCTGATGGTCTTTTCGGCAACCTCGGCGGGGCTCGCCTGCTTCGGCGATTTCTGGCCAGCGATGATCATGTTCGGCTTCAGGATGATGCCTTCGAGTTCCACGCGCGCATCGTAGAGCTCGCGGAACACGGTGCGCAGCGTCCATGCCGTCACGCGGTAGCATTCGTCGATGTCGTGGCCCGAATGCGGGCCGTCCATCAGAACCTCAGGCTCGACGATCGGAACGATACCCGCTTCCTGGGCGAGGGCGGCGTAACGGGCGAGCGCGTGCGCGTTGGCCTTCACGCAGTTCCAGCTCGGCAGGCCGTCGGCGATGGTGATGACGCCGCGCCACTTCGCAAAGCGCGCGCCGAGCTTATGGTACTCGGCGAAGCGCTCACGCAGACCATCGAGGCCTTCGGTTATCGTTTCGATCTTCGACGTCGGGCCGGCGAGCGGCTTGGCTCCGACGTCGACCTTGATGCCCGGAATAGAGCCAGCGGCTTTCATGATGTCGACGAGGGGCGTTCCGTCCTTCGCCTTCTGCCGCAACGTCTCGTCATAAAGAATGACGCCGGAGACGTAGTTTTTCATACCCTCGGTCGCGCGGAACAGCATCTCGCGGTAGTCGCGGCGGCTGTCCTCGGTCGAGGTGAGCTTGATCGTGTCGAAGCGCTTCTTGATCGTGCTCGTGCTTTCGTCGGCAGCGAGAATGCCTTTGCCAGGCGCAACGAGGGCGCGGGCAATATCCTCAAGTTTGTCGCTCATTTTTGCCTCCGTAGGCGTTTTCAATTCCTTACTCGTGAAAACGGGCGCTGTTTCACAGCGCCCGTCTGAATTCCATCAAATCAGCTTGGCCATCGCGACTGCGGTATCGGCCATGCGGTTCGAAAAGCCCCATTCGTTGTCGTACCACGAGACAACGCGGACGAAGTTCCCGTCGATCACCTTGGTTTGATCGAGGGCGACCGTCGATGACGCGGCGTCGTGGTTCAAGTCCATGGAAACGAGCTTTTCGTTGGTCGTCGCCAGAATGCCGGCGAGGCGGTTCGACTTCGACGCCTCGATGATGGCCTTATTGACTTCCTCGGCCGTCGTATTCCGCTTGGCGACGAACTTGAAATCGATCAGCGAGACGTTCGGCGTCGGCACGCGCATCGAGGCGCCGTCGAGCTTGCCATTCAGATCCGGGATGACGAGGCCGACCGCTTTCGCGGCGCCCGTCGTCGTCGGGATGATGTTCAGCGCGGCGGCACGGCCGCGGTAGAGATCCTTGTGCAAGGTGTCGAGCGTCGGCTGATCGCCGGTGTAGGAATGGATCGTCGTCATGAAGCCGTGCTGGACGCCGATGACGTCGTGCAGGACGTGGACGACCGGAGCGAGGCAGTTCGTCGTGCACGATGCGTTCGAGACGACGACGTGGTCCTTCGTCAGCTTGTCGTCGTTGACGCCGTAGACGACCGTCAGGTCGGCGTTGTCGGCGGGTGCGGAGACGAGCACGCGCTTGGCGCCCGCATCGAGGTGCGCCTTCGCCTTCTCTTTCGACGTGAAGATGCCCGTGCACTCGAACGCGATATCGACGCCGAGGGCTTTGTGCGGAAGCTCAGCCGGGTTCTTGATCGCGGTGACCTTGATCGGTCCGCTGCCCGCATCGATCGTGTCGCCGGAGACCTTCACTTCTTTCGGATACCGTCCATGCACGCTGTCATAACGCAGCAGATGGGCGTTCGTTTCTACGGGACCGAGATCATTGATGGCGACGACTTCAATATCCGTGCGTCCACTCTCGATGATTGCGCGCAGCACGTTACGACCGATGCGGCCGAAACCGTTGATCGCCACCTTCACAGTCATTCTCGGGGGTCCTCCGGGGTAAGAGATTTATGCTTGATCTGACGAGATACCGCCTGATCGCCGTTATCGCCAGGAATTGCGGGTCTTTAACGTCAGTTGGTGGCCTGCTGTCAATCAAATAGGCCCCGTGCTTGGAGACACTGCCCGGCAAATCTTTTCGTTCAACAGGGTACAAACACGGTCTCGTTTATTGACGTCGTTTACCTTCGCCACGTAACGTAGGCGGCGACTAAGGTGCGTCAATCGTGTCGCCCGAGAGGGCGATTAGAGGCCATGACTGAACGCAACACCGTCAAGATCAAGCGCGGGGAAGAGGTCAAGCCTGCCCGCAAACCGATGGGCGACGTTGAGCTCCGGTCGGAAAACGCGCGCTTGCGTGCCGAGTTGGCGGCCGCGCATCAGCGTATCGCGGAGCTCGAGCAGCGGTCGGCTGATGCGCTCAACCGGATTGATTGGGCGCTCGATTCGCTTCATAGTCTGCGCGAGAGCGGTTGACTGTGCGCGTCGTTCAATCGGAGAGCGGCGGAGCTGCCGGATAGAATGGCCGAAGTCCCGTTCACCTTCAATCAACGCACCTATCGCTTTTCGTGCGAAGAGCACGATGCGCGGCGTCTCACGGATATCGTCGATTATCTAAGCTCCAAGCTCGATGGACTGCTGCAGGAGCACGGCGCCGTCGGCGACGAGCGGCTCATCCTCATGGCTGCATTAATGGTGACCGACGAGCTGTTCGACGCCCGGGCGGACGTTGACGAGCTGCTCGAAGGCAGCGCGCCGGAGGTGCGATCGGCCGCCATTCGCAGCATCGAGGCCGATGACCCCGGTTCCGACCACGAGGACGAAGACATCGAGCCGGTGAGGCGGCGGGCCAAAGGCTAGCGCGTATCCCAGGATAACGCCCGGCCGGGCCCTGGATTTTTCCCGGTATCTCGCTTAAATCAGGGGTGCTGCGGGGCTCGTCAGGGACAAATGACCCGGGGGCCTATAAGATCCGCACGGGTGCTGTCCCTGTCCGGAGCCGTGGCTTCGGACATATGGTGCCCACCTACGCTCGTAGGGACCACGCGGGATCATGTTCCCAACGGCCTTCGCGGCATTTGCCTTTTGGACGGATTGAGCCGTTTGACTTCGGAAGTTATGCCAGACGCCAAAAAAGAGTTGCGAGCCGAAGCGTTTCGCCGGCGGAAAGCGGCCTTT
The DNA here is from genome assembly GCF_052114865.1 of Hyphomicrobium sp. 2TAF46. NCBI lineage: Bacteria > Pseudomonadati > Pseudomonadota > Alphaproteobacteria > Hyphomicrobiales > Hyphomicrobiaceae > Hyphomicrobium > Hyphomicrobium sp. 2TAF46. The sequence goes on along the minus strand of NZ_JBFRFO010000002.1, from coordinate 160,096 downwards.
GAGCGTCACGGAGCGGAGGCGAGCCGGAAAATTGCGGCCCAGGGCCTCGATTTTTTGGGTATCAAGCCCGATGCGGTCGTCTCGGGCTTTGCGGCTATCCGCGACGAGATCAATCCAGCGCCGCTGATGGCTTGGCTGCAGGCCGAAGGGTTCAAGCTGGCGCTTCCGGTCATGCAGGGGCGCGGGAAGCCGCTTCTGATGCGATCGTGGTCGCCGGGCGATGCCATGGCGCCGGCGCAGTGGGGTATCGCGGAGCCGCTCGACGACAAGCCCGCGGTCGACCCGGATGTCCTTCTGGTGCCGCTCCTGGCCTTCGACGCGAGGGGTTACAGGCTCGGCTACGGCGGCGGTTTTTACGACCGGACGCTGCGGCGATTAAGGCAGCTGAAGCGCGTCGTCGCCGTGGGCGTCGCCTATGATGAACAAAGGGTCGACGCGGTCCCGGCCGAAAGCTATGACGAGAAACTCGATTGGGTGCTGACACCCTCGGGCCCGCAACGTTGTTTCGATCCTTGATCCGGAAGTCTTGATGCGTCTCTTGTTTCTCGGCGATATCGTCGGTCGCCCGGGCCGAACGGTGGTTTGTGATGCATTGCCGGGATTGATCAAACGCCATGGGCTGGATTTCGTCGTGATCAACGGCGAGAACTCGGCTGGCGGCTTCGGAATTACCGAGGCGATCCTCAACGATCTGATAGACGCGGGCGCCGATTGCGTGACGCTCGGCAATCATGCGTTCGATCAGAAAGAGGCGCTGGTTTTCATCGAACGTCACGAGCGGCTGATCCGGCCACTGAATTATCCGAAGGGAACGCCTGGAAGAGGCGCGACTTTGCTCAAGGCGAAGAGCGGGGCGGATGTGCTCGTCGTCAATGCGATGGGCCGCATTTTCATGAGCGAACTCGACTGCCCGTTTCGCGCGGTCGATGCGGAGATTTCGGCGTGCGCATTGAAACACGGTGCTGATGCCATCCTGATCGACTTTCACGCCGAAGCGACGAGCGAAAAGCAGACGATGGGAATGTTCCTCGACGGGCGCGTTAGCGTCGTCGTCGGGACGCACACGCACACGCCGACGGCGGACGCCCGAATTCTTTCCAACGGCACGGCCTATATGTCGGACGCGGGCATGTGCGGCGATTACAACTCCGTGCTTGGCATGGATACGGAAGAGCCGATCAACCGGTTCTTGACGCGGATTCCGCGCGGCCGTTTCGAGCCGGCGGCTGGTCCTGGAACGATTTCCGGACTTGCGGTCGACATCGACGATGCAACGGGGTTGGCGGTGAACACGGCGCCTTTGCGCCTTGGGCCGCATCTCGAGCCTGCCATTCCCGCGTTCTGGCAGCAGAATTGAGGCGGCACGCGCTGCCGGTTTTCCAAGCTTTTTGAGGCCGTGGCGGTGGGTCTTTCGGCCAATGGCCGTCGCTCTCTTGACCGGCGCGCGGCCGTTGCGCAAAAGACGGACTTCAGTTCAGCGCAATTCTTAAAGTCGAGCGAGCACGAGCATGGCCGGCCATTCGCAATTCAAGAACATCATGCACCGCAAGGGCAAGCAGGACGCGATGCGTTCGAAGCTCTTTGCGAAGCTTGCGCGCGAGATCACGGTTGCTGCGAAGTCGGGTACGCCCGACCCCACTATGAATCCGAGATTGCGCCTCGCGATCCAGGAAGCGCGCGCCGAGAATATGCCGAAGGACAACATCGAGCGCGCCATCAAGAAGGCGCAGGGCGGCGATCTCGCGAACTATGAAGAGGTCCGCTACGAGGGCTATGCGCCCGGCGGCGTCGCCGTGATCGTTGAAGCTCTCACGGATAATCGCAACCGGACGGGCGGCGTTGTCCGAAGCGTGTTTACGAAATTCAACGGCAACCTCGGTGCGACCGGCGCCGTCGGACATATGTTTAATCATATCGGCGAGATCACCTACAAAGCTGCCGCTGGTTCCGCAGAGACCATTCTCGAAGCCGCGATCGACGCCGGTGCGGATGACGTGCAATCGGATGCCGCTGCACATGTGATCTCATGCGCGTTCGAGTCCTTGGGCACGGTCGCGGGGGAACTCGAAAAGAAGCTTGGCGAGCCGGAAAGCGTCAAAGCGATCTGGAAGCCGAACCTCACGACGTCCGTCGATGAGGACAACGCCCAGTCGATCATGAAACTGCTGGCAGCTCTCGAGGATGACGACGACGTGCAGAACGTCTTCGCCAATTTCGAGATTTCGGACGAGGTCATGAAGAAGCTGACGGCGGCCTGAGGCAGGCGCTGCCGATCGCTGCCCTATTCTCCCGAATAGAATATCCCGAACACGGCGTAGACGAGGCCGGCGATGATCATCAGCAGGCCGACAATCCCGGCGAGCTGAGCCATGGCATTGCGAAAGTTGGCGGCCGCGCGCTTCTTCGCGGGCTTCGCCGAGCCGGCGGGATTTTTCAAAAGTTTGTTAACGGCGGCTTCGGTTGTTGCTGCTGCAATTTCGGCGGACGCGCTGTTACGCCGGGACCATCGAAAGAGCCAGAAACCGGCAAAAATCAGTAATACGCCCGCCACAATCCAGAGGGGATGTGCAAATCCGGGGTCCATGACTTCCTCGCCGGTTGGGTTGGTTATGAAGATGCTGGTCAATCGGCAACACTAAAGCCCAAATCTCGGGTTCTGACGAGGGCCGTTCACGGTGAGAGGGGCTATCGCCCGCCTTGCCAAAAAAGTTATGATTGCTGCGCATGTTGCGTACGAGGGGGAGTAAATGGCGGCGGACGGACCATCGGGTGCAAGGGGCCGGGTTCGCGTCGGATTGGTCGTCGTCCATGGCGTCGGTGAGACCGAGCCCGGTTATTGCGTCAACGCCGTTCTCGATACGCTGGCCTCGACGAGGCCGGGCTACAGTGTTTCCCCAGCCAACGAATATAACCGGATAGCAGAGCCCGAGGCCGGGTCGCCGCCGCCGGTTTTTCCGGTTATTCGCCGCGGCGCCGCGCACACCAGCGGCATCGAGATCGAGGCGGTGGAACTGCACTGGGCCGATCTGACCACGGTTCAAGAAGGCCGTGTCAACACGCTGCTGCAACTCTTCCGGGTCATCTTCGAATCCCATCACCTCGTGGACGCGATGCTCGACCGCACACGGGATGTGATCTCGTGGCTGCTCCGAAAAATATTATGGGTTGCCGGGTGGCTCATTCGCGGGCCGAGCGCTGCACTGACGATCGTGACATCCGTTATCTGCGGCCTTTTCCTTTTCGAGCCTGCAACGCTGACGACCGACGTCGTGGACGTGAGATCGCAGGTGCTGATCGTCACTGCGATCATGTTCATCGGATCGCTCTACGTCTTCTACCGGATTTCGCGACAGCAGGATTACTCGTGGTACGACACCGTATTCTGGCTCGGGATTGCGGCGCTCGCGGTGTTCGGGCTGACATTTTACGATGTGCTGTTGCCGCTGCTTAAAAACGTTCCTGATCTCGAGATTGGTCCGGAGCGCGGAGCTGGCGCGCATGTGGTGGATTGTGCCGTCGCCGGATCCTCGGCGGCTGCCTGCTACATCAACGGTCTTTACAAGGTCATCATCTGGGGCTGGCGCATTTGGGGCGGGATCATGCTGTTCGCCACGGCGCTGCTCGGCATTGCTTATCTGCGCGCGTTGAAGACGGGCGATCGCTCGCGCCTGGCGACGGTTTCGACGAGCATCGCTATTTTGATCATGCAATTCCTGCTCTGGACGACGGTCGTCGTCAGCGCGATCTATCCGATCCTCAATCGCGCCGAGACGATAACGACCCTCAAGGAAGCAAAGCCGTTCATAGAGCGCGCGATCGAGGCGCATCAGATCGACAGGAACAGCGCCGTCGCCAAGCTCGTGCAGGTTCCCAATATCGAACTCGACTGGATCGGCCGGTTCAAATTCATCTTCGCGGCGGCCGCTCTAACGGTGATGCTCTTCATCATCGGCGGCGGCATTTTGATCGAACTCAGACATTTGCGGGCGCGACGAGGCCTGTCCGATCTCGAGCACACGGCGCGGAACATGCCGAGGCTGCTCTTCAATCCGTTTCTTGTCGGGCTGCTGATCATCGCTTTCATTGTCGTCTTCGCGCTGGTGTTCGTGCAACCCTACCTCGACAGCAACCATGTCTTCGTGACGCTCAGAAGCTATATCCTTCCGCTCGCGGCCGTCGTCGCGCTGGTGCTGCCGTTCTTCTTCGGTCGGCGCATTGCGAACGTCGTGAACGTCGCGCGCGATCTGATCGACCATCATTATCAGCCGCGGCAGGAGACGGCGGCGTACTTCATCCCGTCAGCCTTCCGCGCGCGGTTCCGGCATTTGCGGCGTGAGCGTATTCAGGGGCGGCTCAATCTCGTTCTCGAACACTTCGTTCAGAACCAAGGCTACGATGGCGTGATTTTTCTGGCGCACAGCCAGGGCTCGGTCATCGTGTATGACTTCCTGCGCGATAACGGCCCGCATTACACGAGGCTGGGCGACGCTTCGCCGGCGCTGCTGACGTTCGGCTCACCGCTCGGTACGCTCTATCAAAAGTATTTCCATGAATACTCGGCCTCGAAGGGGGCACCGCTCGGCATCGCCGCCAGCCTCAAATGCTGGATCAATCTCTATCGCGTCGACGATTACATCGGCGGCCGCATCAACCCGCCGCGCGGGCTGCGCATCGACAACCACGTCATGGGGATCGGCGGGCATACGGGCTACTGGACGGAGCCCGCCGTCGCCGAGGCGCTGGATGCGATTCTGACGGGCAAGGTTGCCGACGCGACGAAACCGCCGCCGCTGCCGCCGCCACCGATGACGCCTTCGGCGCCCTATGCGGTTCGTGCTATGCGGAGAGCATGAATGGACGAACGATTCGCATTATCGGCATCGATCCCGGGTTGCGGCGCACGGGATGGGGCATCGTCGAAAGCGACGGCGTCCGGCTCGGTTACGTCGCGTCAGGCGTCATCACGCCACCGAAAGACGACGATCTCGCCTACCGGCTTTCCGCACTGTTCGACGCCGTGACGAGCGTCATCCAGAGTTTCAGTCCGTCCGAGGCTGCCGTCGAAGAGACGTTCGTCAACGAGAACCCGCGTTCGACGCTGAAGCTCGGACAGGCGCGCGGCGCGGTACTACTCGCGCCCGCCCGGCTCGGTCTCAGGGTTGCGGAATACACGCCGAATTTGATCAAGAAGTCGGTGACGGGGGCGGGACACGCCGAAAAGCAGCAGATCCAGGCGATGATCGGTTTTCTGTTGCCGAAGGCGACCTTCGGATGTGCCGACGAAGCCGATGCGCTCGCGATCGCCATAACGCACGCTCATCATCGCGTCAGCCGGCAGCGGCTGGCAGCCGTTGCAACCAAGGTTCCGCAGTCATGATCGGCAAGCTCAAGGGCAAGGTCGACGCTGTCGGCGAAAGTTTTCTCGTGATCGACGTCAACGGCGTCGGCTACGAAGTGCAGGCGTCATCGCGAACGCTGCGCAATTTGAAGCCCGGCGATAATGTGTCTCTGACGATCGATACGCACGTCCGCGAGGACGCGATCCGGCTGTTCGGATTTCAGAGTGAACTCGAGCGGAGCTGGTTCCGCACCTTGCAGTCCATTCAAGGCGTCGGAGCCAAAGTCGCGTTGAGCGTTCTCGGCGTATTGGCGCCGCAGGACATTGCCAGCGCGGTGGCTCTCGGCAATTGGGCGGCGGTCGAAGAGGCCCCCGGTGTCGGCAAGAAGCTGGCGCAGCGCATTGTCGCCGAGCTGAAGGACAAGGCCCCGGCGCTATCGCTCGGCGGTCATGCGATTCCGGCGGCGGGTGCTACATCGTCGTCCGCGATCGAAGGACCTTTGGGCATGGCGTTTGCGGAAGCTCTCTCGGCGTTGACCAATCTCGGCTATAACCCGGCCCAGGCCAGTGCCGCCGTAGCCATCGCTGCAAAGGATCTAGGCCAGGCGGCGGATACGGCCGGCCTCATCAAGCGAAGTCTTAAGGAACTGGCTCGATAACAGCCCTGAGACCGGCAAAATCGATCGGAAACGTTGCCTCACCATGCGTAAGATTACTTTGAGCAACACCCAACGCACGATTTGGATGGTGCTCATTACCTCTCTCGCGGTCGCCTTTTTTGCGGGCCTTATCGCTCTCGGGCTGATGTTTCTCAGTCCATTGACCGATCCGTTGTTGCCGCCGCGTGGGGCCGAGGGTCTTGGCGAAGCTGCTATCGATGCGTTCGTCTGGAGCGCCTTTCCGGCAACGATCGGGGCGCTGGGCTTAACGCCGTTCGTTTTACAACGTGGCACCTACAGCTGGCTCGAAGCGGCGGTCGCGGGTGTCCTCGCGTTCATGGCGGCGGTCATCATATTTCCATTCGACGCGCCGGGCGGGGTGCCGTTTCTCGCATTCGCCGCGGGGCTTCTGATGATCGGCATGCGGGCGTTGCTGATCGTGGCCGGGATTCTCAAATCCTGATCACGGGAAGCCCAGAGATTTGCCGCTCGACTTGACGGCGCAGCCGAATAGCATCACGAACAAACCATGACCGACAGGCTTGTCAGCAGCGCGCGAAACGACGTCGACGCCTTCGAGGCGACGATACGTCCGCAATCGCTCGATGAATTCGTCGGGCAGGAACAGGCGCGGGCGAACCTCAGGGTTTTCATCAAGGCAGCGCGCGGGCGGGGCGATGCTCTCGACCATGTGCTCTTCGCGGGCCCTCCTGGTCTCGGGAAAACGACGCTCGCGCAGATCCTATCGAAGGAACTGGGCGTCGGATTTCGCGCGACGTCGGGGCCGGTGATCTCGAAAGCCGGCGATCTCGCGGCGCTTTTGACGAATCTCGAAGAGCGCGACGTGCTCTTCATCGACGAAATCCACCGGCTCAATCCGGCGGTCGAAGAAATCCTTTATCCGGCGATGGAGGATTTCCAGCTCGATTTGATGATCGGTGAGGGACCGGCGGCGCGGTCGGTCAGAATCGATCTTCCGAAATTTACGCTGGTCGGCGCGACGACACGCGCCGGGCTCCTGACCAATCCGCTGCGCGATCGTTTCGGCATTCCTGTGCGGCTCAACTTCTATTCGATCGGTGAGCTGGAACTCGTCGTCGGCCGCGGCGCGCGCGTGCTCGGCGCGCAGATGTCGCCGGATGGTGCGCGAGAGATCGCCAAACGCTCGCGGGGAACGCCGCGGATCGCCGGGCGCCTCTTGCGCCGCGTACGTGATTTCGCGAGCGTCGAAGGCGCAGTCATTATCAATGCCGAAGTCGCCGACCGGGCGCTGACGATGCTTGAAGTCGACCACGAGGGGCTGGATGCGCTCGATCACCGATATCTCGGCTGCATTCTCAAGAATTACGAAGGCGGGCCGGTCGGCATCGAAACGCTGGCGGCGGCGCTTTCCGAGCCACGCGATGCGCTCGAGGAAATCGTCGAGCCCTTTTTGCTGCAACAGGGGTTCATCGGCCGCACGCCGCGTGGCCGGGTGTTAACACTGAAGGCATACCGGCATCTCGGCGTCAGCGGTCCAGCACGTGCGGCTTCCCCCGAACTGCCGATTTTCGAAGACGATGCAGACGGGACTTAACGCCGCTGTTCCTGCTTTAGAGTGGCGGAATTCACGGTTTCGACAGCATTCTCTGGCCAAGGTGCGTTGGTTTTGATTTCACAGCACAATCCGATTTAACGAGACCGAGGGTAACGGGTTTTGATCAGCCGTCGCGATCTGCTCAAGATGACGGGCATTGCCGGTGCCGGCACGACGGCGCTGAGCGGTTATGCGCTCGCCGAGGTCTTCCGTGAAAAAGTCACGGTCTACAACCTGACACCGCCAAACTGGACGCCGGGTCTCAAGCTGAAGCTTGCCGTGCTCGCGGACCTGCATGTTTGCGAGCCGTGGATGTCGGTCGAGCGGCTTCAAGGCATCGTCGAGCAGACGAATAGTCTTGGCGCGGATGCAATTCTGCTGCTCGGCGACTACGTCGTGGGGCACCGGCTCGGCAAGTATTCGCAGAAGGTGAGCAACGGCGCGTGGGCGACGGCGCTCGCGAAGCTCTCGGCGTCATTGGGCGTGCATGCGGTTCTCGGCAACCACGACTGGTGGGAGTCGCGAGAGGTGCAGGACAGACGCGCGGGCCCGACACCGGCGGGCCTCGCGCTGCAAGCCGTCGGTATTTCCGTTTATGAAAATAACGCCGTCCGCCTCGAGAAGGACGGCAAGCCCTTCTGGCTCGCCGGTCTCGGCGACCAATGGGCGTTCAAGCGCCGCGACGACGATTACGACGAGTCCGTAGCCGGCGGAAAAGTCGCCTTTGACGGCGTCGACGATCTGCCGGGGACGCTGCGACAGATAACGGACGATGCACCGCTCCTTCTGATGGCGCACGAGCCCGATATTTTCCCGGTCGTGCCGGAGCGCGTTTCGCTGACGATCTCGGGCCATACGCACGGCGGGCAGGTCCGCATATTGGGATACGCGCCGATTGTACCGTCGCGGTTCGGCTCGCGGTACGCTTATGGCCACATCGTCGAAAACGGCCGCCACTTGGTCGTTTCCGGCGGTCTTGGCTGCTCATCATTGCCGATCCGGTTCGGCTCTCCGCCCGAGATCGTGATGATCGAGCTCGGCGGTGCCGAGGAGGGCCAGGTTTGACCGGAGCGCGTTGGCCAGACCTTGCCGGGCGCATCGTTCAGGACGCAGAAGGCCAGCGTCACATCCTTCCCGTACGGGTCTACTTCGAAGACACCGATGCTGGCGGCGTGGTCTATCATGCGTCCTATGTGCGGTTTGCGGAGCGCGGACGCACAGATTTTCTCCGGCTGCTCGGCACCGACGCCCGGCGGATGATCGACGGCACCGACAGCCGCGAACCGGCCGCTTTCGTCGTCCGTCGCATGTCCTTCGATTTCGCACGTCCGGCACGCATGGACGATCTCCTGGAGGTCGAAACGCGCGTCAAGGAACTCGGGGCGGCCAGCGTAACGCTCGACCAGAGGATCAGCCGCGACGGTGTGCCTCTCGTCTCGGCCGAGGTCGTCGTGGTGCTCGTGTCGATTTCGGGAAAACCTCTCCGTTTGAGCGACACGGTTCGAAAGGCATTCGAGGCGCACGCCGAAGGGCGAAAGAATTCTTCCGCCTAGTTCCCCGGGATTTCGTGGACGTTCCGGACGCCGCGTCCAGACGCCAATTGACATTCGCGAGCACGCTCTGCATGGCTCATGGTGAGATCAATGGCCGCATTTTTCGTGGATAAACACGAAGATGCGTCATTGCCATCGGCTACACAAAGCCCTCGTTTGGTCATATTGGGCGTCAAAAGCTCTCGATGCGAATGAGCGCGGTGGGCGATGGCGCTTGCTGCCGGGGTGGACGTCATTACGCCGTCATACGCAAACTTCATCGGGCCCGCGCCGGGCGCGTCCCAATGCTGCCGAAATTCCAAGGCCCGTGCGGTTCCGTACGGGTATCGCAATTCTTCGACATGGATGGTGAAATGAATCCCGCGGATGTCGCCCAAAGCGCCGTTGCCCCGGTCGGAGCGAGCGGCTTCTCGTTCATCGAGCTCTTTATGCAGGCGAGCCTCGTCGTCAAAATCGTGATGACAGGGCTCGGCGTCGCGTCCGTTTGGTCGTGGGCGATCATCTTCGAAAAGCTCCTGGCGTTCCGGCGCGCGCGCGTCGAGAGCGATCGCTTCGAGCAGTTGTTCTGGTCGGGCCAGTCGCTCGATGAGCTTTACGCCAACCTCTCGCGCGGGCGGACGATCACGATGGCGGCGCTTTTCGTGGCGGCGATGCGTGAGTGGAAACGATCGGTCGAAGGCAACATCCGCGCGCTCGGCGGCATTCAGCTGCGCGTCGAGAAGGTGATGGACGTCACGATCAGCCGCGAGATGGAACGTCTCGACCGGCGTCTCCTGTTTCTTGCGACGGTCGGATCGACAGCACCGTTCGTTGGACTCTTCGGTACGGTCTGGGGCATCATGACGAGCTTCCAGTCGATTGCCGTTTCGAAGAACACTTCGCTAGCGGTGGTCGCGCCCGGTATCGCGGAAGCCTTGTTCGCGACGGCGCTTGGCCTCATGGCCGCCATTCCGGCGGTTATTTTCTACAATAAGTTCTCGGCTGATTCGGCCGCGATCTCTCAACGTCTCTATGCTTTTTCCGATGAATTCGCAGCGATCGTATCTCGCCAGATCGACGTGAGGGCTTAAATCCAATGGGGATGAGCGTCAAAGCGGGCGGAGGCGGCGGGCGCCGGCGGCGCGGCCGGCACATGCCGATGAGCGAGATCAACGTCACGCCGATGGTCGACGTGATGCTCGTGCTCCTGATCATCTTCATGGTCGCGGCGCCGCTGTTGCAGACGGGTATCGACGTCAATCTGCCGGAATCCAAGGGCCAGCAAATCGAGCCGCCGAAGAAGGATCCGGTGGCGGTAACGGTCAAGGCCAATGGCGACGTCTACATCGGCGACTCGCAGGTTCCGCTCGACGACCTGGCGACGAAACTCAAGGCAATCGCGGGCAACGGCTACGACGAGACAATCTTCGTGCGCGGCGACAAGGGCGTGAATTACGGCACGGTGATGGAGGTCATGAGCCGCATCAACCAGGGCGGGTTCAAGAAGCTGTCGTTCGTTCTCAATGGGGAGAAGGGAGGCACTTAGCGCCCGCAATCGCCAGAGGACGATACGTATGACGAACAAGAATGCGCGTCGGCCAAGGGAGACGCTAAGGGCGATGCCGACGCATCGCACGAGCGGTTCGACGCCGCCCATGCGCATTCTTGTTCGCCCGACGGGTCGCCGCGCCCGGACGACCGGTTCGTCGCGACGCTTGTCCGTAGCGAAGGCTGCGGCCTGCGCTCCGCTCCTGCCGAATCGTCGCAAGGATCGGCGATCAGACGTGGCGTCCTTTAGCGATTGTGGGTGCTGACTGTGCCCTTAGGACTGGTTCTGTCCCTCCTCTTCCACGCCTTGCTCCTCGGGTGGGCGCTTTTTTCCATGCGCACTGCGCAGCCGCTGCTATCGCCAGATACGCCGGCGATCTCAGCGGACATCATCACGCCATCCGAGTTTCTGCGCCTGAAGCAGGGGAGCGAGGACTCGAAGAATCTCGAGACGAAGGCGAACGACCAGCCGAAGCCCGACGACAGCAAGAACGATACGCCGAAGCCCTCCAACGCGCCCCCGCCACCACCGCCGCCGGCGGAGCAGGTCGCCAAAGCCGAGCCACCGCCGGAGCCTGAGCCGCCTCAGGCCGCCGAGCCTCCACCTCCGCCGCCACCGGCGAAGACTGAGCCTGATCCGATTTCCAAGAAGATCGACGAGCCGCCGCCCCCGCCGGAGCCTCAGCCCGGTCCGACGCCGGACGAGAAAAAGCTTCTTGAGCAGAAGCTTGAGCAGGAACGCCAGGCGGAAGAAGCCAAGAAGAAGGCCGACGAGGAGGCCAAGAAAAAAGCCGAGGCGGAAGCGAAGAAGAAGGCCGAAGACGAAGCAAAAAAGAAAGCGGAAGAAGAGGCGAAAAAGAAGAAGGCCGCTGAACTCAAGAAGAAGAAACAGGAAGAGGCCAAGAAGAAAGCCGAAGCCGCGAAGAAGCAGTTCGATCCGAGCAAGATCGCGTCTCTTCTCGAAAAGTCGCCGGACGACGCAACGCCGAAGGCTCTTCTCGACAAGGACAAGAAGAAGAAGGGGCAGCAGGCATCGGGCTCAAGCTCGACTTCGACCCACTTCGGCAAGGAAGCGGGGACGCAGACCGGCTCGGATACCGTTCTTTCGGCGCGCGAGCAGGATCTCTTGAAGGGGATGCTGAAGTCGCAGCTCAACGGCTGCTGGCGGCCGCCCGGTACGGGTGGCGGCAGCGAGGTTCCGGTTGTCGAGCTTCATTGGGAGCTCAACGCCGACGGCACACTCGTCGGCGAGCCACGTGTCACGTCCGCGCCATCGACGACGGCTGGACAGGTTTATGCCGAAGCCGCACTCAGAGCCGTCAGGATGTGCGCGCCGTTTCGATTGCCTCCGGACAAGTACGAAGGCGGGTGGAAGTACATCGACTGGACTTTCGATCCGCGTGAAATGTTGTAAACGCCCAAAAGTTGCTTCATTCGACCGCGAAGCGAAGCAACGACTTGGGAATTCCGAATCGCACCGTGACGCATGAGAGACCATCCATGATCTTGAAAGTCCGCCTCAAAAGGCTCTTTTCAGTTGCGACGCTCGTCGCTGCTTGCGTCTGGCTCGTTCCGGGTTTTGCACCGGGTGCGATGGCGCAGCTCAAAGGCACGCAGACGGAAGGCACGATCGCGCCGATCCCGATCGCCGTTCCAAGCTTTCTTGGCGACGATCAGCAACTCGCGAGCAATATCGCGGCGGTGGTCGAGGCCGATCTCGAAAGGTCCGGACTTTTTCGGCCGCTCGATCATCAGTCGTTCCTGGAGCAGGTGCGCGACGTCAACGCCGCGCCGCGCTTCGGCGACTGGCGCTCCATTCAAGCCGACGCGCTGGTCGTCGGGCGTGTCGTCAACGCGGGCGACGGCAAGGTCGGCGCTGAATTCCGCGTCTGGGATGTCGCGGGCGGGAAGCAACTCGCTGGCCAGCGCTTTTCGACGGCGTCGCGGAACTGGCGGCGTATCGGCCATCTCATCGCCGACAGCGTCTATGAACGGCTGACGGGCGAGAAGGGCTATTTTGATACGCGCGTCGTTTACGTTGACGAAACTGGCCCCAAAGAGAAGCGCGTGAAGCGTCTCGCGATCATGGATCAGGACGGCGCGAACGTCCGTCTGCTGACGCAGGGCCAGGAGCTTGTGCTCACACCCCGGTTCTCTCCGACGAACCAGGAAATTACGTACATGTCCTATACCGACGGCGGCCAGCCTAAGGTTTTCATCATGAACCTGGAGACAGGCCGTCGTGAACTCGTTGGCGATTTTCCCAACATGACGTTCGCGCCGCGATTCTCTCCCGACGGGCAGCGGGTGGTCATGAGCCTCGGGCGCCCCGATGGCGGCTCCGATATTTACGAGATGGATCTCCGCTCCCGGCAGCCGCGGCAGATCACGCGGTCGAACGGTATCGATACCAGTCCAAGCTATTCGCCGGACGGCGGTCAGATCGTCTTCGAGAGCGATCGGGCTGGCAGACAGCAGCTCTGGGTCATGAATTCGGACGGATCAAACCAGCATCCGATCTCGATGGGCGACGGCAGCTACTCGACGCCTGTCTGGTCACCTCGGGGTGACTATATCGCGTTCACCAAACAGACCAGCGGGGCGTTCATCATCGGCGTCATGAAGCCGGACGGCTCGGGGGAACGCACGCTGACGGAAGGATTTCACAACGAGGGGCCGACCTGGGCACCAAACGGCCGGGTTTTGATGTTCTTCCGCGAGTCGCAGGGCACAAACGGGGGGCCTCGAATCTTCTCGGTCGATATCACGGGTTACAACGAACGAAAGGTCGACACTCCGGCCTTCGCTTCGGACCCGGCTTGGTCACCGCTTCTGAATTAACACCCTATTTACGAACGGCTTCGTTCAATTATTAACGACGCCTTTGTCGAGGCGAACAAAGATGAGTGATATCAAGGTGTTGCTCGTCTTAACCGTAGTCACAAAAGTGTTGACTTTTGCCCACTAAGTCCCGTTGCATTTTCGCATCTATTGCCTTGGAAAACTTGGGAATTGCCCCCTCAGTTCTTGATCGGGACGCGCCCTCCCGGTACCCCAGAGTACGGCTTTTGCCGGAATCGTATCAGGAGATATGACCATGCAGGGTGTGAAGGGGCTGATCCTTTTGTCAGCAGTAGTCGCGGCTGTTGCTCTCGGCGCATGCCGTCGCGAAGCTGAGCATACGCCTTTGAAGCTCGGCGGCCCGACCGCTAGCGACCAGGTCGCTCGCTAATCGCGGGTACTCTGGACTCAAAGGACTACCTATGAAGAGCGCATTCGTTCTCGTCGCAGCCTTTGTAACTGGTGCTCAGCATCAGTCTATGGAGATCGGCGGGTTCGATGCTCAGCAGCAGGACGCGCTCTAAGCGCTGCCTGTTACTCAGTACTGCGTTTTTCATCCTAATCTTCAAGACCGAGTTGTTGGCGATTAGCTCGCCACCATCTCGGTCTTGAGCTTTTTAGGGGTGCCGTCGCGGGGATGATTTTCCCGACTCGCGTGACGCGCGCTTCGCCGATTTCAGGCAGCTCGAAAAGTCGATTCTTCCGGCCGTTTTTGGTGCGGAAAAGATCGAGAAAAGTGCTCAAAACCAAATTAGTCGCACGCGCGCTTCGCAACGCGATGCTACAAGCTCCTGAGAGAACGGATCGCGGGAGATCCAGGTAATCCGAGCCCTCCTCAGGGAGAGACTTGGTGGGTCATCGGCGGACTCGGCCATATTTTCGGCTGAACGATTCTCTATGCGGGAATGAAACAGCTATCTCTCTCAGACAAAGCGCATGCAACTCGCGCGAGAGATGAGATCGATACGAAGGGGATTTGCGAAATGATGGCCACGTTTGCGCGGAGCTTGGGTCTGCGCCTTGCCGCCGTTTCGATACTTGCCGCGACGCTCGGCGCGTGCGCCAACAAAGACATGCAGCCCGACTCCCTAAGCGGCAAATACGGAAACGCGACGCCGGGCTCGCAGCGTGACTTCACGCAGAACGTCGGCGACCTCGTCTATTTCTCGACCGACTCGGTCGATCTCACGCCCGAAGCCGCGCAGACGCTGACGAAGCAGTCGCAGTGGCTGCAGCAGTACCCGAACTACACCATCACCATCGAAGGCCATGCCGACGAACGCGGCACGCGCGAGTACAACATCGCGCTTGGCGCGCGGCGTGCGACGACGGTGCGCAACTTCCTGTCCTCGCATGGCGTGAACGGTGCGCGCATCCGCACGATCTCCTACGGCAAGGAGCGTCCGGTTGCCGTCTGCAACGACATTTCCTGCTGGTCGCAGAACCGTCGCGCGCAGACGGTGCTCAACAGCGGTGGTGTGGTTAGCCAGCGTTAATCCTCGCGCCGGCTAGGTCGCTTCCAGGTCTTCTTCGTGTGGCGTTTGTGTGTTGGCTCATAAGAGCCACACTCCCACAGGGCTTTTGCGCACCCAAGATTCAGCAAAGTTTGGCCTAATTGGACTCGCATAACGGCTCCTTGATCTTCCAGGTTGCGGCGCCGTTCGATGTTGAAATTGCGGACTTCCAAGGTTGCGGTTGGCGTTTTCTGCTGTGTGATCGCCTTTACGGCGATATTGGCGCAGCGCGTCTTCGCCCAAGATGAGGCGGCGGATCGTGAAACGGCTGCGGAGCTGCTCGAAGACGGTCTAGATGCGCTTTCGGATCACGCCGACGAGTCCGGCCGGCGGCTGCTTGACCGGGTGGTCAGCGACTATCCGGGAACGATCGAGGCCTCGCGGGCAAAGCGCGCGTTGGCGGCGCTTGATCGCGGCGAGAGGACTCCAGACGAGCGGGCGCTGATCAAGGCCGGACTTGCCGAGCGTACTGTCGAATACCGGCGGGCTTTTCTGGTCGATGTCGGAGACCGCGTGTTCTTCGCGGAGAACAGCGCAATTCTCGGCGGACGGGCGCGCAGTATCGTCGAAGGTCAGGCGCGCTGGCTCAATGCCCGGCCCGATCTGACGGTCGTGGTTATCGGGCGTTCCGACGATGACGGGGGGCGGGCCACATCGGGTGAGCTTTCCCTGCAGCGCGCTCAGGCCGTTCGTGACAGGCTGGTCGCGGCAGGAATTGCGGAAAGTCGCATCGAGGTCAAAGCCGCCGGGAATACGGACCGCATCGCGGTGTGCGGCGGGCCCTTGTGCCAAGCTCAGAACCGGAATGCCGAAGTTTACATAAAGGACTGGCGTTACGATGGAACTTGGCCGCCGCGGCCGGGGACTACGGGGTTGCCTGCCAAAGCTTCGGTGGGTCCGGTGAGCGGCGCCCGATCCGATCAGGCCGAGGCGATTTCGCAATAATTGCGCTCTCTGGGTTGATGGGTCCCTGCGACCCGGCGTAGGTGGAGGCGCAGGCGATGCTGGGATACAGTTTCTTCCAGCGGTAGTTGACTGGCGCTTCAGCGATTTAACATTCGATCGAACATTAGGGGTAGAGCCGGGAATGGCCAAGCTTGCGGGGATACTTCGGAGTGGCTTGCGATTGCAGATCGTTGCGCTGGCGTTCGCCCTATCGGCCGTTCCGGTCGTGGCGCAGACCAGCGACGCGCGGCCATCGAAGAGCAGCGGGGCGGCTGCTGCAGCTTCTTCCGGTGATGCCGGGCTCAAGGCGAGGGTTCAGGCGCTCGAGGAGCAGCTCGTCGATATGCAGGTCGTCGTCGGCACTTTAGAGTCGCTTGCCAAAAGCGGCGGTTCGGCAGCGGCACCATTTCCTTCGTCGGGAGGTGCGGTTTCGGCCGATCCGGCGCGGATCGAGGGGCTGGAGACGCAGGTTCGCGCGCTTTCGGCGCAAGTGCAGCAGCTTTCGGATCAAGTTCGCAGCTTGGGCGGCGTGCCGAGGCGATCGGACAATCAGGGCGCTCCTGACGCTGGCACCGCTGATCACGCGGACGCGGCGGTCAGCGGGTTCGGATCGACGACCGTTTCATCGGGCACCGATGCCATCGGTGGCCTGCTCGACAGCCATGGACAGCCCAGCAATGGACAGCCGGAGCCGGCTGGCGGCGTCGGCGGATCGCCCGCGCCGGTCGCCACGGCGGCTTTGCCTGAGGCGAGCGAGCCGAACGCAAACCCAAAGCAGCTTTATGAAACCGCCTATGGGTATCTGCTGCAGCGCGATTACGGCTCGGCGGAAACGGCATTCACCGATTTCCTGAAGAAGTTTCCCAACGACTCGCTCTCGGGAAATGCGCAATACTGGTTGGGCGAGACTTATTTCGTCCGCGGTCAATACAAGGCGGCGGCGAGCTCTTTCCTGAAGGGCTATTCGACCTATTCGCAAAGCGGAAAGGCGCCTGACAGTCTTTTGAAGCTCGCGATGTCGCTCGACAGGCTCGGGCAGAAGGATGCGGCGTGTTCGTCCTTCTCCGAACTCGCGTCGAAGTTTCCGACGGCGGCGCAGAACGTGAAAGCACGCGCACAGAGTGAACGGCAGCGGATCGGCTGCCAATAGAAGGAGCGGCGGGCTCAGGTTCTCCGCTGAACTGAAGAAGCCGTGAGTCGCTTATCGCCATTACCGATTACTGATCTCGAAGCGGATGCCGCCTTCGGCCGGCTCGCGCGGTTCGATCACGTCGTCCTTGCCGTGTCCGGCGGTCCGGACAGCATGGCGCTCATGGTTCTCGCTGCCGAATGGCGGGCGCGTGCAAAGCTTGCGACGCCGTCGCTATCCGTCGCCACCGTCGATCACGGTCTGCGCCCGGAATCGCGTTCTGAGGCCGAACTCGCCGGTCAGGCTGCGGAGCGGCTGGGCTTACCGCACGCCATCTTGACGTGGGATGGCGCGA
Organism: Hyphomicrobium sp. 2TAF46; assembly: GCF_052114865.1. Classification (NCBI taxonomy): domain Bacteria; kingdom Pseudomonadati; phylum Pseudomonadota; class Alphaproteobacteria; order Hyphomicrobiales; family Hyphomicrobiaceae; genus Hyphomicrobium; species Hyphomicrobium sp. 2TAF46. The sequence continues at coordinate 142,659 of NZ_JBFRFO010000002.1, read as the reverse complement.
AGCCGCGAAGTGGTGTGGCCGCCGCGGCGCGGGGGGCTCGCTACCGGCTTCTCGAAGAGCATGCGCGTGGGATCGGCGGCGGCAAAGTCGCGATTGCGACCGCGCATCATCTCGACGACCAGGCTGAGACGTTCGTCATGCGCCTCGCGCGCGGCGCAGGCATCGACGGTCTTTCCGGCATGCGCAGTGAGCGGCCGATCTCCAGCCAATCCCAGATTGCTCTGGTGCGGCCGCTCCTCGGCTTTGAGAAGGCGCGTTTGATCGCTGCCGTCGTCCAGCGCGGCATTCTCTATATCGAAGATCCGTCGAACACGGACGATCGCTATGAGCGGGCGCGCGTGCGTTCGGCATTGGTTGAGCTTGCAACAGCCGGTTTGCCGCCCCAGGCGCTGGCGACGTCGGCGCGCCGCCTCGGGGACGCGCGCGAGGCGCTCGCCTATGCGGAGGAGCAGTTCATCGCGTCGCTCAATATCTCGTTCGGCAACGAGGTTTTTGCGACGCTCGATCGCCGGGCCTTCGATGCCGGTCCAGCCTTCCTGCGGCAGAAGGTGATGGCGCGTCTCATCGCCCGCTTCGGCGGAGACAGTCCCGAGCCGCAACTTTCCGAAATCGAAGCACTCTCGGCCCGGCTTCGGGAGGAAGAACGGTGTTCGGCAACGCTCGGCGGCGCGATGATTTCGATCGGGCCGCGCTTCATCCGGTGCTGGCGGGAGGCCGGCCGGCTCGATCACACGGAGATTGAGCTGCCGCCCCAGGCCGTAAGGATCTGGGATAATAGGTTTGCGCTGAGCTGGTCCGCCGAAAACTGGGGAGGGGGGGCGCCGCTCAACGGCCGGGAGGCCATTACCGTCAAACCGTTAGGCACCGCAGCATACGGGGCGGTTGCGCATCGCCTCCGCGACGAATTGCGACCGCCCGCGCGTGCCGCGGCGGCGCTACCGTCATTTTGGGCCGGGGATGAACTCGTTGCAGCACCCTCTCTCGCGCCTTTTGCCCTTCCGGAGGCCGAGCCGTTCGATCCCGACGGGTTCGAATTGACGCCCTTGGCGTCCGTTACATCTTAAGGATTACGACGTATGGTGGCCCCGAGAACCAAGGTAAACGCACGAACTTGTGCGGAGATTGGCCGCCACCTATGTTAAGGTCTCACTTTGGGGGCAGCAGTGCCACCGAGCACGCGCCATTTTGGTGCCGACGGCGCCATCAAGGAAAAAAATGAACCCGAATTATCAGAAACTTGCGATCTGGGCGGCGTTGTTCGTCCTCTTGCTGGCGCTCTACAATCTCGTCAGCAATCCGAGCACAACCCGCCGGACAAACGAAATTCAATATTCTGAATTTCTAGACGCCGTGGATAAGGGTAACGTCTCGGAAGCCGTGATCGCGGGCAACCGTATCACGGGTACGAAGCGGGACGCGGGCTCAAACGATGCGGCGTTCTCGACTTATGCCCCAGAAGACCCGAACCTCGTGACCCGCCTGCGCGAGAAGGGTGTGAAGTTCAAAGCGCGGCCTGCCGAGGATGAAGTGCAGTCGATCACAAGCATTCTTCTGAGCTGGTTTCCGATGCTGCTGCTCATCGGCGTGTGGATCTTCTTCATGCGTCAGATGCAGTCGGGTTCCGGCCGAGCAATGGGCTTCGGCAAGTCTCGCGCGAAGCTCCTGACGGAGCGGCATGGCCGCGTCACGTTCGAGGACGTCGCCGGTGTCGACGAGGCGAAAGCCGATCTTGAAGAGATCGTCGAGTTCCTTCGCGACCCGCAGAAGTTCCAGCGCCTCGGCGGACGCATTCCGCGCGGCTGCCTGCTCGTGGGTCCTCCCGGCACTGGTAAGACGCTCATTGCGCGCGCCGTTGCGGGCGAAGCCAACGTTCCGTTCTTCACGATCTCCGGCTCCGACTTCGTCGAGATGTTCGTCGGCGTCGGCGCAAGCCGCGTGCGCGATATGTTCGAGCAGGCGAAGAAGAATGCGCCGTGCATCATCTTCATCGACGAAATCGACGCTGTCGGCCGTCATCGCGGTGCCGGTCTCGGTGGCGGCAACGACGAGCGCGAACAGACGCTCAATCAGCTGCTTGTCGAGATGGACGGCTTCGAAGCCAACGAAGGCATCATCATCATCGCGGCGACGAACCGTCCCGACGTGCTCGATCCGGCGCTGCTGCGCCCCGGCCGTTTCGACCGCCAGATCGTCGTTCCCAATCCGGATGTGGTCGGGCGCGAGCGGATCCTGCGCGTTCACATGAAGAAGGTGCCGCTGGCGCCGGACGTCGATCCGAAGGTGATTGCCCGCGGTACGCCTGGGTTCTCGGGCGCGGATCTTGCGAACCTCGTCAACGAGGCGGCGCTGCTTGCCGCCCGTCGCAACAAGCGGCTCGTGACGCAGGCGGAGTTCGAGGATTCCAAGGACAAGGTCATGATGGGCGCCGAGCGCAAGACCATGGCCATGACCGAGGAAGAGAAGCTCGCGACCGCCTATCACGAGGCTGGCCACGCGATCGTCAATCTCGTCGTGCCGGGCAACGATCCCCTGCACAAGGTGACGATCATTCCGCGCGGCCGCGCGCTGGGCGTTACGATGAGTTTGCCGGAGCGGGATCGCCTCAGCTATTCGAAGCAGTGGTGCGAGGGCAAGATCGCGATGGCCTTCGGCGGCCGTGTTGCCGAGCAGATCATCTATGGCCGCGAACACTTGAACACGGGTGCTTCGAGCGACATCAGCCAGGCGACGAACATCGCCAAGAAGATGGTGACGGAGTGGGGTATGAGCGACTTGCTCGGGCCGCTGCTCTACTCGGAGAACCAGCAGGAAGTGTTCCTCGGTCATTCGATCACGCAACAGAAGAACATGAGCGAAGAGACCGCCAAGCTCATCGATGAAGAGACGCGGCGTATCGTGACCACCGGTCAGAAAACCGCCTGGGAAGTGCTGACGAAGCACAAGGGCGAGCTCGAGCTGATGGCGCAGGCGCTGATGGAGTACGAGACCATCACGGGCGACGAGTGTCAGGCGATCATGCGCGGTGACAAGATCTCGCGTCCGACGGACGATGACGGCAGCAAGGGACCAGCCGGTTCGGCCGTTCCGACTGCGGGCCGGCAGCCGCCGCGGCCGCGGGGCGAGCCCAAGGGCGGGATCGATATCGAGCCCGAACCGCAGCCGCAGTAATCGTTGGACGATGGTCCGCAAATTTCCTGGCGGCCGCGATAACATCGCGGCCGCTTTTGTTTCGGAAGCTCGGGAACGGATTCCCCTCCCCTTGAGGGGGAGGGGTTAGGGGTGGGGTGAATGACCAGCGGACTGTTAAAGCACTTGGGCAAATTGGCTGCTGAACTGCAAATGCTGATCTCGAAATTTCTTCTCTCTCCGAACCCCCCACCCCCGATCCCTCCCCGCGAGGGGGAGGGGAGAAGTGTTGCGTCCGGCGGAAATTTTTCTGTGTGCGAGTGTCAATGAAACGATCAGTCTACCTGCAGCCTAGCGCGATCTTCTGGGACCGGAGCGTCAGCCGGGCGGTCGATGAGGCCGACGTTCCCGAATGGAAGGGTCTGCCTCTTGCCGGCGGCCGGATGTCGTTCGCGGCGCTTGATGTGTTGACGCGCGGTTCGCCCGAAACGAAGCGGCGGACCGTTGTCCTGGGAGACGCCTTCAGCGGCGACTGGGGCCGGGAAGCGTTGTCGGCCGCCGACATTCTGCAAGCGCTTTCCGAGCCGCGTGCGCGTGTCGCCGGGTTGTCGCTCGATCGCCCGCGCATCATGGGCATCATAAACGTCACGCCGGATAGTTTCTCGGACGGCGGCCAGTTCGCGAGCACTGAAGACGCGATCGCACACGGATTGCGGCTCGTCGAAGAGGGGGCCGACATTCTCGATATCGGCGGTGAAAGCACGCGGCCGCAATCGGATACGGTCGCGGTCGATGAAGAGCTGCGCCGGGTCATTCCCGTGGTCGAGGGATTGCGAGCCAGGACCGATGCGGTGATCTCGGTCGATACGCGCAAATCAGAGGTGATGCGGCGCGCGGCTGCGGCTGGCGCGGACATTCTGAATGACGTCTCCGCTTTCACGTATGATCCGGAAGCCTTGGAGGTCGCGGCCGAGACCGGGCTGCCGATCGTCATCATGCACGCGCAAGGCGATCCGAAAACGATGAACGACAATCCGAAGTACGACGACGTCGTGCTCGATGTTTTTGATTATCTCGAGGGGCGCATCCAGGCGTGCGTCGCGGCCGGTATCCCGAAGGCGAAGCTCGTCGCCGATCCGGGCATCGGTTTCGGCAAGCATCTTCATCACAACGTCGCGGTGATGGCGGGCCTTTCGCTTTATCACGGGCTTGGCGTGCCTATCCTGCTCGGCGCCAGCCGCAAGAAGATGATCGGTCAGCTCTGCAATGTGGACGCAGCGAAGGACCGTGTGCCGGGGTCGCTCGCCTGCGCGCTTGCGGGTGTCGCGGCTGGCGTGCAGATCGTCCGCGCGCATGACGTCGCGGAAACGAAGCAGGCCGTCGAGGTTTGGCGTGCGTGCTCGGCGGGGACGGAAAAGGGGCTCGGCTGATCTCGATGGGCGATGCGGCTTTGCGAGCGCTATCTGATCTTCGGCGCCGTCGTTTTGAGGGCGGCGTAAAAGCAGAGGATCACCGCGAGGAGTGCGCCTGCCAGTGCCGGGGCGCGCCAGTCGGCACTCGCCAAGCGCGTGACGAGAAGCGCCGCGCAGACGATGATGCCCGCGACCGGCAGGATTGTCGGAATTTCGAATTGTCCCGGAGCTTCGCCCCTCCGGCGCTTCAACACAATGAGCGACCCGTTGACGGCGATGAAGACGACGAGCAGAAGCAGGACCGTGGCGGCGGCGAGATCGGCAATTTCTCCGGCAACGACCAGCAGCAACAATAATCCAAGTATCGCTGCGATCGCGATGTGCGGCGTTCTCCGCGTCTCGTGCACGCGTCCGACGACGGCCGGCAGAAGTCCTTGACCTGACATGCCGTAGATCAGGCGGGAGGCCGTCACGTAATTGACGAGTGCGGTGTTCGCCACCGAGAAGAGCGCGATGAAGCTCATCAGCCCGGCGGGTATGTCCGGAGCGCTGCGCTGCATGACCGCGGTCAATGGGCTCGGTGCTGCGGCGAGTTCCTGCCACGGCAGCACGGATACCGCAGTGATCGAGACGGCCACGTACAGGAACGCTGCGGAAACCGTTGCGATGACGAGGCCCCACGGGATCGTGCGCTGGGGGTTCTTGCATTCCTCGGCGACGTTGATGGCATCTTCGAAGCCGATAAACGCAAAGAACGTGAGCACGGACGCCTGCAGCACGACGAGGGCGATGCCTGTGTCCGCTGCCCGTGGCGGGATTTCGAAGTAGTCGACCGTGCCCCAATAGGAGATGCCCGACACGATGACGAGGAGAATTCCCGAGACCTCCAACAACGTGCAGACGACGTTGACCCACATGCTCTCGCGGATGCCCCGGAAGACGATGCCGCTAAGGATCAACAGAAAGCCCACCGTGATGGCGGTCGGTGTCAACGCCTCGATGTCGGCGATGTCGGCGAGGATCGCCGCGAAGATCTTCGACTGAGTTGCGATCGAGGTCAGTCCGGACGCTACAAGGGCGAGCCCGATGGTGAAGCTCAGGAGCGGCCGCTTGAACGCGCGGTCCGTCACATATGCTGCGCCACCCGCGCGCGGGTAGCGAGATCCGAGCGAGGCATAGGAGAGGGCAGTCAGCAGCGCCGCCAGCATGGCGATTATAAACGACAGCCAGACGGCAGAGCCGGCTTCGCCTGCGGCCTTGCCGATGAGGCCGTAAATTCCCGACCCGACCATGCTGCCGAGCGCATAGAGTGCGAGCTGTGTCGTTCCGATGGAGCGGCGGAGGCCGGGATTTGCGTCAGACGGCGCTTCGGCCACCACGTAGCGTCCCTCCCTTCGCCCGGTTGAAGCTCGTCAGCTGGCCGCGGCTTTACGGTCCGCGAGGCGACGTTCGACGCCGGCGACGATGGCTTTGCGGATGTCGTCGGTTCGCTTCACGTTTGCCGCAACAGGTACGTGCTGGGCTTCCGCGAACGCCCGCAGACTTTCCGCCGATTTGATTTCCTGAAGGCGCGTCATCAGGCCTTCGCGGCCGTGCTTCGCAAGCGTCACCATCGCGGAGAAGCGATAGGGATTGAAATTCTCGGCGCGGTCGTGCCGCTCGTTCGACTCGGCCGGGGCCGCGGCTTCGGCGGCTTTCGGGGCTTCGACCGGCGGCTCTGCTGCAAGCTCTCCCGAAGGCTCGGGGGGCATCTCGCGGACGAGCATGCGGTTGATAGCCTTCGTCAGCGCGGCTGCGAGCCGGTCCGCCGCTTCGCCCTCAAGCGTTGTCTCGCGCCGGATATGGGCGCGGAAGAACATCGCCATCTCATCGCCGGGCCAGAGCTGTTTGCCTTTGCTCATGATCGACGTCTTCTCGCCTGCAACAGTTAAGAAACGGATACTTTGTTTTTCTTCTTCGCCGCCACGGTTTCAACCAGGCGGGCGATCTCCTGATGAAGCTCTTTGACGTCGCCGGCGGCGTCGGAATACTTGACGTCGATCGATCTCAGCTGGCCGATGTAGTCGAAGGCGTTGGCGATGCCGTTGCGTTGCGGCAGAAACGTCTCGAGCACCGGATGCACGAGGCTTATTTCCTCGATCATCATATAGTCCCGGTCGTCGTTGCGCACATAGTTTGCGAGACAGACATACCGCCTGTCCTCCGTGGGCATTGCGGCAAGGTCGTCGAGATTGCGCGTGTCTTCGATCAGCATCGCGACGCGGTCGACGGCGAGCTGGGAAACGTAGTCCGGGCGGAAGGGCACGATGACCTTGTCGGCCGTCTTGAGCGCGGCGAGGGCGGCGAACGAGAGGCCCGGCGCGCAGTCCAGAATGACGACGTCATAGTCGCCTTCGAAGCGGCGGATGAGGCTTTCCATGCGGCCGCGGACGCGGTTCGCGACGACCTCCGGGACGTTGCTCTGGCTTGCCTGCTTCAGGTACAGCTCGCCCTGGATGTCCTCGAGGAGGAGGGAACCGGGGACAAGCGAAATCGGGGCCGGCTTGCCGTTCGCAATGGAAACATCGCCGACGTTCTTGGCGACGTAATCGCGGGCGTTGGCGGGGATGCCGTCGAACAGGTCGTAGAAGTAATCGGCGATGGTTTTGCCGGCTTTGCGGGCTTCGTTCCAGCCTTGACCGCCCATCAGGATGAGCGATGCGTTGCATTGGGAATCGAGGTCGATCAACAGGACGCGTTTGCCCCCGTGGACGGCAAGCCCGTGAGCCAGCATCACTGCGACAGTGGATTTGCCGACGCCACCCTTGCGGTTAGCGACTGCTAGAAAGACTGCCATAATCGATACCCCTCGGATTGCGCCCGCTAAACGACTTTGCCCCTGAAGCGCGCGCTACATCAATAGTGGACCTATGGGCCGATTCCGTAACGCGAGCCAACCTGTGTCTCAAAATCTCATAATGTGGAAAGAAGGTGCGAAGTCTGTGCAACCCCGAGTGGAATCCGGTGTAACATTTGCGGCAATTCAGCCAACGGCGTGGAATGCAAGTGCTTGCTCGGGCATCTATGGTCTCTAAGGGGACGGAAAATCACGCCGACCGCAATTGGACGACGTGTTTCACCGCTATTTTAGGATTGCCGGTTCGAGCGTGCTACGCGAATGGGCTGATCCGCACGACGGGAGGTTAGCATGGTACGCCGCTATTTCGGGACGGACGGCATTCGCGGTCTCGCCAACAGGCATCCGATGACATCGGAAATTGCGCTGAAGGTCGGGATGGCCGCCGGGACCGTCTTCCGGTCGGGTACGCACCGGCACCGCGTCGTGCTCGGCAAGGACACGCGGCTTTCCGGCTACATGCTGGAAGCGGCCCTGATGTCGGGTTTCACGTCGGTCGGCATGGACGTGTTTCTGCTCGGCCCGATGCCGACGCCGGCGGTCGCCATGCTGACGCGGTCGCTCAGGGCCGATTTGGGCGTGATGCTGTCGGCTTCCCACAACCCTTCCAACGACAACGGCATCAAGCTCTTCGATCCGGACGGCTATAAGCTTTCGGACGAGATGGAAAAGCAGATCGAAGACCTGATCGAATCCGATTCTAAATCGCTGCTTGTCGACGCCGATCGCATCGGGCGCGCAACGCGGGTCGAAAGTGCGCAGGAACGGTATATCGAGTTCGCCAAGCGCACGATGCCGAAGCAATTGCGTCTTGCGGGGCTGCGCATCGTCATCGATTGCGCGAACGGGGCGGCATATAAAGTCGCGCCGGAAGCGCTCTGGGAGCTCGGGGCCGAAGTCATCAAGATCGGCGTCGAACCGAACGGCCACAACATCAATTTGAATTGCGGGTCGACGTCGCCGAACGCGCTCGTCGAGAAGGTCAAGGAACTTCGCGCCGACATCGGTATTGCGCTCGACGGCGACGCGGACCGTGTTGTCATCGTGGATGAGAAGGGCGAGATCGTCGACGGCGATCAGCTCATGGCGGTGATCGCGGAAAGCTGGCACCGGACGGGCAAACTTGCGGCGGGCGGCATCGTTGCAACGGTCATGAGCAACCTCGGCCTCGAACGCTATTTGCGGTCCATCGGTTTGACGCTCGCGCGCACGCCGGTCGGCGATCGCTACGTCACCGAGCATATGCGCAAGCACGGCTTCAACGTCGGCGGCGAGCAATCGGGCCATATCGTGCTGTCCGACTTCACGACGACGGGCGACGGATTGGTCTCTGCACTGCAGATCCTGGCGTGCGTCGTCGCCACCGGGAAGACGGTGTCGGAAGTCTGCAACCGCTTTCACCCGCTGCCGCAGATCTTGCGGAACGTGCGCTATGCCAACGGCCAGCCGCTGGAAGACACGCGCGTTATCAAGGCCATCGAGGGTGCGAAGGCGAAGCTCGGCGAAAACGGGCGCCTCGTCATTCGGCCGTCGGGCACGGAACCCGTCATCCGCGTCATGGCGGAAGGCGATGACGAGAAGATCGTGTCGAGCATCGTCGGCGACATCTGCGACGCCGTTCGATCGGCCGCTGCGGCGTAAGCGGCGGCCGTTGCGGCTCCCGAGATAATCCGCACACATATCGTATTAACTTTTCATTAGCATTTGGGCTTCTGCTCCGGCGTGTCAAATTTCGACGCCGATTAAGCTCGTCTTAAGCCTTCTTCGTAATATTCGAGACCGGTTTTAGTAGCCGGTCCGGCGCGTCGCGCTGAGCCGCACGAGAAGGGAAAATACATGCTCATTGCGCGCAAAGTACTGCTCAGCGCGGCTCTTGTTCTTGGCAGTGCTCTGGCGGCTTCGGCTGCCGACCTCGGCGGCACCAGTCTCAAGGATGCCCCTGTGATGGAAGCCATGCCGGCTGCGTCGCCGGGTTGGTATGCCCGCGTCGATGGCGGATATAACTGGTTCACGAGCCCGTCGTTGAGCTTCAGCGGCCGTGAGGTCGGAAATTCCAGCCAAGACGGCGCGTGGAGCATCGGTGGCGGTATCGGCCGCTATTTCGGACGCGGATTCCGTGGCGATATCACAGTCGATCATATTTTCGACTCCACCACCGAGTCCTCGCTTTACTATTCTCCGGGCAACCTCGTCGGCAATTCGAAGTTCGATTTGAGCAGCACTGTCGTCCTGGCCAACCTCTATTACGATTTCAACCGTGGCGGTCGCTTCGTTCCGTACATTGGCGCCGGCATTGGTTATGCGCACAATTCGACGTCGTCAGGCACGTTCGAGCAGTGCGGTTGCACAACCGAATATGGCGGAAAGTCTACCGATAATTTCGCGGCTGCTGCAATGGCCGGCATTTCCTGGCGCATTCGCAGCGGTGGCACGACCTACGTCGGCGGCATGAAGGATGAGCCGGTCGCTGTCAGCTCGGGCAACGCACTCTACCTCGATTTCGGCTACCGCTTCCTCTACCTCGGAAAAGCTGAAACGGCTTCATTCGATGCAGACACTGTGACGTCCAGTGAAAAATCAAAGGACATCACAGCACACCAGCTGCGTGTCGGTCTTCGTTACGATCTGAACTGATTGTTCGTCTGATTGTTAGTTTGGGCGCCGTCGCGCCTTCGAGAAGACCTGGAGCAGGGGCGCAGCACCTGTTTCCGTCCGGAATGCCAAAGGTGTGGTTTGTTGTGCGTGTTTCGCGTTCGCGTGTCCTCTCCCCGTGAAGCGTAGTGGGCTCCTCCTTCCCGGGGAGCCCACGGACACCGAAACGAAACCGCTGTTCCCTCCTAGGGCTCGGTTAGCGCAAGCGTAGCGTTGAGCAGAGTCTTTGAGTGGCGCGCATGTCAATGCGTGCCGGATTTGAGGGATCGAATTATGAAATCTGCGAAGGCGTGGATCGCCACGTGTTTTCTGTTTGCCGCCAGTGGGGCGCCTGCAATGGCTGCGGACTGGGGCGGCGTCAAGGATATCGGCGGCGGTGTTGCGGTGCCTGTTCCCGCGCCCGTTCCTGTTCCGACGTATGACGCGGATTCCGATTGGTACGTCGGATTGATGCTCGGCGGAAACATTTCGCAAAGCGCGTCGACCAAGAACACGAACATCGACTATCTTGGGGATGCAAGCCCTGGTTACTTTGCGAAAGACAGCAGCGACCTTCCCATGTCGCCGATTTTCGGCCTGACTTTCGGCCGCTATCTCACGCCGTCTCTACGGGCCGAAGTTGCGATCGATTACACGCCTAATTATCAGATCACCGATGATCACAAATTGGGATATTTCGCAACGAACTCTGCGCCCAAATTTGGAAGTCCCATCAGCATTGATACAAACGAGTATTCGATTTCGCGCACCGACACCGTGAAACTTTCGCGAACGACGGGCCTCGTCAACCTGATCTACGATTTCAATACGGGGACTCGATTTACGCCATACATCGGCGCAGGTGGCGGCTTCTCCTGGAGGCGGCTGCAGCGTTCGTATACGGAAACGGCCACGTGTGTCGGTGCGACCAACTCGATCGATGGCCCATATACGCCGGCGGGCACTTGCTCCGGCAACGCCGCTCTGCCGGGAAACTCTTCGACTAACAACGGTTCGACCAGCAAGAACCAGATCAATCTGGCGGCTGCCGTGCAAGCCGGTGTCGCCACTAACCTCACCGAATCCATCATTTGGGACAACGGCTGGCAGATGCTTTGGGAGGGCGGTGCGATCTCGTCCTCGGCTCCGTCGGCGGCAGGCGAAAACAAGATCGTCTACAAGGATGCCATCCTGCAGCAGTTCCGCTCCGGCCTTCGGATCAAGTTCGATTAGAATACGTGCACCCTTGTGTTGCTTTGGTGCCGGAAAGGCGGTCGTTCGCGACCGCCTTTTTTCTTTGGCGGGCTCCGTGCTAAGAGGCCCCGATGTCCGAACCTCAAAAGCCGAAAATCAAGCCAGCTCGCCCCTTCTTTTCGTCCGGCCCCTGCGTCAAGCGGCCGGGATGGAGCCCGGATGCGTTGAGCGGCGCTCTCACTGGCCGTTCGCATCGCTCCACCGAAGGTCGTGAGCGATTGAAGCTCGCGGTGGACCGCACGCGGAGCATCCTCCGTTTGCCACCAGGCTACGAAGCCGCGATCGTTCCGGGCTCCGATACCGGCGCGTTCGAACTCGCGATGTGGAACCTCCTCGGCGAACGCGGGGCCGATGTGCTGGCGTGGGATGTGTTCGGCCGCAACTGGCTCCGCGATACGACGGCCGAGCTGAAGCTTTCCGATCTGCGCACGTTCGAAGCTGAGCCTGGATATCTTCCCGATCTCGGCAAGGTTGATTTCTCGCGCGACGTGCTCTTCACCTGGAACGGCACGACGACGGGGGTGAAGGTGCCTGACGGCGATTGGATTCCCGATGACCGGCAAGGGCTCGTTATCTGCGATGCCACGTCGGCTCTGTTTGCAGAAGACATCGATCTTCGCAAGATCGACGTGCTGACCTATTCCTGGCAAAAGGCGCTTGGCGGAGAAGGCGCACATGGGATGCTCATCGTGTCTCCGCGCGCGCTCGAACGGCTCGCGTCGTACCGGCCGCCATGGCCGGTGCCGAAGCTTTTCCGGCTGACGAACAAGGACGGAATTCTTCGCGACGTTTTCGAGGGCGTCACGATCAACACGCCATCGATGCTGTGCGTCGAAGATTATCTCGATGCTCTCAGCTGGGCGGAAGGTCTCGGCGGGATCGATGCGACAGTCGCGCGGGCGCGCGCCACATCGTCGATACTCTACGATTGGATCGACCGGACCCCGTGGGTGGCGCCGCTGGCGGCGGAGCACCGGACCCGCTCCCAGACATCCGTTGCGATGCGGTTCGCGGAACCGGCGCTGGTCAATGCGTCGGAGGACGTGCGTCTCGAGGTCATGCGCAACATTGTGATGCTGCTCGAAGGCGAGGGTGCGGCCTTCGATATTGCCGCCTACCGCGGCATGCCGGCCGGACTGCGCATCTGGTGCGGCACTACGGTCGAGAGCCAGGATATCGCGGCACTTTTGCCCTGGCTCGAATGGGGATACGCAAAGGCAAGGGCTAAGGTGCTTCCGGCGTGAATTTTACTGGCGACCTTCGCGTAATCTGGTTAATAGCGGCCGTGTCAATGCCTTTTTCTCGCGCTTTGCATCGGCCATAATCGGCCGGGGTCGCCACTCGCCGAGGCGGTTCATCGGGCGTCGTCAACCAAACAACCAAAGGTCACAGCGAGATGCGTTTTGTCTTTGCGGCAGCTTTCCTGGCCGCCATGCCGTTCAGCGCGCGTGCGGCCGAAGTGCCGGCTACGTCGACCATCGACGACGTGACGGTGTTCCTGTCGGGCGCCGAGGTCACACGCATCGCAAAGGTGCATATCGACAAGGGCGAGCATACGATCGTGATCGGCGACGTGCCAGCGAGCGCCATCCCCGGTTCCATCAGGGTCGAGGGCAAGGCGACGGGCAAGCTCGACATCGGGTCCGTCGATACGGCGAAGAAGCTGCTGCAGCGTGCCGAGAGCGAGGCTGCCGACAAGCAGCGCAAGGTTCTCGAGGACACGATCCAGACGCTCAAGGATCAGCGAACGACGGTTGAAGCGCAGTCGCAGGCTGCGAAGACGCAGAAGAAGCTCATCGCCAATCTCGCTCAGCTGCCGACGCGGCCCGCTCCGCAGACGACAAATGCCGCATCGCCGCCGGATGACTGGCCGAAGGTTCTGGCGCTCATCGCACAGGCGACAGGAGACGCGAGCAAACTCGCGCTCGAAGCGGATCAGAAAATTCGCGACATCAACCGGCAGATTTCCGACACAGAGAAACAGCTCGCGGCGCTGGCGCCGGCACGGACAGAGCAGACTGAGGTGCGCGTTCACGTCGTCGCGCAGACGCCGCTCGAGGCCGATCTCAGTGTGCATTATCAGGTTCCGGATGCCCACTGGGCACCGTTGTACGATGCCCGGCTGCAGACGGGTTCGAAGACCGAGCCGCCGAAACTGTCGCTTGACCGGCGCGCGGCGATTACGCAGCGCTCGGGAGAAAATTGGGATGCGGTTTCGCTGAAGCTTTCGACGTCGCGGCCGAGCGACAGTTCGTCGGCGCCGTATCTCGAAACGCAATTCGTGGATTTCGAACAGGCGCCGAAGCCGGTGGCTGCTGCTGCCCCTGCCCCTCCTTCGGAGCCATCGCCGCGCTTGATGGCGAAGCATCGCAATATCGCTGCCGCGGATGCACTCGGCGGTAATTTCGAGCAGGCAGCGTCCGAGTCCGTCAACGTCGAAGAAGCCGTGGCGCAGCTGCAAAGCGCGCCATTCGAGGCAACGTTCGAGGTTCCGGGGCGCGCGAGCATCTCCGGAACGGGTGAAGCCAAGCGCGTGCTTCTCGCTTCGGAGGCGCTCGAGCCGGCGTTGAGCTGCCGTGCAGTGCCCAAGGTCGATACGAGTGCCTACCTCTACGCGAAGTTGAAGTTCGCCAAGGGCACGCCTCTGCTGCCCGGCACGGTTTATCTGTTCCGCGACGGCACGTTCGTCGGCACCGGTGATTTGCCCCTTCTCAGTCCGGGCAGCGAGCATGATCTCGGCTTCGGCATCGACGACCAGGTGAAGATCAAGCATGCGGTGCTGGAAGAAAAGCGCGGTGAGAGCGGGCTCATTTCGACGTCGCACGTCGATAGCCGGAACTTCCGCGTCAATGTCAAAAACATGCATGAGCGGGCCATTGACGTAACCATCCTCGATCGCGTTCCTGTGGCGCAGAACGACGACATCAAGGTCGAACTGACGGGTCGCGTTTCGCCGACAGTGCAGAACGTCGACGACAAGCGCGGTATCATCGGGTTCCAGGCCAAGCTGGAGCCGGATGAGGAAAAAATTCTGGAGTACGGCTATCGCGTTTCGTGGCCGGCGGCGAAGTCCGTCGTCTACGGACCCTGAGGCGACAAGTCGGATACTGGCCGGATCTTGGGCCGGATCTTGAATTAAGCTAGCGGAATTGCCGCGAGGCCCTGGCCGATGCCGGGGCCAAATCATGAGAAGTGAGAAGGTTGAACTAAATGGCAAACGTGGTGGTGGTCGGAGCCCAATGGGGGGACGAGGGCAAGGGCAAGATCGTGGATTGGCTGTCGGAGCGCGCCGACGTCGTTGTCCGCTTCCAAGGCGGACATAATGCCGGACACACGCTTGTCATCGGCGGCACGACGTTCAAGCTGTCGCTGCTGCCTTCGGGTGTGGTGCGGCCGGACAAGCTTTCCGTCATCGGCAATGGCGTCGTCATCGACCCGTGGGCGTTGGTCGATGAGATCGCGCGATTGACCCAACAGGGCATCGCCATCACGCCCGAGAATCTACGCATCGCCGAGAACGCGACGCTCATTCTTCCTTTGCATCGCGAGCTCGATGTCGTCCGCGAGGCTGCGGCGGGCACCGAAAAGATCGGCACGACCGGCCGCGGCATCGGCCCCGCGTATGAAGACAAGGTCGGGCGCCGCGCGATCCGTGTGCAGGATCTGGCGTCACCCGCGACGCTTGGTGCGAAGATCGATCGGGCGCTCGCGCATCACAATGCGCTCCGACGGGGGCTCGGTCAGCCTGAGGTCGCGAAGGACGAGCTGATGGCAGAGCTTCTCGCCATCGCGCCGAAGGTTCTTCCCTATACGGATGTGACGTGGGAGCTTCTCGATCAGGCGCGGCGCCAGGGCAAGCGCATCCTGTTCGAGGGTGCACAGGGCGCGCTTCTCGACGTCGACCACGGCACATATCCGTTCGTCACGTCATCGAACACGGTCGCGGGTCAGGCGGCGACGGGGTCCGGCATCGGCCCCGGTCACGTCGGTTATGTGCTCGGCATCGCCAAGGCGTACACGACGCGCGTCGGATCGGGCCCGTTCCCAACGGAGCTGACGGATGCCATCGGCGAACGGATCGGCGAGCGCGGCCGTGAGTTCGGCACCGTTACGGGTCGCAAGCGGCGCTGCGGCTGGTTCGACAGCGTGCTGGTGCGGCAGGTCGCGAAGGTTTCCGGCATCGACGGCATCGCGCTGACCAAGCTCGACGTTCTCGACGGCTTCGATACGATCCGTATCTGCGTCGGCTACAAGCTCAACGGCGAGCGCATCGAGCGGCTGCCGGGAAGTTCGTCCGCTCAGGCAGTCATCGAGCCGATCTACGAAGACTTCGAGGGCTGGTCGGAATCGACGCAAGGCGCGCGGCGGTGGGCCGATCTTCCGGCACAAGCCGTGAAGTACGTCCGCCGGGTCGAGGAATTGATCGAATGTCCGATCACGCTCCTCTCGACGAGCCCCGAGCGCGACGACACCATTTTGATGAAGGACCCCTTCATCTGAGAGCGAAGGGGCGGCGGGGCGTGCGGGCGCGCCCGGTCGTGATCATCGGAGGCTGACGGGCGAGGGCAGGGGCGATCGCAATGTTTTTCATCGCATCGAAGGTCGTCTTCTTCTGCATTCAGCCATCGACACTGGCGGTTCTCGCGCTTGCCGCTGGATTTCTTTGTCTACAATTCCGGCGTCCGAAGTCCGGCGCGTTCTTTTTGTCGGTCGGCTTCGGAATCATCGTTCTTTTCGGCTTCCTGCCCGGTGGGAATATCCTCGTTCTGCCGCTGGAGCAGCGCTTTGCGACGCGCGTTCCGGATGTGCCGCACGAGAAAATCAGTGGCATCATT
The DNA here is from genome assembly GCF_052114865.1 of Hyphomicrobium sp. 2TAF46. Lineage (NCBI taxonomy): Bacteria > Pseudomonadati > Pseudomonadota > Alphaproteobacteria > Hyphomicrobiales > Hyphomicrobiaceae > Hyphomicrobium > Hyphomicrobium sp. 2TAF46. The sequence continues at coordinate 126,505 of NZ_JBFRFO010000002.1, read as the reverse complement.
CTATTGGGCGGCTTTGAAGACGGAGCGATAACCGACAGCCGAGGCGGCTTGGCACTCAACGAGTCGGCGGAACGGTTGACCGAGACGCTGCGCCTTGCGCGCGCGCTTCCCGATGCAAAAGTGATCTTCACCGGCGGCAGCGGGTCTCTTTTCGGCGGCGAGGGGATTGGACCGGAAATCCGGAAGTTTTTCGTCGACTCCGGCATCGAGCCGAACCGCATCGTGATCGAGAACCTCTCTCGGAATACCTACGAGAACGCGATGTTCACGAAGCCTCTCGTCAATCCCACTCCGCAAGACAAATGGCTTCTGGTCACATCGGCCTACCATATGCCGCGTTCGGTCGGCGTATTTCGAAAGGCCGGATATGACGTCGTGCCCTATCCGGTCGATTTCCGGACGCGCGGCAGACGGGATGCGGTTCGTCCGCTGGACAGCGTTTCCGCCGGATTGGCGCGAACGGATCTCGCCGCCAAAGAGTGGATCGGATTGTTCGCGTACTGGGTGTCTGGGCGGAGCACGTCGTTATTTCCGAAACCCTGATGCCGAAGCTCGCTCGCAGAATCGGGGCTGCATGGTTCAGACTTCGTTGCGCCGGCGGCAACAATTTCATGAGTAAAGTGCAGACCGACTTCTGAACATCTCCCAATAGCGTTGCTGCAAATGCGAAGGCGTTCTTTTCCGGAACAAACTCCTCCCGGTAAAGTTGATCGTGCGGCATGATGTGAGGAGACGTGCAGTGCACGAGATCATTTATCTGATCGGGTTGATCGTGGTCATTTCGTTTCTTCTGGGCCTTCTGGGTTTTAGATGATCGATGGAGATGCCACGATGGTTGAAATCGTCGACGTGCGCGATACGAGTCCGTTTCTCAGCTGGCGAGGCATATTTGCCGGTGCAGTGGCGGGAACGGCGCTTTACTTTGTTCTGATGTCTATCGGCATTGCAGCCGGACTGTCGCTTTTGTCTCCATGGCCCGGCCAGTCCCATACGTGGCTGGCCGCTTCGCTCGCGGCGGCGTGGGTGCTGATCGCGACGATCGCATGGTTTCTCATTGCGGGATTTGTCGCGGCTCGCGTGCGTCCGCGCGCTGCCGATGTGCCGCCCGATGAAGTCGAATATCGCGACGGGCTGCAGGGATTCGTTACTTGGGGCGTCTGCGTACTATTTGCCACCTGGATCGTGGTGAGCGCCGGCTCTGCCGCGCTCCGGGGCGAACACTCGGCAATTGCGAAATTCTCGAGTACATCGTCGAGCCCGCTTTCGCGAGTTCTTTCCGCGTTGGCCACGCCGCCAGAGGGCAAGCCCGTCACCAACGTGCAGCTTCTCAGTCCAGAGGAAGAGAAGACGATCGAAGCGGTTTTCATGAGGTCGTTCGGCAACGAGCATCTTTCTCCGAACGATAAAAACCTCGTTTCGTCGATCGTCGCCGCGAGAGCCGGTATCGCGCTGACCGACGCGCAAGCTCGTGTCGATACGGCCTATACCGATGCGATTGCGGCGCTCGACAAGGCGAAGAAGGCGACGGAGCTTTCCGGACTGCTCACCGGCATCGGTCTTCTCATTGGTCTTGCCGCGGCTTGGTACGGCGGCATACGCGGCGGCAGCAGCCGCGACACCAGCGTTCCCGCGCGCTTCAGATTCCGCGCGTTCTGAACGGGTGATTATCCCGAGCGAGGGATATCAGTTGCCGTTGTCCAATATGATGTAACCCCGGCGCCGCGTCGGGAGCGTCGGCAACGGTGGACCGAAGACCGGCTGTCTCAGCGTCCAATTGGGTCCCGCAACACCGGCCGTGCTGACGCCGTGGCCGTTCCAGCCTGAGTCCGGCAGCAGGAAGTCGTCGGCCGCAAACGTCGGTCCCGTGCGATCGACAGGCGCCCATTGGACGCCGCCGTCCGGGCCTCGGGGGCCGGAACCTGAGCGGGGCGGCTGGGCGACTGCGGCGGCGGCCGACAGCAGCAAAGAGGCTGAGACTGCGCAAGTGAAAGCAAGAGATTTCATCGCTCGGGTCCTTCGCATCGGACTGCGTCGCAGGCTGACTGCGGAGAGTAATCCTGCCCGCCAACAACTAAAAGACCGTTTAGCCGGATCCTACAGTCTGCTGCTTTAATGGCACAGAATGCGACGCCGCCGGCCCGGAGCGAGGGGCTGGCGGACGCCCTATACCGTTATTGGATCAATGGTTATGATGCCGTTGGAATTTGAATTTCCTTGCAGGATCTGAAGGATCGGAGAACTGCTGGCCGTCGAGTTCGTGGCATCATAAAGCGCCGAGAACTGCGCAATAAGCTTGTTCAGCTTGGTCGGATCCTGAAGGTCGGTCAGGTTCAGTTTATTGGTTATCATCTTCGCCTGAGTATCGATATCGGCGGCTGACATCATCGAGGACAGGCCAAGGGCAGTCTGGGTGAACTGCAACAGGGCCTTATCCGCGAGGATCTGATAAGCGGACGTGATGCCTGTCGCCTTCTTCTGGAAGTAGAGCGCAAGGCGAACGCCGTCACTCTGGTCTCCGGCTTGGCTTTCCATCGTCTGCTCGACGTAGCCGTCCATCGTCGAGACCATCTGGCTGCGGTCCTGCGCCTGGCCTGGCGGTACGTTGAGCGTCTTGCCGTCGGTTCCGAAATTGAATGCTACGGCAAGCGGACGATATTTGGCATTTTCAGGCTTATTAATGTAGCTCTTCGGATCGAGCGGATCGCTCGTCAGGATCTGGCGCAGATCGGAGGTCGAAAGGTTTGCGTCCTTCAATCCGTAGGCGCTGGTCATGAACGTCACGAGCTTGGGGTCTTTCAGCAGATCATCGACGTTGGTGATGTTGGCGATGGTGGTCGCGTAATAGTTGCTATCGGTCTCGGCCTGATCCAGCGCTGCCGTCGTCGTGCCGGCTTGCGTCATGTAGAGTTTGACCGTCGATTTCAGGTTTGCGTCCGTTTGGGCAACCTCAGCGGTCTTGGCATTGCCGTTTGAATCGAAGTTGAACGCCGCCGCCATCGCGATATAGGCGGGGTTATGCGATTGGTTTGCGAAGCTGTTCGGGTCGCTCGCGTCGCTCTGCAAGATCTTCGTGATCGTGTACTGCGAAGTCGTGAGCGGATCTATTCCGTAGGCGGACAGAATGTAGTTGTACGCCGTGCTGTTCAGTAAGCCTTTCACGGTCGTCGAAGCGGCGATCGCGTCCTGGTAGGCCTTGGTCGCTGCGGCGTCGGACGTGTTTTGGGCCGCGTTGTAGTTCGACTTATAGAGGTTGATCAGGGTGTTGACCTGAGTGGTCGTCTGCGCGGCGCCATTTTGGACCGAGCCGTCGGTGTTGAAGCTGAATGCCGCTGCGAGCTTCTGATACGCGGTGTTTTTCTGTTGATTTGCGACGCTGTTCGGATCGGAGAGATCGCTCGTCAGGACCTGGCGTATGAGCGTTTGCGATTCCGTGGTGGGGTTGAGGCCGAACGCCGTCAACGCAACATCGTACATGATCGGGTTCGACAGCAAGTCGTCGACCGAAGTCACGCCTGAAAGGGCGGTTTGATAATATTGCGTTTTGTATGTCGCGACCGCTGGGGCAGCATTCGTTCCGGTCGCGTTGAAGTACTGCGAAATTGCGGTGACGACGTTGCTCGACGATTGCGCCGTTCCATTCACGCTGCCATCGGCCGCGAAATTGAACGCGGACGCGAGCAGCTTGAAATTGGGGTTTGAAGTCGAGAGCGTATTGGCGACGCTATTGGGATCCGAGAGATCGCTCGTCAGTACGGCTTTGATCGTGGCGCTAGTGACGTTGGACGAGCCGAGTCCAAAGGCCGTCATCGCAAAGTTCAACAGACGCGAATTCGACATCAATTGGTCGACGGACGTCACGTTGCCGATCGCGGCCTGGTAGTAGGTGGCTTCGGTCACGGCGGCGCTGCCCTTGTTGGTCTGCTGCTGCGTGTACAAGCCAATCGTGTCGTTCTCTTCCGTGGCATTCTGGGCGACCGTGGGCTGCGTTGCGAGCGTGCCGTCGGTCGAGAATTGGAAAGCTTTCGCGAAATCGGCAAATCGCGGGTCGGTGAGCTTGTTGACGAAGCTCTGGGAGTCCGTCAGGTCGCTGGTCAGAACCTTTTTCATGAAGGCTTTGGCGTAGGCCATGTCGCTCAAGCCATATGCCGTCATCGCGTAGGTGAAAAGCCGCGAATTGTTCAGGAAGTCATCGACCGTTTTCACGCTGCCGATGTTGGCCTGATAGTACTTGGCGGCGTTCGACACATCGCTCTGGGCGGAAATGCGCGAGAGCGTTTTCGGCAGGTCGGCGGCGTAGGTCCGGTAGAGCAGGTATGTTGAGATCATCGCGGGCTTTCTGCTGCAGTCGATTCACGTACGCGCATTATGGTCTCGGAGCTTGCACTGGACCTGACAAGTTGTTGCCCGGCGCTCGATGAGTTTGGATACAACTCATGCGTCACGGACGGGCACGACCGATCGTCGACAGATTCGTGTTACGATGTCGTTACTGCCGGGAGCGCGACACTCAATTATCCGGCAATTCTCCGGGGGGCTCTGCAACCACCAGTCCGCGATAGCTCGCGAGCGCGCCCGGTTCCAGTTCATGGGCCAGAATGCGGAACGGGTTGACGGGGCCGGGGAAGACGATCTGGCCGGGCGGGACGGCGTTGAAGCCGAAACGTCCGTAGTAGGGATGATCTCCGACCAGCACGACGAGCTTGGCGCCGCCCTTGTGCGCGGCTTCGAGCGCTGCCGTTATGAGCTTGCTGCCCAGTCCGAAGGTGCGATGGTCGGCATCGACCGCCACCGGTCCGAGCAGGATGGCGCCCTTCGCGCCGCCGATGGTGATTTCCGTCGTCCGGATCGAGGCGACGACCTCGTTGCCGATGCAGGCGACGAGACAGAACCGTGACAGATGCCCTTTGCCCTCGCGCACCCGGTAGGCGGATCTCGCAAAACGTCCGGGTCCGAAGACGCGCGCATGCAACCTCGATATCTCGACGATATCTTCGGGATGCGCTTTGCGAATGACGATCGATGGGGACATGCGCGGACAGTCAGGCTCGAGGACGCCGGCAAGCCCGGCAGGCGGGGCCTTCTATCATGTTTGGGAAATTGTGCGACCCTCAACCAAGCGGCTAATTCGCTCGGCGGCCGGCTTTGTGACACCGGCCGGCAAGGAGGCCGGCGCGAAGAAGCCCGTTTGGAACGTCGGGGGGGCGGAAAGCCGCTGCCAGTTGCGGACGACGTATATTCCCGTCTGCCGGTCCGGGCTTTCGGTATGGAAACCGCGCAACTCGGGTTTCGAACTAGCCTCGATGCCTGCCACGTCGCGCATAAGGCGCCGGAGCGCGGTCTCGAGGTTTTCGCCGTTCCGGACCGTCGAAGCCGGCAAGCTCCACGCGCCGTCCGCTGCCTTTCGCACCAGGAGAATGCGGTCCGCTTCGTCGATGACGCACGCCTCGACGTCCAGATACACGCCACGCGTCAGCCGCCAATATTGCTGGAAGGCGCGGGCGACGAACACGCCTAGAAGGGGTCGGTCCTCTCTCAAGGGCAAACTCTCCCTTTCCTGCCGGTCGTGAGGCATTTGCTCGTTGTCACGGTGTGCTAGAGTGTCCTTCCCTCAGGATACGCCCAATTCCCGGCATGACCGAATTTTTCACGCTTGCGCACTTTTCCGATGTGCATCTGCCGCCGGTTTTGGGGGCCGGCTGGCGGCATTGGAATGCCAAGCGCGCGCTCGGATATGTGAACTGGATTCGCAAACGGCGCCGAGTTCATCAAGGTGAGATCGCCGACAAGTTGCTCGCCGATGCGGCTGCACTGCGTGTCGATCATATCACGATCACGGGGGATCTCATCAATCTCGGGCTGCCGCGGGAGTACGAAGCGGCGCACGCTTGGCTTGAAAGCATCGGGCCACCCGAGAACGTCACCGTCGTTCCGGGAAATCATGACATCTATTCGAGCCTCCACGGCGATCCCGGGGTCGCGCGGTGGGCGGAATACATGGGGGGAGAGAACGAGACGCTGGCCTTCCCGTTCGTCCGGCGGATCGGGCCGATTGCGCTCGTCGGCTTGAATTCGGCGGTGGAGACGCCGCCCTTCGTCGCCAGCGGGCGGCTCGGAGCCCATCAGCTGGAGATCGCCGGTGAGCAACTTGCGGCACTCGGTGAAGAAGGCGTCGTCCGCGTCGTTCTCATCCACCATCCACCGCTTCCCAATCTTGCGCCGCCGCGGCGGGCGCTGAGCGATGCTGCGCACTTCGCGCATCTCCTCGAACGTGGCAATGCCGAGCTTGTGCTCTACGGACACAATCATCAATCGCGCGTTGACTGGCTGCCGTCGCGCACGAAACCCATTCCGGTGGTCGGCGTGGCTTCGGCGTCGGCGGGTTTCGCGCATGGCAAAGAACCCTTAGCGAGCTACAATCTCTTCACGTTCTTCAAAAACGGGACTGGGCTTCGCATCCGTCATGTCGTGCGCGGAATCGATGCGCCCGATGGTCCGGTCAAAAAAATCAGCGAGACTGTTCTCACGCCGGAACTGTGATCGCGTCGACTGTACGATTGTTTTCCGAGCGGCCAAATGCCACGCGCGCCAACAGCGTGCCAATATCGTGACAGTGATGCTGCAAGCTGACGCACGCGCTCGATCTTGGATTACGATCCGCCATCTCGCGAGTTGACGCCTACGCGCCGAGCACAACAGCGGCTCCGATCGCACAAGCGTTGAGCAAAAAATGCTCAATGGGCATGTGTAACATTTACACGCTAGTGACTAACCTTTGTGAATGCCCAGTCGTTCTGCCGCGGCGTCTCGGTCACACGCTTGCCCCCGGCGTTAATGATATGGGATCACGCTGGCCTTGGTTTCCGATTGGCCTGCGGGGAGCAATGCGGTTTGCCGAAGTCTGCTTACATCAATCTCGCCCTTCAGGGCGGCGGAGTGCATGGCGCCTTTACGTGGGGCGTGCTCGACCGGCTGCTGGAAGATGAGACGCTTCAGTTCGGCTGGATCAGCGCGACGAGCGCGGGCGCGGTCAACGCGGTCGCTCTCGCGGCGGGGCTTGCCGAAGGTTCGCGCGATAAGGCGCGCGAGAAAATGTACAAGATCTGGCATGCCATTCATAACGCGGCGATTCCGGATCTGACGCGGCTCAATCCCTTTCTCAATGGGCTCGTTCGGCCGTCGCACTTGACGACGCATTTCACGACGATGTTGTCGCCTTATGAATTCAATCCGCTCGGCTTCGATCCGCTGCGCCGGCTGCTCACTGAGCATGTCGATTTCGAGTTGATCCGCGCGAAGTCGCCCGTCGAGCTGCTGATTGCGGCGACGCATGTCGCAACGGGAAGAGCGCGCCTCTTTCGCGAAAACGAGATTACGGTCGATGCCGTGCTTGCGTCGGCGTGTCTGCCGGTCATGCATCACGCGGTCGAAATCGAAGGCTCGGCATATTGGGATGGCGGCTTCTCGGCCAATCCGGATCTCGTGACGCTCGCGAGCGAAAGCCCGGTCGGCGACACGCTGCTCGTGATGGTCGCGCCGCGCGTCAATACGAAGTTGCCGACGACGGCGCGCGATATTTCAAATCACGCCAATCGTCTGACGTTCAACGCGCCGCTGCTGCGCGACATCGAGGTCATAACGGCGGCGCGCGAGACATCGGGACCGCTTCTCGCGAAAGGCCGTCTCGCGCCGATTTGCCGCCACCGTTTCCATCTGATCGATGGAGGTCCGGTGACGGGTGAGCTCAATCCCGAGACGACCGTGAAGCCCGATTGGGACATCATCACGTACCTCCATGGTGCGGGACGCGATTACGCGGAGAAGTGGTTCGGCGTTGCGCGTTCGGCCGTCGGCAGGCTCGAAACCGTCGATCTGGTCAAGCACTTCTTCCCCGCCGTCGAGGCAGGCATCACGTTCCGCTCGCCGGTCTTGGCGAAGCGGCCGGCGCTGAAGCGTGGCGCTGGCGGCAAACGCCAGAAGTAATAGGCGATAGGGTTTTGAGCGATCAACTCACAAGCCGTGCGTAACCCTCGGCGATTGTTTCATCGAGCAAACGCTTGTATTCGCCATAGGCGGGGTTCTTCGGCGATATCTCGCCGAAGGCATCGGCCGTAAAGTTTTCGCGCTGCGCGTAGAGGATCGGTGTTGCGACCGGGATGAACGTCGCGCGCTGCTTGTTCAGCGTCGTGATGATGCCGCGCATTTCACCGGCGCGATCGAGCTGCGAGACGACCACCATGCGCATCGCGCCTTTCGTCAGCGAGACGAGGTGAATGAAGCTCGACGACGCCGGGATATAGAGACGGCCGCGATGCGCATATGGCGCATCCGGGCGCTCGCGCTCTTGAAAGACAAGGCTCGGCCATTCCGGGTCCCAGCTGATATCCGTGCGATAGGCGATGATCTGATCGGGGACGGAAAATGCGCGTCTCAGCGTCAGGTAGCTGCCGATGTAATGATCGACCGCCGCGCGCGAATAGGCACCCATATAGACGGGGGCGATGCCGCCGCCGTTGCCCTTGAGTTCCAACGGCCCTCCGGCGCTTTCGAGGGCGACGGATTCCCCGTGCCAGGCGTCGCGCAGCCCGTGAAAATCGAGGCCCAGCACCATGCAGACATCGAACAGCGTCTGATCGCGAACGGAGCGGCCGCCGAGCAGGTTCTGGATCGTCTTCTCGTGGCAATCGGCGGCGTCGGCGAGTTCCGCCTGCGTCAGCTTCTTTTCGACCATGGCCGTCTTGATGCGCTCGAGCGCCTCGGGACGAGTTGTGACGGGCGCAGGCTGGGCGACAGCTTTTTTCATTGGCCGCATGGTTTTGAAGCCCGGCGACGGACGCCGCCGGTTACCGGAAATTACCGATTCTTTCCGTTCGGACGCAATCGGAATCCGGGGGTAATAAACCCCTTCCTCCCGTTGCCGCTGGGTAACGCCTAACGGCCTCACGTTTCCGACCGGCTTTCCGCATTGTCGGGATGTCCACCGCTGGGGTGGGGCGGCGCTCTCGGAGGCGCGAGAACTGAGGAGATGGGCACATGTCGGACACTGGAACCTTGAAGCTGGCGGCGGCGGTATCGGCCGGGTCGCTGTTGGCGCTCGCATTTTTCGCCAGCGCGGTTCGTCCCGCAGCCGCGCAGGACTTCGACTGCCGGAGAGCGCAATCGACGTCGGAACGGACGATTTGCCGGAGCGACAGGCTGGCGGGCCTCGACGAGCGGATGAGCTCTCTCTATTCGGAACTCAAAGCCGCCTCCGGCAACCGCTACGAGCGCAGCGATTTGAGGGATTACCAACGGCAGTTCCTGGATGCGCGCGACAGCTGTGGCCGGGACACGGAATGCATCCGCGGCGCCTACCTCGATCAGATCAGTGTTTTGGAATCCCGTCTGGAACGGGCTTACCGGCGGTCGGAGCGCTGAGCGACATTTTCCGGCTTCGGACCGTCTTCCCGGCCGAGGACCTCGAGCTTGACGTCGGCCAGACCCTTGCCGGTCATGCCGAGGTTCTCGGCGGCCTTCGTCGAAAGGTCGATCACGCGGCCCGGCTTGAAGGGGCCGCGGTCGTTGATCCGGACGACGACGCTATCGCCGCTATCGAGCCTCGTCACGCGTACGCGCGTGCCGAAGGGCAGGGTTCGGTGGGCGGCCGTGAGATCCTGAGGATTGAAGGCTTCCCCGGTCGCGGTCCGCGCTCCCTTTCCATAAAAGGAGGCAACGCCCGTGAGGGCGTGACCGGCACCCGCCGGGTCGGGGCCGTGCAGGGCATAGGGCCGCTCGCCGAGCGGCGTTGCCGTTGCGGGCGGCTGCTTGGATTTCGTGAGGGCCGGCTTCGCGATGATGATGTTCGCCTGCCAATGATCGAACGTGCCTGCCGGGCTGGCGGGGGCGGTGACCGTCTTCCAATTTCCGAGGGTCACAGCCTTATTGGCTGGTCCGGAAAGGGCATCGGGCAGCGATTGGGCTTCGGACGGGCCGCTCGTGGCGGAAAGGCTCAAACCAACCAGAAGCGCAATACTTGCCGGACTAATGCTCAGGCGCACGCATATCCCCCCGGATATTCCCCAATCCGACGACTATGCTGATTCGCGATGGCGGAAAAACGTCGGGGAGCACTGGATACCCAACACTCCCCGAAGTTAGCCCGCTATGACCTTAAGACCTCAGCTCCGGCCGAGAACCTCGAGCGAGACGCGCGCGACGCCGGCTCCAGTCATGTTGATCTGCCGTGCGGCACCGCGCGACAGGTCGATGACGCGGCCGCCGATGAAGGGACCACGGTCGTTGATCGTGACGACGACCGACTGGCCGTTCGACTGGTTCGTGACGCGAACGCGCGTGCCAAACGGCAGCGTGCGATGAGCCGCCGTCATGCCCTCAGGGTTGAAACGGGCGCCCGAAGCGGTCTTCTGGCCTTCCCAGTAGTAGGACGCCATACCGCCCGTGGTGCTGGTGCCGCCGCCAACGTGTTTGCGGGTGTTGGCCTGAGCGTAATGCTTGCGCGACCCCTTAGACGCGTAGCGGGCCTTCTTACTAGATGCGTAGTGAGCCTTCTTATAGGAAGAAGCCTTATGATACGTCGCCTTGTGATGCGTCGAGGACGCCATTGCGGGGACGGCAGCTGCCGTCATCCCAGCGAACGCGAACACGGCGATCGCAATAGTTGAACGCATAGTGCACTCCTCATCAAAGGAGCAGCAGTGGTTCGGGTCGAATGAGCGGTTTCCCCCGCCCGCAGCACGCCTCCAGGCGACCACGGGTCAACCGCTTCGGAAGCGGCACCGTCGTTAATGTTGGGAGAAGTAGCCCCTAAGGCAGATTACCCCTATGACCCGTTACAGAACTCCAGAACCCAGTTCGTACTGCTGCCCGTGTTGACTGGGGTTCCCCCCGTCCTGGCCCGCCCAACCAGCACCCTGTGGAAAAGAGGTCAACCCATTGCTGTTACCACCTTTTAACCATAATTGGTAAGTTGTGGAAAATTCTAAGATATTTTGAATGCACTTTGAGGTTGCGTGACGCCAGGTCGCAGAATTGGACTGCGATTAAGGGAACGGAAATGGTGGCGTACGCTGTGCCACAAAATGTTTACCCTTCAGTCCTCTAGCGCGCAGCACTGCGTTTTCGCTCTGTGAGCGCCCCTTACAACGGACGGCTGATTTGGCTGGCCCGGGCGCTGTCGTGACGGGATAGCCGCCGGGAGCCCCTTATTTTTCGGCGGCGGTACGGCATCGAGATCAGAGCCACCCCTTCTTCTTGAAATAGAGGTAGGGGATGAGGGCTGCTGCGAACATCATAAAGAGCGCCATCGGATAGCCCCAGGTCATATCAAGCTCGGGCATACTCTTGAAGTTCATGCCGTAGATCGAAGCGACCAGTGTCGGCGGCATCAGCATGACCGCCATGACCGAGAACAGTTTGATGATCTGGTTCTGCTCATTCGAAATCATGCCGAGCGTCGCGTCGAGCAGAAAGCTCGTCCGAGTCGAGAGAAAGCGCATGCTTTCCATCAGCGACAGGATGTCGTGGTTGGCCGCTTCTATACGGGTGGCGACGCGCTGGTCGTCTTTGCGCTCGCGCACGGCGTTGGCAAAAAAGAGCAGGAGGCGATGCAGTGACATGGCGCTTTCCTGCGCTCTCGCGGTTACGTCGCCTTCCTTGCCGATGGTTTTCAGAAGAACGTCCAGGCGGCGGCTCTGCGGCGTGCTTGCAGTGCTCTTTTGCCCGAACACAAGCGGCGCCATGCGTTCGACCTCGTCCTGCACGCGCTCGATCAGATCGGCTTCCCGTTCGATCAGCATTTCCAAAAGGCCGACCATGACGCCGGCGCCGGTAACGCAATCGATGTCGCCCTTCGCTGCGCGGGCGATGTAAATCGGAAAAGCGCGCGGCGAGGCGTAGCGAACCGTCACGAGGTGATTGCCGGACAGGATGAACGTCACGACCGAGGTCATCGGCACTTCCTGGTCGCTGTTGTGCAGGATAAAGCCGCTCATGTAGTAGGCGCCGTTCTCGGTATAGAAGCGGTTCGACGCCTCGATCTCGCGCATTTCGGACCGCGTGGGCACCTCTATGCCGAGCGCCTGCTCGATAAATTTGTCTTCGTCTTCCTTCGGTTCGACCAGATCGATCCAAACGCTCGTCGAGAGATCACCCATCTGGTCCCGCTGGACCAGTTTGCCGCCAACTGCGTCGTAGACCGTGATCATTGTGGATAAACCTTTTAGGTTTGCTGCGCATTCTGATTGGCACTTGCCCGGCTCGGTGAGGAACTGGCCGAAAGTGCCCGGAGGTGGGACCGGCACTTGCGATTTCGCTCCCGCGCGTCGACCGCAAATGCCGAGTTATAGCGGCGCCAGCCATTTCACGTCGCCGGTCTCGAGGCAACTGAGCTAAGCGTCTAAGTTTCGTGACGGAGGTTTGTTGCACCAAGACGCACGAAGTGTGACAATTCAGTTCCAAAAGGAGGCGGCCATGGCTCTGCGATTGAACATCGGGACTGGTGTCTGCGTTGCGTTGCTGTCGACTGGATTTGCAGTGCCGGCGGAAGCGAAGATTCTATGCAACAAGGGCTATCAAGTGGTGCAGGGCTCGATGCTCGCGACGCCGTATTGCCAGGACCAGTATGTTGCGCAGGTGGCGAACGATTACGGATTCAGGGCGTCGCCGGACCGGGTTCGCAACGACCCGCTTTTCAAACAACACCTGTGCCGGTTCATCGGCCAGGACATCCGCATCAAGGAGTCGTGCGACGAGGTTAGCCCATCGGTGCGCGGACGCTTCTAGATTGGGGAGGTTATCGCAGTGATGCGATGACAATCGCGGCAATTGCGACGGTCACCGGCATCACTCAAGAGTGTGGCTGTGGCGGCGGAGCCGCCAGTTCCGAAATCAGTTGAGGTCGGGGGTGACTTCGCCCGCGTCCTTGGCGCGGCGCACGCTGCCATCGAACTGCGCGCCTTCGTCGATCGAGAGCGTCTGCTTGACGATGTCGCCATCGACGCGCGACGTGGCGTTGAGGTTCACCGACGTGCCTTTGAGGGCGCCGCTGACTTCACCCTGCACCGTGATGGTGCGCGCCGTGATGGTGCCTACAACACTTCCCGTTTCGCCAACCGTTACCGACTCGCCATGAACGTCGCCCTGGATATGGCCGGCGATGAGAAGCGAGCCCTTGGTCTTGATGACGAGCTGCTGGCCGGCAATCGTGATGTCCTGGCCGAGGACCGAGGTCGGCGCGTCAATCGCCGGACCTGACTGCTGAAGCGGCGAGCCAAAGAGCGGCGGAGCCGGGGCCTTCACTTGTGGAATCGGTTGCTGCTGCGCTGGCGTGAGCGTCTTGACTGGCTCCGGCCCACGTGAATCCGGCGTCGCTACGCGGTTGAACATATGACTACCCCCAAAAAAGAAACTGCTTTCGCCCGTCCCGCTGGCACAGCTTTAAGCAGTGTACTTTGGGTACATTATGGCCAAGTTGGCATATCCGCCAGCCTCGTTTCGCTGCTGCGCGAAAAAGGATTTCAAGGAAGATTGTTAATGGGCGCGCGCTGCACAAAATGTGAGCGGGCCGCCATTTCTGAGGACCCGCTAAAGAGCTTTTGCGCACCCGACAACCTATCTCCAGATGTCGACGAAGGGGGCAACGATATGCTTGCCGTGGCGGCCTTTGTAGACGTGTGCGAACGGTGCATCGACGACCGTCCTGCGGCCGCTTTCTACGCGGGTGAACGGTGCATGCACGACATGCCGCCCATGGCGGCGATGATAGTGCCGATGCCCGTCGCGATCGTAATCGTAATCGACGTTCACGACATTGGTGGACGCTTGGCCCGCGGGCTTCGCGACAGGCGTGGCGTTCGCTGCGGATGCGATCATCGCAGCCGCGCCGAGCGTGGCGCCAATCGTTAGCGAGTGGCGGAAAAATGCCAGCATAAGATACTCTTTTCGTTTCTGTTTGTAGTGCATTGAAAGTAAGGGCCAAACGCCTATGTCGCAACTCGGGTGCGGCAATCACCGACTCATGCGAGACTTGTGCTGAACAGGAGCCTGTGCGGGTGAAACCGGAAAGCGACGTGCTCGTCCCAAATTTTCGGGAGCGGGCTGCTGAGGCCATCGGAGTCTGCTAGGTTCGATTAATAAAATAAGGGAGGACAACATGTTCGCATGCCGGGTGGGTCTCTTATTTGGTTTGACGGCGCTGCTTGCCGTTCCTGCCGCCCGGGCCGCAGACGAAGCGACGTGTCCTCGCGCCGGCACGCTCGGCGTCTCCCGCACCGTCGAAATCGATACGACCGGCGGACCCGGCTTCGGCATGGACAACTACAAAGCCTACGACTTCCTGCAGGACAAGGAAGTCATCCTGACATTCGACGACGGCCCGCAGAAATATACGACCGAGGCCGTGCTCAAGGCGCTGGCCGATGAATGCGTGAAGGCGACGTTCTTCTCGATCGGAAAGATGGCGCTCGGTTATCCCGAGATCATTCGCGAAGTCGCCAAGGCGGGGCACACGGTCGGCACGCACACGTGGAGCCACAAGGCGATCAACAAGCTCAAGACATTCGATGAAGGCAAGGACGAGATCGAGCGCGGCGTCAGCGCCGTGCATCGCGCGGTTGGCGGTTCGGTTGCGCCGTTCTTCCGCTTCCCAACGCTCGCTGACACGCCGGAGGCCGTCGCCTATCTCGGCAAGCGCAACATCGCGATGTTTTCGACGGACATCGACAGTTTCGATTTCAAGCCGCAGACCGCGGATCATCTCGTGAAGTCGCTGATGCAGAAGCTCGACAAGAGGGGCAAGGGCATCCTCTTGATGCATGACATTCACAAGACGACGGCGAAGGCCGTGCCGATGATCCTCGCTGAGCTCAAGGCGAAGGGATACAAGATCGTTCACATGACGGCCAAGTTCCCGGTGACCACGGTCGCGGAATACGATCAGGCCATCGAGAAGGAAGCCAAGGGCTTGCCGCAGGTCGGCGCCGAGCGACCGGTTTCGAGCATCGTCAAGACGATCGATGGCGCTGCGCCCGCAACGGAATCCGCGTCGGGCAGTGGTGAGCCAGAAGGGCTGCCGCCGCCGCCAACGCCCGATGCTTCGACGACCGCGGGATCTGCCGCTTCGCCATCCGGCGCCGCTCCACCGGCGCTTCCGGCATTTCCGACGACACCTTCGACCGAATCCGGCCGTGCCGCTCCGGGCAAGCAGTCGGCCGTGCAGCCGCCGATGAAATCCGTTGCAGAGCCTTCATCGCCACCGTCTCCGACGGGCCCGGCCAGCACCGCGACGGGCAGTCTGCCAGCTGCCGCAGCCAATACGACGGCGGCGCCGACGCATACGGCAGCCGTGAGCATGGCGCCGGAAACGGCGTCTCCCGTCAAAACGGTTTCCGGGGACGGCGAGAAGATGGCCGCGAGTGCGCCTTTGGCGCCTGTCGCGCCAGTCATGCCGATCGAGACCAAGCCGCAGGCGCCGGCGAAATCGATTTCACAGCGGGTTAAGGAAGCTTGGGAATATTGGTTCGGTCAGTAGGCGATCCCACAAAAAAGAAATGGGTGGCGATGCCACCCATTTCTTTTTGGACGCCCTGTTAGGCCCCCCCGGGCCCGCCGCAAACCAAGTGTTGTTGCCTTAGCGCAAGACAGCGCAGTGGCTTATCCATGGGCGTTCGCTACGGCCGACGCTGATGATCGGCGTGTAGCGATTTCGGCATTAAGCGGGAACTTGACCACTCCCCCAGTCGATCCCCCGATCGGCTGCCCGCTTGCCGCAAAGCTAAGTGAGGTCCGGCGCGACCGCCAGACAAAACGAATCATCCTGCTCTGAATCCAGGCAAGTGTGGCGTCCTGGATACAACTCAATGATTTATCAGCATACGGTTTATAATGCTGTGGATAGGCTCGCGGCATGCGGGATTGCCGCATGAAAAAGGGCCGCTCTCGAAAGAGCGGCCCCGTGAGATCATCGTTCTCTGCGGCGTCGAATGTCTACCGCTTAGGTCTCAGCTGCGATCCAGGAGAGTTCCGGATGCAAGCCTGAGCGACCACGACATCGTCTGCCTCAAGATCCCACTCGACATCGGATCACCTCCTCTCGGTTGTTGAAAGATGGGCATAAGCTGGCACTGTTTGCGGGCTTTGAAAAGACCCTGCGATGAGGTGTCCCGGCGCGCGGCGGCGCGAAGCTCGTCCGGAACTTTGGGCGGCCCTCTCTAGCCGTGCCGTCCCGCTCGCATTTCCATCGCGCGGCCGAAGCCTGCGAGCAGCGTTCCGAGTGCGAAGAGGCCGAGAACGGCGTACTGCAGAAAGTCCTCAACACCTTCCTTGTCGATCATGTAATCGGAGATATTGGCGTCGGCCGTCTTGAACCGGTCGAGGCTTTTCTCGCGGTCCGCTTCGGCTTCCCTGATCTTGTCGGCCGGCGCGTTTACCGCCTGCAGAAGAACGATGCGGTTGTCGTGGACCGCCTTGATCTGCACCTGCGCCGATTGCTGGATGCTGAAGGTCGCAAGCCGCCATTCGATCTCGCGCTTCAGGGGATCGAGATAAAACATCTGCATCGCCGTCGATCCGAGCAGCAATACGATTCCGATCAATTCGCCGAGCTGGTAAGCCTTAAACCCCATTGATATTCCCCGCCTTCACCCCGCGCTCAATTCCATCTCGGCTGAGCGATCAATATCGATAGAACGAATAGCCCGGCCAGAATTGCGGGCACCGCGAGAATGGCAAGGACGCCGGTGGCCAAGCCGGTTTGGCCATTCGTATGAAAGCGATAGCCTGTACCGACGATTGCGATGATGCCGGCGAGCACTGTGAGCCACAGCACGATGTTGAAGGATGAAACCGAGCCGTCGCCAATTCCGACGAAAAAGAAATAGCCAGCAATCAGCAGTGCAATGGCATCGACGGCGAGGAACAGGCGGTATGTTTTCATGGCGGCGGAATGTATCGGCTCCGCCGCCAAAAGCAATCAGTGGACGCGCTGTTTCGGCCTTACCCGTCCTCAGTCGGCCTTTTGCTCCGCGTCTAGGTAGATTTCTCCACCCATCTTGCGGAACTTTTCGCTCATCTCGGCCATGCCGACTTCCTTGTCGTTCAAGGTCGCGGCGTAGTCGCGGACGTCCTGCGTGATTTTCATCGAGCAGAACTTCGGTCCGCACATCGAGCAGAAGTGGGCGACCTTGTGAGCGTCCTTCGGAAGCGTCTCGTCGTGGAAGGCGACGGCGGTATCGGGATCGAGCGACAGATTGAACTGGTCTTCCCAGCGGAACTCGAAGCGGGCGCGTGAGAGCGCGTCGTCGCGAAGCTGTGCCGCGGGGTGTCCTTTGGCGAGATCGGCCGCGTGCGCGGCGATCTTGTAGGTGATGACGCCGACCTTGACGTCGTCGCGGTTCGGCAGGCCCAGATGCTCCTTTGGCGTCACGTAGCAAAGCATCGACGTGCCGAACCAGCCGATCATCGCGGCGCCGATGCCGGACGTGATGTGGTCGTAGCCCGGCGCGATGTCGGTCGTCAGCGGGCCCAACGTGTAGAACGGGGCTTCGCCGCAGGCCTTCAGCTGCTTCTCCATGTTGACCTTGATCTTGTGCATCGGCACGTGGCCGGGGCCTTCGATCATCACCTGGCAGCCCTTGTCCCAGGCGATTTTCGTCAGCTCGCCGAGCGTTTCGAGTTCGGCGAATTGGGCGCGGTCGTTGGCGTCTGCGATCGAGCCCGGACGCAAGCCGTCGCCGAGCGAGAACGAAACGTCGTACTTGCGCATCAGATCGCAGATCTCGTCGAAGCGCTCGTAGAGGAAGCTTTCCTTGTGATGCGCGAGGCACCACTTGGCCATGATCGAGCCGCCGCGCGAGACGATGCCGGTGACGCGATTGGCCGTTAGCGGCACGAAGGGCAGCCGCACGCCGGCGTGAATCGTGAAGTAATCGACGCCCTGCTCGCACTGCTCGATCAGCGTGTCGCGATAAAGCTCCCATGTCAGCTTGACGGGATCGCCGCCGCATTTTTCCAGCGCCTGATAGATCGGCACGGTGCCGATTGGAACGGGCGAATTGCGGATGATCCATTCGCGCGTGGTGTGGATGTTGCGGCCGGTCGAGAGGTCCATCACGGTGTCGGCGCCCCAGCGGATCGCCCACACCATTTTCTCGACTTCCTCCTCGACGGACGACGTCACGGCCGAGTTGCCGATGTTGGCGTTGATCTTCACGAGGAAATTTCGGCCGATGATCATCGGCTCGAGTTCGCCGTGATTGATGTTCGAGGGAATGATGGCGCGGCCGCGGGCGATTTCGCTGCGGACGAATTCGGGCGTGATGTGCTCGGGGAGTTCGGCGCCAAAGCTTTCACCATCGGCCAACGTGTCTTTCGCGCGTGCCAGCACAGCTTCGCGGCCGAGGTTTTCGCGATGCGCGACGTAGATCATCTCTTTCGTGATGATGCCGGCGCGGGCGCATTCGAATTGCGTGAGGGGCTCGGCATTCGCCGCGCGATAAGGGTGAAAGACCGTCGGAAAGACGCGCGCGGCATGGGCGTCCGAGACGTTGCCGTTATCTTCGGGCTTCACCGTGCGGCCGTCGTAGGTTTCGATGCCGGCGCGTCCAGCCATCCAGGCATCGCGAATGCGCGGCAGGCCCTTCTCGACATCGATGGTGGCGGCCGGGTCGGTGTATGGGCCCGATGGATCGTAGACGCGGAAGGCCGGCTCGTTGACGTCGGTCAGCGCGATCTCGCGGAAGGGCACGAGGATATCGTCGTGGCCCGCAGGGGAGGAATAGACCTTCGTCGACGCGCGGTGGGTCCCGACGGTCACTTTCGGCGCATGGATATCGGCGGCGCGGGTCGGTTTGTTCATGGCAGTTTTGCTCCTCTCCGCCACTCTCTTCGCGAGGGAATGGCTGGGCGTTGCAGCACACGCGAAAAACGCGCGCTGAAATTGTGCGTGCCCGGAAAGGTGCGGATTGGTGGCGCCGTGCCACTTTGTGCTCCGTCCCTTCGCCGGCATAACCCGGATCAGGTTCGAAGGGTGCTCGCGCTTCTAGACGCGATCTCAGCCGGAACACCGGCGCCCCTCGGATAACGGGGGGACTGTGACTCCTTCGGCCGGTGTTTGCAAGTGCAGTTGAGTCCGATTGGGCGATCGCTATAATGTGGGCTTAGGCAAGTGCAGCCTGCCGCTCGCCCCTTCAGGGATGGTGAATGCACGAAATAACGACGGTTTGAGCCTCTCTTCGGGCGAACGCGTCAGCAATGCGAGCACTGACAGAGATTTCGCCCTTGCTGAGGATCGAACCATGCGTGATTTTCACGACGCGAAATTGATGGCCAAATCGCTGCGAGAGGGTCTCGTGGCGTACGGAATAAATATCACCCATAGTCGCTGTCTCGAACTCGTGGCGAAGCAATTCGGTTTTGCCGATTGGAACGTTCTTGCCGCGCTTATCGATGACCCCAATAGGACGACGGACAGGCTAAAGCTTCCAAAGGATTGGTATGTCACGTCGTCGACCGAAGACGCGAAATCCTATCGCCTCGGTCTTGATCCCGCTACGCCTGGCGCGGCCCTCATCGAGTGTCTGTTTTCACGCGACCAACGGCAGGACCTAGCGGAAAAATTTGCGGTACTGATGCAGAGTGTCCATGCGGGATCATATGTCGGTCGGCGGCTGAGGCTGACGGCGAGCCTAAATACGGAAGACGCGGATCTTGGGACGATCTGGATGCGTGTCGATTCTAACGAGAGGCGGGGACTACGCTTCGACAATATGATCGGGCGGACTTCGAACGGGCCGCTCAAAGGATCGACGGCGTGGACGGAACGAAGCGTCGTTCTCGATGTTCCAAACGATGCCGCGAGTATCCATTACGGCTTCTTCTTACGAGGCTATGGCAAGGTATGGGCGCGGTCTTTCCGTCTGGAATGCGTCGGCGCGGACGTGGCACCCACGGCGTTTCATAGCCAATACTTGGAAGGGACGAGCAATCTCGATTTTACGCAGGCCGAAGGCTGCTAAGCCGCGATGGCCTGTTTGGCGACGGCGACCCAGCCTTTGATTTTCTCGATGTCGGGCGGGCGACCTTCGCGGAGAACGCGTTTTCCGGCGGACGTCGTGACGAAGCGCAACACGTTCGCGGAAAGAGCGATTGGGTCGGCTTCGGCGACCGCCTGTGCCGTCCGGTATCCGGCGCCGACGAGCAACTGCGCGTGCGTGCCCCTGAGGCCCGGCACTGCCATCACCAGGCGCGCCTGATCCTGCCAGTCGAGAAGCGTTTCGGCATCGAAATGCGGGTCGTCCAAGGCTACGGCAAGTTTCTCGGGATCTTGCGCGAGGAAATCGCCGACGCTGTAAACGCCTGCTGCGGCGATCCGATCGGCCGTCTTCGGACCGATCGATGGCGCGGCTTCGAGCGGATCGTCCGCCGTCAGGTAGGCGTGGGCTCCCGGCAAACGCTCGTCCAACTGGCCCGCGGTCCGCGGCGGCGATCGGTCGGCCGTACGGATTTGATCGGCTTGCGCAGCCATGGTCTCTGCACGTGGTCTCGGTGCCGGAGCATCGGGGAGCGCGGGCGGCTGTTCGGAGATTGCATTCAAGGCTACTGCCGATTTGGCGACGGCGAGTTCGAGCGGAGTGTCGTCGCGCACTTCGATGCGGGCGGCGCGTGCTTCTCTGCGTTCGGCGAGCTTCGGCGCCAATACTTCGGCGTAGTGCAATTCGCGAATGGTCTTGTCGTCTTCCGAGAGCGAATGGTTGACGACGCCAGTGGCGCGAAGCTCGTCGTAAATGGCGGCGACGAGCTTCCGGTCCTCGGCATTCGCGAGGCGCTTTTCGATGAACTTGCGCGGGATTTCGGTCAAGCTGAGGAATGTTTCGGCGGTCAGCGTCACCTCGGGCACCAGCGCATTCGCTTCGGAGATGGCGTGATCGAGAACCTTGCCGAAGCTCGCGGACGCGTAAATCAAAAGCTCGGCGACGATGTTCTTGCCGATGTTGTCGAGGCCTTCTTCGGGCCGCGTCGCGCCCTTGTGAATGTCATAGTGCGCGATGAGCTTTTCGTAATAGCGATGCGAGAACTCGGCGTTGCTGCAAACGAGTTCGGAAAGCCAGCGCGGTCCGCTCGAAATGCGAATATCGGGGGTTCCGTACCGCTGCTCGCCGAGCGCGCGCAGTGCGTCGTAAGAGCGATTGATGCTCCATTCGGTGGCGCGATGGACGGCGTTTTCAGCTTCCGTCTGGCCGGTGTGAAACGGCATCACGGGATCGGTGAAGTAGTGGCTCAGCACGCCCGCGGCGTAGACAGCTTCGGGCCAGTTGCAGGCCTTGAGTTCAAAGACGGTGCGGCCGTACCATTCGTTCACCTTCTCGATCGCGCCGCCCCAGTAGTTCTCGGAGACATGGAGGACGTGGTTCTTGAAATCCTTGAACGTGTTGTCCGGGTCTTTCGAACCCTTCAGATAAAGCTCGACATGCTTCAGGAAAACGCGCGTCCATTCTTCCTTGTCGTCGCGCTCCAAGGCATTCAGGGCATCAAGCGCGAGCTTGTGATGCGTGCCGTTCGCGTGCGTGGCGTAGACGATGCGATAGAGAAGCGACATAGGAGCCTCGGGGTGAGCAACCGCTCCCGATGGTCTACGTGAGTCGCGCCGACGGCTCGATTGATTCGGTCCCGGTGTTGCCGTTCATCAACGATTTTCGCGATTCCGCGCGTTTTTTTCCGCCGCGAGGTTGATGATTTCGGCGCTCCCCCGGCGGTCGCGGGCAATCCGGCGCGCAAGCGCCGCCCGTCGCGCCAGCTGGACGACATTCAATTCGCGTGGTGACGATTCGCTAGAGAGAACGCGCTGCAACGTCTCCGGAGAAAGTCCGCACGCGGATCCGAGTGCCAGGGCTTCTTCGCGCGCGACTGCATGTGCGGCTTCGACGTAGCCCATCAACGCGGCTGCGGCGTGGGCGCTACCGAGCGGGCCCGTGCGTTCGACGTTGCCGAGAAGGGAGAGAACGCTTTCGGCGATTGCAACGGCGGCGTGGTCGCCTCCGAGTAGAATCTTGGCGTGGCCATGCGCCGTCGCCTCCGGACCGCCGATCAATGCGGCATCGACCAAAGTGACGTCCCGTTGCTCCAGAACTTCGACGAGCGCTTGGAATTCGCGCGGCGTGCGCGCACCGAGATCGACGAGGACCGTGCCCCGCTGCGGCCCTGCCGTCACGCGTGGCTCGCCGTCGCCGATGAGCAGTTGCCGGAACGTCTCCGTGTCCTCGATCGCCGCGAGTACGATCGGGCATTCAGCCGCGACGTTCTCCTCGTTCGCGCGTTCAAGCATTTCGCCATAGCTCACGGACGGGGAGCCGGCGAGCGCCGCGTACATCGTGCGAAAATGGCAGGCCGCGATGCGCTCGGCGATCGCGGAGCCGAATTCGTCATTGCCGATTACGCCGATTGGCCGATTGTCGAGAGCCTGGCCCATTGCGTCGTGCCCTTATTGCTATTTTCCCTCACGCCACCAGGCCAAAGCGATCAGGGCGAGCAGAGCCGAAAGCGCTGCAAGGCCCGTGAACATCGGCGTCAACTTCACGCCCCGGGTCAGGAAGGCTTGACGATCCTTGAGGCCAAGCCAGCCGGACCCTGCCATCACCTTGGCGGCCGACATCATTGAGATACGCGGGACATCGACATCGGTTGCAGTCGCGAGGGCGTTGGATGCCTTGGTCCAGAAGACGCCGCCGCCCGTCGCGTCGGCGATCGGCTTCATTTTCTGATCCGTCGCCGTCACTTCGCTCATTTCGCGCGGATCTTCGACACCGGCATTGGCGACGGCCGTCAGCTGGCCGTCGGGACCTTCGGTTTCGACTTTATAAAGTCCCGGAAGCTTCACATCGATGGCCGAGCGCCAGACGCCCGGTTCAACCGGAACGGCGTCGAGCGTCACGTTCGAGGTATCGCCGCCGGGACCGAGGATCTTAACCTGGCCGACCTTGTCTTCCATCGAATGGCGCTCGATCGTGAGCTTCATGCCCTTCGAGGATGCAATAAGGCGTTCTTCTTCGAGGTCCGGCTCCTTCATCAGCCAATGCGAGAGACGGCGCAGGAGATCGGTGTGCGGTCCGCCGCCGTCGTAGCCGCGCGCCCAGAGCCACGCGTGGTCGGATGTCAGCAGCGCGACGCGGCCTTTGCCTTTGCGATCGAGGATGAGGAGCGGCTTATCTTCGGCTCCGTTCATGACGACGCGGCCGCGCTGGGGCGTCACTTCGGCCTGGCGGTACCATTTTCCCCACGACGGCTGCGGCGCGGCATCCGCGACCTGCGCAGCGTTCCAGCCCGGAAGATCTTTGGTGACGGGGTGCTTTTGTCCGTCGGCCGTGACCTTCGCCTTGAACGGCATCTCAAGGACGCGGCCGGTCGGTGCTGCGGGCAGTACCGGCGCGAGCGGCGTTTTGTAGATGCTGTAGGGGCTCGCGAAATCGTCGCCGGCGGCGATCAGCAGCGCGCCGCCGTGCTCGTTCACGTAGCGGGCGATGTTGTCGTAATAGAGCAGCTGTAGGATGCCGCGATGCTCGTAGCGGTCGAAAATGATCAGGTCGAATTCGTTGATCTTTTCCGAAAAGAGCTCGCGCGTCGGAAACGCGATGAGCGAGAGCTGATTGATCGGCGTGCCGTCCTGCTTCTCGGGCGGACGCAAAATTGTGAAGTGCACGAGGTCAACGGCCGCATCCGATTTCAGAAGGTTGCGCCAGGTGCGCTCGCCGGGGTGAGGTTCGCCCGAGACGAGCAGCACGCGCAGGTTCTCGCGGACGCCTTCGGCTGCGACCACGGCGCGATTGTTTGCGGTCGTCAGCTCGCCCTCGACGGGCTGCAATTCGATCTCGACGATGTTCGTGCCCGTATGCGGGATCGGCATGTCGATTTTGACATTGCGATTGATCTCGGTGCGCACCGTCTCGTCGGGCTGGCCTTCTCGGCGGATCTTCAGCGTCGCGGCGCCGGAATTGGCGGAGGGCGCGCTTCCCGTCTCGCGCACGGCGACTTCGATCGTACGCGATTGGCCGACGAGGCCGTAGCGCGGCGCCTCCATCACTTCGATGCGGCGATCGAACTCGTTGGGCTTGCCTGTCAGCAACGTGTGAACGGGCGCGTCGAAGCCGAGGGCCGTCGCCGATTTCGGAACGTCGTGGACTTGGCCGTCCGTCACGAAGACGACGCCGGCGATGCGGTCGGGCGCCGTGTCGGTCAAAGCGGCGTTGAGATCGGTGAAGAGGTTCGTTCCGGGCGGCGCCGACTCGGAGGGAACGCCGCCGGTGACCCACTTGATGTTGAGGTTCGGGATTTTCGCGAACTTCGTCTCGAGGTCGGAACGGATCGCTTCCATCTGCTTGGTGCGGTCCGCGAGCTTCTGGCTCGGGCTTTCGTCGAGGACCACGATCGCGACGTTGGCGAGGCTTTCGCGCTGCTCTTCCTTCAGGATCGGATTGAAGAGCGCGGCAAGCAGGGCCGCCAGCGCGGCGGCGCGAATGAAGGCGCCGCGCGAACGCCGGAAGAGCAGGATCAGGATCAGCGCGACAGCCAGCACCGTCAGGCCGATGAGGACCGGGACGGGGAGCAATGGGGCGAATGTGATCGACCAGTTCAAAGACTATGCCTCTATTGACCCAGCCGCTCGAGGAGCGCGGGAACGTGAACCTGATCGGCTTTGTAGTTGCCCGTCAGCGCGTGCATGACGATGTTGATGCCGCCGCGAAACGCCATCTCGCGCTGCATCTCGCCGCCGGGCACGACCGGGTACATCGGCCGTCCGCGATCATCGAGTGCCCAGGCGGCCGCGAGATCATTCGACGTGATCATGATGGAAGTGACGCCGTCGGAGACGCGGGCTTTGTGGGCTTCGTTGTCGTTGTTCGAAATGGCTTCGACCCAGAGCTGTCCGCCATCCCAACGGCCGGGGAACGAACGCAACAGGTAGAACGATTTCGTCACGACGTGGTTTTCGGGAACGGGTTCCAGGCGCGGGACGTCGAGCTTGCTGAGCAGGCGCTGCAGGGCCGTGCCTCCGCGTCCGGCGAGGGGCAGCGTATTGGCGCCGCCCTGGCCATAGTCGCGGGTATCGAAAATGATGAGGCCGCCTTCCTTCATGTACGCGTCGATTTTGGCGATCGTCGTATCGGGAAGGGCTTCAGCGGATTCGAGGACCGGCCAATAGAGGACCGGATAGAAGGCGATCTCATCCTTCGTGATGTCGACGGCTGCCGGCTCGCCGGGTTCGACGGCGGTGCGTGTCTGCAGAACGCGGCCGAGGCCTTGCAAACCGGCGCGGCTCGTCTCGTCGGTTTCGCGGTCGCCGCTCACGACGTAAGCGAGCGTCACTTTGCTCGTGGCGTCGATGGCAGCTTTGTCGGCGGGCGTCGGGGCCGAGCGCACGACGTCGGGGCCTGATTGCTGCGAGGGCAGCGGTGCGAAATTGTCGAGCTGCGGGATGTCGCGGAAATCCGGCCGCAGTTCTTGCGCCCTTCCGTCGCTAGCGCCTGCGAACGCAAGAACGGCGAAGGCGAGTGCGGCCGCCCCGGCGCCTGCCGCTCGCGAGCTGCGTGGACGGCGCGAGAATAGGCCTCGGAGGCCACCTGCCTGCAGCAGCATGACGGCCAGGATATCGATGAAGAGGAGGGCCAGCGCCGCCGCCAGCAGCGCCGGTTTCAGGGCTGTGCTTGCGCCGTTGTCGTAGCTCAATCGCGTCACGCCTGCGGGCAGCGACGGGAAGGGCCGGAGCGCACTTTTTGCATTGAGCACGTTGAGCGCACGCGGGCTCGCCGACTGACCGTAGTAGCCGGGCGGATGCTCGAAGCTCGGCTTGGCCGATTGCAACTCGGAAGACTTCAGCGGTTCGGCCGTCGGCGGCGGCGATACGAGTGTGCCGAGGCCGTTCAGCGTTTTGAGAGGCGGAAGCACACCCGCGTCGTTGCTGGTTTTGGTTGTCGTATCGGTCTTCGCGGATGTCGTGCCGTCGCCCTGTCCGGAAGCCGAGGCACCGGCCGCCCCCATCGTCGAAAGACGGCGCAGCATCTCGACGAACAAGCCGGAGATCGGAAGATTGGACCAATCCGAATTCGCCGTTACGTGAAAGAGCACCAGCCGGCCGCTGCCGCGCTTCGTCGATGTGACGAGGGGCGTGCCGTCCTTAAGTCGTGCCCAGATTTCGACATCCGGTGTGATTTCGGCCGGATCGGCGAGCACTTGCCGGTTGATCGTGACGTCTTTCGGGATGGTGAGCCCGGAGAACGGGCTGCTCTCATCGAACGGCGCGAGCGGCTGGGGCGACGACCAGGACAACGCACCGCCGAGCGAGCGTCCGCCGGTTCGTAGCGCGACGGGAAGAAGATCGTCGCCAGCTTTTTCGAGCCTCGGTCCCGCGAAGCGGACGAGCAGGCCGCCGCGGTCGACGAAGGCGGCGACCTTCTCGGCCGCTTCGCCTGTCAGCGTCCCGATGTCGGCAAGCACCAGCACCGACACGTTCTGCTTCAGGACGGAATCGAGCCCCTGGACGAGGTTTGAATCCTTCGTGACGACAACGTCGGCGTAAGGCTTCAGCGCCTTCTCGACGTAATAGAGTGGTGCGAGCAGCGGCTGCGCCTCTTCGCGGCTTTCGCCTGAGAGAAGACCGACGCGATGCCATTGCGTCATGGCGTCGATCAGGCTGACGGCGCCAGCGGAGCGTTCGCCCGAAATTTCGATGCGCGCCACCTGATTGCGGAGTTCAAGCGGCAGCTCGAACGTTGCTTTCGCCGATGTCGCGCCTGCACCGAGACTGAACGGGGCTTCGCCCAGGCGTTCGCCACGCGCGGAAAAGGCGTTGACGGTGCCTTCGCGCGCGGGGCCTCCGGCAGACAGGACAACGGCTTCGAGCTTGCCCTTTTCGGCGAGGTTCGCGACGAGCCCTAAGGCCTCGTGGCCGTGCGTTTCATCGAGCACGGCGAACGTGCCGTTGCCCGACAGATTTTGCAGTTTCGCGGCGACACCGGCGACCTGCGATTTATGATCGATGCCGTCGTGCAGCCAGACGATGCTCGGATTTTTCACGCCTGCCACCGACAACGCCGACTGCAGCGCGCCGAATGCGGCTTCGCGGTCGGGGTCGAAGGGTTCGGGCTTCAGAGCGGCGGCGGTGCTATGGGCTTCGCCCGGCGGCTCGATCTTGACGCTATGCAGTTTGCTCGCGGCGGCGGTCGGTACGATCACGACGGGGCGTCCGCCGCTTTCGGCTTCGCCGATGATGCGTTCGATCATGCTCGCGCGTTCGGACCAGCGCGAAGCTGCGGCCCAGCCGTTATCGACGAAGATGACGACGGGACCGGTGCCGCCGAGGTTCGAACCCTTCGACGGATTGAGAATGGGCTCGGCGAGCGCGAAGATGACGAACGTCGCCGCGAGGAGGCGGATGAGCGTCAGCCACCACGGCGTTTTCTCGGCTGTCTTCTCGTCGTTCTCTAGCCCTAAGAGAATGCGCGTCGGCGGGAATTCGACCTGCGTCGGGCGTGGCGGCACGGCACGCAGCAGCCAGTAAATGACGGGCAGCGTGACGAGCGCCGCGAGCAGCCAGGGATTGAGGAATGCGAGCGGGCCGAGGCTCATCGGGCGCGCTCCTTGACATCGGTCGAGACGGCATCCGAACTCGACGACATCCAGCGATAGCCTTGCGCCGATCCGTTGAGCCGCATCAAGAGCGACAGCAGCGGTTCGGAGGCGGGGCGATCGGTGTGGTGAGTAAGAAGTGACCAGCCGAAGCGTTTTGTCATCTCGGCGAGTTCGGCGCGATGGGCCGCGAACCGCTCCTGATATTTCTCGCGCAGGGCTTCGACGCGATCGGCGACCCAGCGTTGGCTGCCGGACGGCGTCAAGAATTCAGTGCGGCCGTGATAGGGCAGCGTCTCTTCCGCCGGATCGATGATCTGTACGAGGTGGCCGCCGACGCCGTGGGCTGCATAGCCTTCCAGGCGCTCGCGGAGCGCATGCACGGGAGCGAGGAAATCACTGAAGAGGATGAGGCCCGCAAAGCGGTTGAGCCCGGCATTCGGCGGCAGGCTTTTCTGAATGAGCTCCGACTTGGCGTTGACGACGATCGTCTCGGCGATGCGCGTCGCGGCGTTGCGGTTGGCTGTCGGCAGAGTCTGTCCGAGAAGGGCGACGCGCTCGCCGCCGCGCACCAGCATCTCGGCGGATGCGAGGGCGAGCACGAGCGCGCGGTTGCGCTTCGTCACGTTCGAGAGATGGCTTTTGAAATCCATCGACGGCGAAATGTCGGGCCAGAGATAAAGCGTGTGCGCCGCTTCCCATTCGCGCTCGCGAACGTAGAGGTGATCGGAGCTTGCGGAACGGCGCCAGTCGACGTTGCTGGCGTTTTCTCCCGGCTGATACTGGCGGAACTGCCAGAAGGTTTCGCCTGGTCCGGCGCGGCGGCGTCCGTGGATGCCTTGCGCGACGGTCGAGGCGATGCGCGCCGCTTCCATCAGCAACTCGGGCATGCGATCGACGAGCGCAACGGCTTCGCGCTCGAGCCCGAGAACGCGCCGGCTTTCCGGTGCCATGCTTTTGGAGCTTTGGCCTTCGCTTCCGCCGCCTGTCCGCCCTATTGGGCCCGCCATTCGTGCACCTACTCCACGGCCGCTGCGAGACGCGCAATGATGTGGCTGAGATCTTCGCCTTCGGCGCGGGCGGCGAACGTCAACGCCATGCGGTGTTTCAGGATCGGCTCGGCGAGCGCGACGACGTCGTCGACGGAGGGCGCGAGGCGGCCGTCGATCAGGGCTTTCGCGCGGACTGCGAGCATCAGCGCCTGGCTGGCGCGGGGGCCCGGACCCCAGGCGACGAAACGGTCGGTGTCGCTGTTCTCGCCGGTGCCAGGACGCGCCGAGCGGACGAGCTTCAGGATGGCTTCGACGACCTTGTCGGGCACGGGGATCTGGCGCACGAGGCGCTGCGTCGCCATCAGCTCCTGGGCGGAGATGACGGCTTCGAGCTTCGGCGTTTCGGTGCCGGTCGTCGCGTAGAGCATGCGGCGCTCGGCGACGAGGTCGGGATAGCTGACATCGACCTGCAATAGGAAGCGGTCGAGCTGGGCCTCAGGCAGCGGATACGTGCCTTCCTGCTCCAGCGGGTTCTGGGTCGCGAGCACGTGGAACGGCGCGGGCGTGTCGTGGCGCTGGCCGGCGACCGTGACGTGATGCTCCTGCATTGCCTGCAGCAGCGCCGACTGCGTTTTCGGCGACGCGCGGTTGATTTCGTCGGCCATCAGCAGCTGCGTGAAGATCGGGCCCTTGATGAAGCGGAACGAGCGGCCGCGGCCCGGCTCGTCCTCCAGGACTTCCGAACCGATGATATCGGACGGCATCAGGTCGGGCGTGAACTGAATGCGCTTGGCGTCGAGCCCCAAGACCTTGCCGAGCGTCTCGACGAGCAGCGTTTTCGCGAGACCCGGGACGCCGATGAGCAGCGCGTGGCCGCCCGACAGGATCGTAATGAGCGTCCGCTCGATCACCTGGTCCTGTCCGAATATGACGGTCGCGGCCGCCTTGTGCGCGCGCTGCACGCGCTCGGCGGCGGCTTCGAGCCGCGGCACGATGTCAGTATGGGTTTCGACGACAGTGCTCATAAGGGAGGCCTCGCGCAGCAGCGTTTTGTCATTCTTGTTTGGCGAAAACGCCATTGGAAACAACGGCCGAGCAGCGGTGTTCCCGGCGGTTGCGTAAACGTAGACGATCCTGCCCGGCCCTCATAGGGTCAAGTGAACGTTACGTTAGGATATTGCAGTCTTTGAGGCTCGTGCTTCGAGCGAAACGTAAATGGCGAATGAAAAACCACAAGTTCCTCAGATGAACGGCAAAACTGACGCACAGCCTCCGGGCCTAGAAGCGCTGATGCGCGCGGCTGCCGAGGGTGGCGGGCAGGGCGCAAGACCGGTGGATAAATGGAACCCGCCCTACTGTGGCGACATCGGCATGAAGATCCGCCGCGACGGCACGTGGCTCTATCGGGGGAGCCCTATCGGGCGCATCGCGCTCGTCAAACTCTTCGCCTCGATCCTCAGGAAGGACGACGACGGCCGGACCTATCTCGTGACGCCTGCGGAGAAGGTCGACGTCGAGGTCGAGGACGCGCCGTTCCTCGCCGTCGAGATGGCGGTTGAGGGCGAGGGCCGTGTGCGGACGATTACGCTCCGCACGAACGTCGACGACGTGGTGACGGTCGGGCCCGAGCATCCGTTGCGGTTCGCGTCATCGGCGCCGGATGGTGGGTTGAAGCCCTACGTGCTCGTGCGCGGAAGGCTGGAGGCGCTGTGCACAAGGGCGGTTTATGCGGAGCTGGTGGAGATTGCGGAGGCGGGTGAGGGGAGTGGGGATGCGGTTGGGGTGTGGAGTGGGGGGACGTGGTGGGGGATGGGGTGAGGGGATTATGTACCGGCGCGAGTCAAGTCGTACACTTTAGGTTGGGCAGTGTTTGGTTCCTCCATCACTCGCAGCGTTTGGGCATCCTCGATGTAGATCAACATTGTTCGCATGTTCTCAGTGATGCCCAGCAGAGTGGTTCGTTTAGGGTGACCGTTATCCGAGGTCAAAGTGGCTTCGATCGCACTCCCCCGCATGGATCCGTTAATTGAAATCTTGATTGCCTCTTCTTGAGGGGGCGACATTGGATACGCGGCTAGAGCGTTCGCGAAAGCTTGCCTTGATAATTTCATTGTTCCTTGAGCCTCAAAATTCGAGCCGTCGCACCTCACTGTGAAGTTTCCAAATGACGGATGCTGCCACGAACCTGAAAGGTCAATGCTAAGGGGCGTGCCCAACGCTCTCCCGAATTTGCGGAGAAAGTCGATTTTTGTTCGCGCTCTCGATAAAATTTCGTCTAGCGTTTTTTGCTCGCTTGTGGGGAGGTCGTGTATTCTCGCGTAGGCCAAATTTATGTTGTTATTATAATCAGGAATTGATTTCGCGTGGTCGCACTCACGACGTGCTTCATCGAGAAATCCCGCGTCCATGTATCTGTAAGCTAAGTTACTCATTGCGAGGGTTTCGTGTAATTCCTTTGCACGCAAAAATGCGGAAATGGCCAAGCAGGGAAGTTTGAAGCTTGTGTAGGCTACGCCCAAATTATTGAAAGCAATTCCGGACCTCGCGTCGTCTGGAATATGTAAATAATGATAAAGGGAGATTTCTTCGCTTCCTCGCTCGGAGTGTGTATATGCTAAATTGAATCGCTCATCTATCGATGTTGGATCCAGTTCCATTATACGTTCTGTTATGCATAGGGCGGCCATGTTTTGTTCGGTTGCTTCGTAAATTTGTTTGAGTGCCCTAAGCGATATTAATTCGTTGTCTTCAGATCTCAGGCGAATTTCTTCTATTGCTTTTATTGCATCTATATTCTTACCCGCTTTGTAAAAATTTATTGCACAATTCTTTAATTGCTCGATTGCCTGTTCTTGAGGTTCTGCCAAGCTATAGGCTTGTTTGAAGGCCATGGCGGCTTCGGCATGATTTTCAAAAAATTCGAATGCAGAACCCAGCCGTGCGAAAACTTTCATGTTTCGCGGGTGCTTTTCCGAAAGCCGCTTCAATGCAGCGAGACTGCCCCCTAAGCCGGTTGAGATTTTCAGAAATTCGACACCAGCAAGCCAACTTGCTACCTCACTTTCGTCGGCCCCGTATTTAGATGCCATGAAAGACGATTCTAAAAGCTTCTGGCTCCCCTCATCCTTGCGGAGTATGGCCCGATAAATCGCTACAAAATAATTGTGAGGTTCCCAGATTGGCTGCGGCTTAGCCCAGTCGGGTTCAGACACGTTCTCAGTGGGATCCTGCCGCTCTTGTTCAATCCTTGCTTCAGGCGCCGTCAGCATAATTGATGCCGAATGAGGTGACGCCGACTTTAGCATTTCTAGAACTCGTACGAAGCTTGCGTCGGGGCGACCTCTGCTAAATTGAATGTATTCAATGTTTCCCTGAAGCCCGCCTGGAGACCGCACACCTTCTTCGACCAAAAGTATGAGTTTCAACTCGCGACCGATCGCCAAACCAATTTCTTGAATTATCCAGTCGGATGTCTTCCAGGAAATCTGGGGCCACCAAAAAAGACGGCCTATGATCGCGACTGGCTTGAACGTCAATAGGCGCTCTTTTCGTGTGCAGATGCCGATGAAGACGTTCTTGTCTTCTATTTTCTGAAGAACTTTTGCGGTTAAGTCTTTGGGTTCTGCACTCCGTGCGTGATCCCATTTGAACGGAATGACATCTTGGAGCGTATTAAAAAAATTCAGAAAAGCCTGCACTACACCTTCGTCTTCCGGAGTGAAGCTATGCCCCACGAACGCGCGTATTTCCGACATCGTGCCTCTCCCGATCACAGCGACTGGGGAGTTAGGCCTCAAAAATGGATCGTTGGCCTGCCCAATATTCCCCCACAGCGGTGATTCGTAAGATTTAACATATTTCCTCCAAAAACTTATCCCCGCTCTCTTCGGTCCCCGCATACTTCCCCGCATCTTGCCACGCTGACAAAGGGCATGAGCTCGTGCCGCGAGACGTGTGTGGTGAAGAGCATGCGGGGTCGCGCGGAGAAATCGGTATGCCGCGGGTTCGCTGCCTGCCGCGCGTGGGCCTCTCAGGAGGCGGCGCGGTGAAACGCCTTCTCGAAAGGAGATGCGGGGGCGGATGGCGGGTTCGACGGCTCAGGGATCGCTGTTCATCGGTGGTCCGCACTCATACGAGAGGCGACGGACGCAAGGGCCGGAGCCGAGGCGGAGAGTTGGCATGCACGGGGCGGCGATGGTCCGCATCCCTAAACCATTTGCAAAGAGTGAGGCCACGCCGCCCCGTCCCTTTGTTCGTCTGTGCAACCGGGTCCGCTTCGCGGAGCCGGATGGATGTGCATGCGAGCAGATGTCCGCATCGGCCCTATGCGGACTGGGAATCTGCCAAATTGGACAGCAGATCAATTCGCTTTTTTTACGTTTTTAATTACATTGTTCATGATTTCTTTGCGACCGCCAAGCTATTCATTTGCAACGCCCAAAGATCATTGAATGATCATTGGTGACCGCCGTTCTTGGGCATAGGGCAACAGTTCGAGAATCCCTAAATGCGCGTGCTGTCATGTATCGCCACGGCACACAACCCGTGGCTGGTCATTCTTGCCGCCTGCGTTTGCGTCAGCGGAAGTTGGGTCGCATTTGGTCTGATTCAGCGCGCCCTCGATCGGCAGGATCTTCAGAAGGCTGGTTGGGTCTTCCTTGCATCTGTAGCGGCCGGATCATCCGTCTGGTGCACGCACTTCATCGCCATGCTGGCATATAGCTCTCAAGCTCCCGTCGCGTTCGAGCCGTTGATGACTATGGCTTCGTTGCTCGTCGCCATTGCAGGTTCCGGGCTTGGCATATCCATCGCGGTGTCCCGCAAAGGCGCGGCCTCGCCTGTTTTGGGTGGCGGTGTGCTTGGTGCTGCGATCGCGGCCATGCACTTCACAGGTATGCTTGCGTATCACGTTGACGGCCTGATCGTTTGGGATTCGGGCTATGTCGTCGTGTCCGTCATCTTCGCCGTAGGACTCTGCGCATTGGCGTTTGACTGCTTCGTGCGTGGTTCGTTGAAGTATGCCCACACCGCGGCGCTTGTTCTTTTCGTGGGTGCGGTCGTCTTGTTGCATTTCACTGCAATGACCGCCATGTCCGTTATCCCGTTTGTCACGGGGGCCCCAGTCGCCACCGCGTCGGACATGCAGGCCATGGCGGTTGCCGTCGCGGGCGTGGGGCTTCTTGTGGTGGCTACAGGTGTCGCGAGCCATTTGATCGACTCGCGCGCTAACTCGGAGACTGTTGAGCGCTTGCAGCAACTCGCCCTCAATGACGCTCTGACCGGATTGCCGAACAGGGTTAGCTTCAACAATCATTTGGCTCGAGATTTGTCGCACGCTCTGTCGGCCAGCAGAAAGGTCGCGGTACTCGCCATCGATCTCGACAGATTCAAGGAAATTAACGACCTTCGGGGGCACCAGGCAGGGGATCAGGCTCTCATAATCGTGGCCAACCGGCTCAAGGGCCTCCTGCGCGACGGCGAATTCGTGGCGCGGATCGGGGGAGACGAGTTTGCCGCCGCAAAGCGCTACGATCACCACTCTGATCTCGTCGATTTCGCCGGCAGGATCGAAACTGCCCTCTTCACGCCCATTCGTGTCGATGATTTTGAATCGGTCGCCGGCGCCAGCATCGGTGTCGCCACCTATCCGCAAGATGGAGACACTCAAGAACGACTGACCTGCAATGCCGATCTTGCCATGTACCGGGCCAAGCTCGACGTGACGCGGGCCGTTTGCTTCTATGAATCGAACATGGACGAGGCCGCGCGCGCGCGCCGCAATCTTGCGCAGGATCTGCGACGCGCCATCGACCACAAACAACTAGAGCTTTACTATCAAGTCCAGACATCCGTTGCGACCGGTGATGTCAGCGGATATGAGGTGCTTTTGCGCTGGAATCATCCGCAGCTCGGAAAGGTTCCGCCTTCAGAGTTCATACCGCTGGCGGAAGAGACGGGGTCCATTCTTGCGATCGGCGATTGGGTGTTGAAAACGGCCTGCGTCGAAGCGGCCACCTGGAAGAGCCTGCACAAAATCGCAGTCAACATATCTGCGATGCAGCTCCTTCACGTGGACCTCCCGCAACGCGTACAGGAAATCCTTCTCGAGTCAGGGCTCTCACCGAGCCGCCTTGAACTTGAAATCACTGAAACAACTGTCATTGCGGACAAGCAGAAAGCCCTGCTTCAGCTCGCTCGTATAAGAGCGCTTGGCGTGACAGTCGCAATTGACGATTTCGGAACTGGCTATTCCTCGTTTGACACTCTTCGTTGCTTTCCTTTCGACAAGATCAAACTTGATCGCTCATTCATGAGCGAGATTGAAACCAGCCCTCAGGCAGCTGCCATTGTTCGCGCCGTACTGACGTTGGGGAAGAGCCTGGACATTCCTATTCTTGCCGAAGGCGTGGAAACAAGCGATCAGCTGGAAATTTTAAAGCGGGAGGGTTGCGACGAAGCCCAAGGATATTTTCTTGGCCGGCCAAGTCCAATCGGAATTGCGCTCACTAGGGAGAGTTCTGGCGAACCGAATGCTGCCGTCGCTGCCTGAACGATGTGGGGCTGGATGCGTCTCGCGACGCTGAAACTGTTGTCAGTTCCGCTTGTCGCTTTTAACAGACTTCTCTCTGCTCCCCGT
This sequence comes from Hyphomicrobium sp. 2TAF46, assembly GCF_052114865.1. Lineage (NCBI taxonomy): Bacteria > Pseudomonadati > Pseudomonadota > Alphaproteobacteria > Hyphomicrobiales > Hyphomicrobiaceae > Hyphomicrobium > Hyphomicrobium sp. 2TAF46. Next base: position 91,270 of record NZ_JBFRFO010000002.1, on the reverse strand, counting down.
TTGTGATTTCACGCCTCTTCTTCCCTCAAATTCCCATATGTTGTTCACTGCTTGCCGGCGTGCAGGAGGTGCGAGCCGATGCGTTGGCACGGGCATCGGGTCGTCAGCGAAGAAAGAGAGCTGCGAAATGACGAACGGCTTCGTTTGGCTCGAGCCTTGGTATTCCGTCGACGACACGGCCATCTGCGCGGGTCTCGAAGCCCAGCTTCGGATTGAAGTCTCGCGCCAGCACGTTCTTCACGGCGAGGCGGTTCAGCTGATCGCACGTCGCGGCGATACCGACGACGCTTTATTCCTGCTCTCCGATGGCCGCGTCGCGGAAGTCCATATGACGTGGAGCAAGTGCACCGAGCCCGATCCGCGCTGGCCCGCGACCGGCATTTTCGCGTCCCTCGACGACTGGGCCCGCGACGGCATGCTGCCGCTTCATCGGGAACTATCGGAAATTTCCTGAGCGTCTGGCGGCTTGGCGGGAATTGACGGGAGGGGGTGTGCGGCCGCCACGGCTAAATACCTTTTCAGCAAAGTGATGACCGGATTGTGAACGGTCTGTGAACTGTGTATTCGGAAGCGGTTCAACCGGATGCGCGCAATTTGCGTCGCGCCGGGTGGCATTGCGTTTGAATAATCCGGAAAAGAAAAAAGAAATGTGAGGCCCTCACGGCGGTAGCGCATTCAATGCGACTCGCGGCACTGGTGGTCGAATTGACGAGCGGGTGCAACCTAGACGATCCGAAAGAACTAAGAGGAATTACGAGATGAAATCTTTTACGATGATGCTGGCGGCCGTTGCGATAGCGGCCACGTCGACTGCGTCCTTCGCGGCCGCTTCGAAATCCACGAAGCCGAAGACACCTGAGTCGATCGAGTGCTCGAAGCAGGCCGACGCGAAGGGCTTGCACGGCAAAGATCGCGTCAAGTTTCGCGCTCAATGCAAAAAGGAACTGAAAGGGAAATCATCGGCGGCCTCTTCGGCTACAACGACGCCACCGCCGGCGACTGAAAAGTCCAGCACGGCACCGGCTCCAGCGAAAACCGGCAATTGAGCGGCGGGCAATAAGACGCAAAATTGATCGCAAGGCCGTTCCTACTGCAGCCCCGCCGCCCGCGGGGCTTTTTTCTGCCAAATCCTAATCCGGGTCGAACTGAGCCTTCGTCATCCCCGACCCTCGACGCGGCTCCGCCGCGCTCGGTCGAGGATGACGGAAGTGAGGTGCGCATGTTCCGGCGATTGCCGCTTTAACTTTCGCCGGCTATTTGCGCCCAAAACTTATCCCCGCTCCATCCGCTGGTGGCATACTCGCTCCTGTCCCGGCGCGGCCCGCAAGGGTGTCGTCCCTCTCTCGTTTTTACGAATAAGCTAACCATTAACAATTCGTTCTCATTGGAGGCCGCGTTCCTTAGCGTCAGCTGGGGCATTCGACGTGGGGGCATCGATGGGAACAATTCAACGCGGCGCACGCACCTTTACGCTCGCTGTGGCAGCAGTGGTGGTCGCGTCTTCGGGTGCGCACGCGACCGACGGCTATTTCCTTGATGGCATCGGAGCCCGTTCGAAGGCTTTGGGCGGTGCCGGTGTCGCCGACGGCCGGGACGCGACGTCCGCGGCGCTGAACCCTGCCGGCATCGTTCACGCGGACAACGAAGTCGACTTGGCGGCTTCGGTCTTCCTGCCGTTCCGCGAGGCTACGATCGCCGGTTCCACCGTGGAAAGCGATCGTAACGCGTTCCTGCTGCCAAACGTGGCGATCAACTGGAAAACCATCGGCAATCCCTATTTCGATGCTGTTACGCTATCCCTGTCGGGCAACGGCGGCATGAACACGACGTACCCGGCCAGTGCCAGTATTTTCGGCGCCGGCAAAGCAGGCGTCGACCTGCAACAGATGCTGCTTACGGTTGCCGTGGCCAAGAAATTCGGAAACGTGTCGGTCGGCGTTGCGCCGGTCGCAGCACTTCAGATTTTCCAGGCTAATGGTCTGGCGAGTTTTGGCGGATTCTCATCCGATCCTTCGGCTCTCACCGATCGAGGAAAAGACCACGAGCTCGGTGCTGGCCTTCGTGCCGGTATCGAATGGGCCGTCCTGCCGACCTTCCGTATCGGCGTCGCCGGCAGCACGCCGATTTGGACGAACCCATTCACCCGATACAAGGGCTTGTTTGCTGACGGAGGCGATTTCGATATTCCCGCCAACGTCCAGGCGGGCATCGCCGTCGACGTATCACCGGCCGTGACCTTGCTGGTCGACTATCGCCGTATCTGGTTCTCCGAGACGAGTGCGGTGGGCAACCCTTCGACACTTCTCGCTCCCGGTTCGTTGGGCACGGCTAACGGTCCGGGCTTCGGCTGGAACGACGTCGATGCCATCAAGGCGGGCATCGAGTGGAAATATTCGCCGAAGCTCATATTGCGCGCCGGCTATTCCTACAATACGCAGCCTATCAACTCGCGCGATGTTCAATTGAACATTCTAGCGCCCGCCGTCGTGCAGCATCACATTACGGGGGGCTTCGCCTACCGCTGGTCTGACAGTCTCGACCTGGAATTGGCCGCGGTGTACGCTCCTCGCGAACACGTTTCGGGAACTGCATTGAACCCGCCGGGCGTCCCAATCGACCTCAGCATGGAGCAGTTTGAGGTCACCGCCGGCTTCAAATACCGGTTCGGAGAGACCTCCGCGTCCTTGAAGTAGAGAGGGGCCGGCTTTCACGACGCAGCAGCAATCGCGCTGACGTTGGTCTCGAAGCGTTGGCATGGAATAGGCGCTGCGTCCTTTGTAGGATCGCATTGCTGATTGCCGGAACGAGCGCGAGGGGCTTCGAAGTTGGCTATAGCGACTGAATTTACGCCTCTGGCGTCGAGTGTGGGCGGCGCGCTGATCGGCGTCTCTGCGGTTCTCCTCCTGTATGCCAACGGGCGCATCGCAGGCATCAGCGGAATTGTGAAAAGGCTGATCGCGCCGGCGACCAATAGCAAACCCGAGCAGGCCTTGGTCTTCATCATCGGATTGATCTCCGCCCCCTTCGTCTGGACAGCTGCGACCGGCCATGCAGTCGCACAATCGGTGTCGACAAATATTCCGCTCGCGGCAATTGCCGGGCTGCTTGTCGGATTTGGCGCCGTTCTTGGCGGAGGTTGCACGAGCGGTCACGGCGTCTGCGGACTTTCGCGTTTATCGAAACGCTCCTTGGTCGCAACGATCGTATTCATGGCTGTGGCGGCACTCACTGTGTTCGTCGTCCGCCACATCATCGGAGGCGGCTCATGAGCCTCGTCATCAACCTTGCTGCGGGGCTGATTTTTGGCCTCGGACTTGTCATTTCCGGAATGGCCAATCCCGTAAAGGTGCTGAATTTTCTCGACGTCGCGGGGAACTGGGATCCCAGTTTAGCCTTCGTGATGCTCGGCGCGATCGCCGTAACAGCCACGGGCTATCGGTTCGTGCTTCGGCGGCCAAAGCCTCTTCTCGATCCGGGCTTTCATTTGCCTGTCCGGAGCGAGGTCGATCGACCGCTCGTCATTGGGTCTGCGACCTTCGGATTGGGCTGGGGGCTCCTCGGCTTCTGCCCGGGTCCTGCGATTACGTCACTGGGGCTCGCCGCGTCCGGCACGCTCGTTTTTGTCCCGGCGATGCTGATCGGAATTGCGGCAGCCGCCCTTCTTCGCAAACGAGAAGCGGCAACCGAGAAAGCGTAACCGCGTTGGCTGTTGCGCGGTTCGTCGGCGCTGAAGGGGCGAGGATTCCTACTTCTTCTTGCGCGCCGGTATGATCTCGCCGTCTTCCTTCGTGAAGTCGCCGATGTCCGCGTTCGGGAGAATGTCGAGCACCGTTTCGGACGGGCGGCAGAGGCGCGTGCCGAGCGGCGTCACGACGATGGGGCGCTCGATGAGAATCGGATGCTGAAGCATCGCATCGATGAGCTGTTCGTCCGTCCATTTCCGATCGTCGAGCCCAAGCTCGCTGTAGGGCGTTCCCTTTTTGCGCAGGAGATCGCGCGGCGACATAGCCATCGCCCGCAAGAGCCGTTTGAGTTCGGCCCGGCTCGGCGGCGTTTTGAGGTATTCGACGACGCGCGGTTCCTCGCCGCTTTTGCGGATGATTGCGAGCGTGTTGCGCGACGTTCCGCAGCTCGGGTTGTGGTAGATCGTGATCGTCACGGTTTACTCCAAGCGGCCCGAGACGCGTTTTACTACCAGAGGGCGAGGTCTTCCCATTTGCTTTCGGGAATTTCGGGGCCGATTTCGTAATCAAACGACGTCGCCCGCATCTGATCTTTCGTGACGGCGCAGGTGAACTTCACCTGATACCAGCGATGGTTGGCGCGCACCGCTCCGCCTTTGGCGACGACGGTCGTTCCGTCGAACGTGGCGCGCGAGAGGATACTCGTTTTCAGGCGATCGACGTGAGTCAGTTTCTTGGCGCGATTGATATCGAGAATGCCCTTGAGGATGCATACCTGATGCGCGCGTTCTTCCGGATCGAGCTTGAGGAGCGACTGGTCCATCGACGCGGCGCCGGCTGGCGATACCAATCCAAGAAAAATCAGAAAAAGCCAGCGACGCATTCCCCCTCCGTCGGTGTGTGAAATTCGCTCCATCCTGGGCGTGAAAACCGGCCGGATGGAGGCTCGGAATCCCGGAGGCACTTATGCCTAGAGCCAGGGCGGAACGTCACGCGATTTTTTGGTTGCGCGCTGTTTCGTCGTCCCTCGGTTCGGCGAAGTGGTCGCGTATCCGAACGTGCGACAGCGTTCGGCCGCGAAAGCGGCGGAGTGAACAATTTTTGCTTCGTTGCGTTTCGCACCTATGCAGAGGTGGATTTCAACAGTTCACGCCGCCGCTGTCGCCTCGCGGGCGATGCCAGTCGCACTGCGTTATGCAATCACTGCCGCGCTCGTGGCCTTTGTGGTCTGGGCGCAGATGACGTGGGGCGAGGAGGCGGGCAATCGTTACCCGTTCCTTTCTTTTATTCCCGTGATTTTCGCCGCTGGGGCGCTCTTCGACCGGGGCAACGGTTTCTTCGCGACCGTGTTAAGCGCGTTGGCGGTTTCGTATTTCTTTTTGCATCCGCGCCACTCGCTGGCTGTTATCAATCCGTCCGATCAGGGTGCTCTTCTACTGTTTGTCGTGATCGGATTTGCGATCTCGTCGGTAGTCGAAGCTTTACACGTCGGTCTCGTGTCACTCGCCATCGAGCATGAACGAGCGAGCGAGGCCGTTCGCGACCGGGACGTGCTGCTGAACGAGCTTTCGCACCGCACGCGGAACGATTTCGCGAACGTCGTAACGCTCCTGAATTTGCAATCTCGCTCGGCGAGCGAAGAGGCGAGGGAAGCGCTGACTTCGGCCGCCGAGCGTGTGCAGACGATTGCGCGCGTGCACCGGAGATTGGACCTTCGCGACGAGCACGTCGTGGTCGATACGAAATCTTATCTTGGCGAATTGTGCGCCGACCTCCGGCTCTCCCGGCTCGCGATGCGTCCGATTGCACTCGAGTGCCGCGCGGAAAGCCATGCGATCAGTCTCGAGAAGGCCGTTCCGCTGGGATTGATTATCAACGAGTCCGTCACGAATGCGGCCAAGCACGCGTTTCCGAATGAGAGGCAGGGGAACATTATCGTGCATTTCCAGCGGGCCGGCGATGTCTACAAGCTCGTCGTGGCGGACGATGGCATTGGCAGGACCAGCAAAGAGCCCGACGTCGCTGCACAGCCATCGCCGTCCGGTATCGGTAATCGATTAATGGAGATGCTAGCCGCGCAGCTTGGCAGCAAGATCGAGGTCGAAGACCGTTCACCCGGCATCGCGATCGTCGTGACAATTCCGGTGAAGACCGCCAAATGAACTGAAAAAAGAAGGCAGCGGGTTAGCGCTGCCTCGAGTGTCTGGTTCCTAGGCTGTCCCAGTGCGCGCGAGATTAAATCCAAGCCGTTGGAAACCGGTACTTACGATTTCGTAAAGCGTCTGCGCTGAGCGTTTCCGCGGGAATGGGCGGCGCAATTAAGACCATGGCTCGAGCCCCCGTTCTGGAATCCGGTGCGTGAACCCAATTCCAGAGGCGTCTTCGCCTCTAATGCAGCCTTAGCTCCGTGCCAATAAGCCTGAGTTCCGCTGGACGAATAAGCTTCGAGTGCGCCACAGTCACCTTGAAAAGCTTGCCTTCGATCTCCGCAGTCCAGAAATCGAGAAAGGATTTGAGCTTTGGAAAGCGCGGGGCGGAATCGTATTCTTGCCAGATATAGCTTTGGAGAAGCGAGGGATGGTCCGGCAGACGATAAAGGATCTCCGCAGTCGTCAGGCTGAAGCCGGCGAGCTGGGCTTTGAAGCCGCTGTCGCAAGACATTTCACGTACGGTCACGTAGCAATCTCCTTTCAATTAGGTGATTGGGTGCCCTCCCTGAAACGACGATGATCCAGTGAGAATCGTTCCGTGTCCATATCGATTGTTCGCCAATTCGAATTGTTAGCAGCCGCGTAAATCGAGTGCTCGGAATTTCCGCCGCGCGCTTGCGCAATATGCTGGCTCGCTGTGCAATCTCGCGGTTCGGAGCGGCAATTTCCTCGACGGCAAAGGCGTTCCAAAATGCTTGAGATGGCGCTCAAAAGCTTCCTGACCTTTTTCGTGACGATCGGGCCGATCGAAGCGGCGGTGCTGTTCGCGGCCTTTACGCCGAAGATGCCCTACGAGCATCGGCGAGCCATTGCCATTCGCGCGACGTTGATTGCATCATGTATTCTCGCCGTCTTCACCCTATTCGGTGATCCCATTCTCAGCGAGCTTGGCGTTTCGCTCGCAGCGCTGCAGGTCGCGGGCGGAATCGTCCTGCTCTTGATCGCACTCGACATGATCTTCGCGAGACCGGCGGGAGCGATCAAGCTCACCCCGCCCGAAGGTGCGGAAGCGCAGTCCAAGGACGATATTGCGGTTTTCCCTTTGGCGACGCCGCTGCTTGCCGGGCCCGGTGCGATGAGCGCCGGCATTCTGCTCGCAGCGAACGCGCACGGTGCGCCGCTCGGACTGGTGGTCGTTATGTCGGCGCTCGCATCGGTGATGATTATTACGCTGGTGCTGCTCGCGCTCGCGAACCAGCTCAATCACCTCCTTGGTGTGACTGCGCAACGCGTGCTTATCCGCGTGTTCGGGATTTTGCTGGCCGCAATTGCTGTGCAGGCCGTTTTCAACGGGATCCATGCTTCGGGGCTTATTCCCCGTTAGCGGTCGTTAGGCTGGATTTAACGCTTCGCTGTTTCACTCCCGGACAGTTCGCAAGGTTCTGTTGCGTTTGTAGCGTTGTCGAAGGCGTTCCTTATGTTCCTGTTCCCTACCGGCCGTTGGCCGAAAGCCGCTCGTGTGGCTCTCTTCTTGCTGATGGCGTCGGCGGCTGGCCTCTCGGCGGCAGGATGCGCGACCGATAACAACGCTTATGCAACAGACAACACGGCGTATTACGCCGGTTCGCCGCCGGTGTATGTCGCGCGCGGTCCGGCGGTCGAGATGGAGCAGGACGGTCTGCCCGTGCAGGCTCCGCCGTCGGCGCGCATCCGGGCGATGCCGGACGACCCGGCGCAGCCTTATAGCCGCAACTATGGCGGCCCAAATCCCGCAGACAAGAGCGCCGCACCGGTCTCCGTGAAAGTTTCGAACGGCACGGTCACGCAGCCGAATTCCATTCCGGCCGATTTGCCGCCGGCATTCCGCAGGCAGCTTGTCGCTGCGGTAGACGCCGCCGGATAGACGTGGTGTCTTCGCCGGGCAATCGCTCAACGAAGTGATGCCCGGGGGGGCCATTGAACATCTGCCGTTATCTCGACGTTGCTCTGACGCCCGAAATCGAGCGCAGCATCGACACCATTTTCTTTGAATCGAGCAATACGAAATCGTTCGAAACCGAGCGATCTCGCGTTGCTTTTCGTGACCGGTGGCTCGGGCGTTATCTCCGTGACGATCCGCAATTCGCGTATCTGGCAATGACGCCGGCGGGAGGTGTTATCGGCTACCTGGTCGGCGCGGTCGACGATCCGGCGATTGCATCGCGGTTTGCCGATATTGGGTTCTTCGCCGATTTAAGCGTACGGACGAAACAGTTTCCCGCGCATCTGCATGTGAACGTCGCGCCGGATTTTCGCAATCGCGGCATCGGCAAGCAGTTGGTCGATTGCTTCGCCGCCGACGCGAAGGCCCACGGCGCGCCCGGCGTCCACGTCGTGACCTCCGCAGGGGCCAAGAATATCAGCTTCTACAATCAGAACGGATTTGCGGAGGTCGCTCGCACTGGCGCTGGCGGCGAACTGGTGTTTCTGGGACGAGCGCTCTGAGAAAGTTGTCCACGCAGTTAGCCGTCGTGGACAGGCCCAAGCGGCGATACCTCGCAGATCATCGTTCCGATGTGGCGGGAGCAAGCTTTCGAAATCCTTCCCGGCCGTCGACGCACAGTTACAAACTGGCGGCCGGAAAGGTGAGTTAGGCCCTTGGGGGAAAAGGGCCTGGGGCTTTTGTCTAGGGGTCTGAGGTATTCGGACTTAGGGTCTGGGGTTTGAGTGACTCGGGACGTGCGCTAATTCGGCAATTCGGGCGGCAGCCGCGGCGGAACGACAAAGCCGATCGGCTCGGATTTGGGCGCCGCAATCGTGCGCGGGTCTTCCTTGGTACGGCGCGATTTGCCTTCGAACAGCGCGCCCTGCTCGATGGACAGCGACTGGTGGAAAATATCGCCTTCGACCTGGCTCGTCGTCTGCAGCATGACGCGGCGGCCACGGACCGATCCGACGACGTGACCGCGGACGATGACCTCTTCGCCCGAGATGCTGCCGGTGACCGTTGCGTTTTCGCCGACGACGACGTTGCTGCCTTGGATGTCGCCCTCGACGATGCCGTCGACCTGGACTTCACCCTTGCAAATGAGATTGCCGGTAATGGTGAGATCGGCGCCGATCACCGAGACGGATTTAGGCCCGTCTGTCGCAGTGGCGCGAGGTACGCTTAAAAAGGGACGCGGCTGGAATGCGGGTGTGTGGCTCGTTTCCGCGGCGGAGCCGGTCGGCTGCGATCTTAAATCGGCCTCGGAACGGCGAAAATTAGGCAACATATGGTCTTCCCCTCTTACACGACTTAAGCAACAATCCGCACCCAGAGCGGCCTCAACGCATTACACATCATCCAAATCTGCGGCGAGTGCGTTTGATTCGCGTAGCACTTTTGGCGCTGCAATCCATCGTAGCGGCAAACAATTTCCACCGGAAATCCTCTGCGTTGCCGCAGAAGACATAATTCTTGGTGGAGAAGTGTGGCGGAAGATCAACGGTGCCGTAATTCGCACCGGCATGGTTATCATTTGAGCGCTCTCGCCGCCTCCAAGACCTCGTCGGCGTGGCCGGGGACGCGGACTTTGCGCCAGCTGCGGGCGATTTTACCCGTTTTGTCGATGAGGAACGTCGAGCGTTCGACGCCCATGTATTTTTTCCCGTACATCGATTTTTCGACCCATACCCCATAGGCTGTCGCGATCTCCTTCTGCTCGTCGGCGAGCAGGCGGACCGACAAATCGTACTTGGATTTGAATTTTTGATGACTCTTCGGACTATCGGGGGAGATACCGACGACTTCGACCCCCTCGGCCGCGAATTCTGAGGCGAGGCACGAGAAGTCTTTCGCTTCCTGTGTACAACCCGATGTGTCGTCCTTTGGATAGAAATAGACGACGACCGGATGGCCCTTGAGTTTGGACAAGCGCACCTCTCGGCCGTTGTCGTCGGGCAGGGCAAAATCGGGCGCTTTTTTTCCTTCCTCGATCATTTGGAATGTGCCTTTCTTTTGTCGTTTTTCGGCACTGTAGCTGGCACGTCGAGAGAGCGGAGGCCAGGGGATTTAGACTTTCATTCTGAAAGTTTTTTCTGTCCGTTCCCGGCAACAGCACGGGGGACCCGGGCCGGCATCGGTCTCTGGGGGGTGAGGAGCGGAGTTGACGAAACTGGCAACCGGCGGGCGCCCACCAACTCGGCGCAACGCCGACCACAGCGCGCAGCAAAATGGCGCGCCACGAACTGCGATTTCGCAGCGCGTGGCCACGGCACCGCCGAGCCTTGCCATGCCGGACGAAGACAGCGCGATGTCCACGGGCCTGCGCCACTTCTTCAGCGGCTGCCGCGTCCTCTTTTATCTTGTCGTGCCGCTGACATTGCTCGCGATGATGGCGACGGGCCTGCTTTACGTGCGGCTCAGGCATGGTCCGATCGCACTTAACTTCGTCGTTTCTCCAATCGAGCGCGGCATCAACGCCGAGCTCGTGACGAGTTCGGTGAGGATCGACGGCGCGGAGCTTCGGCTCGGTCCGAGCGGAGAACTGGAATTCAGGCTGCGGGACGTCGGCGTGCTGGAGCAGGGCGGCGATGTCGTGCTGTCGTCGCCGCTCGCCGCCGTGAACATCTCGGTGGCGGCGTTGGCGCGCGGTCGCATTGTTCCGGCGCGTATCGAGTTGATCGATCCGATCATCGCTCTCGCCTATTCCGAGAAGTCCGGGTTCGTGTTCGAGCGCGCAGTGCCGAAACCTGTTCCCGTCCGTCCGGACGGTGCCGGGGCAGCGGCTACTGCGCCTCCGCCTGCGGCCACGGCGCCCGGGACGACGGTCATTACACCACGCTCGGTCGAAGCCGGAACGAAAGTCAATCTCGCGAAGATGCTGAGCGAGTCGTCGCGCCGCGCCCGCAACCGCCTCGACGCTACGTCGTATCTGACGGAATTCGGCCTTTCGAATGCAACCGTCGTCGTCGACTACGAAGGCCAGCGCAGTTCCTGGCGGATCGACGAGGCCAGCGTCGATTTCAATCATGCCGAGCGGCGGAGCGTGATCTCCGGTCGCGCGACGGTCGCATCGCCGCGCGGCGCCTGGTCGGTATCGTTCCTGACTGATGAAAGCGTCCAGACCGGCAGGCTCGACGTGAAGGCGACGATCCGCGATCTCGTTCCCTCGACGCTCGCGGCCACGGCGCCGCCGCTTGCATTGCTCGGCAACTTCGAATTCCCGGTTTCTGGCGATGCAACCGTTGAACTTTCGAATACCGGCGAGATCGAAGGCGGCGAGTTGGCACTCGAAGTCGGCGGCGGCCGGATGCGGCTTCCATATCTCGTCCAGCCGATGCAGATGACAGCGGGTCTTTTCAAGCTGACGTTCGACGGCAAGGCGCGGCACTGGGAACTGCAACCGAGCCCGGTGAAATGGGCCGACGGCACGATGATGTTCACCGGCAGCATGACGGACGTCTCGCAAGGAGCCGACCCGCCGCAATGGCAGTTCGCACTCGACGGCAAGAACGGAGTCCTCGAGGCCGCGGAATTCAACGTGCCTCCGGTCACAATCGACAACTGGACGGCGCGAGGCTCAATCACACCCCGGCGGGGTCTCATCGATCTGACCGAATTCCGCCTCTCGGGCGGTGGCGGAGAGGCGACGATCAAGGCGACGACCCAAGCGGGTCCGCAAGGTCAGAGCGTGTCGGCCGAGTTCGCTGTTTCGCCGATGCCGCTTGCGACGTTGAAGGCGCTATGGCCACGTGCGGTGGCGTCGGGGACGCGCGATTGGGTTGGCAAGAACGTATCGGCCGTAAACTTCAAGGGCGGAACTCTTCGGTACACGAACAGGAACGTCGGCGGCCTCGAACCCGGCTCCGTTTCGACCGAGCTTGAGCGTGTCGGCGCGAGTTTCGAGGCGAGCGATGCCGTGTTTACTCCGTTGCCCGGCATGCCGGCGATTACGGCGCCAAGCATGTCGATCCGCATCAATGACAATGTGCTCGATATGACAGTGCCGGAAGGCTCGGTGGCGTTGCCGGACGGTAGCCAGCTGCCGCTCAAGAACGGACGCCTGACGACGGATGACATCATGTCTCCTCGCACGAACGGCGAGATCAGCTTTTCCGCCGGTGGAGATCTTGGTCCTTTCCTGCAGGCCATGGAGCAGCTGCCGGTCAAGGCCGTACGGGATGCTTCGCCGTTGCCGAAGGCTGGGGAAGGGAAAGTTGACGCCCAGCTTGTGATCAAGTTGCCGTTCGTTCCGGGCGTCACCGGCGACGACATGACAATTACCGGCAAAGCTCGAATATCTGACGGCCGCTTCGGAAAAGTCGCTGGCCGCTTTGACGTCCAAGGCTTCACCCTTGATCTCAACCTCACTGACACATCGCTCGACGCGAAGGGCGACCTGCTCATCAACGGCATTCCTGCGAAGGTCGTCGGCCAGCGGCTTCTCGGTCCAGCTGCCGGTCAGCAGCCACCGCTCAAGATCGTCGCGAAGCTCGACGAAGCGGACCGGACGCAGCTCGGCCTCGACGTCAACAATATCGTTCACGGCGTCGTGCCGGTCGAACTTTCGTTGCAGAAGGGCGACCGCCCCGAGCCCGCGATCAAGCTGCATGCAGATCTCACGGATGCCGATCTGACCTTCGACCACCTGCAATGGCGGAAGCCTCCTGGGCGGGCCGCGAGCCTCGACGCCGATATCGTCACTGCGGCGGGCCGCGATACGGAATTGCAGAACTTCAAGGTGGTGAGCGACGACATCGCCGCCGACGGGCGCATCGTCATCGGTACCGACAACAAGGTCAAAGAATTCAATTTCCCTGGGCTCAATCTCAACGTCATCTCGCGCCTCGACGTCAGCGGGTCGCGGAGCAAGGATGATGTCTGGACGATGAAAATCGCTGGATCGAATTTTGACGGACGGAATTTCTTCCGCTCGCTATTCAACGTCGGCGATGGGCCGGGCCGGAAGGATAAGCCCGCGGCGGCCGGTGCGCACGTAACGGTCGATCTCGCGAACGTCATCGGCAGCTCCGACGTCTCGCTCCGCAATCTCAAGATGGCGATCGAGACGCGTAATGGAGATCTCGCGAGCCTCGACGCAAAGGGTACGCTCGACGGCGGCGCACTGCTCGTCGCGAAGGTCGATCAAGGCCAGGGCGGGCGGCGGCTCGACGTGACGTCAGGCGACGCGGGCCAAGTGATGAAACTCGTCAACTTCTATCCGAACATGCAGGGCGGGCAGATGCAGCTCGAGATCGGGCTCGACGGTTCGGGACCAGCGAAGAAGACCGGCGTTCTGGTCGTCGACAATTTCCGGGTTCTCGGCGATCCGATCGTCACCGAAGTCGTCAGCAGCGCTGATGGAGGCCGCCCGGCGATCAGCGGCAACCGCAAAGTCACGCGTGAGGTTTTCGATTTCACGCGGATGCGCGCGCCGTTTTCGGTCGGATACGGGCAGTTCGTGCTGCAAGATTCCTATTTGAAGGGACCGCTGCTGGGAGCCACGCTGCGCGGCAAGGTCGATTTCAAGACGAGGCGCGTCGATATCGGCGGCACTTATATTCCGCTGCAGGGCCTCAATGGTGCGCTCGGCGACATTCCATTGCTTGGCCAGATCCTGTCGGGCTCACAGGGCGAGGGCATTTTCGGCATGACGTTCGCCGTGCAGGGGCCGACATCGGATCCGCAGGTCATCGTCAATCCGTTCTCGCTGGTGGCGCCCGGAATTTTCCGGGACATCTTCCAGATGACGGCGATGGATCCGACCATTCAGGTGCGTGAGGACCGGACACCGCAAGCGCCGATCGAAGAGAGGGTCCGCGTCGCGCCGCAAAGCCCTGCCGATGGAAACGACAAATCGAAAGCGAAGCCAAAACCGGCGGCACAGGCGAAGCCTAAGAAGACCGCGCCCAAGGCGGACGCGCCAGCAGTCGACGGTTGGTCGTCGTCGACGACCAACCACTAAGCCGACGAGTGATTTAGTGATCAGACCGGCTTCAGAAGTACGTGCTTCTTCTTGCCGAGCGAAAGCTTGATGACGCCATTTGCATCTGCGTCGGTCTTTCCGAGGGTCGCCTTGTCGCTCGTCACCGCTTGATCGTTGACCTTCAGTCCGCCGCCCTGGACTTGCCTCCGCGCTTCACTGTTCGACGCTACAAGCCCCGCCTTGACGAAGGCCGCCAAAACACCGAGGCCGCCTGCAAGCTCGGCGCTCGATATTTCGATCGTCGGCAGATCGGCGGCGAGCGTTCCCTGCTCGAAGGTTTTGCGCGCGGTTTCGGCCGCAGCCTCAGCCTTGTCGCGGCCGTGCAGAAGGGCCGTCGCTTCCGTCGCCAGAACCTTCTTGGCTTCGTTGATCTCGGAACCCGAAAGGCGTTCGAGCTTGGCGATTTCCGCGAGCGGAAGGAACGTGAAGAGTTTGAGGAAGCGCGAGACGTCGGCGTCTTCGGTGTTCCGCCAGAACTGCCAGTAATCGTATGCCGAAAGCTGGGCCTCATTCAGCCAGACGGCGCCGGAGGCGGTCTTGCCCATTTTGGCGCCCGACGCGGTCGTTAGCAGCGGACACGTCAATGCGTAGAGCTGTTCCTTGACGCCCATCCGGCGGCCAAGATCGATGCCGGTGACGATGTTGCCCCACTGGTCCGAGCCACCCATCTGCAAATTGCAGCCATAGCGGCGGTTGAGTTCGACGAAGTCGTAGGCCTGCAGCAGCATGTAGTTGAATTCGATGAAGGACAGCTCCTGGTCGCGTTCGAGCCGCAGTTTGGCACTGTCCATCGTCAGCATGCGGTTGACCGAGAAGTGGCGGCCTACGTCGCGGAGGAAGCCGATATAGTTCAACGGCGCCAGCCATTCGGCATTGTCGACCATCAGCGCATCCGACCTGCGATCGCCGAACTGCAGGAACTTGGCAAAGACCTGCTTGATGCTGTCCTTGTTGGCTTCGATCTCCTCGACCGTGCGCATCACGCGCGTCTCGTCCTTGCCGGAGGGGTCGCCGATGCGCGTGGTGCCGCCGCCCATCAGGGAGATCGGCTTGCCGGCTCCGGACGTCTGCAGCCAGCGCAGCATCATAATCGACAGGAGATGGCCGATATGGAGCGACGGCGCGGTGCAATCGTAGCCGACATAGGCGACGACGCGGCCTTCGCTCGCCAATTTATCGAGGCCTTCGAGATCCGAGCCCTGGTGGACGAAGCCACGCTCGGTCATAATCTTGAGAAATTCGGATTTCGGTGTCGTCATCGCAATTCTTGGCTTTCGCTTGTGTGGCCGCGGGCAACACGTACGAGCCGTATCGCGGGCGGGCGGCACCTTGCACGGGAAGGTGCCTATGAGCAAGTTGCTGCGGGCGATTGGGCTGATGAGCGGCACATCGCTCGATGGGGTGGACGTCGCCCTTCTGGAGACGGACGGGGAGGACGTCGTCCTCCGTGGCCAGGCGCGCACCTATCCGTACGACAACGCCATGCGCCGTCTCCTTATCAATGCGATTGCGGATGCCGCTGGTCTCGAGTCACGGAATGAGCGGTCGCTCTCGCTGGCAGAAGCCGAGCGGGCCCTGACAGAGCGACATGCTGTCGCCGTCAGCCAGTTTCTCCAGGACACCAAGATCGACAGGGCGTCGGTCGATGTCATCGGGTTTCACGGCCAAACCGTGCTGCACAAGCCCGAGGCGGGCCTGACCGTGCAATTGGGGCTCGGAGAGCTTTTGGCAAACTTCACGCGCTGTCCGGTCGTTTACGATCTGCGCGGGGCCGATGTCGATGCGGGAGGGCAGGGTGCGCCGCTCGTTCCCGTTTATCATCGGGCGCTTACGGCGAAGCTGCCGCAGCGGCCTGTCGCGGTCGTCAATATCGGCGGGGTGGCGAATGTGACCTGGATCGGCCGTGACGGCGGTCTCGTCGCGTTCGACACGGGGCCGGGAAATGCGTTGCTCGACGATTGGATGGCCCGGAAAACCGGCGCGTATCTCGATGCTGGCGGCGCGACTGCGGCTCAGGGCAAGGTCGACGAGGAGGCCATCCGGCTGTTTCTCAGCCACGGATACTTCGCCGATGCGCCACCCAAATCGCTCGACCGGAACACATTCGTCATGGATCGGATCGATCGTCTCTCGGTGGAAGACGGTGCGGCGACGCTTGCCGCTTTCACGGCGCGCGCCATCGCCAAGGCGCGTGAGCACATGCCTGTCGAGCCCGAGCTTTGGATTGTGTCCGGCGGTGGCCGGAAGAACCGGGCCATTATGCGGATGCTGGCGGAGCAGGTTCACAACGCCGTCGTGCCGGCGGAGACCGTGGCGTTTGACGGCGACGCTCTGGAAGCAGAAGCGTGGGCTTATCTGGCGGTCCGCTCGATACGCGGCCTGCCGATTACTTTCCCAGGAACGACGGGAGTGGCCGTGCCAATGAGCGGTGGACTGCGCGCAGACCCCACCGCTCACGTCGTGCATTAGAAGAAAGGTTTAGCGACGAGGTTATTCGTCGTCGCCATCGTCGTCGCCGGAGGCGGCGGCCGCCGGAGCGCTTTGGGATTCCATGCGCTCGAGTTCACGCTGGCGCTGACGTTCGCGCTCGCGTTCCCTTTCGCGTTCCTTGTTACGTTCGCGATCCAACTCGAACTGGATCATCCGTTCGTCGAGATACGATCCGACGATGTTGCCGAGTTCTTCCGTCTTGTTCTCGAAGAAGTGGTTGGCGCCGGGCACGACCTCGTGGGTGATCTTGATGCCCTTCTGGACCTTCACCTTGACCGCCATTTCGGCGACCGATGCGGTCGGCACGACGCGGTCCATGTCGCCGTTGATGATCAGGCCCGACGAGGGGCAGGGGGCGAGGAAGGAGAAGTCATAAAGATTGGACGGCGGCGCGACGCAGATGAAGCCATCGACTTCGGGGCGCCGCATCAAAAGCTGCATGGCGATCCAGGTGCCGAACGACACGCCGGCGATCCAGCACGTTTTGGCGTCGGGCTTGACCTGCTGGAGCCAATCGAGGGCGGATGCGGCGTCTGCGAGTTCGCCCGGGCCGCCATCCCAGACGCCCTGGCTGCGTCCGACGCCGCGAAAGTTAAACCGCAGGACCGAAAATCCCCGGGCCGCAAAGGTATGGTAAAGGGAATAGACAACCTGGTTGTTCATCGTGCCCCCAAACTGGGGGTGCGGGTGCAGGATCAGCGCGATCGGGCTGTCGCCGTTGCTTTCGTGGTGATACCGGGCTTCCAGGCGACCGCCCGGGCCGTTGATAATGAGTTCAGGCATCAGAGATTACTCGATCTTTCGTGATTGGGTTCAGGTCAGCTGCGGCAGCCGGTGGCTGGCCTCCGACCGTTCAAATCCTTGTGGGTTCAATCTCAATCCTTGACTCCGGCGCTCAGGATTTCCATAACTTTAGAACCGTTCGAAATGTGCGGGTCCTGGCTCGTTTACAACAGGCATTGGATCAGGGCGGCTCTCTTAGCACAGTCCGGGGTGCCGGACGCAAGGTTTGGATTCCGTCGCCACTTGGGGCGGCGATAGTCCGGAGATAAAAGACGTGGAATTGACGACCAAAGGCCGGTACGCGGTCATGGCCATGGCTGATCTCGCCGGGCATGCCGATGAAGGTGCCATCGCGCTGTCGGTCGTCGCTGAGCGGCAGAGCCTGCCACTCGCCTATCTGGAACAGCTTTTCGTGCCCCTTCGCCGTGCTGGCCTCGTCGAGAGTGCGCGCGGGCGTTCGGGCGGATACCGGCTCGCCAAGCCTGCCGCAGACATCTCTATCGCAGCGGTGATGGAGGCGGTCGAGGAAGACACGCGCTTCACGCGCTGCTCGCATAACGATCCGCGGTGCTCCGCTGCAACGCCGTGCGTCACGCATTGGCTGTGGACGGCGCTCAGCGAGTCGATGGGAGAATTCCTGTCGTCGGTCAATCTCGCCGACGTTATCGCTGGCGGCCGGTATTCGTCGGCGCCGCTGTTTGCTGCGGCCGTGCGGGCAACGGGCAAGCGCACGTATCTCGATTACAATGCTACGGCGCCGCTCAGGCCGGAGGCCAAGGCCGCGGTGATTAGAGCGCTCGACGTCACGGGCAATCCGTCATCGGTGCATGCCGAAGGGCGGCGCGCTCGATCTGTCATCGAGAGTGCGCGTGAAAGCGTCGCGCGACTGGTCGGCGCCAAGCCCTCCGAGATCGTCTTCACGAGCAGTGCGACCGAAGCCAACAACTGGATTGTGGCGCAGCCGTGGGCGACGATGCTGACGAGCGGCACGGAGCATGATTCTGTTCTCGCGCCGGTGCGCGCGGCGCGGGGCGAGGTCGTTATGCTGCCGCTCGATACGCACGGTATCGTCGACCTGAAGCAATTAGACGAACGCATTCTGGCGCGTGACTTTGCGGGGCCGTCGCTGCTCGCGCTGCAGTTGGCGAATAACGAAACCGGTGTCGTTCAGCCCATCGCGGAAATTGCCGCGCTTGCGCGCTCACGAGGCCTTTCAGTGCATACCGACGCGGTGCAGGCGGCTGGCCGGGTGGCCATCGATTTCGCGGCGCTTGGCGTCGATACGCTGGCGCTCTCCGCGCACAAATTGGGCGGGCCCAAAGGCGTTGGAGCTCTGGTCATTCGTGACCATATAGATCTTGTGCCCTTATTCCGCGGCGGTGGGCAGGAACGGCGGCGGCGCGCTGGGACGGAGAATGTCGCAGGCATCGCTGGATTTGGTGCCGCGGCCGAAGCCGCACTTCGCGATCTCAAATCAGCGGCGGCCATCCAGGCATTGCGGGATGAGATCGAGGCCAGCGTCAAACGCATCAGTCCCGAGGCGGTGATCATCGGCGAAAGCGCGACGCGTCTTGGAAATACGACGGCCTTGGCGCTTCCCGGCAAGCTCGCCGAAACGCTGGTCATCCGGCTCGATCTTGCGGGAATTTCGGTTAGCGCCGGATCGGCCTGCTCGTCCGGGAAGGTCGGGGCGAGCCACGTTCTCGAAGCGATGGGATTAAGCCACGAGATTGCGGCGGGCACGATCCGCATCAGTCTCGGACCGGCGACGACTAAGGACGATATCGCGGCGTTTCTCGCTGCGTGGACAACGATCGCAGGAGCGCCCGCGCTCGCTGCGTAAAAGGTGAATTGGTTGAAGGCCGCTCGTTGGCGGCTTCGAACGAGAGACAAGGAAGACGAGGAAATGGCTGCTGTTCAGGAGACGATCGATCAAGTTCGGAAGATCGATGTCGACCAGTACAAGTACGGTTTCGAGACGCTGATCGATAGCATCCAGGCGCCGAAGGGCCTTGATGAGTCGACCGTGCGCTACATCTCGGCCAAGAAGGGCGAGCCGGAGTGGCTTCTGAACTGGAGGCTCGAAGCGTTCACCCGCTGGAAGGCGATGACGGAGCCGACTTGGGCGAAGGTCCGCTATCCGAAGATCGATTTTCAGGATCTCTATTACTACTCGGCGCCGAAATCGACGGAGGGTCCGAAGAGCCTTGCCGAAGTCGATCCGGAGCTGCTCGAGACCTATAAGAAGCTCGGCATTCCGCTCAAGGAGCAGGAAGTTCTCGCGGGCGTGACGGGTTCGCGCGTCGCGGTCGATGCCGTGTTCGACAGCGTTTCGGTGGTGACGACGTTCAAGGACGAGCTGAAGAAGGCGGGCGTGATTTTCTGCTCGATCTCGGAAGCGGTCCGCGAGCACCCGGAACTCGTGAAGAAGTATCTCGGCTCGGTCGTGCCGCAGTCGGACAACTTCTACGCGTCGCTGAACTCGGCCGTGTTCTCGGACGGCTCGTTCGTGTACGTGCCGGAGGGCGTCCGCTGCCCGATGGAGCTTTCAACGTATTTCCGCATCAATGCGCGGCAGACGGGGCAGTTTGAACGCACGCTGATCATCGCGGATCGCGGCGCCTATGTTTCTTATCTCGAGGGCTGCACCGCGCCGATGCGCGACGAGAACCAGCTGCACGCAGCCGTCGTGGAACTCGTGGCGCTCGACGATGCCGAGATCAAATATTCGACGGTGCAGAATTGGTATCCGGGCGACGCGCAAGGCAAGGGCGGCATCTATAACTTCGTGACGAAGCGAGGCGATTGCCGCGGCCATCATTCAAAGATCTCGTGGACGCAGGTCGAGACGGGTTCCGCCATCACGTGGAAGTATCCGAGCTGCATTCTGCGCGGCGACTATTCGCGTGGCGAGTTCTATTCGATCGCGGTTTCCAACGGCTATCAGCAGGTCGACAGCGGAACCAAGATGATTCATCTCGGCAAGAACTCGACGAGCCGTATCATCTCGAAGGGAATCGCGGCGGGCTATTCGGAGAATACCTATCGCGGGCTCGTGTCGGCGCACCGCAAGGCGACGAACGTCCGTAACTTTACGAACTGCGACTCGCTGCTGATCGGCGACAAGTGCGGCGCGCATACGGTGCCCTACATCGAAGCAAAGAATTCCAGCGCGCATTTCGAGCATGAGGCGACGACGTCGAAGATCTCGGACGACATGCTGTTCTATTGCCGTCAGCGCGGGCTTTCGGCGGAAGAGGCAGTGGCGCTCGTGGTCAACGGCTTCGTCCGCGACGTGCTGCAGCAGCTGCCGATGGAATTCATGGCCGAATCCCAGAAGCTGATCGGCATCTCGCTTGAAGGAAGCGTGGGGTAATTCCATGACCGACTATTGGTTCAAGCCGAAGAGCTACGGTTACGGAGCGACCCCCATCAACTGGAAGGGTTGGGTTTCGACGTTTGCTTTCGTCGCGGTGTTACTCGCGGTGGTCCGGCTCTTTGTTTTGCCGATTCACGGTGCGGCTTCGCATTCGCCTTGGGAAGTCGGTCTCGGTTTGGCGCTCGTATTCGCCGTCGTTGTCGTCTTTTCGTTGTTCGCAAAATCAAAGACGAACGGGGAATGGCATTGGCGCTGGGGTAAGGACGTCGACACAAGATGAGGATGGAGTTCATGACCGAGAGCCAGAAGCTGATCGGTATCTTGCTCGAAGGATCGGGTGGATGATCGCGGAGCCCCTAGATGACCAAATATTGGTACGAGAAGCGAATGTGGGGTCTTTCGCCGGTTTTCTGGCCGGTAACGTGGCACGGTTGGTTGTTCCAGCCGGCGGTGCTGTGGCTTTTTATCATCGTACCGGGTTTTTGGCTGATCTCGTACACTCCCGCAGCGTGGCAAAATGGATTGGGTTTTGCGGTCTTGATCTCCGCTTATCCACTCGCAATCGCCGTTCTTTTTCTAAAGACAAATCCCGGCCCCGGATGGTTGGCGGGTTGGGAAAAGGAACGGCGGTTCGTTCCGAGGTTTCGCTGGTTCTCGTCAACTCTGTATCTCGCAGGAACGGCTGCCGGCCTTTGGATTTTCATTACCCAGGAGAATCCCGCATTCGGGGTTCTTTTCCTGTACTTCTATCAGCTGCTCATGATCGCACTTTTGTACAAGGTCGCAGATCCGGACAAAGGCGGCGGAGAATCTCGATCAGCAGCCTCGGTATCGTCCATTCCAAGTCCAGTATCGAAAAATTCGGTCGCGGGCCTTCCGCCCGGTAAGTTCTAAAGTTGAGGAAGACATGCTCGAAATCAAAAACTTGCACGTGAAGCTCGAGGACGAGGATCGGGAGATCCTCAAGGGGCTTTCGCTCACGGTGCCGAAGGGCGAAGTGCACGCGATCATGGGGCCGAACGGCTCAGGCAAGTCGACGCTTGCGTATGTGCTCGCGGGGCGCGACGGCTATGAAGTCACCGACGGCGACATTCTGTGGAACGGCGAGTCCATCCTCGAGATGGAGCCGGACGAGCGTGCCGCGAAGGGTGTGTTCCTCGCATTCCAATATCCGATGGAAATCCCGGGCGTGGCGGGCCTCACGTTTCTCCGCACGGCGCTCAATGCCGTTCGTAAGAAACGCGGCGAAGCGGAACTGACGACGCCTGCCTTCCTGAAGCTCGCAAAGGAGAAGGGCGCGAAGCTCAACATTGATGTCGAGATGTTGAAGCGACCGGTCAACGTCGGTTTTTCGGGTGGCGAAAAGAAGCGTTCGGAAATCCTGCAGATGGGCCTTCTCGAACCGACACTGTGCGTGCTCGACGAGACCGATTCCGGCCTCGACATCGACGCCTTGCGGATCGTGTCGGAAGGCGTCAACGCGCTTCGCTCGCCGGATCGCGCGTTCCTCGTGATTACGCACTATCAGCGGCTCTTGAATTACATCGTGCCGGACAAGGTCCACGTGCTCGCGGACGGGCGTATTCAGAAGACGGGTGGCAAGGAGCTGGCGCTCGAACTCGAGAAATCCGGCTACGCTGAATATACCAACAAGGCAGCGTGAACATGAACGTAGCAGTTATGAAGACCAAGGCCGAGCAGGCCATCTCGGAGAGCTTCGAGATGGCGGCCGCGAAGCTTCCGGGCAGCGCCGCGGTGCAGGCGCGCCGTGCGCAGGCCATCGGGGCCTTCAGCGGGCTCGGGCTTCCGCACCGGCGCATCGAAGAATGGAAATACACCGATCTTCGCGCCAATCTGAAAGAGGTGCTGCCGGCCGCCGTCGAGGACAAGACGCCGCTGACGATCGCGGAGCTGATCGTTGCGCTTGGGCCTCTCGCCCACGTCGATGCGCATCGCATCGTGTTCGTGAACGGCCATTATCGCGCAGACTTGAGCGACACTGCGGATGCGGCAGGGTTGAAGATTACGACAATCGGAAAGGCGCTGCAGTCGGCTTCTGAAGAGGCTGTTGCCAGCTTGGCTTCCACGCCGGAGGGCGGAGATGCGGTTGAGGCGCTCAACACCGCTTTCATGACCGATGGCGCCCTCGTCGAGGTTGCCAAGAGCGCGGCGGTCGACAAGCCGCTTCTCATGATCTTCGTTCGTTCCGGGTCGGACGCGAATGCGGTTACGGTCCGCAATCTGATCAATGCCGGCGAAGGCGCGAGCGCGACGATCATCGAAGCCGACGTCGTGCTGCCGGGCGCCGTGCGTGACGCGCATCTCAACACCCTGACCGAGGTTTCCGTCGGCAAGGGCGCGACACTCAATCATGTCAAGGTGGCTGTTGATGAAGGCAAGTCGCTGCATCTTTCGAATTGGGAGGTGACGCTCGGGACGGATGCGAGCTACCGCGGCTTCCAGTTCTCGTCGGGTCTCGGTTTTGCCCGTAACGGCATCAACGTTCTGTTCGATGGCGAGGGCAGCAAGCTCGACCTTTCGGGCGCGTATCTCGCGCGTCATTCGGAGCACGTCGATACGACGCTCGTCGTCGATCATGCCGTGCCGCATTGTGAAAGCCGGGAGCTGTTCAAAGGCGTGCTCGACGGCCATGGCCGGGGCGTGTTCCAAGGCAAGATCATCGTTCGGCCCGACGCGCAGAAAACCGACGGCAAGCAGATGTCGCAAGCTTTGATGCTATCGGAGGATGCCGAGTTCGATTCGAAGCCGGAACTCGAGATCTATGCGGACGACGTCGTTTGCGGTCACGGTACGACGAGCGCGGAACTCGATCCCGATCTGCTCTTCTACTGCCGCTCGCGCGGAATTCCCGAAAAGGAAGCTCGCGCGTTGATGATCGAATCGTTCATTGGTGAGGCTCTCGACAAGGTTGAGCACGAGGGGCTCCGAGAAGCGCTCGCATCGTATGCGATGCAGTGGCTCGGCCGCTCACGGCACGGATAGGCCCATGGGACGTGAAACGTCGATCGATGTAGCGAGAAGCACGGCTTCGCAGGCGGGCCTGACCGGTGCGCCCTACGATGTCGAGCGCATTCGTGCGGATTTTCCGATCCTCTTCCGCGAGGTGAACGATCGTCCGCTCGTCTATCTCGACAACGGGGCGTCGGCGCAGAAGCCGCTCTCCGTCATTGAGGCGATGGATCATGCCTATCGTTTCGAATACGCGAACGTGCATCGCGGGCTGCATTACCTGTCGAACACGGCGACGGAGCATTATGAGGCGGCGCGCGAGACGGTTCGCCGTTTTCTGAATGCCGAGCATCAAGACGAGATCATTTTCACGCGCAACGCGACGAGTGCCATCAATCTCGTCGCGCGTTCGTTCGGCGAGCCACGGATCGACAAAGGCGATGAGATCCTCGTCACGATCATGGAGCACCACGCGAACATCGTGCCGTGGCACTTCCTGCGTGAGCGGAAGGGGGCGGTTCTGAAGTGGGCGCCGATGACGGACAGCGGCGAGCTGATGCTCGACAAGCTCGAAAGCCTCATCACGAAACGCACGAAGATCGTCGCCGTTACGCACATGTCGAACGTGCTCGGCACGATCAATCCGGTGAAGGAGATCATTCGGATTGCGCATGCGAAAGGCGTTCCGGTGCTTATCGACGGCAGCCAGGCGGCCGTTCATATGGGCGTCGACGTTCGCGATCTCGATGCGGATTTCTACGTCTTCACGGGTCACAAGACCTATGGGCCGTCGGGCATCGGCGTGCTCTACGCTAAGCGGCAACATCTCGCGGCCATGCCGCCTTACGAGGGCGGCGGCGATATGATCGAGCACGTGACGCTCGATAACATAACGTACAACCAGCCGCCGCACCGGTTCGAAGCCGGCACACCGGCCATCGTCGAGGCCGTCGGTTTGAGCGCGGCGCTCAACTACATGATGCAGATAGGCCGCGAGAAGATCTCGCGTTACGAAGCGGAGCTTGGGGCCTACGCTGCGGAGCGGCTCGGCGCGTTGCCGTGGCTGAAGCTTTACGGGACGGCTCCTGGAAAGGGCGCTATCTTCTCGTTCACCATCGATGGCCTCCATCCGCATGACGTTTCGACGATCATCGACCGATCGGGAGTGGCAATCCGGGCCGGCCATCACTGTGCACAGCCGCTAATGGAGCGCCTCGGGGTGTCGGCAACCTGCCGCGCCTCTTTCGCGTTGTACAATACAAAGGCCGAGGCTGACGCGCTCGTTACCGCGCTCACCAAGGCGCATGACCTTTTCGCTTAAGGAGCTTCCGCATGGACGGGAAGCAGATCGACGACCGGGCAGCGGTGAAGCAGGCGGTTGAAGCGCTCGATGCGCCGTCCCCGACGCCGCCTGACGGTGGCCTTGCGCCGGATCCCACGTTGGATTCCGGGCCGGAAATTGCAACGTCGTCAAAGCAAAGCGGATCGGCATCGGCAACGGCTTTGCCGCCGGAAGAGATCGACAGACTGACGAACGATATCATCGCCGCGCTGAAGACCGTTTACGATCCGGAAATCCCCGCCGACATCTACGAGCTCGGATTGATCTACAAGGTTGAGGTCGACGACGATCGCAACGTCGCGATCAACATGACCCTGACGGCGCCCGGCTGCCCGGTGGCCGGCGAAATGCCGATCTGGGTCGAGAATGCCGTTAATGCGGTTCCGGGCGTCGCGCAGACGAAGGTCTCTATCGTGTTCGATCCGCCTTGGGATCAAAGCCGCATGTCGGACGAGGCACGCCTCGCCGTCGGCATGTTTTGAGGATACCCTCGCTTTTGGCGGACGAATTCCCATATACTGTGGCTGTTGCCACGACTCGAAAATACGGAGGCTCCCGTGCCCTCGCTTAGAATGATGCCAAAAGTCATGACGTTGACGGATGCCGCTGCAGCGCGCGTCGCGGCGCTCATCGCCCAGAAGCCTGGCGTCAAAGCCCTCAAAATCGGTGTGAAGAAGGGTGGCTGCGCGGGCATGGAATACACCATGACCTGGGCCGAAGAGATTGGGAAGTTCGACGAAATCATCGAAGAAAAGGGCGCGGTCGTGCTGATCGATCCGGCAGCGATGATGTATCTGCTCGGCACCGAGATGGACTATAAGACTGACAAGCTC
The DNA here is from genome assembly GCF_052114865.1 of Hyphomicrobium sp. 2TAF46. Lineage (NCBI taxonomy): Bacteria > Pseudomonadati > Pseudomonadota > Alphaproteobacteria > Hyphomicrobiales > Hyphomicrobiaceae > Hyphomicrobium > Hyphomicrobium sp. 2TAF46. The sequence goes on along the minus strand of NZ_JBFRFO010000002.1, from coordinate 65,691 downwards.
TCATCGCAGTTCGTGTTCAACAATCCGAACCAGAAGAGTGCATGCGGGTGCGGCGAGAGCGTCAATCTCGAACCGGCAACGCCGCCGGGATTTGCTCCCGCGGAGGCTTGATGCAATTGCGGGCATGACCGGGCATGTCCGCCAATGACGAAATCCTGCAAATTCTAAAGGATGCGCTCGAGCACGCCGGTCTGGTTTCCGGGCGGCGCATGTTCGGCGGTGTCGGCGTTTATTTCGAGGGCGTCTTTTTCGCCCTCATCGACGACGGTGCGATCTATCTCAAGACGTCGGAGATGACACGGCCACGGTTCGAGGCCGAGGGCTCGCACGCGTTCTCATACATAACGAAGAACGGCCGCGCGGAGCTGCATTCCTATTGGCTGCTTCCCGAGCGTCTTCTTGACGATACGGAGGAGCTGCGCGACTGGGCGTCCGCTTCGGTTGCGGCGGCTAGGCAATCCGCTTCGCAATCGAACCGAAAGGCCAAGCCGGGACGCATTGTCAAAACGGCGAAGCCTGCCGCCAAATCCAAGAGACGCTGAGCCCCCCGCTTTGGCGCTGGTCTTAGCCGCGTCCCGGGACTTTCAGCGGACGAGATGGCTTGCGCATGAACGCAGGGACGTTCTCGGCAAAGCCCAATCGCTCGTCACCCTTGTGAGGTTGCTGCTTACGCGGGGCCTCCTTGGGAGCTTCCCGCCTTTCGGGCCGGTCGTGGCGGGCTGTCCGCTGCGCGGGTGCAGGCTCGTCCGTCCATGCATCGGCCGCCGGAGCCGGTCGCGGGCGCTGCGGGCGCCGCGCGCTCTCGGAAGACCGCTTCGGCTGTTCGGCGTACTCGGGTTGCGGCGTACTTTCGGGGCGGGGTGCGCGTCTGCGCTCGTGATGGGGATGCTCGGTGGCCTCGGCGTGATGCTGACCGGGCTGAGCAGCTTTATGTTGCGGCTGACGATGCTGCCGTGGTTCCGGCTGCTGCGCGCCCTGTTCGGCCGGCCTGCTCGCGTGTTGGGAGGAACGGGGGTGATGTTCCCCGGTGCGACCGCCGCGCTGCGAGCCGTGCGACTGACGACGCGATTTGTCGGCGCCTGAGCTTTGGCCGCGTCCACCGCGTCCGCGGCGGCGTTTGCCGGCGCTTGCGAAATCCTCTTCGGTCGGAGGATCGCCAAGCCATACCGGCGCTTCGGCCGTTACCTTCTCGATGTCCTTGCAGAGCTTCAGGTCGTCGGGGCTAACCAGCGAGATGGCGTGTCCCTCGTGCCCGGCACGGCCCGTTCGGCCGATGCGGTGGACGTAGTCATCGGCAGCCCACGGCAAGTCGAAATTGAAGACGTGGGAGACTTCCGGAATATCGAGGCCGCGCGCTGCGACGTCGGAAGCCGCGAGAAGCATGATTTCGCCCGCCCGGAACTTGTCGAGCGTTTCCATGCGGCTCGCCTGGTCCATATCGCCGTGGAGTGCGCCGGCGTTGAAGCCGTGCTTCGTCAGCGATTTATGAAGGACGGCGACGTCGCGTTTCCGGTTGCAGAAAATGATGGCGTTCTTGACGTTGTTGCCGCGGATCAGGTCGCGAAGGACTTCTCGCTTCGCCCAGTCTTCGCCGTTCGGGCAATAAACGAAATTCTGCGTGATAGTCTTTGCGGTCGTCGCGGGTTTGGCGACTTCGACCCGCTCGGGGTTGTTCAGGAACTGATTGACGAGGCGTGTGATCTCCGGCGGCATCGTCGCCGAGAAGAACAGCGTCTGGCGCCGCGGCGGCAGCAGCTTGCAGATCTTCTCGATGTCCGGAATGAAGCCCATGTCGAGCATGCGGTCGGCTTCGTCAATGACGAGGATTTCGACGCCCATCAGCATAACGCGGCCGCGCCCGAAATGATCGAGCAGGCGGCCCGGGGTCGCGATCAGAACGTCGACACCGCGGTCAAGCTTCTTCACCTGGTCGTCCATCGAGACGCCGCCGATGAGGAGCGCAACCTGCAGCTTGTGATTGACGCCGTATTTTTCGAAGCTCTGCGCGACCTGGGCAGCAAGCTCTCGTGTCGGGGCGAGGATCAGTGAACGTGGCATTCGCGCCCGGGCGCGGCCCGTTTCGAGGCGCGTAATCATCGGGAGGACGAACGATGCCGTTTTGCCGGTACCCGTCTGGGCGATGCCGAGCACGTCCCTGCCGGTAACGGCAACCGGAATGGCGGCGGCTTGAATTGGGGTGGGGTTGACGTAACCCGCAGCCGTAATGGCTGCTTGAACCTTGGGCGATAGCCCGAGGTCAGCGAACGTCTTGGTTTCCAAAAGCAGGTATCTCCATCTGCACAGCTCGGATGGTCCGGCGCACTTAGGGCGTCAGACAGTCTTTCGAGAGCGCAGGGGGCGGGTGCCGAAAGGACCTAAGCCGAATAGGAGTGCGGATCAAAAAGCATTAAAAAATGCGCAAATCGATCCCCTGCGCTCCGGCACGCTCGGGTGCTCGCATACATCTCGGCCTAGCGCAAGGGAATCTCGCCAGTTTAGGCTACTCAACCCGCGGGGTTGTGTCACAGGCGAGGATTCGGGCGAGCGAATTCGGCCGCTCGCCCAGGATATCGTCCTTATGCGTCGGCCTTGAGCAGCCACCTTCCGAATAGGCCTCCAATGACGCCTCCCAGGATGGGGGCCACAAAGAACAGCCAGACCTGAGACAAGGGCACCCCGGCGGCATAGACAGCCGGTCCGAAGCTTCGGGCGGGGTTGACCGATGTATTGGAGATCGGGATCGACATGATGTGGATCGCGGTCAGGGCCAAGCCGATGGCCGCAGGAGCGAGAAGAGATGGCCCATTCACCCGGGTCACGCCCATGATGACAACGAGGAAAAAGGCCGTCAGCACGGTCTCGAGGATAAAGACTTCGGACAGGCTCGCTTTCAGCATCGAGAGTTCGCCGTAACCGTTGGCTGCGAACGTTGGGCTGGTGTGGCCGACGAGGGAGAAGATTCCACAGGCTGCGCAGGCTCCGATGAGCTGCGCCAAAATGTAGAATACGGCATTTCCTGCATTGAATCGGCCGCCAGCAACGAGACCCAGTGTTACGGCTGGATTGTAATGGCCGCCGGATACATGGCCGATGGCGAAGGCGGTTACCATGACCGTTATGCCGATGCAGAAGGCGACGCCTAGAATGCCCGCAGCGCCGGATGGTGCTCCAAAGGAGTAGAATGCTGAGCCCAGGACGGACGACATCAGCATGAATGTGCCGAATGCTTCAGCGGCGAGTGCGCGGCTGTTCATTAGATAAAGCTCCTTGTTCCTTGATTTTTTTATCGCGCGCGCTGTGGAGGACGGTTGGAAACGCCACTTTGCAGCGATACTTGGCGTGTCGATACCGGACGCGTGCGATGCGTCGCCGCGGACGAATCATTGCGGCACGCGCTCAATCGTAGCGAGGCTTGGGCAATCGGTCCGTCCCGAAAAGCGGTCACAAATTGTCCGGGGCGGAGAAGGGCTTATTTGTCGTATTAGCGAAAATGGTTTTTGGATCGATATTGAATGGCGTAAATATTTGCCGGGGACGAAGATACCGGTCGGACACGCAGGTTCGCTAAAAGTCGATGGCGTCGCCTGGTGCGGCACGATTCTCAGGTTAGAGATACGCGAGCGCCGCTGAAATTCGCTAGGATCTCGATCGATGGCTGGAAATGCTGGTTCTCCGATGGCCGATGCCGGCCTGACAATTCGCGAGACCGCGACGAGCGGCGAAACGCGGCCGAGGGGCGTCCGTCGCGCCGATGCGATCCGTGAGCTCAAGAAGCGGGATAATTACACGAATTTCCGCCATATCGCGTTTGTCTATCTCGTTATCGCTGCATCGATCGGTTTGACGATTTGGAGCTACGGCGCGGTCGAGGAGGCAGGTCTCGGGTGGTGGTGGAACATCCCCATGACGCTTTTGTGCATCGCTGCGGTCGGCGCGTCGCAACACCAGTTCGGTGGTGTCATTCATGAGGGGACGCACTTCATCCTCTTCGAAAATAAGATCCTGAATGAACTGGCGTCCGATTGGCTCGGCGGGTTTCCGATCTATACGTCGACGTTCCAGTACCGGCTGCACCATCTCGCGCATCACCAGTTCATCAACGATCCGCTCCGCGATCCCGATTGGGCTCAGCTCAATGAAAGCGGTCACGATCTCGACTTTCCGATCACGCATTTCGAGATGCTCAAGGAACTCGGGAAGCAGCTCTGGCTGCCGAACCTCTTCCGCTACATGATTGTGCGTGCTCGCTACAGCGCGCTCGGTACCGACAACAACCCATATATGGACCGCAAGCGTAAGGGCGAGCGGCTACCGACGCTGATGGGCGTCATTTACGCCGTGACGGCGCCTGCCGCTGCGATCACGCTCATCAAGACGGGGCATGGCGCGTGGGCCTTCGTGGCGCTTGGCGTGACGACGGCCGCGGCTGTCGCATATTTCTATTTTCTCGATGAGAACAAGCTACCGCATGCGCACGTCGAGACGGTGATCTCCCATCGTACGACGAATATCAGCCGCATCCTTTACATGGCGATCCTCTACTTTGCTCTCACGGGGATTGAAGTCGCGGGCTGGGGCCATGCGTGGGCGTACTTCGGTCTGCTTTGGATCCTGCCTCTGTTTACGGCGTTCCCGCTCTTCATGATCATGCGCCAGTGGGTGCAGCACGGAAATGCCGATCGCGGACGTTACACGAACACCCGGGTGTTTCTCGTCAACCCGTTCATTCGTTACGCTGTCTTTCCCTTCGGCATGGATTATCACCTTCCGCACCACGTCTTCGCCTCGGTGCCGCACTATAAGCTCAAGGGCCTGCACGAGCTGCTGCTGCAGGACCCGGAGTACAAAGAAAAAGGCATTGTGGTTGAAGGCTACTTCAACTCGCCGCATGGCACGGTCGAGGATCGCAATCCGACCGTCATCGAGGTGCTCGGCGAGAAGTACGCGCCGAAGCCGGACGGTGACGTCTACGTCGATACCAATACGCTTGAGTACGCGGAGGTTCGCGATCCCGACGCGATCGCGCGCGAAAACGTAGCCTCGGCTCGAGGCGAATAATCTCCGGCAATAAAAAAGGGAGCGGTGGTCGCTCCCTTTTTTTACTCCGATACGTGAGCCTGATTAGATATCCAGGTCCTTCGCGAAAGCCGCGTGTTCCTGGATGAAGCGGAAGCGCGCTTCGGGCTTGGAGCCCATGAGCGCGTTGACCACATCGGACAATCCGCTGCGCTCGCTTTCGCCGATGCCGACCTGCAGCAGCATGCGCCGCTTCTTGTCCATCGTCGTCTCTTTGAGATCCTTGAAATCCATCTCGCCGAGGCCTTTGAAGCGGGTGACCTTCGGCTTCTTGCCTTTGAAATGCGTGGCGAGAAGCTCGTCGCGATGCGCTTCGTTGCGCGCGTAGGCGACGTCGCTCTTGTCCGCGATCTTGTAGAGCGGCGGGACGGCCAGATAGAGATGGCCGTTTTCGACGAGTTCGGGTGTCTCCTGATAGAAGAACGTGATCAGCAGCGAGGCGATGTGTGCGCCGTCCACGTCGGCATCCGTCATGATGATCACGCGCTCATAGCGGAGATCCTCGTCACGGTATTTTGTGCCGGTGCCGATGCCGAGCGCCTGAATGAGATCGGCGAGCAGCTGGTTCTGCGAAAGTTTCGCCGATGAGGCGTTCGCGACGTTCAGGATCTTGCCGCGCAGGGGTAGAACCGCTTGCGTTTCGCGATCGCGCGCGCTCTTGGCGCTGCCGCCGGCCGAGTCACCTTCAACGATGAAGATCTCGGTGCCCGCGGCCTGCTGGATCGAGCAGTCTGCGAGCTTGCCGGGAAGGCGCAATCTGCGCGTGGCGGACTGGCGGCCGACTTCCTTCTCGCGGCGGCGCTTCAGGCGCTCTTCGGACTGATCGATTGTCCATTCGAGGAGCTTGGTCGCCTGTTGCGGTGAGTCGGCGAGCCAATGGTCGAAGGCGTCGCGTACGGCCGTTTCGACGATCTTTGTTGCTTCGGAGGTTGCGAGCTTGTCCTTCGTCTGGCCTTGGAATTCGGGTTCGCGGATGAAGACCGACAGCATGGACGCGGCCGTTCCCATCACGTCTTCCGAAGTGATCTGGATGGCCTTTTTGGCGCCGACGAGTTCGCCATAGGCCCGGAGGCCCTTGTACAGCGCTTGGCGCAAGCCGTTCTCGTGCGTGCCGCCTTCGGCCGTCGGGATCGTGTTGCAGTAGGACGACGAGAAGCCGTCCTCGTTCGCGATCCAGGCAACCGCCCATTCGACCGAGCCGTGACCGTCTTCCTTCTCCACCCGGCCTGAGAAGATGTCCTTCGTGACCTGAATTTGGCCTTCGATCGACGCGGTCAGATAGTCGCTGAGGCCACCAGGGAAGTGGAAGGTCGCCTCGGGAGGCGTGTCGTCCTTGATGAGTTCGGGATCGCATTTCCAGCGGATCTCGACGCCGCCGAAAAGGTAGGCTTTCGAGCGGGCCATTTTCATCAGGCGGGCGGGTTTGAAAGCGGCGCCTTTGCCGAAGATCTTCTCATCCGGCTTGAAGCGCACTTTCGTGCCCCGCCGATTCATGGTCGAGCCGAGCTTCTCGAGCTTGGTTTGTGGCTCGCCGCGCGAGAAGACCATGCGGTAGAGCTGCTGGTCGCGCGCCACCTGGACTTCGAGCGTTTCGGAGAGCGCGTTGACGACGGAGACGCCGACGCCGTGCAAGCCGCCCGACGTGTTGTAGGCTTTGGAGTCGAACTTGCCGCCGGCGTGCAGCACGGTCAGCACGACTTCGAGCGCGCTCTTGTTCTTGTATTTCGGATGCGGGCCGATCGGGATGCCGCGGCCGTTATCGGTGACGGTCAGGAAGCCGTCGGCTGCGAGTTCAACCTCGATCCACGTCGCGTGGCCCGCGACGGCCTCGTCCATCGAGTTATCGATCACCTCGGCGAAGAGGTGATGCATGGCCTTTTCGTCGGTGCCGCCGATGTACATGCCTGGGCGGCGCCGGACGGGCTCCAGGCCTTCAAGCACCTCGATGTGATGCTCGCTGTAGCCAGTCTCGACGGGCTTGCGTGCACGCGACGATTTTTCAGTCATTTCGCTTTCAAATTCCGGAAAGAGGTCGGTTTGTGATCGGCTCATGTTCAGCCCTTGTCCGTGCTTTGGCGTGACCTTGCCTTCGGAACGAAGCGGCGGACACGCACGACAGCCAGGGCCGCTGAAGCGAATCTTGAGCGTTCCTTATAGCCTGAGCCTGGGTCGCGCCACCATCGCGTTTGCGACTTGTGGCGGCACGGCAACTCGGCAAAGAGCTTAAACTGCGACGTTATCGATCAAGCGCGTCTTGCCGAGCCAAGCGGCGGCGAGAACGCGCAGGTCCCGGCCGTCATGGTCCGGCGGCACTGCCAGCGTTTCCGCGTCGCGGACTTCGACGTAGTCTATTTTCGTGAAGCCTGCGGACGCCAGCTTGCGCTTGGCGTTGGCGATACCGGACGCCACGTCGGCGCCGTTGGCGACGTCTTCGGCGAGGGCTGCGATAACGGCGTTTAGCGCAGGGGCGATTTTTCGTTCGGCTTCGCTCAGATAGGCATTGCGAGAGGAAAGCGCCAGACCGTCGCTATCGCGCTTGGTCGGGCCGCCTATCACCTTCAGGGGCATATTGAGATCGCGAACGACTTGTCGCAGCACGGCGAGCTGCTGGTAGTCCTTTTCGCCAAAAATCGCGATGTCGGGCGTCACCTGATTGAAGAGCTTCGTGCACACGGTTGCCACGCCGTCGAAATGAAACGGGCGGAATTCGCCTTCGAGTTCCTTTGCCGCACTGCCGGCGCGGACGCTGGCCGAAAAACCTTCCGGGTACATTTCTTCGACGCCCGGCGCCCAAACGAGATCGGCATCGGCTGCGGCGAGCTTTTCCAGGTCCCCCGCCTCGTCGCGTGGGTAACGGGAGAGGTCTTCATTCGGGCCGAACTGGGTCGGGTTCACGAAAATCGAAACGACCGTTCTGTCGGCCTTCTTTCTCGCAAGCTTGACGAGGGCGAGGTGGCCTGCGTGGAGCGCTCCCATGGTCGGGACGAGGGCAATGCTCTGGCCGCGCTGCCGCCATTTTGAGGTGGCCTTTCGGAGGTCGCGGACGCTGCGGACGACTTTGATGATCTCAGACAAAGTTCTGGCCCCGATTACAATTAGGGAGTGGTGACGGGATTACCGGCGAGCCGTCAAGTGGACAAGGGGGCGACCCGCTTTTTCGGCCGCAGGCGCGCGACGGGCAATCTGGTAATATCGATCCCGGGCGAATCGCGTTGGGCGCCCTTTGTTGATCAGCGGGAAAATCATGGTCGCGACATTGCGGCGCGAGGATAGCGTGACACAGCGGGGTCTCCCATCGCGGGACGAGTTCGCCGCGCAATATCTCATGGACGAGCCGCGGCTTGTCGGCGCTCTGATCGAACGCGCGCTTTTCACCGAAGACGAGCGGCGGAGAACGGCGGACGTCGCCCGGCGCCTCGTGCTCGCGGCACGTGCCGACAAGTCGAGCCATGCCGGCGTCGATGCGTTCATGCACGAATACGGATTGGCGACCGATGAAGGCGTGATCCTGATGTGCCTCGCCGAGGCGCTCCTGCGCATTCCCGATGCGGAAACTGCGAACGCCTTTATTGCCGACAAGATTTCCGGCGGCGCGTGGGAAAAGCATCGCGGCCATTCCGACAGCCTTTTCGTCAACGCTTCGACGTGGGGCCTTATGCTGACGGGCCGCATCATGCGGCTCAGGGAAGCCAAGGGCGCAAATCCCTTCCAAGCAATGAAGCGGCTCGTCGCGCGTTCGGGTGAGGGCACCATCCGGCTTGCCATTCGCCAAGCCGTGCGGCTTCTGGGCGAGCAGTTCGTGCTCGGATCGACGATCGAGGGCGCGCTCTCGCGGTCGCGTGCCTTCGCCGACAAGGGCTACCGGTTTTCCTACGACATGCTGGGAGAGGCGGCCCGGTCGGAGCAGGACGCGGAACGGTATTTCCAACGCTATATGGTCGCGATCGATGCGATCGGCGCCGATTCGGGGCCACTCGTGACGCCGCATGCGGATGCGATTTTCGACAGGCCGTCGATCTCGGTCAAGCTTTCGGCGCTGCATCCGCGCTTCGAACCCGGCAAGGAACATCGCCTGAGGTCCGAGCTTGCGCCGCTGATCTTGACGCTGGCGCGTGCGGCTCGGGCGAAGGGCCTGGGTCTCACCATCGACGCCGAAGAGCAGGACAGGCTCGACATTACCGCGGACCTCTTCGGTGAAACGCTCATCAACCCGCATCTTGAAGGATGGAACGGTCTCGGCATCGCCGTGCAAGCCTACGGGAAGCGCGCCATTCCGTTGCTCCGATGGCTGCGGCGTCTCAGCGAGAAGACCGGCAAGCGGATCCCGGTGCGCCTCGTCAAAGGCGCCTACTGGGACAGTGAGATCAAATGGGCGCAGGAGCGTGGTTTCGAAGATTATCCGGTGTTTTCGCGGAAACTGCACACGGATGTTTCCTATCTCGCGGCGATGCGCTTGCTGATTTCGGACCCCGTCGCCTTCTATCCGCAGTTCGCGACGCATAACGCGCATACGATTGCGGCGGCGTCCGTGGCGGGCGGTCAGGTGGAATTCGAATATCAGCGGCTGCACGGCATGGGCGAAGCGCTCTACGCGCAGGTCGCCGGTGAGGGCAAGTTCGGGCGGGCATGCCGGATTTATGCGCCGGTCGGCGGCCATGAGGATTTGCTTGGATATCTCGTGCGCCGCTTGCTCGAAAACGGCGCCAATACATCGTTCGTCAACCGGCTGGGCGATGAGGAAATGTCGATTTCCGAAATCATCGCCGATCCCGTCGAGATTGCAGATCGAGAGTTCACCTCGGGCGAGCGGGTGAAGCTGATCGCGCGGCCGCGCGACATTTTCCTGCCCGAGCGAAAGAACAGTGCCGGGTTGGCGCTGGTGCAGACGAGCGTGCGCGAAGGACTTCAGGCGGACATCGCAAAAATCTTGAAGTCTCCGTTCTTGGCGGGGCCGATCGTCAACGGCACGGTCACGGCGGGCGGGGATTCGGCTGCGATCTCGCTGTCGCCGCATGACCATCGCGACAGGATCGGTACGGTGCGGCTGGCGACGCCGCAGCATCTCGAGGATGCGATTTCATCGGCGGTGAATGGTGCATCGCGCTGGGAGAAGACGGATGCGCCGGAACGCGCGCGCATTCTCGAAGCTGCCGCCGATTTGTTCGAGAGGGATCGCGCAATTCTGATGGCGGCGCTCATTCGCGAAGCCGGAAAGACGCTGGATGCGGCGCATTCGGAGGTCCGCGAGGCGGTCGATTATCTTCGCTACTATGCGATCGAGGCGCGGCGGCTCTTTTCCGATCCGGTTTTGCTGAAGGGCCCGACGGGCGAAGAAAATACAATCTCGCTCAGAGGCCGTGGCGTGTTCGGGTGCATTTCGCCCTGGAATTTTCCCATCGCGATTTTCGTCGGCCAGGTTGCCGCGGCGCTGGCGGCCGGAAATGCCGTCGTCGCCAAGCCGGCCGAGCAGACGCCGATTTCGGGATTCCTCGCGGTCAAGCTCCTGCACGAGGCAGGTGTGCCGCGGGACGCGCTGCATCTCGTGACGGGCGGCGGTAAGCTCGGGGAAGCCATCGTCAAGGACGCGCGCATTCAGGGTGTGGCTTTCACGGGCTCCAACGAAACCGCGTGGGCTATTCAGCGGGCGCTTGCCGATCGCCGTGGCGCCATCGTGCCGTTCATCGCCGAGACGGGCGGCATCAACGCCATGATCGCGGATTCCTCCGCTCTTCCTGAGCAGGTCGTACGCGACGCAGTGCGGTCGGCGTTCGACAGCGCCGGGCAGAGATGCTCGGCAGCCCGGGTTCTCTTCGTGCAGGACGATAACGCGCCGCGCATCCGCTCGATGCTGGCGGGTGCAATCGAGGCGCTCGATGTCGGCGATCCTTTCGATTATGCGACCGACATCGGCCCCGTCATCGACGAAGCGGCGCAGGATGCGCTCGAGAGCCACAAGGTCCGCATGCAGCGCGAGGGTCGGGAGATCATCGATCTTGCCATGCCCGAGGCGTGCCGCGCCGGTACCTACGTCACGCCGTCGCTCTATGAGATCGACCGGCTGAGCAAGCTCGACCATGAGGTGTTTGGGCCGATCCTACATATGATCCGATACGAGCGCGGGAACCTGGAGAAGGTCGTCGCGGCCCTCAATTCCACCGGGTACGGACTGACACTCGGGCTGCACAGCCGCATCGAAAGCGTTGCCGATTACGTCGCGGAGAATGCGCGGGTCGGCAATCTCTACGTCAACCGCAATCAGATTGGGGCGGTTGTCGGCGTGCAGCCGTTCGGCGGCGAGGGGCTGTCGGGCACCGGTCCCAAGGCGGGCGGGCCGAATTATCTGGCGCGGTTCGCGACGGAGCGCGTGCGGGCGACCGACATCACCGCGACGGGCGGCAACTACACGCTGCTCAGCGGTAAGGGATGAGTTTTTCCGCGTCTGCCGTCACATCATGTGCAGCGGGCCGAACGCGCAAATTTTACTCATAAAACGCGTAAAATTTCTTGGCGGCTTCAACGATTTCCCACGTGCCGGTGAAGCCTGCGGGTGTCACGAACGCGTCGCCGGCGCGGAAGGTCGCCTCGGACCCATCGTCGCCGCGGACGATGATGACGCCTTCGAGGATGTGGCAGAATTCGCTCTCGGTGAAAACGACGCGCCACGTTCCTGGCTGGCCGCTCCAAATACCGCTGTTGAAGCGGCCGTCGGGGCTCTGGAACAGGTTTTGTGCGGACTGAACCGGATCGCCGGAGACGATGCGGTCTCCCGCGGGCCGATAAACATCGGCGGCGGGCAGCACGCCCTGGAAGAGGACGAGCTTTGGGAATTCTTGATTGGCGGTCACGTGGGAACCTTGGTCGAAGGGTTGCACGTGATGGTACGACTAGGCCGCTTTGGCCGGCAAGTCCGTCAGTCGCCGGCCATCACGAAGCAATCGACGGCCTGACGGCGCAGGGCATTGCAGGTCGATGTCGCGTGGTTTGCGTCAAAGCCCGTAAAGCGGGCGCGGTATACCTGCTGTCCGCCCTTGGTCGTCGGATTCGTGACCGAGGGGATGCCCGCCAGGAGCTTGCCGGCGCGTCCCTGGACGTCCGTCAAGGCGCGCTGGGCATCATTGATCGAGCCGTAGGCGCCGATCTGCACGGCATAGTGGCCACCGGACGTCTTGCTCGCGTTTCGGGCACCTTGGGCGGATTGGGCGGACGCCATGTGAATTGCGCTTGCCTGGGCCCCAAGCGTCGATGGCGGCATTCCGCGGATCACGGGTGCCGAGTGCGACGAGGCGCTCTTAGCCTTCGGCGGCTTCGTTCGAGGAGCGCGTTCCTCTGGTGCGGCGCCCGCTGCCGGGTCTGCGAGTGGTGCGGCATCGGAGGTGCCGAGCATGGCCACTTGCTGGCCAGCGTGGGCCCGGTTTGAAGACGTTCCGCTGGCCGTGCCGTCAGACGCTCCGAGATTGGCCGGGGCGAACTGACGAAGCGTGATGTCCTCAGCCGGGGCATTTTGACTGCGTGCGTCAGCCACACGTGCCAAGTCCGATCTCGACGACGTGCCGAGGGATGGCGGCGGCGTGCGGTCCGACGCTTCCATATCTGTCGTTTCCTCCGGGGAAGCCGCGCTCGGGCGCGTCTTCGGGACGAGGGGTACGGCGCGGACCTTGAAGATTTGGACCGGCGTTTCGGGATCCGCGGCTGCGCGTTCCGGTGGCTGCGGAGCGCTGGGCTGGCGAGGCGCCGGGCGCGCAGCCTCGGCAACCTGGAGCGGTTTCGGTTTCCGCGTTGCCGGGCGTTCGGCCACTTTGGGCTCAGCCTTCAATCGCGCCAGAAGCGTGGGCTTTCGGGTTTTGACGGAAGACGCACGTGATGCCATCCGCGTCAGAAGAACGCGCATTTCGGCGTTTCGCTCGGCTGCGGTGTCGCCGCCGAAGACGACGCCGATGAGGTGATGATCGCCACGGCGCCACGACGTCACGAGATTGAAGCCGGAGGCGCGGGTGTAGCCCGTCTTGATGCCATCAATGCCGGCAAAATTATTCAGCATCGTGTTGTGATTGCGGAAATTTTTTCCGCCGTACGCGAACGTGCGGGTGGCGAAGAGCGGGTAATAGCCCGGAAAATCGTCCTGCAGGTGCAGCGCCAGCGTCGCCATATCGCGCGCGGTCGTGACCTGGTCATCGTTCGGGAGGCCGGACGCATTCTCGAAATGCGTTTTCGACATGCCAATCTCGCGGGCGCGCGCATTCATCAGACGGACGAAATTGGCTTCGGAGCCTCCGACTCTCTCGGCGAGCGCAACCGCGATGTCGTTGGCAGATTTCGTAATGACCGCCATGATGGCGTCCGAGACCGAGATTTGCTCGCCCGGGTCGAGATCGAGCTTCGAGGGTGCGGCCCCTGCCGCGGCCTCGGAAATCGTCAGTTTGTCGCTCATCTTCAAGCGCCCCGATTGGAGCGTCTCGAAGGTCAAATAGAGCGTCATCATCTTGGTGAGGGACGCGGGATGACGGAGCGCGTCGCCTTCGGACTGGTGGAGGACGGTGCCGGTGTTGGCATCCAAGATCAAAGCTGCATGGCGATCTTTCCCGGCGCTAGCGCTCCCGAGAAAAACACCGAACACAACTGCAAAAGCCGGCGCATAGGCCAACGCTCTTCGAAACAAGACGCTATTTCCCTCTGCCCGCCCGATTTGAGCGGTTGCCTTACCAACGCAGTCTCGCGAGTTGGCCTGGAAGGGCCTCCCGTGAGTGGCCCCGCAATCGATGTTTGAAAGCAGAGCACTGTTTTTGGGCACCTTTTGGGCGCTGGTTTCCCGGCGCCAGTAGATGACCCGTTGAGTCTATGGCTGGAGGGCTGCAGTAGGGTTAAACAACACGGTAAAAATAGACTCTCGACGTGTCTCAATTTCGCTCGCTAAGGCGATGCCGGCAGGGCAATCTCGGTGCGAGCGCTTTTCGCGGGCTCGTTTGGGTCCGGCGGCCGAGACGGGTGTGGGTGGGCGGAGCTTGGATATCTATCTTCTGTTGAAAGGAGCGCGTTTGCAGGAACCTCGAAGGGCTTTCGTCATTCATTGTTGGGAATGCCAAATGCGACACACCGCTTGTTCTATTTTTTGCTCGCCAGCCTGCCTATATTACGGACTTGATAGACACGGGTGTTAGCTTGAACATTTGGCGCGAAAGACAGGTGCCCCGCCGGGCACGCATTTGGGGAAGCGGGCGTTACCTTTCTGCCTCCAACGTTCCCCTGTTGCGGGATAGCTTTGAGACATCCGATGGATTCGGGTTTTCCCCGAGGCACGCGATGATGACGGCGCATAGTATTCGCTCGTTGGCGGCTTACCGCATGGCCGCAAGCAACGACCCGCCCGATGGGCCGCGTCGCGACAATGGCGACGGCGATGGCGAGTCAAAAACAGGTATTGTTACAAAGACCCGTCCAAAAACGAAGAAGCCGAACCTATATAAGGTTCTTCTGCTGAATGACGACTTCACGCCGATGGAGTTCGTCGTTCTCGTGCTGCAACGCTTCTTCAACAAGGGACAAGAGGATGCGACCCGCATCATGCTTCACGTCCACCACAAAGGAGTCGGTATTTGCGGCGTCTATACGTACGAGGTCGCTGAAACAAAGGTGACCCAGGTTATGGACTTTTCGCGGCAGCATGGCCATCCTCTACAATGCACCATGGAGAAAGAGTAGGACTCGATTGACATCGCTCTCCAAAAATCTCGAAGCCTCCCTGCACCGCGCTGTGCAGTATGCAAACGTTCGCCACCACGAGTTTGCGACGCTTGAGCACTTGCTGCTCGCGCTCGTCGACGATCGTGATGCTGCTGCCGTTATGCGGGCCTGTTCCGTCGACATCGAGCAATTGCGGGCCCGGCTGATCGAATACCTCGACACCGAGCTCAAGCCGATCGTGTCCAAATCAGCGCGCGACGCGCACCCCACGAACTCGTTCCAGCGGGTCGTGCAGAGGGCGATCGTTCATGTCCAGACGTCGGGTCGGGAGGAGGTTACCGGCGCGAACGTGCTCGTCGGCATTTTCTCGGAACGCGAAAGTCACGCGGCGTATTTCCTGCAAGAGCAGGAAATGACACGCTTCGACGCCGTCCAGTACATTGCTCATGGGATTGCAAAGCGGCCCGGCATGTTCGAGCCGCGGACGGTTCGTGGAGTCGATGAGGACGTGAACGCAACCGAAGGTGAAGAGAAAAAGCCGGGCGATGCGCTGAACACGTATTGCGTGAACCTCAACAAGAAAGCGCGCGACGGCAAGATCGATCCGTTGATCGGCCGTGAGCAAGAGGTGATGCGCACGGTGCAGGTGCTTTGCCGCCGCCAGAAGAACAATCCACTGTTCGTCGGCGATCCGGGCGTCGGTAAAACTGCTATTGCAGAAGGTCTGGCGCGCAAGATCGTCGCCGGTCAGGTGCCTGACGTTCTCAAGGGCGCAACGATCTTTGCGCTCGACATGGGCGCGCTGCTCGCCGGAACCCGCTATCGCGGCGATTTCGAAGAGCGGTTGAAGGCCGTTATGAAAGAAGTCGAGGCTTTCCCGGGCGCGGTTCTCTTTATCGACGAGATCCATACCGTGATCGGCGCGGGCGCGACGTCAGGCGGAGCTATGGACGCTTCGAACCTGCTGAAGCCTGCGCTGCAGTCCGGAACGCTCCGCTGCATTGGTTCGACCACGTACAAGGAGTACCGGCAGCACTTCGAGAAGGACCGCGCGCTCGTGCGCCGGTTCCAGAAGATCGATGTGAAGGAGCCGACCGTCGAGGATGCGATCGAGATCCTCAAGGGCCTGAAGTCGGTCTTCGAGGATTATCACAAGATCAAGTACACGAACGAAGCCATCAAGGCGGCGGTCGAACTGTCGGCACGGTACATCCATGACCGGAAGCTTCCGGACAAGGCGATCGACGTGATCGACGAGACCGGCGCTTCGCAGATGCTTCTGCCGGAAGGCAAGCGGAAGAAGAAGATCACCACGAAGGAGATCGAGGCGACCGTCGCCGTCATGGCGCGTATTCCGCCGAAGACGGTCACGAAGAGCGATGCGGAAGTCATCGCGCATATCGGCCGCGATTTGAAGCGGCTGGTTTTCGGCCAGGACAAGGCCATCGAAGCTCTTTCGAGCGCGATCAAGCTGGCGCGTGCCGGCTTGCGCGAGCCCGAGAAGCCGATCGGTTGCTATCTGTTCTCAGGTCCGACGGGCGTCGGCAAAACCGAGGTTGCCAAGCAGCTCGCAAACCTGATGGGCGTTGAGCTTCTGCGCTTCGACATGTCGGAATACATGGAGAAGCACACGGTCTCGCGTCTGATCGGCGCGCCTCCGGGCTATGTCGGGTTCGATCAGGGCGGCCTGCTGACCGATGGCATTGACCAGCATCCGCATTGCGTGCTGCTGCTCGACGAAATCGAGAAGGCGCATCCGGATCTGTTCAACATCCTCTTGCAGGTGATGGACCACGGCAAGCTGACGGACCACAACGGCAAGTCGGTCGATTTCCGCAACGTCGTCCTCATCATGACTACGAATGCGGGCGCGTCCGACATGGCGAGGCCGCCGATGGGCTTCAACCGCACCAAGCGGGAAGGCGAGGATTCGGAGGCGGTGACCAAGCTGTTTACGCCGGAGTTCCGCAACCGTCTCGACGCCATCGTGCCGTTCGCGGGCCTCTCGCCTGAGATCATCGCGCAGGTCGTCGAGAAGTTCATCTTCCAGCTCGAGGCGCAACTCGCCGATCGCGGTGTTACGATCGAGCTGTCGGATGAGGCGACGCGGTGGCTCGCGGAGAAGGGTTACGACGAGAAGTTCGGCGCCCGGCCGTTGGCTCGCGTGATCCAGGAGTACATCAAGAAGCCGCTCGCCGAGGAATTGCTGTTCGGCAAACTCGAGAACGGCGGAACGGTGAAGGTTCTCGTTTCCGGCAAAGGCCCCGACCGGGCTTTGGCTTTCGACTTCCTGCCGCTCGATCCTTCGAAGAAGATCAAAACGCCGGAAGACGAAGAGACGGACGACGACGATCTTCCGCAGCCGGTTCTTGCCGATGCGACGCCGAAGAAGGCGTTGCCCGGGCCGAAGGAGAAGGGCGAGAAGTCCAACGGCTCCGGTGCGGTACCAAGCGTGCCGCGGAAGAAGAAAGAAGAATAAGATTCAACGGCACGGCCTTCGGGTCGTGCCGTTTCCCTATCCTGCCATCCGTACACACTTGAAAATCAACAAGGCTCGCATTAGCCCATGATTTGGCTCGCTGCTTCGTTGCTCGCGGCGTTATCGGGGTTGATGGGTGTGGGCTGGTTTGCGCCTGCCCTGATAAGCGCTCTCGTCGTTGTGGTTGTTGCGATCGACAGCATTGAGGCCAATGAGATCACTTTGCACCAGGCCGGTAGCCTGGTGCTCGTGGTGGTGGTCAACTTTCTTCTCTGGCGCGCCGGCCTTGCGTTGAGACGTTTCTTCTCTCAGGTGCGTTAGCCGGCGTCCACGCGATGCGGCCTACTTCGCCGCCAGCGCAGCTTTCAGCTTCTCGGCGTTAGCGGCCAGCACGGAGCCCTCTTCCATATTCCGAGCGTGCAAATTGAGCGGCTTTCCCTCGAAGCGGGGAATGATGTGGAAATGCAGGTGGAAGACGGTCTGGCCGCCGGCGGGCTCATTGAATTGCGCGATGCTGATGCCGTCCGCTGCGAAGGCTGCTTTTGCAGCGGTCGCCACCTTTTGCACGAGCGGGATGACCTTTGCGAGCACGGCCGGGTCGGCGTCGAGAAGATTGCGCGACGGAACCTTGGGAACGACCAAGACGTGGCCGGGCGACTGGGGCATCACATCCATGAAGACGATCGCATCGGCATCCTCGTAGACTTTGTGGCACGGAATTTCGCCGCGCAGGATCTTCGCGAAGATGTTGTTTGCGTCGTACGTCATTTGCGGGTTCCCGTGGATAGCGGCGGGTGGGAGACCATTTAATCGCCCCCTCATCCGGCCTTCGGCCACCTTCTCCCGAAGGAGAAGGAACTAGGTCTCGTCTTTGCGATAGGGGCCCATCTCGGTCAAGTCGGCATTGAACCGGGATATGGCTTCGCGCTCTTGCCTGAGAAAACGCTCGACGGCGCGTTCCAGGGCCGGGTCGGCGAGCCAATGGGCCGAGTATGTTGCGACCGGAAGATAGCCGCGGGCGAGCTTGTGCTCGCCTTGTGCGCCCGCTTCGACGCGCGGGAGTCCGTGCGCGATAGCGTACTCGATCGCCTGATAGTAGCAGACTTCGAAGTGCAACGCCGGATGGTGCTCTGTGGCTCCCCAATAGCGGCCGTAAAGGCAGTCGCCGCCGATGAGGTTCAAGGCGCCGGCGATGTAGCGTCCGTGGCGCTTTGCGAAGACCAAGAGGCAGCGCTCCGCCATTGCTTGGCCAAGCAGCGAGAAGAACGTTCGATTGAGATAGGGCCTGCCCCACTTGCGATTTCCGGTGTCCATGTAGAACGCGAACATCGCGTCCCAATGGGCTTCGCCGATGCCTCGGCCGGCGACGTGCTCGATCTCGATGCCGGGCGAGAGGGCGGCCTGCCGCTCCTTTCGGATTGCCTTCCGCTTGCGCGAAGCCAAACTCGCCAGAAAATCGTCGAAAGACGCGTAGCCCTGGTTCTGCCAATGGAACTGCTGGCCGATGCGCGTGTGGAAGCCAAGTGCGCGCAGGCGTTCGGCGACCTCTTCCTTCAGAAATGTCATGTGCACGGAGGAAAGGCCGCCCAGGCGCGCGGCCTCGATTGCCGCGGCGGCCATTAATTGTTCGTCGGCGTAGGAGGTGGCGCCCGGCTTCACGAGAAGGCGCGGACCGGGGACGGGCGTAAACGGCACCGCGATCTGCAGCTTCGGATAATAGCGTCCACCTGCCTGGGCGTAGGCGTCGGCCCATCCGTGATCGAAAACGTATTCGCCCTGACTATGTGATTTCAGATAAGCGGGCGCCGCCGCGGCGATCGCGCCGTTCTCATCCTCAAGAATGAGATGGCGCGGCAGCCAGCCACTCTTGCTGCCGACCGCGTGCGACTCTTCCAACGCCTTCAGAAAGGCGTGCGAGACAAAGGGATTGAATTCTGTGGGGTCCGGATTGGCGCAAGCATCCCACTGCGCCGCATCGACCAATGCGATCGACGGCGCGAGCTTCACCGCTGTCTCGGAAGATATCGGCATCGTTACCGTTGCTGCGAGAGATTTAGTTTACGCAACTTCTTCTAACCGGCCAAATCACCTTAAACAGGGCAGGTCCGCGTTGCGTGCGGTGATCCGAAGTTATCGTTAAGGGCGAAAGCCTTCGAAGATCATGGCGTCTGCGCAGGTAGCAGCGATGCGGCGCTGCTTCGGCGTTCTTACCGTCCACGTGAATAGCGGAAGGCCGGAAACGTGGCGCACATATTCGGTCACCGGCGTCGGCAGGGCATCGACTTGATACGCATAGAAATCGGGCGAAATCGGGCCTGACTCGAGCAGATTGCGGAGGGCCGAAGCTCGCTTCCTATTGATCTTGCGCGACCACCAACCGGCGCCCGTGAAGCTTCCCGAAACAATGCCGCACGGAATTCCCGGCGCCAAGCCTCGTACTGTGGCCATCACATCCGGATCGAACGACATCAGAGCGGCGGGGCCGCGATATTCCGAGACCAGCGTCGCGACGTTGGCGAGAAAATCGCGATCCGGCGGATCCCATTCGCTCTTGATTTCGATAAGCAGCGGCACGCGGTCGCCGACGAGATCAAGGAGGTCTGCGAGTGTCAAAATCGCGGCTCCTCCGACGCGATAGCGAAGCGACCCGAGATCACGTTCCCTGACGGCCGCGAGAGGGCCACGGCCGTCGATGAGCCGGTTCAACGTTTCATCGTGAAAGACGACCGGGATGCCGCCCTTGATCGGCCGTATATCGCATTCGATGCCGTAGCCGGCGTCGATCGCCGCTTCGAAAGCGTGACCCGTATTCTCGATGATCCCGCGTTTCGCGTCGTGCAGTCCGCGGTGTGCGATCGGACGGAGGAAGGCTGCACGATCGAGCATGGGGTCAGCGAATTTTCAGGATCGCATCGATCTCGACACAGGTGCCGAGCGGGAGGCTAGAAACGCCGACGGCGGAACGCGTGTGGCGGCCGGCGTCGCCCAAAACCGCGACGAGAAGATCGGATGCACCGTTGATGATTTTCGGATGATCGGCAAATTCCGGTGTCGAGGCGACGAAGCCCGTCAGCCTCAAGACCTGGACGATGCGTTCGAGGTCGCCAAGAGCCGCCTTCGCCTGCGCCAGCAAGCTCAGTGCCGAGGCCTTCGCCGCGGCTTGTCCGTCCTCAATGGAGACGCCCGCGCCGAGGAGGCCCGTCAGCACGCGGCCGGTGGCGTCCTTGGCGATTTGCCCGGAAATGAAAAGCTGGTCCCCGGAGATGAGAAAAGGCACGTAATTGGCGACGGGTTGGGGGGCGTCCGGCAGTTTAAGCCCCAATTGGGAAAGCCTTTGCTCGACTGTTGTCATTGTCATGATTACCTGTAGCTGGAATTCCGGTGCAGCATGTGCCGTGCTG
Organism: Hyphomicrobium sp. 2TAF46; assembly: GCF_052114865.1. NCBI lineage: Bacteria > Pseudomonadati > Pseudomonadota > Alphaproteobacteria > Hyphomicrobiales > Hyphomicrobiaceae > Hyphomicrobium > Hyphomicrobium sp. 2TAF46. Next base: position 45,057 of record NZ_JBFRFO010000002.1, on the reverse strand, counting down.
ACGCCTCTTTGCAATGCCTTATCTGCGAACTAGACTGTTGCCGTCGTAAGTATATCCAGCCGGAAAGCGAGTAAGCCAATGACCATGCGGAAGGGCTCTGCCACGCTCGCGCTTCTCGTCCTCGCAGGTCTGATGCCTGTCCGACCGGCGGCTGCGGCTGAACCAATCGCGTTTGCTCCGCATCGCGCCGTCTACGAGCTTTCGATGGGGACCTCGACTGCGGGCTCCGGCGTAACGGGCGTAACCGGCAGGATGGTTTACGAGCTGAGCGGTTCGCCATGCGATGGCTATACGCAGAACATGCGTTTCGTGACGGTGATGACCAACCAGGAGGGGACTGAGACGCTGAGCGATCTCAGAAACTCCAGCTGGGAGGAAGCGGACGCGAAGAAACTCAGATTTTCCTCAACGCAATATCAAAACGACAAACTCGCGGACACGAGCCAAGGGGATGCGGCGCGCTCGAAGGGCGCAACGCCTGTCGTCGGGGTTGATCTCGTGAAGCCCGCGAAGAAGCGCGTGTCGTTGCCTCAGGATATTTACTTTCCGATGCAACACGCTTGGACGCTGGTGCAGGCGGCCAAGAGCGGTGTGAAGATGTTTGCGGCCAATCTCTACGATGGGTCGGAGCAGGGCGAGAAATACTATCTGACCAACACGGTCATCGGCAAAAAGTACGAGCAGAATACCAAGGCCGTGCCAGCTTCGTTCAAGGGGGCCGACGCGCTGGCCACCGTCGATTCCTGGCCGATGATGATCAGTTACTTCGATGCCGGGAAGGACAAGCACGATCAGACGCCTGCTTACGAATTGTCCTTCCGTTATTTCGAGAATGGCGTCACGAGCGATTTGAATATCGATTATGGTGAGTTTTCGATCAGGGGCCAATTGAAGGAGCTGACGTTGCTGGCTCCCGGCAAATGCCCGGATACGAAGGCCGCGCATTAGCCGCGTCCGATCGCCTCTCAGCGGTACGAGGCGGTTATCAGAATTCTGATCCCGCCAGCAAATGATGGGCTGGGCCCATTAACGCGGGATCGACGCCGGCCTCCTGGCAGAACGACAGCAAAAGTCCTTCGTCGGAAAGAATATATTCGAACGTCGCAGACTGAAGCTCGCGAGAGTTGGCGACGTTCCGAAGGTCGTCAGGCATAATTCCTGTCAGCGCGAGAAAACGCGAACTCTGCGTTGAATCGGCGAGGAGAAATGCCAGCACCTGCAACGCTAGCGCTTCGGCATCATCCTTGGACAGGGGCTTTGATCGCGACCGAAGCATAGGGGTTCCTATGGGTTAGCTGACGTTAACTGTTGGTTACTGCTTTCGAGGCAAAGATGACCCAAGGTTTAGCCGAGAATCGGTGCACAACGACCGCGATGGAGAGTGGGCGGTTCTATGACGTATCAGGAATCCGGAACGAACGTCGAGCGTCGCGTGCCTGAAATGCGACCCACGGCGCGGTCTGTTCTGATCGTCGAGGACAACGAGCTCAACATGAAGCTCTTCAACGATCTCCTCGTGGCGCACGGCTACAAGACGATACAGACGAGGAACGGCTTCGATGCGCTTGAACTGGCGCGCAAGCACCGCCCGGATCTCATCTTGATGGACATCCAGTTGCCCGAGGTTTCCGGCCTCGAGGTGACGAGATGGCTGAAGGACGATGACAGTCTCCGTGAAATTCCGATCGTCGCCGTAACGGCCTTCGCAATGAAGGGAGACGAGGAGAGGATACGGTCAGGTGGCTGCGAGGCGTACATTTCGAAACCGATTTCAGTGATGGCGTTTCTCGAAACCGTTCGAAAGTTCATCGGCCCGTCTAAGTAGCTCGTCTCGCAGATTTGTGATCCATGACAGCCCGCGTTCTCGTCGTCGACGATATTCTCGCCAATGTGAAGCTTCTCGAAGCGAGGCTGCAGGCGGAGTATTTCGAAGTTCTGACGGCCAATGGCGGACAGCAGGCTCTCGACATTCTGGAACGCGAAAGCATCGACGTCGTGCTGCTCGACGTGATGATGCCGGGCATGGACGGGTTTGAAGTCTGCCGCCGGATCAAGGGCAGCCACGCTACCCACCACATTCCGGTCGTGATGGTGACCGCGCTTGATCAGCCGTCGGACAAGGTTCTCGGTCTCGAAAGCGGCGCCGACGATTTCCTCACGAAACCCGTCGACGATATCGCGCTCGTTACGCGCGTAAAAAATCTCGCCCGTCTCAAGATGCTGAACGACGAGATGATCATGCGTGCGTCGACCGGCAAGGATATGGGCATTCCGGACGACGGTTCGCTTGCTCGGGCGCTCTCTGCGCGTTCGGGCCGGGTGATGCTGGTCGACGACCATCCGAGATCGGCGGCGCGGCTTCTCGAAGTGTTATCGAAGGTCAACGACACCTACGCGGAACGGGACGCGCAAACGGCGCTGGTGCGGCTCGCAGACGGCAACTTCGACCTTCTTATCGTGAGCCTGTCGTTACAGGGCTCCGATGGCTTGCGGCTGTGCTCGCAGGTGCGTTCGCTCGAGCGCACGCGGCACTTGCCCGTCATCATGCTGGTCGAGCCTGGAGACGAAGCGCGATTGCTTCGCGGCCTTGATATGGGCGTCAACGATTACCTCATGCGTCCGATCGATCGGCACGAACTGCTCGCGCGCGTGAAGACGCAGATCAAGCGTAAGCGGCATTCCGATTTTCTTCGCCATCGCCTGGCGGAAAGTGTGGAGCAGGCGATCACCGATTCACTCACGGGCCTGCACAATCGCCGCTACATGGAAGGGCATCTGAAGACGCTCGTTTCCGAAGCGATCCGCACGGGGCGAAGCTTATCGATGCTTGTTGCGGACATCGACCATTTCAAGAACGTGAACGATAGCTACGGGCACGACGTCGGAGATGCAGTGCTTCGAGAGTTTTCGGTTCGGCTTCGCCGGAATACACGCGGCATCGATTTGGCGTGCCGGCTTGGCGGCGAGGAGTTCGTCATCATCATGCCGGATACGGACCTGACGCACGCCTATCAAGTCGGCGAGCGATTACGTGCGTGCGTGGCGTCCGATGAATTCGCTATTGGCGACGGCCGGCATATCCGCATCACTGCGAGCGTTGGGCTCGGCACGCTGGAAAGTCCTGACGACACGCCGGAGACGATCTTCAAGCGTGCGGATTGTGCTCTCTACGTTGCCAAGCGGCGGGGGAGAAACCGGGTTGTCGCGGACGCTGCGTAGCTGCGTCTTTCGGGACGGAGAGGACGTTGCCGCCGAGCAATTGTGGTCATGCAACGTAGCCGCTGTTGCATATCGGAGACCAATTTTCGCAATTTTTACGGGTGTTTAGTTTGAAGCCGAGGTGCTGCGGCTTCGTTCGAATCGTTGCCTTGGCGACACAGTAAAGCAGTTGTTGCTTTCCGCATCGTATTCTGGCACCAATTTGAGCACTGAATTGGGGATAATAAGGAAATTGCGTCAGGTTTAACGGTCGCGCCGCCAGCAAGTCTGCTATTGGGCTGCGACTTTGGGAATCCCGCGCTATTGGGCCCGCCGCATAGCCTGATAGAGTGGGTATGATCGAACCGAGCGACCACAAGAGTGGCCTCCTCGAACGGTTGCAGAGGGTCGATCGCGAAGCTGGGGGAGGAACAACGCCCTCTTTGAACCTCGCCCGGTCGTGGCCAGGGTCGCGAAGCTGTCTCGGAACGATTTACCCCGCTGCCGAGTTTGCTTTAGGCCCTGGCCGCTTTCAGCCAAGGCCTTCAACACATTCGATTCTATCAAGAATAAACCAGCGTAAGCCGGGCGAGTTCCGCCGCTTACTTGATCTTGGTTTCTTTGAATTCGACGTGCTTGCGTGCGACGGGATCGTACTTCTTGAACACAAGCTTTTCTGTCGACGTACGCGGGTTCTTCTTCGTGACGTAGAAGAAGCCGGTGCCGGCCGATGAGAGCAATTTGATTTTTTGTGTAACGGGCTTCGCCATGGATCCTGGCCTTAAGAGAAAGCGCCAATGTAACCTTGGCGAGGAAGCGCGCAACATACGCGCGAACTTTGCCGTGTCAAGGCGCCGAAGGTGCGACCTTACAGGATATCAAATCGCGGCGATAGGCCGATCCGGCTGAGTAATAGAAGGGCAGAAGCTCGCTCAGGCCGTTAATGTCAGGGTCGTTCAGAATAAGCGCTACGACATCGTCGAGAACAAGCTTCGTTATGCGCGGCAGATCGAGCCCGGCGGCTTCGGAAAACGTAAACCATGCGAGATCGAGTAGCTCTCCGTCGGGGAGTGTCGATTTTCCGGATACCGCTTTCGCTTTCGTCACGAAGAACCATGTGTCGTAGCGGCGGACGCGTCCCGGCGGCGTAATTGCGCGTGCAAAGGGGAGAAGCGCTTCCGGGGCCGGGCTATGCCCTGACGCGGCGAAGGCCTCCCAGGCTGCGCACTGGTCCGCGAACGGGGTGTTCTTGCCGACGATGAGCCCCGTCTCTTCGCAGAGTTCGCGAACGGCCGCGAGCGCAAACGGCTTGATCTCGTGGGCGAGGTCCGCCGGCATGAAGCCGCCGCCGAAGCGATTTGCGAGGGCACGATCATCGTCTTCGACGCGACCGCCGGGGAAGACCCATTTGTCCGGCAGAAAGACTTGGCTCGCATGACGGCGGCCCATGAGCACCGTCGGTTCCGATCCCGATGTGTCGATGACGACGAGGCACGCGGCGTCGCGTATCGGCGTTTCTGTCGGTTGCCCGTCTATTGCTTCGGACATCGCGCGAACTGTCAGGATGACTGGCCGGACGATGGTGGCGGAAATTCTTCGGGCAGATCTTCTTTCGGATTGCCGAAGCCGTGCATCCGAAGCGCCCATTGATAGCCGATCAACGATCCCTTGACGCGCGGCAAGAGCCAGAGGCTCAGCAGGATCAGGATCGGCAACCAGATTGCCAACTGAACCCAGGTCGGCGGCGAGTACAATCTTTCGAGAATGAGGATGCCGCCGACGACGACGTGCGCCGTAATCGTCATGACGAAATAGGGCGGGGCATCATCGGCGCGCTGATGGAAAAGCTCGGCCGCGCAAACCGGGCAGAGGTCATTCACCTTCAGATATTTGCCGTAAAGCCGTCCATCGCCGCACTGCGGGCACTTCTCGTGCCAGCCACGGCTCATTGCCTGCCAGACATTTCGATCTGCGCCATCGTCCGAGACGGGAATATTTTGGGCCGTGTCGAGCATAGACATGTGATGGGCCGTCGGAGCGCCAGGGTCAAGTCGCGCGTCACTTCTGCGGCGTTATCGACTCCGGCCCCGAAACTTATTTCCGGGCTTTCTCTGGCGATTGCGGCTTCCGAGAACCTTCGAGCTGAAATTTCCCTTTGACGGTTCGGTAAGCATTTCAAATCGCAAGGCACCAGCGGATGGAATTGCCTCGAGCAATCGCACCTCTACCGCATCGCCGAGGCGATAGCCGGTTCCGGTGCGTGCGCCGACTAAAGCGTGCGCCGCTTCGACGTGATGGTAGTAGTCGTTGCCGAGGGTGCCGATCGGAATGAATCCGTCGGCGCCGGTGTCCTTGAGTTTTACGAAGAGCCCTGATCGCGTGACGCCGGCGATGCGGCCGTGGAATGTCGCGCCGACCTTGTCGGCAAGGTGAGCGGCGATCAGACGATCGGTTGTTTCGCGCTCTGCGGACATGGCGCGGCGTTCGGTGTCGGAGATCGCTTTCGCGATGCTGGCGAGGCGCGGGATTTCGTCATCGCTCAGTCCGTCGGGGCCAAGACCAAGCGCGCGGATCAAGGCGCGATGCACGATCAAATCAGCGTAGCGGCGGATTGGCGAGGTGAAGTGCGCGTAGCGGACGAGGTTCAGTCCGAAATGTCCGATGTTCTTCGGATTATATTCGGCCTGTGACTGGGAACGCAGGATCACCTCGTTGATGAGATCGGGAACCGGCAAATCCTTCGCCTGTTCAAGCACGCGATTGAATGCTTCAGGCTTTAGCGCGCCAGCATGCGGGACTTTCATGTCGAGAGTTTCGAGAAAATCCCTCAGTCCCTTCAACTTCTCCGGGCTCGGTGCATCGTGGACGCGATAGACGAGGGGAAGGCGCTTTTCCTCGAGCGTTTCGGCTGCGGCGACGTTCGCCTGAATCATGAATTCTTCGATCAGGCGATGCGCTTCCAGCCGCTGAGGCGTGACCACACGATCGACCTTGCCTTCGGCATCGAGAAGGATCTTGCGTTCGGGCAGGTCGAGGTCGAGCGGGCCCCGCTTGTCACGCGCTCTCGCGACGGCCCTGTAAGCTTCCCACAACGGTTTCAGCGCGCTTTCCATCAGCGGCTGGCATTTGTCCGAGACGTTGCCGTCGATGGCGGCCTGCGCTTCCTGATACGAAAGCTTGGCGGCCGATTTCATCATCGCGCGGATGAAGGCGTGACTGCGCTTTTCGCCGTGCTTGTCGAACACCATGCGGACGGCGAGGCAGGGCCGCTCTTCCAGCTCGCGCAGCGAGCAGAGATCGTTCGATATTTTTTCCGGAAGCATCGGCACGACGCGATCCGGAAAATAGACTGAGTTGCCGCGGAGCTGCGCTTCGCGGTCCAGTTTCGAGCCGGGGCGGATGTATTGCGCAACGTCGGCAATTGCGACCGTCACGACAAAGCCGCCGGAGTTTTTTCCGTCGGAGTCGGGCGCCGCGTGCACGGCATCGTCATGGTCGCGGGCGTCGATGGGATCGATGGTCAGAAGGGGGATGTCGCGAAGATCGGTCCGCCCCTTCATCGTCGGCGGCGTCAGGGTCTCGCATTCCTGAATGACCGATTCCGGAAAGTCCTCGGGGATGCCGTGCGCATGTATGGCGATGAGCGAGATCTTGCGCTGGTCGTCGGGGTTGCCGAGGCTTTCAACGATCTCGGCGCGCGGCGTCGCGAAGCGTCCGCGGCGGTTCAATTGAAAGCGGACAAGATCGCCGTCGCTGGCATCGCCGGTGTCGTCGGGCAGGATTTGCCAGCTCTTCAATTCCTTGCGGTCGATCGGCTCGATGGTGCCGCCGCCACGCTTCGAGGCGCGATAGATGCCGAGAAGCCTGCGCTTTTCGCGCAGCAGTTTTTTAATCGGGGTTGCTTCGTACTGCGCGCTGCCGCTGCCGCGGGGCAACTTTTCGAGGCGAGCAAGAACGTGATCGCCGATGCCGATCTCGACGTCGCGACCGTGGCCGGCGACGATGCGAACGAGCGGACGCTTGCCGTCGTCCGCTTCCCAGTGGAGCGGCTTGGCGACGAGATCGCCGTCGTCGTCGCGGCCCGTGACTTCGAGCGTGGTTGTGGGCGGAAGCTTGCCCTTCTCGCGAAGGTGCTTTTTATCGCCTGCGAGCGTGCCTTCTTCCGACATCTCGGCGAGTAGGCGTTTCAATGCGATCCGCGCGCCGCCCGTCACACCGAAGGCGCGCGCAATCTCGCGTTTTCCCGCCTTGCCTTGCGCAGAGTTCAGATATTCAAGGATCTGCTCTTTGCTCGGAAGTCCGCCGTTTGCAGGGGCGCGCGTCACGTTCGATTTGCGGGCCACCTGGCGCCTCGTTTTTGCCGTCAGGCCTTGGCCCGGGCGAGTTTCTTTGCGGGTGCAGCGGCCTTCGCCGGCTTTTTGGCAGCCGCAGGCTTTGATGCCTTGCGTTCGGCAAGCGCCGCTGCTGCGTTTTTAGCAGGTTTTTCCGCTGCTGCGCTCTTCGGGGCCTTTGCCGGTTTTGCGGCTTTCGGCTTCGCGGAGCGTGATGCCTTCGACTTCTTGCCGCCGCCGTTGGCGATCCGTTCGGCAATGAGAGCCACGGCCTCATCCATCGTGAGAGAGGACGGGTCCTTCGCACGCGGGACCGTCGCATTGACCTTGTTGTGGGTGACGTAGGGCCCGTAGCGGCCTTCCAGCACCTGCACGACGCCGCCTTCGCTCGGGTGCTCGCCGAGATCTTTCAGGACCTTCGGTGCGTTCCGCGCGAAGCGGCTCTTGCCGCCGCCCGCGCGCTTCTCGGCAATGAGCGTGACTGCGCGATTGAGACCGATGGTGAGGACGTCCTCGACGCTTTCGACGTTGACGTAGGTTTTGGTCTCGCCGTTCTCATGGACAATGAACGGTCCGAAACGACCAAGGCCGGCGGTGATCACGCCGCCTTCTGTCGGGTGCACGCCGACCTCACGCGGGAGCGAGAGGAGCTGCATCGCCTTGTCGAAATCGAGCGTCGCGGCGTCAATGCCCTTCGGGATGCTCGACCGCTTCGGCTTTTCGTCGCCTTGGGCCTCGCCCAGCTGAATGTAGGGACCGAACCGGCCCGTGCGCAGCGTTACCGCGAGGCCATCGTCATTGTACCCAAGGATCTTGCCGTCGAGCGCGTTGGCGTCGCCGTCTGCGGATTGGGTCAGCTGGCGCGTATAATTGCACTCCGGATAGTTTCCGCAGCCGATGAAGGCACCGTATTTTCCGGAGATCTTGAGGCTCAGGCGTCCCGATCCGCACTTCGGGCAAAGGCGCGGGTCGCTGCCGTCGCCCTTGTCGGGGAAAACGTGGGGGCCGAGCATCTCGTTCAGCGCTTCGAGCACGTCGCCGACGCGAAGATCCTTGATCTCGCCGACGGCGGCCATGAAGTCGCGCCAGAAGTCGCGCAGCACCTGTTTATATTCCAGGTCGTTGTTCGAGATCAGGTCGAGCTTTTCTTCCAGATCGGCGGTGAAATCGTATTCGACGTAACGCTTGAAGAAGCTTTCGAGGAACGCGATGACGAGGCGTCCTTTGTCCTCAGGGACGAGGCGCTTCTTTTCGATCCGGACGTAATCGCGGTCGACGAGAACAGCCATCGTCGACGCATAGGTCGAGGGCCGGCCAATGCCGAGCTCTTCCATCCGCTTCACCAGCGTCGCCTCAGAGAAGCGGGGCGGGGGCTGCGTGAAATGCTGGTCGGCGCTGATCTCTTTATCTTTCAGACGGTCGCCAACGGTGAGCGGCGGCAGACGGCGGTTTTCGTCATCGTCGTCGGCCGTATCGTCTTTGCCTTTTTCGATCGTCCGGACGCGGTCGTCGCGACCTTCCTCGTAGACCTTGAGGAAGCCGTCGAACATCAGGACCGAGCCGTTCGCTCGCAGGCCGTAGGTCTTGCCGTCGCTGCCCTTGGCCTCGATCTCCGCGGCCGTCTGTTCGATGTCGGCAGGGGCCATCTGGCTCGCGATCGTGCGTTTCCAGATGAGATCGTAGAGCGCGGCCTGGTCCTTCTCGAGGTGCTTCCTGACCTGATCGGGCTTGCGGCGCGGATCGGTCGGGCGGATGGCTTCGTGCGCCTCTTGGGCGTTCTTGGCCTTGGTCTTGTACTCGCGAGCGAAGGGCGTGTAGTTGCGGCCGAATTCGGCGGAGATCACGTCGCGGATCTGGGCGACGGCTTCCGGAACAATCTGGACGCCGTCGGTTCGCATGTATGTAATGAGACCGACGGTTTCACCGCCGATGTCGACGCCTTCATAGAGGCGCTGGGCGATCTGCATCGTCTGCTTGGCCGAGAAGCCAAGCTTCCGCGACGCGTCCATCTGCAACGTCGAGGTGGTGAACGGCGCGTAGGGATTGCGTTTCGTCGCTTTCTTCTCAATCGATGCAACGCGGAAGTCCCGGCCGATCAGAGCTTGCCTGGTGGCGGTTGCCGTCGCTTCATCCTTGATATCGAGTTTCTTGAGCGTCGTTCCGTCGATGGCGACGAGGCGGGATTTGACGTCCTCGTTCTTGGCGGTCGAAAGCAGCGCCTCGATCGTCCAGTATTCTTCGGTCTTAAAGGCTTCGATCTCGGCTTCGCGGTCGCACACGAGACGCAGTGCAACGGACTGGACGCGGCCGGCCGACCGGGAGCCCGGGAGCTTGCGCCAGAGCACCGGCGACAGCGTAAAGCCGACGAGATAGTCGAGGGCCCGGCGGGCGAGGTAGGCGTCAACCAGAGGCTCATCGATTTGGCGCGGCTCTTTCAGAGCGGCAAGGATCGATTGCTTCGTAATGGCGTTGAAGGCGACGCGCTCGATCTCGGTATTCTTATTGAGGGCCTTCTTCTGGCTGAGGATCTGCAGGATATGCCAGGAAATGGCTTCGCCTTCGCGATCAGGGTCGGTCGCCAGGATCAGCTTATCGGCCTTTTTGACCGCGTCGGCGATCTCACGCATGATTTTCTGGGACTTCGGATCCACTTCCCAGTGCATCTCGAAATCCTGATCCGGCTGGACGGAACCGTCCTTCGCAGGCAGATCGCGCACGTGTCCGTAGGACGCGATGACCTTGTAGCCTGAGCCTAAATATTTGTTGATCGTCTTGGCCTTAGCGGCGGATTCGACGATGACGACGTTCATCTGGCGATTTCGCTCCTGGGCCGCGATTCCCCCGTCAGGTCGACGGCTAGGCGGCCTTCATTCGCCGCCTCGCGGCGGGCCGGGAACATGGTTGATCGACGCAGCGCTGTCAAATCCTGGGTTGTTACCACCATTGATTGCATAATTATGTATTTGCCACCAAAGAGAGAATGCTCTACATTAAGCATATGGAATGGGCGGGATCGTTCTCAAGGGTGATGAAGAAATTGCAGAACAGTGGATTTTCTGGCCGGGACAGCGGGGAAAGGCGAGAGCACCTAGAATATCTCGCTGATTTGTTAGGCGAATTACAGCGGATGGCGGAACGCGAGGGGTGCCGGAAGCTATCACGCATGCTTGCAATATCGCACGCGGAAGCCCGGCGCGAAACGCATCGCCCGGAGAACTAAACACTTTTCAATGCCACGAGACTATAGCCCTGGCGCTCGATGCGGCCGCCGAGATCGAGTTCCAGAAGGGCAACCTGGACCGCTTGGACGGTTATTCCGCATTGCCGCGCGATGGCATCGACTGTGACGGGTGCTGGCCCAAGCGCCGACAGCACGACTTTCAAGACATCTTCTGCTGGAGGATCCGGAGGGGGCGACTTTGCTTCGTCGGGTTCGGCGGAAGCGGGTTCCTGGCCGAGCGTATAGTCGTATCGGCGTTCATCGAGGCCCAGGATAGGGCGCAGAACCTCGACGACGTCCGCGGCTTCGGTGACGAGGGTTGCTCCCTGTTTGATGAGCCGGTTCGTTCCCTCGGCCCTGGGATCCAGCGGGTGCCCAGGGATCGAAAAGACCTCGCGCCCCAGATCATTGGCATATCTGGCCGTGACGAGGGTCCCGGAGCGCGCCGCCGCCTCGACGATCACCACGCCATGAACCAGTCCGGCAATGATCCGATTGCGGCGCGGAAAGTCCTTGTCGCGCGGCTGCAGCCCTGGCGGTCGTTCGGTAACCAGACATCCTTCGGCACCAATGCGGGTCTGCAGCTCGGCGTGCTCGGGCGGATAGATCCAATCGATACCACCGGCGAGAACTGCGACGGTGCCGGTTTTCAGCGCTGTTTCGTGCGCTGCCCGATCGATGCCGCGCGCCAATCCGGAAACGATTATGAATCCGGCTTCGGCGAGCTGTGCCGCGAAGAGTTTCGTCAATTGGACGCCCGCAGCTGAACATTGCCGCGAGCCGACAATGGCGACGGCGGGGATGTTCAGAAGCTCCGTATTGCCTTTGACGTAGAGCATCGGGGGCGGAGCATCGATGCGGGCGAGAAGGACCGGGTAATTCGGCTCAATCGTGAACACGGGCGTAGCGCCCGCACGCTGGGCGGCTTCGAGTTCGCGTTCGGCGTCGGCCTTCGGGCAGATCCGGATCGGGCGGCCGGAGCCGCTGCGGCGGGACAATGCCGGAAGAGCTTCGAGCGCTTTCGTTGCGCCGCCATAGTGATTGATGAGATCGCGGAACGTCACCGGGCCGACGTTCTCGGACCTGGTTAAACGCAAGCAGGCCAGTCGCTCTTCATCGGAAAGCTCCGCCGTCGGCAGGGGGGCTGGGCGAAAAAGCTGCTGCTGCTCAGGTCTTGGAACCAATCCTCGGCTCCTCTCCCGCCATCAGACGCTCGATGTTGGCGCGATGCTTGATGAGAATAATGAGGCTCATCAGAGCGACGACGGCCGCGAGATCGGCGTCTCCGAGGACCCATGCGGCGACGGGCGAGGCGATCGTCGCGATGATCGCTGCAAGGGACGATATGCGTGTCACGGCCGCGACGGCCAGCCAGAGGCCGGCAAAGACGAGGGCGCATTGCCAGGCGAGCGCCGCCAGGACACCGAGGTATGTGGCGACGCCCTTTCCGCCTTTGAATCCGAGCCAAACGGGAAAGATATGCCCGATGAAAGCGGCGAGACCTGCGAGCATGGCGGGTGTTTCACCGAGGTAGTATCTGGCGATCCACACCGCGACGGCGCCTTTGGCGGCATCGAGTAGGAGAGTAGCCGCGGCGAGGCCCTTGTTTCCCGTGCGCAGCACGTTGGTCGCGCCGATATTGCCCGAGCCGATTTGGCGAATGTCACCGAGCCCGGCCGCACGCGTTAGCAGCAATCCGAATGGGATCGAACCCAGGAGATAACCGATCACGAGCGCTGCCGCGTTCGTAGCCGCGAAGCCGCTATCCGTCAGCACTGCCAAAGGTAGCGAAGAGTTCATATCCGAATTCTTTTTTTCGCGGTGGGAAGGATGGGCCTACGTGCGCTCGACACCAGCGTATTCATAGACCGTCTGTCCGGCAACCATCGTCCGCAGAACGCGGCCCTGCATCTTGGCCTCGTCGAAGGGGGTATTCTTCGAGCGGGAGCGGAGCAGGTCCTTGTTGACGACCCAAGGCTCGCCCGGATCGAACAACACGAGGTCGGCGATGGCGCCTTTGACCAGCCTCCCCGAGTGAAGGCCCAACAAGCGTGCTGGATTGATGGTCAGGGCTCTCAACATCGCGGTGAGCGTGATGTCACCCGAGTGGACGAGGCGAAGCGCAGCCGAAAGCAGCGTTTCGAGGCCGACGGCGCCATCGGCCGCCTCGGCGAATGGGCGCCGTTTGGTATCGGCGTCCTGCGGATCATGGCTCGATACGATGATATCGATATCGCCATTGGCGACGGCCTGCACCATCGCGACGCGATCTTCTTCTTTCCGCAATGGCGGACGCATTTTGAAGAAGGTGCGGTATGGCCCGATGTCGTTTTCGTTGAGCGTCAGGTGATTGATCGAGACACCGCAGCTGACGGGCAGCTTTTTCGCCTTGGCGTTTTTGACGACGTCGAGGCTTTCCTGGCAGCTGATGGTCGCGGCGTGGTAGCGGCCGCCGGTCATTTCGACGAGGCGCACGTCCCGTTCCAGCATGATCGTCTCGGCAATCTTGGAGATGCCGGGCAACCCGAGGCGGGAGGCGACCTCGCCCGAGTTCATCGAGCCGCTGGAGAGGTAGGGGTCCTCGGTATGGTGGACCACGAGCGCGTTGAAGTCCTTGGCGTAACTCAGGACATTGCGCATGACGCGCGTGTTGACGACGCTCGATTTGCCATTCGAAAAGCCAATTGCCCCGGCGCGCTTCAGAAGGCCGATCTCGGTCATTTCCTCGCCCTGGAGGCCCTTGGTCATGGCGGCCATGGTTTGGACGTGCACGAGGGCGTTGTCGCGGGCGCGGCGCTGAATGAAGTCGACGAGTGCGACCTGATCGATGACCGGATTGGTGTCCGGCATGACGACGATGGTCGTGACGCCACCCGCTGCTGCGGCATGGCTTGCCGTCTTGAGCGTTTCGCGATGCTCGTAGCCAGGTTCCCCGGTGAAGACCTGCGCGTCAATCAGGCCCGGCGCCAGAACGTTGCCCTTGCAGTCGATGACGTTCGCCCCTTCCGGAGCGTTGCGACGGAGATGCGCGCCGAGATCGGCGATCATGCCATCCTTGACGAGAAGGCCCCCCGGTTCATCGCGGTTCGATGCGGGGTCGACCAGACGCGCGTTGATGAAGACGGTCGCGGTGCCGACGCTCTTCGGTTTTTCGATCGGCTTTCTCATCGGCCATCCTCCGCGAAGCCTGGGAGGTGCGCCGATAACGCCTCTAGTACTGCCATTCTGACGGCAACGCCCATTTCAACCTGTTCGCGGATGACGCTTTTGGAATGATCGGCGACGGTCGAGGCGATTTCGACGCCGCGGTTCATCGGTCCTGGATGCATGACGAGAGCGTCGGGCTTGGCGCGCGCCAACTTCTCGTGATCGAGCCCGAAGAAATGGAAGAACTCGCGGGTCGACGGTACATACGAGGCATCCATGCGTTCGCGCTGGAGGCGAAGCATCATGACGATATCGGCGTTTTCGATGCCCTTCCACATGTCGGTGAAGACCTCGCAACCGAGGCGTTCCGGCGACGACGGCAGCAAGGTCGTCGGGGCAATGAGGCGGATGTGGGCGCCGAGCGCATTCAAAACGTTGATGTTGGATCGCGCGACGCGGGAATGAAGTATGTCGCCGCAGATCGCGACCGTCAGACCGGCGATCCGGCCTTTTGCCCGGCGGATGGTCAGTGCGTCGAGAAGGGCCTGTGTCGGATGCTGGTGGGCGCCGTCCCCGGCATTGATGACCGAGCAATCGACTTTCTGTGAGAGCAGCTCGACAGCGCCGGCGGCGTGATGGCGGACGACGATGATGTCGGGACGCATCGCGTTGAGTGTCACCGCCGTGTCGATCAGCGTTTCGCCCTTCGTGACCGAGGACGTCGCGACGTTCATGTTCATCACGTCGGCGCTCAGCCGTTTGCCCGCCATCTCGAAGGAGGCTTGCGTGCGCGTCGACGATTCGAAGAAGAGATTGATGATCGTCCGGCCCTCAAGCACGTCGCGCTTGCGGCCGTTGTTGCGGATGTGATCGGCATTCCTGTCGGCGAGATCGAGCAGGAAATTGATTTCGTTGGCCGACAGACCCTCGCAGGTCAGCAGGTGGCGGCGCGGAAAAACCTTCAGCGCGTTGGTATTCGATTTCGATGTCATTAAAGGCGCTTCTATAGGGGGAGTCTTGCGGGGCCGCAAGGAGGGAGCGACATCAATCCCAAAGGGACTTAACGGCGCGTGAAGCGCGCCCGGTGCGCGCGCCTTCCCGAAGGGCAAATTAAGCCTTGTTATTCAGCCGGTCGAGGGCGCTCTGGAGGATGATCGTGGCGGCCAGCTTGTCGATGACCTCGGCGCGGCGTTTGCGCGTCTGATCGGCGTCGATCAACATTCTTTGCGCTTCGGCGGTCGTCAGCCGCTCGTCCCAGAGCAGGATGGGAAGTGGCGACAATTTATTCAGATTGCGCGCAAGTGCCCGGGTCGCCTGTGCCCGCGGTCCTTCGGTCCCGTCCAGATTGCGGGGCAGGCCGAGCACCAGGCCGGTGACGTTGTGCTCCGCTACAAGGGACAGGAGACGGGTCGCGTCTGCCGTGAACTTCGTTCTGCGGATCGTCTCCAGGGGGGAGGCTATCGTGCGCCGCACGTCCGACAGGGCGAGGCCCAGCGTTTTGGTGCCGGCATCGATGCCGATGAGGCGCCCCTCGGTGATGTCGCGGAAGTCCTGCTGGTCTTCCGTGGTGCGGCCCGGTGGCGCTGGAGCGGCCGGCTGGTTCATTTAGTGAAGCCCTGAGTCTCTCATGATGGGAGGATTGCGAACCAGCCTCTACCAGCCTCGGCGGCAAATTGGCATCGTTCGTCGCGTTGGAGCTGTGTTTAACCCTCTGATAGCGGCCGGGATAGTACCGCCGGTTGCATTGATGCCGGGAGGGCGGTTAAGAGATCTTCGCAACATCCCCCGATTTCCTTGAAGGGACATTTTCATGCAGGTCGACGAAGCGACCGTTCGCCGTATCGCGCGCCTCGCCCGGATCAAAATCAGCGACGCCGAGGCCAAGGGCCTCGAGACGGAACTCTCGGGCATTCTCGATTGGGTGAAGCAACTCGACGAGGTTGATACCGCGAATGTCGAGCCGATGACGCGTGTTGTCGCGCACAAGCTCAAGATGCGGGACGATGTCGTCACCGACGGCGAGATCGCAGATCAGGTCACGGCGAATGCACCGCTTGCCGAGGACAATTTCTTCGTGGTGCCGAAGGTCGTGGAGTAGCCGGTGACGGATCTTACCAAATTGACGATGGCCGAAGCCCGCGACGGCTTGGCGAAGAAGACGTTCACGGCGCTCGAACTGACCGACGCGTTTCTTGGCGCAATCGAAAAGGCCAATCCTGCGCTCAATGCCTACGTTCTGCCGACGCCGGACCATGCCCGCGTGCAGGCGAAAGACAGCGACAAGCGGATCGCGGCCGGCAAGGCGCGCCCGCTCGAAGGCCTGCCGATCGGCAACAAGGATCTTTTCTGCACACGCGGCATTCGCACGACGGCGTGCTCGAAGATCCTCGGTGAATTCAGTCCGACTTACGAATCGACCGTCGGTCAGAATTTGTGGGATGCCGGTGCGGTGATGCTCGGCAAGCTCAATAACGACGAATTCGCGATGGGATCGTCGAACGAGACGAGCGCCTTCGGCAACGTCGTCAGTCCCTGGAGGCGCAAGGGCAAGGACGGCAAGCTCACGGCCGACAAGCTGGTGCCGGGCGGTTCGTCGGGTGGCTCGTCGGCGGCGGTGGCAGCCAGCCTCTGCCTCGCGGCCACGGCGACGGACACCGGCGGATCGATCCGCCAGCCTGCCGCGCTCACCGGCACTGTCGGCATAAAGCCGACGTATGGTCGCTGTTCGCGTTGGGGCATCGTCGCATTCGCGTCGTCGCTCGATCAGGCGGGGCCGATCGCCAAGACAGTGCGCGATAGCGCGATCATGCTCAAAGCCATGGCGAGCCATGATCCGAAGGACACGACCTCCGTCGATGCGCCGGTGCCGGATTACGAAGCGGTGCTTGGCAAGGGCGTCAAAGGCCTCAGGGTCGGAATTCCGCGCGAGTATCGCGTCGATGGCATGTCGCCGGAGATTCAAAAGCTCTGGGACGAGGGGATTGCCTGGCTCAAGTCGGCGGGCGCAACGATCCACGATATTTCACTGCCGCACACGAAGTATGCGCTGCCGGCCTATTACATCGTGGCACCGGCCGAGTGCTCATCGAACCTCGCGCGCTACGACGGGATGCGCTACGGGATCCGCGTCAACGGCGGCAATCTGATCGACACCTACGAGAATACGCGCGCGGAAGGCTTCGGCAAGGAAGTGCGCCGCCGTATCCTGATCGGAACCTATGTTCTTTCGGCGGGCTACTATGACGCCTATTATCTCAAGGCGCAGAAGGTCCGGACGCTGATCAAACGCGATTTCGACGAAGCCTGGAACAAGGTCGATGTCGTGTTGACGCCGACGACGCCTTCGCCCGCTTTTGCATTCGGCGAGAAGACGGGCGATCCGCTGGCCATGTATCTCGAAGACATATTTACGGTCACAGTGAACATGGCGGGGCTGCCGGGTATGTCGGTGCCGGGAGGGCTTTCCTCGGAGGGCACGCCGCTCGGGCTGCAGCTGATCGGCAAACCGTTCGACGAGGAAACGCTGTTTCGAACGGCTCAGGTCATCGAGGATGCGGCCGGACGCTTTCCGGTGCCCGAAGCTTGGTGGATGAAGGGCTGACATCATGGATCCGAAACGGCCGTGGGAATGCGCAGACATGTCCCAGGTGCGCATTGAAATCGACCGCATCGACGCCGCCATGGTCGAGCTCATCGCAGAACGCTTCGGCTACGTCGACAGGGCCTGGCAGCTCAAGATGCAGTCGCGGGAAGGCGCCGTCGTTCCGTGGCGCATTCAGCAGGTCATCGACCGGGTGAAGCAGCAAGCTGCGGAAAAGGGTTTGCCTCCCGAGATGGTCGAGATGGTCGGCGCGCAGTGGCGGAACATGATCGGCTGGTTCGTCCAGTTCGAAGAGGAAAAGCTCAGACAGGTCCAAAACGAGACCCAAAAGCCGGGAGTTGACGGTGCCTGATTATCAGCCCGACGTGCCGCTGATTGAAGTCTTCCTTTATGGTGTCCTCAATCCCGCAACGATCATTGTCGCTTTCATGCTCGGGCGCCGCGCGGACGACAAATCCAAAATCATGATCGCGGCTTTCGGCGGCGCGGCCGCCGGAGCTGCGTTGCTCTACATTGTTACTTTCCTTCGCCTTTGGGATGCGCCTACGCTCGGCCGAGCGATTGCCGGCGTTTTCACAACGTCGCTCATTGCGGGCTGCGTTTACGCCGGCATTGGCTACGCGACCAAAGGCTGGTCTGGAGGCCAGAAATGAACTCTCAGAAAATCGCTGAAAAGCCCAAGTCCAAAAATCTGATCGAGGGTGCGACCGGTGACTGGGAAGTCATCATCGGCCTCGAAGTGCACGCGCAGGTCGCGTCGAATTCAAAGCTCTTCTCGGGATCCTCGACGGGCTTCGGCGCGCCGCCGAACAGTCACGTCTCGCTCGTCGATGCCGCGATGCCCGGCATGCTGCCTGTGATCAATCGCGAGTGCGTGGCGCAGGCCATTCGCACCGGCCTCGGGCTCAAGGCGCAGATCAACAACAAGAGCGTGTTTGACCGGAAGAACTATTTCTATCCGGATCTGCCGCAGGGCTACCAGATCTCGCAGTACAAGCAGCCGATCGTCGGCGAAGGCGCGGTCGAGATTTCGGTCGATGGCGAGACGCTGACGGTTGGCGTTGAGCGGCTGCATCTCGAGCAGGATGCGGGCAAGTCCTTGCACGATCAGCATCCCGATTATTCCTACGTGGACCTCAATCGTTCGGGCGTTGCCTTGATGGAGATCGTATCGAAGCCCGATCTCAGGTCGTCGAAGCAGGCGCAGGCCTATGTGACGAAGCTGCGGAGTATTCTGCGTTACCTCGGGACGTCCGACGGCGATATGGACAAGGGCAATCTGCGCGCCGACGTCAACGTTTCGGTGCGCAAGCCCGGCGACAAGCTCGGAACGCGCTGCGAGATCAAGAACGTCAACTCGATCCGATTCATCGGTCAGGCGATCGAATACGAGGCGCGGCGCCAGATCGATATCATCGAGGACGGCGGAACGATCGATCAGGAAACGCGCCTGTTCGATGCGGTGAAGGGCGAAACGCGTTCCATGCGGTCGAAAGAGGAAGCGCACGACTATCGCTACTTCCCGGATCCCGACCTTCTGCCGCTCGAGTTCTCAAGCGAGTATGTCGAAGAGCTCAAATCGAAGCTGCCGGAGCTACCCGACGAGAAGCGCGCGCGCTTCATCAAGAGCTTCGGGCTTTCGGCATACGACGCCGATGTGCTCGTCGCGGAGCGCGCGTCGGCCGATTATTTCGAGAAGGTCGCTGAAGGCCGCGATGGCAAGATTGCTGCCAACTGGGTGATCAACGAGCTTTTCGGCCGCCTGAACAAGGAAACCAAGGCGATCGAGGATTCGCCGGTTTCGGCAGCGCAGCTTGGCTCTATCGTAGATCTGATCGGCTCCAACGCCATCTCGGGAAAGATCGCGAAGGATCTTTTCGAGATCGTGTGGACCGAAGGCGGCGATCCGGCGGACATCGTCGAAAAGCGCGGCATGAAGCAGGTCACCGATACCGGCGCCATCGAGAAGGCCGTCGATGCCATCATCGCGGCCAACCCGGACAAGGTCGAGCAGGTGAAGGCTAAGCCCTCAATGCTCGGCTGGTTTGTCGGTCAGGTGATGAAATCGACGGGCGGCAAGGCAAACCCTGCTGCCGTCAACGATATCCTGAAAGCCAAGCTTGGAATCTGACTTCGTGCCGGGCGGAAGCCGTCAGCGCGCCTTCTGAAGGCTGAGGCGTCTCGCCTTTTGTTCGCGCAGGCCGACGAACACCACGTGTGCGATACCGGCGCATGCGAGTAGGACGAAGCCGAACGGAACGATGGCTGCGAACACGTAAGCTATTTTTGTCGATGTCATTGGCCTCTCCTTCGAGGCTCGTGGTTCTGATGTGACAAAACATAGCAACAATTGTTTGCAGTCCCGCTCACGCGATCATGACAAATCGCGCGCGGATCTTTGCGATCCGGTAATTCGTCGTAAATGCGGGGTTAACGCCGATCGTTTTGCTGTGGGCCGCTACAAGGGCCTGACGATCAGCGGCATTCCACCCTTCGGACGCAGCGTGACGCGGCTCACGGGCTCGGGTGCGTGACGTCCGTCCCATTCGAACGACATGCTTCGCAACAAAGTGGCAAGAATTGCCGTCGCCTCGAGAATGGCGAACGACGAGCCAATGCAAACGCGCTGACCATATCCAAAGGGCATGAACTGCGTGCGAGGATAACGGGCCTCGTTCTCGGGCAGAAACCGGTCAGGGTCGAACCGGTCGGGGTCCTGCCAGAGCGACCTGTGGCGATGAATGATAAAGATCGGAATGACGACGAGTGTGGGGCTCGGGAGAAACGTACCTCCGAGGTCCACTTCTTGCGCATTGACGCGCGTCATCACCGGTGCCGGCGGATAGAGCCGCAGCACCTCTTTCAAAACGCGCGTTGTGATGGGTAATTTGCCGATCGTCGTGGCATCGACCCGTCCGGAGCCGATGACCGCGTCGAGCTCTTCCCGCACGCGCTGTTGCCATTCCGGCGCGCGGGCCAGGACGTAGAGCGTCCACGTCAAAGCTTTCGCCGTTGTTTCATGTCCCGCGAACAAGAACGTCGCGAGGTTATCGGCGATCAGCTCATCGGGCATCGGCTCGCCGGTATCGGGGTCCTTCGCCGCCAACATTCGTGCGACGAGGTCGGAACCTGTTCCGCCTTCCGCGCGGCGCTGGGCGACGAGTCTTCCGACAATCGAGCGAAGTTCGACGGCGGCGCGCCGCATGCGGCCTTTGCCCGGATGCCAGACATAGTTCGGAAGCTGCAGCAGCGATGCGGCGACTTCCCAGGAGATCGGATCGAGATAGGCGCGGCCAGCACGCTGAATGGCTTCGCCGTCGCGCTTGCTGACGCCCGCCAAAACCGTGCGTGCGATGATCGCGAAGGTCGTTTCCGTCAGGTCCTCTTCGACATTGGTGACGAAGGGGCTTGGTCCGCGCGATCGCCAGCGCGTCACGCAATCGACTGCGGCGTCGACCATCGCCGGGACATAGCCGAGAAGTTCGGCGTGCCGGAAGGGCGGGCTTGCGATCTTGCGCTGCCAGCGCCAGCTCTCGCCCTGGGCGGTCAGCAGGCCATTGCCGATGATCGGTGTCAGAACGCGGCGATCGAGACGCGTCTTCGGAAACTGCTCGGCGTTCTTGAGAAGGATATTTTCGAGGAGCGCCGGATCCGTCACCCAGGCCACGAGAGGGCGCTTGCCGCCGTAGGTGACGATCGGCTCGTTGTAGACTGCGCGCGGAATCGCCCGCAGAGGATTGCGGACGAAGCGGCCCAGGAATGGGAGTAAGGGCAGTGGGCGCGCGGACGGCGTAACCGTCGGCGGGTAGAACGCAGTCGTCGTCATGGCGTTACTCGCATCACCTTATTGCGCCGGTGATGGAGAACGTAGTGAGAGACTGCGCCGCTAGCTAGGCCGATGCCTTCTTGGCGCGGGCTTGGCCGGCCAGCTTCTTCAGGCGCGTGCGGACGCCCGCGGTATTGCCCTGAATACGGCTTTGGGCGGGGCGGGGAATCGTGCGCTTCGCCTTCTTCTTCTGCTTTTGAACATTCTTGAGCGACGTCTTAGACATGAAACAGGCCTCGAGAGGTGGGAAAGTCATGAAAGGGGCTGCGCCCTGACGCAGCATTGGGCCGATCCTCTACGGGATCGCGCCTGTTCGCGCAAGCATGGCGGTCATTTTGCGGCGGAATGCCTGGATTTGCGCTTATTCCAGGAAATAGCTCAGGCCAAAATAGGTGGGTGCGATGATACCTGCCGCCCAGATTGCGGCCGATAAAACATTGACCAGCTGGAATTGCCATTGCGGCATTGAGTACATCCCCGCAACGACCGGAATGATCGCCCGGACGGGGCCGAAGAAGTGTCCGAAAAACACGCCGAGCGCGCCCCATTTCGCAAAAAAAGCCTCGCCGCGCTCCACCAACTCCGGTTTGCGGTTGAATGGCCAAAGCTTGTGGATGTCATCCTTGTAGTAGAGGCCGATCCAATAGGAGACCGCGTAACCGAAGGTGCCGCCGAGACTTGCAGCGACGATTGCCGGCCAGAGAACGTCGAGCCCTACACCGCTTTTAGCCAGCAACGCGGAAATCCCGATCAAAATCGCGGTGCCCGGCCAGATGATCGATAGAAAACAGAAGCTTTCGAGAAACGCGACCACAAATGCGATGGGCATGGCCCAGTCGTCGTTGGCCTTCACAAACTCTACGATCGCATTGACAAAGTCCTGCACGCTCATTTCGTAGCGACTTTCATTTTGGAGGTTATCGTCAGCGTGCAAGCCAGAGCGGCTGGCGGTCGTGTGCCCTGTGACGGCCAAATAAGAAGCCAAATCGCGGGTTCAAGTCTAGCGGCACCGGCGCGCGATTTCCTGTGCGAGTTCACGCGAGACTTCACGCGCAAGCATCGCTCCGCGCGCAATCTGTGCCGTCGTCAATCCGAGATAACCGCCTCCGCTGAGGGCGGAAGGACCGCGATCGGCTTCTGCCTTGCCTCGGGCTAACTCGTTGCAATTCAACTCCTTGCGCTTTTTGCTGAAGGCCATGAGGCGCACGCCCGACGCGTATTCATGAGGGCCGGCGGGATGGTTCACCCAAGCGCGGGATGTGTCCGCCATGTAGGAATCGAAAACCATTTTGCGTTGGCTGATACAGACATGGCTGTCGTCGACGCACTTCATGCCGAGCGCCGGGTCTCCCAATGCTGCTTCGTTCCCTGCGCAGCCAGCCGCCACAAAGGTGATGGCGAGCAAAAACGCCATGGCGGTGTTCGATTTTCGGGCCGCGAGCGCATATTCGAATTTATGCAAGGTAATTTCCGTTTTCGTTTCCCTCTGGCGGTAGAAAGCCAGCATGGCGGGCTCGTGACGAACCGGGGTCTAAGATGTGGCCCGTGTCAACCCACTAGCCGGATTCGCCACAGAACTGCATCTCTACGCCTCAGATCGTCCGATTGGAGCCTAAGCCATGCCGTTTGCCGTTCAGATACATGCTACCGGGGGACCGGACGCCTTGGTCTATGAGGACGTGGCCGTTCCCGAGCCGGGCCCTGGGGAGGTGCGCCTTCGCCAGCGCGCCATTGGTGTGAATTATATCGACGTCTACCATCGGACTGGCCTCTACAAGTTACCGAAGCTGCCGGCAATCATCGGTTCGGAAGGGGCGGGCGACGTCATTGCGATCGGTCGTGGCGTCGACCGGTTCAAGGTTGGCGATAGGGTCGCTTATGCCGGTCCGCTCGGCGGTTATGCCGAAGAGCGGATTGTGCCGGCCGAACGGCTCGTGAAGCTGCCGGACGGCATTTCGTACGAGACGGCCGCGGCGGGTCTGCTGCAGGGCATGACGGTTCGCTACTTGTTGCGTGAAGTTTATCGGGTTGGGCCCGAGACGACGATGCTCTTGCACGCTGCGGCAGGCGGCGTCGGTCTTATTGCGTGCCAGTGGGCACATGCGCTTGGCGCGACGATCATCGGGACGGTCGGCTCGGATGAGAAAGCGGAGCTTGCCATGGCCAACGGCTGCACGCACGCAATCAACACGAAGCGCGATGATTTCGTCAGCGGCGTGCGCGCGTACACGCAGGGAAACGGATGCGATGTCGTTTACGATTCCATCGGCAAGGATACATTTCCGCAATCGCTCGATTGTCTGAAACCGAAGGGGCTTTGGGTATCTTTCGGCAATTCGTCGGGGCCGGTTCCGCCATTCGAACTCACGGCGCTGAAAGGGTCTCTTTTCGCCACGCGTCCGTCGCTTTTAGCTTATACGGCAACACCCAAGGATCTCCAGGATAACGCGGCCGAACTCTTCGAGATGCTCCTCAGCAAACAAATTCGGATCTCGGTCAATCACCAATATCCGTTGAGCCACGCCGCAGATGCGCATCGAGATCTTGAAGCCCGGCGAACGACGGGCTCGATCATTCTCATTCCCTAAGGACTGATATGCAGGACGACGGAGACGACGAGCCAATCGCACTCTATTTTTGGCCGACGCCCAATGGTTTGAAGATTTCCATCATGCTTGAAGAGCTTGGCGTGCCGTACGAGGTGAAATTCGTCGACATCGCCAAGGGCGAGCAATTCGCGCCGGACTTCCTGGCGATTTCGCCCAACAACAAGATACCGGCGATTGTCGATCCCGATGGTCCGGACGGCCAGCGGCTCGCGCTTTTTGAATCGGGTGCCATTCTGCAGTACCTCGGCCGGAAGTTCGGGGCCTTCTATCCATCCAGCGAGCGGGCGAAGGCCGATGTCGACGAATGGCTTTTTTGGGGTGCGTCCGGGTTCGGTCCGATGGCTGGGCAATGCAATCACTTCCGCACCTATGCGCCGGAGAAGATTCCCTACGCAATCGATCGCTATACGAAAGAGGTCGAGCGGCTGTTCGGCGTGTTGGACAAGCGGCTCTCCGATCGTCCGTATCTCGCGGGCCAGTACTCAATCGCGGACATCGCGAGTTTCACCTGGGCGCGGATCTCAGAGAAGCTCGGGCAAGACATTGCCAAGTTTCCGAATGTCGAGCGGTGGCTCGGCGACATCGGTCAACGCCCGGCGGTGGTCAGAGGTCTGGCCGTAAAGAAAGTGTGAGGTGACTTGGCAACTAATTGCCGCGACCGACGAGGCTTTCGGGATCGACTGTGCGTCCGGTGACCGTTTGGAATGCCATCGCGCTCAGCACTTTGTTCGACTGAACGTGCCGAAGCGCTTCGGACGGCTCGCCGGTCCGGCCAGTTAGCGGATTCCCAACGGTGTCTTCGCCCGACAGGTCAGACAATCCAATGTAGGCGGGGTGCGATCCTTGCTGCGCACAACCTGCGAGCAACAGAAACCCCGTAGCCGCCAACGAGCGGCAGACTACCGACTGAACCATAATCCCTCACTCGGGCTAGAAGCAGCCCGAACCCTCCTTAAGACCGATTCCCGGCCCCGAATTTAAGGTTACCAGCCCGCGGCTGAACCCCGGCTGAACGTTCGAACCCCGTCGTTTGATCTAGCCGCCGCGGGTAGCCTTTTTGAAGCATGGTTAGCAATTGGTGGCAACCCTTCTTAAGGTCAGATCAACAGTCGTCGCAGGGCGAACAGAATGTTCCGATTTCGGGCGGCCGGTAGCGGCGTGTAAGGCCATTTTAGCCTGCGGTTAAAGCAAATTTGTTCGGGTTTTTACGAGTTTTCATTCATCCGCTGCGATGGTTTCGATGCGCTCATCTGATTGCGAGCGTGTTGGCTTTGCCGCCTTTCGACATGAAGAGCGTATGGCGGTTTTGGAGTATTTTCACATGGCACGCATGGACGTGTTGTCGCGTCAAATCGATTATTCGGCTCAGGGCGATCACACGGATGCCCTGTTCGAGCTCGGCCTCAGCTTTTGCACGGGTCGCGACGGAGCGATCGATCTCATCCAGGCTCATAAGTGGTTCAACATCGCGGCGAGCCGCGGTAACGACGAAGCGAAACGCTATCGGTCGGAAGTCGCGTGCGACATGAGCAAGGCCGACATCATCAAAGCGCAGAAGCTGGCCCGCGAGTGGCTCGTTTCGGTTCACTGACGCCCTTCGTTGGACGGGCAGCGCGCGGCGCCGTGCTTTGCGGCGTCAGCAATTTGAGAAGAACGAGGAGAGGCACTTCCAAGAACTCTTGGCGGCGCCGCCGACCGCCGCTCCGGCCTTCTCGAGCGCGGTGCTCGCCGACTTCGCGGCCTCGCCTGCGGACTTCTGCGTATCGCTCAATCCTGCGCCTGCATTTTTCGCGCTCTTTTCGACCATTTCCTGGACGGTCTTAGGCGGCGCTTCATTCGCCGTCGCGTTCTGCGTCTGATCGTGAGGCGCTGCGGCCGGTTCCGGCTGCGATGTGCCTGCAGGTGCTTCTTGGGGATGAGCCCCTGCCGGAGCCGGCGCGTCTCCCGCTTTGGTCAGATCAGGGGCGCCGTTCTGCTGCGTGCCGTCCGATCCTCCATTCTCCATCATCGCTGGCACTGGCAGCTCTTTGCGTTCGCCTGGGCAGGGAGCCATCGTTGTCCGGTCTATCGAACAGCTCGCGTGAGCGCCTGCCTTGGCGAGCGACGTGATGCAATAGAGCTTGGCCACGGTATCGATTGTCGCGCTCGACGTGCCGTTGACGACGCAGGCGTAGCTTGCGTCAGGGCCGGTGCATTTGACGCACAACTCGGCCGCATTCGCCGCGGCCGCGCCCAGGACCAGGAGGGCCGGTATCCCGATACTCGACTGTGTCTTGATGCTAACGCGCACGGCTCAGCCCGTTTCCAATGGAAGGATATAGCTTTCAGGACACTAGGACGACTTTTGGGCGACTGCCAGCGGTGAACCGCATCACCTCTGTGCATTGTTCCGTCGTGTCTTGCATTGCGCTGGCGCGGCCTCTATAGGGGGCACTCGCCCATTGATTTGGGGAGACGTGGCCGAGTGGCTGAAGGCAACGGTTTGCTAAATCGTCATACGCTTTAAAGGCGTATCGAGGGTTCGAATCCCTCCGTCTCCGCCATGATATCCCGTCCAAACAAGTCCAACACAGTCCACGGACGTCCAAGAAATCCTGTAATTACAGCGCCAAATCGGCGATTTGACCTGTCCAGATCGGTGTGGATCGGTGCCAATTTGTTCTTTCCCATCCCCAACGAATTGTGGGATGGAATGTGGGTCAACGGATTGGCCCGGCATGATCAACCAGCCACAACGGAAACGCTTAAGCGCGCCGCGCGGAAACGGCCTCACGGCTGTCTTTGTCCGACAGAAGAAAGCACCCGGCCGATATGGCGATGGCAACGGTCTCTACCTCGTCGTTGATCCATCCGGCGCCTCGCGCTGGGTGCTCCGGGTGATGTACGAGGGTCGGCGGCGCGACGTCGGGCTGGGGGGCGCCTCGACGGTCACGCTGGCGGAAGCGCGCGACAAAGCCCATGAGCTTCGCAAGTTAGCGAAATCGGGCCAGGATCCGGTGGCGGCGCGCCGGGCGCTTCGCGACGGGGTGCCAAAGTTCGAAGATTGTTCCCGCACCGTCCATAAGGCGCGCAAGGCGACATGGCGCAACGGCAAGCATCAGGCGCAATGGATCAAGACGCTTGAGCTCTATGCCTTCCCGACAATCGGTCAGTTGGCGATGAACCGGATCGGAACCGCCGAGGTTCTCAAGCTTTTGCTTCCGATCTGGTCGACCAAACCTGAGACGGCACGCCGCGTGCTCCAGCGTGTGTCGACGATTATCGACTATGGGACTGCGGCCGGCATGCGGAGCGGCGAAAATCCTTGTCGCTTAGCGATCCTCGGACTTCCGAAGCATACCGATGAGGCTGAACACTTTGCGGCACTTCCGTACGCCGAGGTGCCGGGCTTTGTTGTGAAGCTTCGAAATTCGAACGCCGCGGAGATCACAAAGTTGGCCTTTGAGTTTCTGGTGCTCAACGCTTCGCGAAGTGGCGAGGTGCGACTGGCGCCGAAGTCGGAGATCGATTTCGACAGGGCGCTTTGGACCATTCCGGGAGAACGTATGAAGGGGGGACGTGAGCATGTTGTGCCTCTTTCGCCGCGCGCCCTTGAGATTGCGCGGGCGGCCACGGCACTCTTCCCGGAAAGCTCGCTGCTATTTCCGTCGCCGACAAATCCCGAAAAGCCACTCTCGGACATGGCGCTGACAGAGCTTCTCCGGCGGCTTGAGATTGATGCGACAGCGCATGGCTTCCGCTCGAGTTTTCGCGATTGGTGCAGCGAAGAGACCAGCTTCCCAAGTGAGGTTGCCGAAATGGCTCTCGCCCATACCATTAAGTCGAAAGTCGAAGCTGCCTATCGGCGCGGAAAGCTTTTGGAGAAGCGTTGTCGGTTGATGGACGCGTGGTCCAAGTTCGTGCTGTCCGATCCTGGTGAATCGAGTGAGATCGCCTAGCAATTCGTATTGCGCGACGCATCGGAAGATGACTGACCGCATTGGCACCCCCGTCTTCGGGATTCCGGCTGCAGTGCTCTATTTCGTGGCCGTATCGACCTGCATCGCGATGAGCATTGTTGCCGCCTACGCTGCGGACGTTCGCAATGGGGATGCGCTCTGATGCTGATCACCTTCGGCGGCATTGCCGCATTCTTCGCCGTTATCGTCGTCATCCTGCAGCTCAGTGGCATTCGCGACAGCAGCAGCGAGTATGCCATCGGCCGGCGGTCGTTCGGGGCCAATTATCAGGCGATGTCGTTCCTCAACACCTAGTACCCGGGTGCCATGTTCACGGCCTTCGGTGGCATGGCGGCAAGCGCCGGCGGTCGCACGAGATAGAGGCTGCTTTGGTATCGCGTTTGATGTCAATCTTCTCCGCAAACCCGATTGCATCGTCGACCTCGATCCCAAGGTGTCCGACATAGGCACCTGTGAGTCAGATCTAGCGGCTTGAGGAATGGAGGATTTCGGGTTCATCGTGACCACTTGAGGAGTGGAGCGTAAGAGCTAAATTCCGCAGGCCTGAAGCACCGTCTGAGCGGCTTGCCCAGCGATATCCGTCGGGCCACCCGCAGCAGTATTCGGCGGAAGAGAAGATCCGCATCGTCCTCGATAGCTTGCGCGGCGATGGCTCCATTACAAAACCTTACAGCCGCGCGGGCATCGCAGAGAGCCTCTACCACAGTTTGTCAAACGAGTTCCTCGAAGCCAGCAAGCGCAGGTTGGCTGGTGACACATGCGTCGCAAAGAGCGTGAAGCATGCGTGTCCCATTTGAAACGTCATGCGACTTTCGCACGGTTGTTACGGCCTCGTTGCGTTTCGCATCTTAATAGCGCGGCGTGAATTCAACTTAGGTTGGGTGGAGGCGGACGCGTTCCGTACGACGTCATGAGAGTTTGGCCCACAAAGCAGAAGAGGCAAGCGCGCATCGAGATCATTCCGATGATCGATGTCATGATGTTCCTGCTCGTTTTCTTCGTGCTCCTGAGCATCAATGTTCTGCCGGCGCTCGGACTCAAGATAAAGCCGCCGACCTCCGCTAAACCGGATCAAATCGTCGAACGGCAGCGTGTTCAGATCAATCTCGACGCCGCTGGCAAAACCTTCATTGACGGAACGCCCGTCGAACTCGTCGAGCTTCCAGATCGGCTTAACGGGATCGCAGACCCCCAGAAAAAAATGACAGTCGTGATCGCCGGCGACGAGCAAGCCGCCTTGCAGAGTCTGGTGGGCGTTCTCGATGCGTTGAAGCTCGCAGGGATCGCCAATGCGCAAATCGTTGCCAGGAATAAATAAGTGAATGCGCGATTGGACAGCGACGATCAGCAATTCGGTGGCTCTGGCAATCATTATCGGCGCGGTCGCGCTCATAATGACCATACCGGCACCTGCCGAGCGCCGGGGCGAAAGCAGCGGCGGGCCGCCGATGGAGATTTCATTGGAATCGGCACCCGCCGAGCCCCCGGCGGAGAAGGCGTCCGAGCCACCTCCGGCGCCGCCCGAACCGCCTCAACCCGAACCTCCGCCTCCGCCACCACCTCCTCCGCCCGAAGAACCGGAGCAAAAGCAGCCCGAGGAACCAAAGCCCCAGGAAATGCTGCTCGACGAGGATGGCGACACGACAAACCTGCACAAGCTCGAGGCCGCTGCGCCAGAGCTCAACTCGGCTTTCGCGAACTGCGTCCTGTCGAAAGCCGTGTACCCGTCGACAAAGGAAGCGCGAAAGCTGAAGCCGCACGGAACCGTGCAGCTCAAGGCCTACGTTTCGGAAGGCAAAATACTCGCCGTCGAGATCCTGAGCAGCTCCGGCTCTCCAATTCTCGATGCGGCAGCGCGTTCAACCGTCATCAATTCCGGCTGTGGCCCGATCGTAACCAACGGGGTCGTGTTCGGAGGATTGCAGTACTGAGCTGACGCTCAGGGGGCAAGTGAACTTGAGTAGGTAAAAGGGGGCACTAAAGTAATGCGTCGTTTGACAGTTGCGTTGATGTTGACGACCGCCAGTGCGGTCATCGGTTCGGTACAGGCACAGGAGGCGGCTCAGCCGGCCCAGCCTGAAAACAAAGCCACAACCACGGCTCAGCCAGAGGCCTCGGCACCAAGCGCCGCGCCCGCGAGCACGTATTCTCCGGTTGCCACGCCTCCGGCAGCACCGCAAAGCAGCGCTGCTGCTCCGAAAAGTGCCCCTCAGAACAATGGCCAAGCAAGCAGCTTCGGTACGATCGTGGTGCCGGAGGCGCAACAGCCGCTCTCACAAACAGGCATGACGGCGTCACCGACGGATTACGCTGCTGTCAAAGACAAGGCGGCAGCTGCGCGACGTACGACGGGAACGAACGCAGGCACTGCAGGTGCGGGCCAGACGTCGGGTGATGGGTCGGATCGGCCAGTGTCGCTCGGCGGCGTCACCGGCCAAGACTTCGGTGGCGGCAACATGATTATGGAACAAGCCAAGAAGAGCCGCTCGACGGTCACGCGCGACTCGATCGACAAGCAGGCGCCGACCGCGAACCCATATCAGCTTATCAATCTGCTGCCCGGTGTGGTCGCATCCAGCACCGACAACGCAGGTCTCAATGGCGGTAACATCCGCATTCGCGGCTTCAACTCCGATCACATCGGCCTGACGATCGAAGGCATGCCGGTCAACGACTCGGGTAACTATGCTCTTTATCCGCAGGAGTACGTGGACGCGGAAAACATCGGCCAGATTTCGCTATCTCAGGGATCTCCCGAGCTCGACAGCCCGCATGTCGGTGCAACTGGCGGCGTGATCAACATCTACGCCATCGATCCCTCGAAAACGATGGGCGCCCTCGTCGACTATTCGATCGGCTCGAACGGTCTCAGCCGTGAGTTCGTCCGCATCAATTCCGGTCAGGTCGGTGCCTTCCGTGCCTTCCTCAGCTATTCGCGCCTCGATCAGGATCACTGGGGGAACAATCCCGGCGACGACACACGCGATCACATCGATTTCAAGATGGCTGTGGACCTCAGCCCGGGCAATACAATCCGCTTCTCGGCGATCTACAACAACGCCGTCAACAACAACTATCCAAACCCGACGCTCAAGCAATTCAACAACAACGAAAATTTCGCGTTTTTGAGCACGTTGCCCAGCTCATTCTTCAATACGACGTCGCCGATCGATCAAAGCGCCAACAACGCGAGCAACTACTACAAGTATAAGGTCAATCCGTTCCAAAATCTTATCGTGTCGGCTCCATCGAACTTTACTCTCTCCGACAAGCTCAAATTCGATACCATTCCCTACCTTTGGCACGGGTACGGCAACGGTGGTGGCGTGACCACGATGAGCGACACCGGCATGTTCTGGGGCAACATGAAGATCACGAACGTGAACTATGGTGGCACCGCGGCTCTCACTGACAAAACCCTCTATTACAATCCATCGATCACAGAGACCAATCGCCCGGGCGTGATCAACAAATTCACGTATACCGAAGGCAACCATCAGTTCGTCTTCGGCAACTGGTTCGAATACGCGATGCACAATCAATGGGGCGGGTTCTCCCCGCTCAATGCAGACGGCAGCGTGGCCAGCGTCTGGGGTGATAAGAACAATTTCGTCCTGCCCTCGACCGCGGTATGCCAGAAATTCAATACGGCGACCAACAAGTACGATACAACTGTCACTTGCCCTGCGGGGGCCATGCAAAAACGTGACGTTAGCACGACGACGATGACCAACATGCTCTTCGTCGGCGACTCCTGGAAGTTCGCTCCCAATTGGACCGCAGACGTCGGCGTGAAGCAGGTTTTCGTGAACCGAACGGTGGAAGACGGTATGCCGTTTGCGCCACGGGCCACGAATGATCTGTACGACGCCGCGACGCTTCCGACCCTTGGCTTGAAATACCGGTGGGATCGGGAAAACCAGCTCTTCGCCAGCATCAATACCTCATTCCGCTCAGCGCAGAACTTCACATTGACACCGAACTATTCGAGCACGAGCCAGGCGAGTGGCGCTCCACCGGTCAAGATTCCCGATCCGGAACGCGGTATCGTCTATGAACTCGGACACCGATATCAAGGACAGATGTTGGCGACCTCGATTACTGGCTTTCTCGGCCGTTACGAGAACTTCCAACAGTCGACCAACATTCTCGATCCAAATACCGGAACGAACTACTCATCGACGATCAATGTCGGCGGCCTGATGAACTACGGTGTCGACTTCGAAGCCGGCACGCGGCCAATCAACAACTTCCGTCCCTACATCGGAATGGAGCTGCTGCGCACCGAGCAGCTTGACAACATGCAGACGGTCAACACCGCCGGTAAGCTGGACTATCTTCCAACGAAAGGTAAGCAGCTCGTCGGTGCGCCGCAGTTTACAACCGGCATTGGCCTCGACTACGACAACGGTCATCTCTTCGCCAACCTCAATTACAAGTACATTGGCTCACAATACTCGACGTTCATGAACGACGAGAAAATTGACGCCTATGGTCGCCTTGATGCGTCGATCGGCTATCGCTTCGATGACATCGCGCAGCTAAAGCAACCTGAAATCAAGCTCAGCCTCTTCAACCTGCTCAATTCGAGCGATCTGACGGGCGTAAACAGCTTCCAGACCAACGCCAGTCAGACAACAGGCGTCAACGGCGGCACTATCAAGGCCGCGTCTGCGCCCACCTACTACCTGGGCCAAGACTTCTCGTTCATGGTCACCCTGCGCGCAGGTCTCTGATGCAAATCGCGATCGATACCGCCTACTTCCATCACGTCTGTATCTTCGTCTTGTACGGTGCGGTGGTCGTTGCAGCGTTTATCGTCTTCGAGCGGGCCGTTTACTACGGCCTGCTCAACATGCGGGTAAGCGCGCTCAACGGCGTTCTGAAAGGTGCAATTTCAGGAGCCGGCGCAGAACGCCGGCTCGCCCGCCACGATATTTTCAGCCGGAACATCGCCAACTATCTCAAGTCGGCGCGAGATCCCGATCTCACCCGTGCGCACCTCGAGGATCTTTCGGCTGCTCTTTACATTCATGCGAGCGATGCAGTCGGCGGGAGACTCTGGCTTCTCGATACCATCGTCACGGCGGCGCCGCTCGTCGGTCTGCTTGGAACCATTCTCGGCATCATGGACACGTTCAACGCCTTGTCGGCGGGTGGCATTTCCGACCCGGCCGCCGTAAGCCGCGGCATCGGTGCGGCCCTGCTGGCGACCGCGATCGGCATCGGCACGGCCCTGTTCGGACTGCTCGGTCATAATTTCTTACACCGCTGGTCCGATCACTTGACCGAAGAGTTCAAACGCTTGCTCCTTCTTGGCGATATCTTCGTCGCGCGTCATCCCATGCCGCGCGAAACCGCAAAACTGACCACCATGGCTGCAGAATGACCGCATCAGCTCCACTCACTCGCCGTTCGGTTATTGCTGGTCTTGCCTCATTGACCGGCTCGGGGATCATTACGGATGCGGCTGCAGAGCCTGTCCAACGGATCGAGTTGAGATTGCTCGAGACGTCCGATCTGCACATGTTCGTGCTGGCGTGGGACTACTATCGCGCACGCCCCGACCCCACGGTCGGATTCGCCAAGGTTGCAAGTCTCATTGCGACGGCCCGGCAGGAGGCGAAGAACACTCTGCTGTTCGACAACGGCGACTTTTTGCAGGGTAATCCGCTCGCCGATCTCATCGTGGAACAACCCGATTTCTCAAGGCCGCATCCCATTGTTGAGATCATGGGGTCGCTCGGCTACGACGCCGGAGGGCTCGGCAATCACGAATTCAACTTCGGGCTGCCGTTTCTCGAGAAATCTCTGGCCAAATCAGCCATGCCGTTCGTCTGCGCGAATGTGGTGCGAAGCAACGGCGACCAGTTCATTGCGCCTCACACGATCCTCACGAAACGCGTCGAGGCAAACGATGGTAGCGTGCATTCCCTGCGCATCGGCGTGATCGGCTTCGTGCCACCGCAAATCGTGATGTGGGATCGACCGCGGCTCGAAGGCCGCCTCGCAAGCCAAGATATCGTCGAAACAGCGCGCCGCCTCATTCCAGAGATCAGGGCGCGATGCGACGTGCTCGTAGCGCTTTGCCATTCAGGCATCAATGCAGCCGAATGGAAGCCCAACCTGGAGAATGCCTCGTTCCATCTCGCCGGCGTCCCCGGCATTGATGTCATCATGACGGGCCATTCGCACCGCGTGTTTCCGGGGCCTGACTATGTGGGGCTCGCCGGCGTTGACGCGGTCAACGGACGATTGCAAGGAATACCCGCCGTCATGCCAGGCTTCTGGGGAAGCCACCTGGGCGTCGTCGATCTGGTTCTAAAGAACGAGACTGGCAAGTGGATGGTCGAGAGCGCCAAGGTCGAAACTAGGCCGATCTACCGGCGCGAGAAGGGAGCTGTCGAGGAACTTGCACCGTCGGCGCCCGTGGTGGTGTCTGCGATTGAGCCGAGGCACCGCACTACACTGACTTGGGTGGAGCGGCCATGCGGAAGCCTTGCCAACCCCGTGAACAGCTACTTCGTGTGGACGGGATATGACCCTGCCACCGCAATCGTCAATGCTGCCCAGCTTGCGTATGCGCGCCCATTGCTCGCCGACACGCCGTATCGGAATCATCCGCTGTTATCGGTGGCCGCGCCCTTCCGCGCGGGCTATACGCCCGATTCGTTCATTGACTTGCCCGCCGGCCAGCTCGCCTTCCGGCAAATCGCCGATCTCTATATCTATTCGAGCAACGTCGTGTCCGCGGTTGCAGTCACTGGCGCGCAAATCATCGAGTGGCTGGAGTTCGCGGCGCGCGCTTTCAACACCATTGACCCCAGGAAGGAGGAGCCGCAGGCCCTCATCGACAAGCGCATTCCTTCGTATAATTTCGACGTGATCGCGGGCCTCTCTTACCAAATCGATGTAACTGTCCCGCCTCGCTATGATGGTCAGGGGCAGCTGCGCGCAGAGAACCGCCGCATTCGCGACTTGCGCTTCGAAGGGGCACCAATCGACCCAATGCGCGAGTTTGTCGTTGTAACGAACAACTACCGCGCCGACGGTGGCGGAGGATTCGCAGTTCTGTCCGGAGTGCCGCTCGTTCTGCGCGCACCTGATACGAACAGAGACGCTGTAGTCGCGTATTTCAAAACGAATAGCCCTGTGTCGGCGCCGACGTCTGGGACTTGGTCGTTCGCCAAAACCGGAAACGGCGTGACCGTTCATTTTGACACTGCGGAGGGCGCACGCGCTTATGCATCCGGGGCGGGCGTCGAAATCTCGGGTCCTGGTGCTCCGGGCTATCTTCGCGCTCAGTTCAAATTGCCGTCCGCCTAGCTATCTCACCGGACGACTGCTTTTGACCCGAAGCGGACCGGGCCTCTCCCGGCGAAGCTGCATCGGAATTCTCCGGCTTTGCCTCCATCGAAAAATATTCAGCGATGGCGTCGTCCCATTCGGACATGGCTTCTGCGGGATAGGAGTCCATCCGACTGTCATTCAAGAGCAAGCCTGTCTTACGATAGGCGTATACGATCTCCGGTGGAGTTCCAGCCTTCTGCATCGCATCGAGGATGCCGGCCTTCAGGAAGTCCCCGGTGATCGGTTTGGGTTCATCGACACTCGGATCAAAGAATATAGGCTCGTCAGCCTTTGGATCGCGTCCGAACTTCTTTTTGAAGGCCGCCATCTGTTGAAGGATAATGTCTTCGGCGACCGCGATCAGTACTTTGCCGTGCCGCCGCTTGCGTGAAGTTTTTGATTCTTTGGCATGGGCACTGCCGCGCTGGGATTATTATTCCTCGTACGGATTGTTCGCGGCGGCATTACGTTCTTAGTGGGGGATGCAGCCGGTTGGGTTCGGGGCTCGCTAAGAACCGTGATCGCTTCGACCTGATCAAAAAGCGTTAAACCACCGTCCGCTTCGGGCCATGAGCAGACCTCGCGCAAGTGAGACGCCACGCCGGCGAACGATTGCTTTGCGTTGGGGTCAACCTAGATCAATTTCATCGTCAACCTCATGCTTGAGGTCGGTACCGTTGGCAGTGAGCACCATCTTCACCTTGAGGAACCCCTTGCCCTCTAGTTTCTGCTCACGAACGACACGCTCAAGCTCCTGCTGCGAAGTCAATCCGACGTGCTTCAGAAATTTGCGCAACGACATATTGAATCGTTCGTTGTCCATGGCGGTCCCCTTACAGTTGCTGACCTTGTGTAATGAAATCCCGAAGAGCGGTGTCGTAGCGTCGACCTGTTGCGGTCAGTCACGCGCTGTTTAGAAAGCGAACAAGAAAATTCCCCTGCAATGTCTTGCTATATTGCTTTGATTTGATGTTGCGACGCACAAGCCAGAGCCCGCGTCATCACAACGGAATAAAGGACCTTTCAGCAGCCAAGCCCTAAGAGCCACGTCGCTCGTCGGGCGGCCGCAGTGCGGCAAGCTGTTGGACGAGAGTGACAATGCCGGAAACCTCGATGTGACTCTCTTCGATTTCGTCCAGGATTTCCTCGGCAAGCTGCCAGACAGGCTGCTCCGACATGATGGTCATAGGGACGTCATCGAAGAGGTGGCTCGCCATGTCGTGAAGGCACCGAAGGTTCGAATGAAGAGTTGCTCGCTCAGCCTCGCCGACGCAGGTATCGACGATTTCGATGGCGGTGAGGAGGCGAGATGTATCGAAGGTGCACCGCAAATGGTCGAGCACCAGCTGATCGACGGTGCCATGATCTGTAGCTGTGGTACGCGACTGAGCCATGGCGATATTGAGGCGATCACCTCCTGTCGATTAACCCGGTTCGTGGCGCGAGGCGACGGGTCCGCATATGTTATGCATCGTAATAGAGATGAAACTCGTAAGGGTGCGGGCGTAGCCTGATGGCATCCACTTCCTTTTTCCGTTTGTAGTCGAGCCAGGTCTCGATAACGTCCTTGGTGAAAACGTCGCCCCGCATCAGGAATTCGTGGTCGGCTTCGAGCGCATCGAGCGCCGCCTCCAGCGAGCCGGGCGTCGACCTCACATTCCTGGCCTCTTCCGGGGGCAAGTCATAGAGGTTCTTGTCAATGGGTTTGCCAGGATCGATGCGGCCCTCGATTCCGTCGAGACCCGCGAGCAGCATGGCGGCGAAGGCCAGATACCCATTGCAGGAGGGATCCGGTGTGCGGAACTCAACACGCTTTGCGCGCGGATCAGGCGAATACATCGGAATCCGACAACACGCGGAGCGATTGCGCTGCGAGTAAACCAGATTAATCGGCGCTTCATATCCCGGAACGAGCCGACGGTAAGAGTTTGTCGTCGGGGCGCAAAGCCCACAGAGCGACCAGGCATGCTTGAGCAAACCGCCAATATAGAAGCGACCGAGATCGCTGAGCTCTGCGTAGTCCGTCTGGCCGTAGAACAGATTTGTATCGCCATTCCATAGGCTCTGATGGACGTGCATGCCCGACGCGTTGTCCTCAAAGAGCGGCTTAGGCATAAACGTCGCCGTTTTGCCGTGTTGGCGAGCGGTGTTTTTGATCACGTACTTGTAAATCATTAGGTTGTCGGCCATGCGCGTCACCGTCGCATAATGCATGTCGATCTCGGCCTGCCCGGCCGTCGCCACCTCATGATGATGAGCCTCGACGCGTATTCCCAACTTTTCCAGTTCGAGCACCATCTCGGTGCGGAGGTCTTGCATGCTGTCGACCGGGGGCGCCGGGAAATATCCTTCCTTCTGTCTCGGCTTGTGGCCGAGGTTCGGCTCTTCCTCTCGCGCCGAGTTCCAGATGCCCTCATTCGAATCGATCTCGTGGCAGGCGTAATTGATGCCCTGAGCGTAGCGTACGCCATCGAAGACGAAGAATTCCGCCTCTGGACCGAAATGGGCCGTGTCGGCAATGCCCGTGCTCTTCAAGTAGATCTCGGCCTTCTGGGCGATGTAACGAGCATCGCGACTGTAAGGCTGCCCGGTGACCGGGTCCCGGATGTTGCAGATGAGAACTAGGGTCTGTGCCCTTTGAAAAGGATCGATGAATGCCGTCGCCGGGTCCGCCACGACAAGCATGTCGCTTTCCTGGATCTCCTGGAACCCCCGGATCGACGATCCATCGAAACCGATTCCCTTTTCGAGCGTCGCAGCGTCGACCGCGCCTGGTGGAACCGAAAAATGCTGCCACGTACCGGGCAGATCCGTGAATCTCAAATCGATCATCTGCACGTCTTTGTCCTTGATTGATTCAAGGACGTCCGCCGTCGTCTCACAATTGAGAAACATTGCTGCTCTCCCATTTCGCCCGAGCATTGCCTACAGGAACTCGAACGTCCGGGAAGGACCGATTTGCTGACGGCAGGTTCGGGCTCGCTTGACTGTCTCTGGGGAGATCAAACTCCATTTGTAAACTCACAATTCTAGCGCAGCGCACCCAAAATGCCCATTGAGATCATGCCCGTCTGGATGGGCCCTGGAGGCCCTTCAACGATGCACCTGCTCAGTCGCCCGCACCCGGCTTGGGGGAAAAGTACTTGTCGAATTTCCCCGTCTCGGCCCAGTAGACGTGGGCATCCTTGGGCATGTCCTTCTTGACCGTTATATTTGGCCACTTCTGCGCGTACTCTTGGTTGAGTGCCAGCCACTTTTCGAGGCCAGGTTCGCTGTCCGCCTTGATGGCGTCGACCGGGCACTCGGGCTCGCACACTCCGCAGTCGATGCACTCGTCGGGATGGATGACGAGCATGTTCTCGCCCTCGTAGAAGCAGTCGACCGGGCACACCGCGACGCAATCCGTGGTCTTGCACTTGATGCACTTCTCATCGACGACGTAGGTCATAGTGCGTTCCCTTTTAAAGGGCAGGCGAGAGAGTTCCTGTCGCTATCGCCACAACCAGGTCTCGGCAGGACCCCGTTCCCGCGTCGTCTATTTGTAGGGCGCATCTAGCGCCAGGTTCTTCGCAATCTCGCGTTCCCAGCGGTCCCCATTATCGAGCAGCCGCTGCTTGTCATAGATGAGCTCCTCTCGCGTCTCTGTTGCAAATTCGAAGTTCGGTCCCTCAACGATGGCGTCGACCGGACACGCTTCTTGGCAGAGCCCGCAGTAGATGCACTTGGTCATGTCGATATCGTAGCGCGTAGTGCGCCGCGTTCCGTCGTTGCGACGAGGGCCGGCTTCAATCGTGATCGCCAACGCCGGGCAGATCGCCTCGCACAGCTTGCAGGCGATGCAGCGCTCCTCCCCGTTGGGATAGCGCCTGAGGGCGTGCTCGCCACGAAAGCGAGGCGACAGCGGCCCCTTTTCGAACGGATAGTTGAGTGTCTTCTTCGGCGCGAAGAAGTAGCGCATGGACAGGAAGAACGCCGAGACGAACTCGGTGAGAAAGAGAGACTTGATACCCCGTCTGATCGAGGTCATGCGACGAGCCCTTGCAAATCGCAGCTGCAATTTACGCCTTTTTCGTCATGTCAGGTGGCTTAAAAACACGAATGTGATTGGCGCTGATGTGCGCGGATACCCAGATGCCAAGCGCCGATTTGATCGCGACATAGCCGGTGCTAGCGTGTCGGTCGTGGTGTCTTTTGCCGTCTGGCGGTGTCGACTGGTGCGCGATCGATCCGCCGCAACCGAATTGAGAGGAGACTCCAATGGCAACGTATATCGCGTTTGGGAATTTCACCGAGCAAGGCATTCGCAACGCAAAGGATTCGCCCAAAAGAAAGGAAGAATTCAAGGAAATGGCGAAGCAGCTGGGAGTGACGGTGAAGGATGTGTACTGGACTCTCGGACGATTCGACATCGTCCTCATTCTTGAGGCGCAGGATGATGCGGTGGCTGCCGAGCTCGGCCTTAATCTTGGCAAGCTGGGAAATGTCCGCACGGAAACAATGCGCGCTTTTGGACCCACCGAAGTGACCAAGCTACTTGATAGGATTGCCTAACCATCGCGATCCCGTGCGGTTCACTAACGGCGAGATCCGACGTGCAGTAAAGCCACCGTCCAGGAAACGGCCACTACTCCGGTCCAAGTGTCGTCAATGGTTGCGCGCGCCAATGTGGGCGTGCGGTACGTCAGCCATCAGCCGGTGAAACTCGCGGCCATTCAGACGCAACAGAGTGCGATGGTCCCCGCTCTCGAAGTAAATATCATCGAACCCTTCAAGGCTGTCATCCATCACGGCCTGCAGTCCGTAAGCGCCCGCGACCGGCGGGATAGCGCCAAGTGCGCAATCCGTGAACACAGTTGCGATCTCAGCTTCGCTCGCCAAGCCTACCGGCTGCTGCAACCACATACCGAGCGCGTCGAGACTCAAATTCAAGGACCCAGGGCGAAAGCGGGATGAAGCGCTACGGCTTGTCCCTCGAATTGGGGATTTGGTGCGGGGGCAAGGAAGGTCGCGATGCTGTAGAGGTTCAGAGGTCGCGCCCACTAGTCTTCAGAGCTGTGCACGTCCCTTTTGGGTCATGAGCTGACGTTGCAAGAAATTCGCTGGATGTCCGCTTTAGCCGCACCAGCATGACATCGATTTCTCCGGCACGAAGTTCCGGTTCGGTCGGGTAGCTGCCGTTGGAAGTTGAGAGAGTCGACTATCTTGATGCTGCCCGGCATGTGGCAAGGAACTCGACCCTAAAGATCGCGTTGATAGGCACCGGCGCTGAGAACGCCCGATCCTGAAAGGAAAAGCCCATGCACGCGATTGGAAAATTCAAAACAGCGCTACTCACGGCGGCCGTCGCTCTTTCTATGGCGGCGTTGGCGGCCTTCGCCGCCAGCGAGTTTGAGGGCACCTGGAAGGTTAAAGATACAGCCGGTAAGGCATTTGAGATCACGCTCACGAGAGACGGATCTGCTAAGGCCAATCGCGCTGGCGACGGCATGACCGGTACTTGGAAAGAAGAAGGCTCGGCGGCAGTGATAAGTTGGGACACGGGCTGGACCACGAAAATCTCGAAGGACGGCAACAAATATACAAAGAGTGCTTTTAAGAAGGGCGAGCCGGTGGATGGCAAGCCGACGAACACCTCGATTGCCGAAAAGGTGAAGTAAGCATACTGGGGCCAGGACGAACCCGCCCTTTCAACAGATTGGTACACAGACTCCGAGAAGGCTTGTCGATCATTACCGCAGCGAAGATAATCAATGCTGCCGACAAAACCGGCGGGCGACGCGCGTGACTTGCCGCTAGACGGTCAGCGTCATCGACGCAAAATACTTTCGGCGCGGCAAAAAAAGGAGGTCGCCATGTATGCGGGAATTCGCCAAGCCAAGGCAAAGTCTGGCGCGGCCGAAAAGTTGGCGAGCAAGATCAAGGAAGGTGCGATCCCCATCATCAGCGATGTTCCAGGATTCAAAGCCTACTACGTGGTCTACGCGCCGGATGACACGGTGACGGCGATCAGCATATTCGACGACTACACATCGGCGCAGGAATCCAACAAGCGCGCGCTCGCGTGGATCGAGGCGGAGCTCGCCCCGTTTCTCGCAGGCCCCGCGACCGCAGTGGCCGGGCCCATAATTGTACACACGATCGCCTGAGCGCAAAATTAGACGTCTTCCGCTTGAAAAGGGCGCGCCAGGCGGCGGGAGGGTGTTCGCGAAGCGCTCGACTACGATTGCCAACATTCAACCATGGCATGCGGTGTAGTAGATCTGTTCGCGAAGGAGGAGGCAACACACGAGCGACAAACGAGAGGCAAAGGCCATGAGCGAATTTGTGAAAGTCGCAACGATAAACGAGATTGGGTCGGGCCAGATCCGATTAGTCACCGCGAAGGGCAGAGACATTGCGCTATTCAATCTCGACGGTGAGTTCTTCGCGCTCGACAATCTCTGCACGCATGACGACGGGCCATTGGCCGAGGGAGAGATCTCGGGTCACGAGATCATCTGTCCGTTCCATGGTGCAAGGTTCGACATCCGCACAGGAGAGGTTCTTGGTCCGCCGGCTTACGAAGCGGTTGCGCACTATGACGTGCGGGTGACGGGAGTCGACATCGAGGTCGCTGTGTAGCGACTACCATGGAACAACTCGTTAGCAGGGAGATCAATCCTCACGACACCGACGCCCTAGTCCGGTCCGGGGCAAAAGCGAGAACATCTGACGAGTATGCCAAGCTTCCGGCAAAGAACTGAGGGCGCGGTTCGCTGGCAAGGCGAATTACTGATGCCGCTTTAGGTACTCACGGACGGCTTCCGCGCTTGAGCCAACTGCCTTTACCGCCGCTTCCAGCTTGCTCTCGGAGATGCCAAACTCTTTCGTCCAGTAATCAACCTCGTAGCGTTCGCTGAGATTGATGCGGGAACGGTCCTGCGGGCCTTTCTTGCTCCGATCGTCGGCCATGGCGAATTGTCCTTCTTGCCTGTTGCGCGCGAGGTTCCTACTTCGGGGTTGTTAGAGCATGCGCGATGAGTTCGCGAAGCTGTCTTCTCAACAGCGGTCCTTCAAGTTGCGAAACTCGATGGCCTTCAGAAATTAGCACACGTCGTATTTCGTCGACGGACCCGCATTTGCCTGATTTT
Organism: Hyphomicrobium sp. 2TAF46; assembly: GCF_052114865.1. Classification (NCBI taxonomy): domain Bacteria; kingdom Pseudomonadati; phylum Pseudomonadota; class Alphaproteobacteria; order Hyphomicrobiales; family Hyphomicrobiaceae; genus Hyphomicrobium; species Hyphomicrobium sp. 2TAF46. The sequence goes on along the minus strand of NZ_JBFRFO010000002.1, from coordinate 2,686 downwards.
GCGAGTTCGAACGCCCTCTCGAGTGCTGTCGGCATACGTCCCTCGCGTGCTGCGGCCTAGTATACATCTCCGCACTCAATGAAGTTTAAGTCTGAAGTTCGCGCGAACCTTCGCCACGGCGTATTCTGCAATCAAATCGCAGGATCTCTCCCCGTCGGTGAATTTTTGGAGGATCGCAAGGGCGAGGATATCAAGAACTGCAGAGATCGTGGCGCTATTAAACCGATCGGTCTCAATCAGTTCATCGCATGCGAGCCTGATCGCACCCTTCAGTACATCATCGTCGCGATCTTGATTGATGTGGGTGGAAGAGAAAAGTGTCTTCATTGCAAGCTCCCGTTAATGTAGGCGGGAGCGTAGAAGCACTCTCAGTCGGCAGTGCCCAACTATAACTGCCGATAACTCCGTTTAGCATCCCTTGAGGCCGGAGTCTGGTTCAATCGTTGCAGGCAGCTCGAGGGTTTGTAGCGAAGCGCCGAAGACCGAAGGGGATTTCCTTGTAATCGAGTGGTTTTCTCCTTATCTTCCATAAGATCGAGCTTCGCTGAAAACGACTTGGCCTCGCCGCGAAGTGCGCGCCTGACCGACGACCTTCCAAAAAATCTCGAGTGTCTGTCCTGAATTCGGACAGGCATTGCATGCGCACACATAACGAGGAGTTTTCTTATGCCGACTGGCACCGTGAAGTGGTTCAATGGTCAAAAAGGTTTTGGCTTTATTCAGCCGGACGACGGCGGTAACGACGTCTTCGTGCACATTAGTGCCGTCGAACGCGCTGGCCTTCGCGGCTTGAATGAGGGACAGAAAGTATCCTTCGACGTCGTTGCGGATCGTCGAAGCGGCAAGTCCTCCGCAGACAACCTTCGCGCCGTATAACGGCAACTGCGAAGAAAGCGATCGGGTTCGACCACGGATGTACTGGCGATAAACTCGGTCGATTGGGAGCCCGTGTCTGGTTTGCCAGTTGCGGGCTTTTTCTTTTTTTGGATCTACGAGGAACTACAAAATGGCGATGCCGCCGAAAGCCGTATCGAGCGCAGCTGAAAATAAGCTCAGGCGCGCGCAGGAAGCGTCTCAGGCCATGAAGGAATACGAAGTCGAGAGGCTTGCTATTCGTACAAAAACCGATCGGTTGCGGGCGGAACGCCTTGCACGCGAGGCTGCAAATCCGCCTACCAAAAAGGGGCAGTAAACACCGGTTTTAGATCATTGCAAACTTGGCCGGATTTGGCGGAGAAAGACTTCACCTAAAACCCCTAGCGAATCCTGGCGAGCGCCGCCTTGAGCGCTTCGACTTCACTGTCAAAGCGTCGAGTAAGGCCGCAATCGATCACTTCAGCCCCATCGACGTGCGCGATCCAGAAGTCTCCGTGTTGCTCGATCCTGATCCGAGCATCGTCAGAGATCAGCGGCCTGCGATACGTGTCCGCGCGATAGCTCTGAAACCGGACGCCGTCCACGGTCTGCTAGTGATAAAGCGGATGCAGTGCCGGCCACTTCGCCTCTGTCGATCTGAAAACTGCTCATCTCGCCCTTGCGCCTGACCATGTTTCGTGGGTGAGGATCGCCTAATATGAGAGTCAGAAGGAGATACTCCCATGACTAATTCAAGGCTACACGAAGAAAGTCAGTTGCTCGCGAGAGTAACTGTGCTCGAACGCGTCGTGGGCACGATGGTGCGGGAAAGCATGCTCGGAACGGGCCAAGATCCGAGGCACATCCTCGCCTACGGCGAAAGCATAAAGAAATTCTTCGAAGGCCGCACGCCCATGGGCGCAACCGAGGGCGAAATCAATGCGGCTGCCGATAGGTTCTTTTCGGAGATTGCTTCGGATATCGGAAGCCAAGACAGCCACCAATAGGGTCGGTTGGGGCGAGTGATGTCAAGCACCTGTAGAATGAAGACGCCGCCTACAGGCGGGGTCAAGGCTCGCATTTGGCCGAACGGTTCTCAGTGCCTGCACTGCTTCGAACAGAAGCGCGTCTCAACGAATTAATGCGTTTCTTCTTAGAATAGGAGTATGGTGTGCATATCGTCGACTTGCATTCCTGGGCGTCGGCGGCCGAGAGTTGTGATGTGCTCCCGCCTAAATAGCGTGGGAGTGCGCAATGAAATTCCCCAACGGTCATTATAATAACGACCAGCTCAGTGTGCTTAGCGCCGCGTTGATTCTTGTCTGCAAAGAACTTGACATAAGCGGGACAGACGACGTGGGCCGCGAGCGTATTGCGGTGCAGTTGTTGGCACTGGCGCAATCGGAGCCGTGCGATACCGAGAGCCTGAGCGCGAAAGCGGTCGAGCAATTTCGGGACCAGCTGCGCGCACTCCCATCAATCGCGTCGTTTGAAATGTTGGACGGCGCGGAATGATGAGAGGATCAAGGACCTTTACAGGTCTGCCAGAGGTTTAGTCTCCAATAAGGAGACAAAACATGGCAACTAAAGATGCGCATGGGCAAGTTACAGAAACGCCCCGAGAGGCGAGGCAGGCAGAAAACTCAAAAAATTCCTTTGTCGTCCTGACCGTCTCGTTGGTCGTTCTGGCGATTATTGGCGTTGGCCTATTTTGGTATTTCGGCATAGTTCCGGCGACGCACGGTCCGGGTCCGGGCTAGTTGTTTAGAACGTTCCGACTTTTCAGCACGCGAGGAAGCCGGAGGCGCAGAGGAACACCCTCCAAGCCTGC
>NZ_JBFRFO010000001.1:435000-798150 GCF_052114865.1 Hyphomicrobium sp. 2TAF46 | reverse complement strand
GGCCACGGCTCCGACACCACCGGCGGCCAGACCGGCCGCGGCGCCGCCGGCGGCGATCATGCCTCCGGCCGCGAGCCCGGTCCCGACCGCCGCGCCGGCGCCGAGCTGAGGGCCGCCGGACACCAGCCCGTTGGCGATGCCGGGCCCGAAGATGCCAAGTCCGAGCAGCGACAGTGCGGCGAGCACGATCGCCATGGCCTCATCGATAGTCGGATTGGCGCCGCCGAAACCGGCGGTGAACTCGGAGAACAGTGTCGAGCCGATACCGATGATGACGGCGAGCACCAGGACCTTGATGCCCGACGAGATGACGTTGCCGAGCACCCGCTCGGCCATGAAGGCGCTCTTTCCGAACAGGCCGAAGGGGATGAGCACGAAGCCGGCGAGAGTCGTCAGCTTGAATTCGATCAGGGTAACGAAGAGCTGGATGGCGAGGATGAAGAAGGCGAGCAGCACCAGCGCCCAAGCGAGGAACATGCAGGCGATCTGGATGAAGTTCTCGAAGAACGACCAGTAGCCCATCAGGCTGGAGATCGAATCGAGCAGCGGTCGGCCGGCATCGAGCCCGGTCTGCGCGACCTTGCCGGGGCGCAGCAGATCGGCGGTCGTGAAACCGGTGCCGGAGGCCTTCAGGCCGAGGCCGGCGAAGCTCTCGAAGACGATCCGCGCGAGGTTGTTCCAGTTGCCGATGATGTAGGCGAACACGCCGACGAACAGGGTCTTCTTGACCAGGCGCGCCATGATGTCGTCGTCGGCGCCCCAGCTCCAGAACAGGGCGGCGAGCGTTACGTCGATGACGATCAGCGTGGTCGCGATAAACGCGACCTCGCCACTCAAGAGGCCGAAGCCGCTGTCGATGTAGCGGGTGAAGATCTCGAGGAAATGATCGATGACGCCGGTGCCGCCCATGATGCTATCGGGCCTCGTCCAGCTGCGGCGCCATTTCCTTGCGGATCGGATCATCCGGCATGGAGCGAGTTCCGGCCGCGTCGGGCGGCGTCGGCGGAACCTCGGTGGCCGGGGTGGCGCGCACGCCCGGCCGCGCGCCGGGAGCAAGGAACCGCTCGCGGCTTTCCGCCCAGGCGGAGAGGCATGCCGGATCGCGGGGACCGGCTTCGCCGAGGCGCTGGCACCGGATCAGCTCCGCGCGCAGCGGGTCGGCCGCCACCGCGACGGCGGCGCGCGCGAACGCCGCCGCCGGTTCTTCCTCTTTCCGGGTCATCTCGATCGCCGTCGCAGTGACCGCGACAGCGACGAAGACGATGGCCCCGATCCGCGCGAAAAGCTTGCCGTCCATAAGCTCGCCCTCAGTTCCCGCTTGGGAACATCCGGGCGTTGCCGGGCTGATAGCCGACGCCGGGGGTCAGGAACCGTCGGCGCTGCTCGCGGCCCTGTTCGGCAGCCGCCGCGCGTTCGGCTTCCGAGAGCGATTGCGCGCGGCCGTTGGCGGCGACGACGGCGGTGAGATCGGCGAGCTGTTGGGCCTGGAGTGCGAGGAGCTGGTTGCCGGCCTGGGCCGCCTGCAACGCGCCGGTAGCGCCCTGGCTCTGGCCAACCAGCGCGGACAGCTGCGTGCGGTTGGTGTCGATGTTGCCGACGACGCCCGCCTGCACCCGCATCGCGTCCTGCAAACCGCCAACCGTGTTCTGCCAGCGCTCGCGGGCCTGGGCGACGAGCTGGGCGTCAGACGCGGAGAGTGAGGCGTTGCCGTAGGTCGACTGGAAGGCGCGGTCGACCTGCTGGACGTCGAAGGCGATGTTTTGCGCCTGATTCAGGAGCTGCTGGGTCCGCTGCACGGACTGTTGAAGCTGCTGCAACGAGGAGTAGGGGAGGCTGGCCAGATTGCGCGCTTGATTGATCAGCGATTGCGCTTCGTTCTGCAGCGAGGTGATCTGGTTGTTGATCTGCTGCAGCGCGCGCGCCGCCTGAAGGACGTTCTGGGCGTAGTTGGTCGGATCGTAGACCACCCACTGCGCAGCGGCCGGGGTGGTGAGGACCGGCGACAACGCGACGGGCACGGCGAAGATGCTGGCGGACAAAAGGGCCGCGCGCGAGCGACGAAGGATCATGGTCGGGTCTCCAGGTTGGTGAGGTCGGGGATCAGGTCGGCGGCCCAGCCGACGCCGCGCAGGCCCAGCCATTCGGCGAGGAAGGCGTCGCGGCCGTGCTCGGCGAGGACGCGCTCGATGGCGGCCTGGTCGGTCTTGGAGGATGCGGCGCATAGCGCCAGCGCGACCTCGCCGAGGCCGAGCTCGAACAGCCGGTTGCCGCGGCGGGACTGGCAGTAATAGTCGCGCTTGGGCATGGCCCGGGCGAGGATCTCGATCTGCCGGTCGTTGAGGCCGAAGCGCCGGTAGATCGCGGTGATCTGCGGCTCGATCGCCCGCTCGTTCGGCAGGAGCAGCCGGGTCTGGCAGCTCTCGATGATGGCGGGCGCGATGGCCGATCCATCGATGTCCGACAGCGACTGCGTGGCGAATACGACGGAGGCGTTCTTCTTCCTCAAGGTCTTCAGCCATTCCCGAAGCTGGCCGGCGAATCCCTCGTCATCGAGCGCCAGCCAGCCTTCGTCGACGATCAGCAAGGTCGGGCTGCCGTCGAGGCGGTCCTCGATGCGGTGGAACAGATAGGGGAGCACCGCTGGCGCCGCGCCGGTGCCGATCAGGCCCTCGGTCTCGAACGCCTGGACGGACGCTTGACCCAGATGCTCGCTCTCGGCGTCGAGCAGGCGACCGTAGGGGCCGCCGACGCAGTAGGGGCGGAGCGCCTGTTTGAGGTCGTTGGACTGCAGGAGGACTGCGAGCCCGGTGATCGTGCGCTCGCCCACCGGCGCGCTGGCCAGCGAGGTCAACGCCGTCCAGAGATGTTCCTTCACCTCGGGCGAGATGGTCACGCCCTCGCGCATGAGGATGGCGACGATCCAGTCGGCGGCCCAGGCGCGCTCGGGCACCTCCTGGATGCGGGCGAGCGGCTGCAGCGACACGCTGTCGGTGGCGCCTTCCGTCAAGCCGCCGCCGAGGTCGTGCCAGTCACCGCCACAAGCAAGCGCAGCCGCACGGATCGAGCCGCCGAAGTCGAAGGCGAAGACCTGCGAACCCGGGTATCGCCGGAACTGCAGCGCCATCAGCGCCAGCAGGACGGACTTGCCGGCGCCGGTCGGGCCAACCACCAGGGTGTGGCCGACGTCGCCGACGTGAAGGGAAAACCGGAACGGGGTGGAGCCTTCGGTCTTGCCGAACAGCAAGGGGGGCGCACCGAAATGCTCGTCCCGTTCCGGCCCCGCCCACACCGCTGACAGGGGAATCATGTGGGCGAGATTGAGGGTGGAGATCGGCGGTTGCCGAACATTGGCGTAGACATGACCCGGCAGGGAGCCGAGCCAGGCATCGACGGCGTTGACCGTCTCAGGCATCGCGGTGAAGTCGCGCCCCTGAATGACCTTCTCGACCAGGCGCAGCTTCTCGGCCGCGACGCGTGGATCAGCGTCCCAGACGGCGACGGTCGCCGTGACATAGGCCTGACCGGCATAATCGGCGCCGAGCTCCTGCAGCGCGAGATCGGCATCCGCCGCCTTGTTGGCTGCGTCGGTGTCAACCAGCACGGAGGCCTCGTTGGTCATCACCTCCTTCAGGATCGCGGCGATCGACTTGCGCTTGGAGAACCATTGCCGCCGGATCTTTGTCAGCAGCTTGGTGGCGTCGGTTTTGTCGAGCAGCACCGCGCGGGTCGACCAGCGATAGGGGAAGGCGAGGCGGTTGAGATCGTGGAGCAGGCCGGGCGTGGTCGCCGTTGGAAAGCCGACGATGGTGAGGACGCGCAGATGCGCCTCGCCGAGCCGCGGCTCGAGGCCGCCGGTCAGCGGCTGGTCCGCCAGCAGCGCGTCGAGATACATCGGCGTCTCGGGCACGCGCACGCGGTGGCGTTTGGTAGAGACGGTCGAATGAAGGTAGGTCAGCGTCTCGCCATCATCGAGCCAGGCGCATTCGGGCATGAAGCTCTCGACGAGCTGGAGCACGCGGTTGGTGCGATCGACGAAGCCGCGCAGCGCCTCCCAGGCGTCAACGCCCTTCTCGGCCTTGCCTTCGTAGAGCCAGCTTTCAGCGCGTGCGGCGTCCTCGGCCGGGGGCAGGAAGACGAAGGTGAGGAAATAGCTCGACTCGAAATGCGAGGCGTCTTCCTCGAAGTCGGCTTTGCGCTCGGCGTCGACCAGCGCGGATGCGGGCTCTGGAAAGCGGCTCGCCGGGTAGGCGCCGACGCTGTGACGCTGGGCCTCGACAAAGATCGCCCACCCGGAGCCCAGGCGGCGGAAGGCGTTGTTGAGCCGGCCGGCGACCGCGACGAGCTCAGCCGGCACCGCGGAATCGAGATCGGGCCCGCGGAAGCGTGCTGTGCGCTGGAAGCTGCCGTCCTTGTTGAGGACAACGCCTTCGCCAACCAGCGCCGCCCAAGGTAGGAAGTCGGCGAGGCGGGTCGAGGTCCGGCGATACTCGGCAAGGTTCATCATGCGGTCGGCCTCAGACGTTCAGGAAGCCGGGGATACGCAGGTGGCGGCGCACCACATCGACGAACTGCGGATCGCGCTTGGCCGCCCAGACGGCGGCAAGGTGCCCGACCGCCCAGAGTCCCAAGCCCACCAGCCAGAGGCGCAATCCGAGGCCAAGCGCCGCCGCCAGCGTGCCATTGAGGATGGCGATCGAGCGCGGCGCGCCGCCAAGCAGGATGTGCTCCGTCAAGGCGCGGTGCACCGGCACGCTGAAGCCAGGCACTTCGCCGGCGCTGTCGGCAAGGCCCGTCATCAAACGAGCGCCCCGCCGCCGAAGGAGAAAAACGACAGGAAGAAGCTCGATGCCGCGAAGGCGATCGAGAGGCCGAAGACGATCTGGATCAGCCGGCGGAAGCCGCCGCTCGTGTCGCCGAAGGCGAGCGTCAGGCCGGTGACGATGATGATGATCACCGCGATGATCTTGGCGACCGGTCCTTCGATGGACTGCAGGATCTGATTGAGCGGTTGCTCCCACGGCATGGACGAGCCGGAGGCGTGGGCGGCCGGCGCGAACGCAACGCTGAAAAGCGCGAGACTGACCGCCGTTGTGAGGCGGCGACGTAGGGCCAAGGACCGGCGGATCATGCGGGATCTCCTGAGGGGGGCTGGGTTGCGGGGGTTACGTGGTAGTCGCCGTCGGGACGGAGGCCCTCGATCCGGGCGAGTTCGGCCAGGCGGCGATTGGACCCGCGGCCGCTCAGCACCGCGACCAGATCGATCGTCTCGGCGATCAGGGCGCGCGGGACGGTGACGACGGCTTCCTGGATGAGCTGCTCGAGGCGGCGTAGCGCGCCTAGCGCGGTGCCGGCGTGGATTGTGCCGACGCCGCCAGGGTGGCCGGTGCCCCAGGCCTTCAAGAGGTCGAGCGCCTCGGACCCGCGCACCTCACCGATGGGGATACGGTCTGGTCGCAGGCGCAGCGACGAGCGGACCAGCTCAGAGAGGGTGGCGACGCCATCCTTGGTGCGCATCGCGACCAGGTTTGGGGCCGCGCATTGCAGCTCGCGCGTGTCCTCGATCAGGACGACGCGGTCGGCGGTCTTTGAGATCTCGGCGAGCAAGGCGTTGGTGAGCGTGGTCTTGCCGGTCGAGGTGCCGCCGGCCACGAGGATGTTGCGCCGATCGGCCACGGCGCGACGAAGGACGTCGGCCTGATCCGCCGACATGATCGCGGACGCGACGTAGTCCTGCAGCGTAAAGACCGCGACGGCGGGCTTGCGGATCGCGAAGGCCGGCGCCGCCACGACGGGGGGCAACAGCCCCTCGAACCGCTCTCCGGTTTCGGGCAGCTCGGCTGAGACGCGTGGTGCGCCGGCATGAACCTCGGCGCCGACGTGATGCGCCACCAGGCGCACGATACGCTCGCCGTCGGCGGCGGACAGGCACTCTCCCGTATCAGACAGCCCCTCGGACAGGCGGTCGATCCAGAGCCGCCCGTCGGGGTTGAGCATCACCTCGACGACTGTGGGGTCTTCCAGGAATCCGGCGATGGCGGGGCCGAGCGCGGTGCGCAACATGCGCGCGCCGCGTAAGCTCGCCTCGGATCGCTGGTGAGAAGCCGCCATGTCGTCCCCGTTCGTGAAGGGACCGCGGACGAGCGGCCCTGGATCGGGGATGAGTAGAAGAGGCAGAAATGTGGGCGCGGCAACAAGGGAATGCGTTCGTAGAACCGTAGCGTAGAAATACAGGTAAAGGGCGGACCTGCGGAATAGCTTGCGATCCTTCGCCGGTCAGCGTGCCCAACTTTGGAGATCGTCCAATGGCGCTAAAGAGATATCTCGAATGTGCTGTAGCTCTCGAACCCCGTACTCAATCACTTCCGCGATCATATCGCAGAGAGCTTCTGGGCACTCGCATGGCCAGGATCGCTTGTAAGAAAGACCGTCTGCCATTGGGTGCGAATACGTCGGAATCGGATAGATCGCGCGCAGTACCAAGCGACCTTACGTCGCCCGCGGACGCGCGACTGACATCCTTCTCAATTTCGAAGTCGACGATGTTGACACCGTGCATGGCCAGGTTGTTGCCGACGGGATCCCTATGCTCCTGTCCTTGCGCGATGAGGACTTCGGCCAGCGCCACTTCATCACTAGCGACCCCAACGGGGGTGCTGATCGACATCATCAAGCCGATCCCGGCCAGCGCGGAGTTCGCAGCCAGCTATGTTACCGGGGATTCGCCGAGGTAGCGAAATCGACCGCAGACAAAGCCTTGCGGACCTCCAGGCTGCCGGGAACGCGACGGAAGCCAATCGAGGCGTTGAGCCGAAGCGCCGCAGTATTGGCGTCGAGGTTCGTTGTCCGCATCGTCGTGATGCCCGACATTTGCGCCGCAGCGATCAGGCGCAGCTTGAGCGCGAGGCCGACATGCCTGCCGCGCCAGTCGGGCAACACGCCAGTGAAGTAGGAATAGATCTCCTGGCCCAAAGCGTGGCCGATGGTGAGGCCGACGGGTCTGCCGTTAAACCCGGCAACAACGACCCATTCCGGTCGCGAGGCCGGAGTCTCGCGCAGTACCGAAAAACAGCGCGCCAACGTCCATGACGGGAGGTCTCGCATGTCGGGCGCATCGGCGATGAGGGTCTGCAACAGCATCGCCACCGCCTTCCACTGCGCCTCACTGGCTCCGGTCATGTCCGAGAGCGTCACCCCCGCGCGCACTGCCGACTGACCGTCGAAGGTCCGAAGGTCGAGCAGACTGTCGCAACGCAGCGCGTGGCGCTGAAACCCGCGTGCCTCGGCCCAGGCCTGCGGACCGGATGCTGCCTCAGGTATCGTGGCGACAAGCCCCCGAAAACCGCGCCCGATGGCTTCGCTCTCCACAAGGCCGAGCATGGTGCTGCCTCTCCCCCGGCCGCGATGATCGGGATCGACAGTGACCTGCACGGCAAGATGATCAGATAGCGCATAGGGCGAGTTGGCGATCTGCCCGAGGGCAACGGCCCGGTCATTGTCGTAACCAAGCCAGCGCAGACGCAGATCGCCCGCCGGCCATCGTGCCTCGCGGTCCAGGAACTCGGGCAGGCTGATCGGCGTGAGCCGAAGCAGGTTCATCAGGCGCAATGCGTCTTCGGCACGATCCATCGTGAAGGGCACGATCCTCACCTTGGCGTCTCCGCAGGTATCTCAACGCCATCGACGAAGATCCGTCCGCTTGGGGCAAGCGCCGCGCGAATTCGCGGCCAGGCGCGAGCGCCGGCCGCGGGATGACGGCCGTCGAGCGCGCCGACGCGGACCGCCACGACAAGATCGAACGGCGCCTCGCCGGGTCCCATCACGAAATCCTCGGCCGCCACCGTTCGGAATGACAGACGGCCGGCAGCGACCTGCTCCTTGGAGCCTGCGATCGCCTGCGCGATGGCCCGGTCTGACCGGTCGATCCCGAGCACATACCCGCTGCCGATCGCCGACGACATGGCGCGCGTCAGCGCTCCGGGACCGCATCCCACCTCGAGCACGCGTATACAGGGCGAGAGAGGCAGGGCTTCGAGGATTGCCTTCAGACGTAGGGACAGCCGTTCAGTCACTTTTCTCCTCCGGACAGGCTCGGTGGCTTCGAYGGGTTTGGTGCGACGACGTCGTCCGTGTCGTTTGGTTTCATCATGACCTTCGCTCCGCCGGATGGAAGACACCTTTCCATATGGCTAGGTATCTTGACGAGCACTGTGCCAAGTCAATAGATAGCCATATGGCTAACCTTGATTCGATTTTCCACGGACTCGCTGATCCCACCCGCCGTGCGGTGATCGCCCGGCTGGCAGCCGGCCCCGCGCCTGTCTCTGAGCTTGCCGCGCCGCATGACATGGCGCTGCCGAGCTTCCTCAAGCACCTGAAGGTGCTGGAGGCGGGCGGATGGATTGAATCCGACAAGGCCGGCCGCATCCGCACCTGTCGGCTCAAGGCTGAAACGGCGAAAGCCGCCGAAGGCTGGCTGGGCCAGCAGCGGTCACTTTGGGAGGCGCGTCTCGACCGCCTCGATGCATTTCTAGCGAATCTACCCGGTGAAGGAGAAAATAGTGACGCATGATGCCAAACTCGATCTCGTGCTGGAGCGGACGGTCAGGGCCACACCCGCCCAGCTCTGGCGCGCGTGGACGGAGCCCGACCTGCTCAAGCAATGGTTCGCACCGAAACCTTGGACGGTAGCGCGCGTCGCGATCGACCCCCGCGCCGGGGGAATCTTCTCGGTCGTGATGGCGTCGCCGGACGGCGCCGAAATGGATGAAACGCCAGGCTGCGTGCTGCTGGCAGAGCCTCGGAAGCGTATGGTATGGACCGATGCGGTCGGGCCCGAGTTCCGTCCGAATTCCGAAACCTTCATGACCGCCGACATCACGATGGAGGCGGTGGAAGGCGGCACCCGCTATCGGGCACTGGTGCGCCACAAGTCAGACGCAGACCGTCAGAAGCATGAGGAGATGGGCTTCCATGATGGCTGGGGCACGTGCCTCAACCAGCTCGAAGCCTTGGCCGGAGGGCTCTGATGGCGGGCAACCCGATCAAGCACGGAAGCTTCACCATCGAACGGAATTACTCTGCGCTGCCGGCCAAGGTTTTCGCGGCGTTCGCGCAGGCCGACGCGCGGCGCAAGTGGCTGGTCTTCGCCGACGGCTGGACCATCCATGAGTATCGGCCAGCCGAACCGACCGTGGCAGGCGCCGTTGAGTTCACCCGGTTCAGCCCCCGGGGAGCGGACTTCGTCCTCACGAACGCCACGACCTGGCTGCACGTAGATGAGGGCAACACGCTCATCTACGCCTACCACATGACATTGGAGGGGACGCCGCTGTCCTCTTCGCTCGTCACCATCAGCTTCAACTCCGATGGCGCCGGTACGCGTTTGGAGCTGACCGAACAGGGCGCCTACTTCGACGGCGACATCGCCGGCCGGGAAGCAGGTACGAGAGCGCTCCTCGATGAAGTGGAGAAGGTGCTTTGAAAGGAGGATCGCTGAACAGCCCGACGCAATCAGCGAACGGAGTGGTCGAATGATGCGTGCCAGCGATGAGGTCACGCTGGCCGGGATCATGACCGAAGCGGCGCAGCGTAAGGGGCTGCCCTTGATCGTCGCGGTTGATGGCAGAAGTGGTGTCGGCAAATCGACGTTGGCGAGGACGCTCGCCGAGCGGGTCGAGGCCTGCGTGATCGAGGGCGACGACTTTTATGCGGGCGGGATCGAGCTTCGGGCGGATAGCGCCGTAGCGCGCGCAGCGGCCTGCATCGATTGGACGAGACAACGATCGGTGCTCCAAGGCCTTGCGGCCGGCCGGGAGGCATGTTGGCGCGCCTTCGACTGGGACGCTTTCGATGGACGGCTGCGCGATGAGCCGACGTGGATCGGCCCAAGGCCGATCGTGATCCTGGAAGGGGTCTATGCGGCGCGTCCGGAACTGGCCGACCTGCTCGATCTGCGCGTCGCGCTCTTGGCGCCGGACGATGTGCGCTTGGCGCGGTTGGCCGCTCGGGAAGGAGCGATCGGACCTTGGGAGCGGCAGTGGCATGAAGCTGAGGATTTCTACTTCAAGAGCGTGATGCCCCCTGACGCGTTTGACGTGGCCATTAATCTCACCCCCTGAGCCCGAGCGTCGCAAACCTGGTCGCGTAGCCGAGGTGGTCCCGGCACCGATCAATTGCCGCCTGCAGGAACGTCCTCCGAGATTTCCTGTCGCAGCTTCGGCCCCTTGGCGAGTCGCCGGCCGAGGGCCGCGACGAACGCATCGTAGCGCTCGCCGGCCTGTGCGCGGGCGGCGGCTTGGGCCGGCTCAGGCAAGGGTGGATTGGTCGTGAGCCAGAAGCGCACGAAGACCGCCAGTGTCTCGACCGAGATACCGAGGTCGCGTTCCATGCGCGTCATGCGCCGATCGAGTTGATCGAGCCGCTTCGTCGTGGCCGCCTCCTGCCGCTCGGCGGCGTCGGGAGACAGGAAGGACGCGATGGCCGCCTCCGCGACGAGAGAGCGCGAATGATCCCGGCGCGCGGCATAATCCGCCAGCGCCTTCATGACCTCCCGGTCGAGGTAGACGGACAAGCGCTGTTTTTTCGAGCTTGATGCCATCGCCGCCTCTCACAGCTCCATGCCGTCGTTGGGATCAAGCGACACTTGCCGGGCCACACCCTGCACGAGCCGGTTCATCCGGCTGATCCGGGCGCTGTCGTCTTCGGCGTCATCATCGAGATCTGCCGCAAACTCGTTCTCGATCGGGACCTTCTTCTCGACCGCTTGGGCGTGGCTCAATTCGGGCTGGTGGCGGCGCTCCGATCCCGTCGGATCCTCACCGTCAGTCCCGCCCTGCTCGACGGCTGGTTCGGTTTGCGGTGACCGCGGCAACGGCAAGGCGCTCCAATCGTCGGGATTTGCCTCAGGCGACTTCGCCAAAGAGGGCGGTGGCAGGATGCGCTCCTGGAAGCGCCGGTCCTCGAAATAGCGCGCCTTTTTTGCGCGGATCGGCGGCGTCCCAGCCACCATGACGATCTCATCGGCCGGTGGGAGCTGCATCACCTCGCCGGGGGTGAGCAGCGGCCGCGCCGTCTCCGAGCGCGAGACCATAAGGTGGCCGAGCCAGGGCGAGAGGCGGTGCCCGGCATAGTTCTTCATCGCGCGCATCTCGGTCGCGGTTCCGAGCGCATCGGAAACCCGCTTGGCGGTACGCTCGTCGTTTGTCGCGAAGCTGACCCGGACATGGCAGTTGTCGAGGATCGAGTTGTTCGGCCCGTAAGCCTTCTCGATCTGGTTCAGCGACTGCGCGATCAGGAAGCTCTTCAGGCCGTAGCCGGCCATGAAAGCCAAGGCGCTTTCGAAGAAGTCCAGGCGTCCGAGCGCGGGAAACTCATCGAGCATCAGGAGCAGCCGGTGGCGTCCGCCTTTGGCCTGCAGGTCCTCGGTCAGCCGTCGGCCGACCTGGTTGAGGATCAGGCGGATCAGCGGCTTGGTGCGCGCGATGTCGGAGGGCGGCACCACCAGATAAAGCGTGGTGGGTCGTTTCCCCCCAATGATATCCGTAATGCACCAGTCGCAACGGCGCGTGACTGCGGCGACGACGGGATCGCGGTAGAGGCCGAGGAACGACATCGCGGTAGAGAGCACGCCTGACCGTTCGTTGTCCGATTTGTTGAGCAGCTCGCGCGCGGCGCTGGCGATGACCGGGTGGGGACCGGCCTCGCCGAGATGCGCGGTCTTCATCATGGCGGCCAGTGTCGATTCGATCGGTCGCTTCGGGTCGGAAAGGAAAGCGGCGACACCGGCCAGCGTCTTGTCGGCTTCGGCGTAGAGGACATGGAGGATGGCGCCGACGAGGAGCGCGTGGCTGGTCTTCTCCCAATGGTTCCGTTTCTCCAGGCTCCCTTCCGGATCGACCAGGATGTCGGCGATGTTCTGGACGTCGCGTACCTCCCACTCGCCGCGGCGGACCTCGAGCAGAGGATTGTAAGCGGCCGACTGCGCATTGGTGGGATCGAACAGCAGCACCCGGCCGTGCCGGGCGCGAAAGCCCGCAGTGAGCTGCCAGTTCTCACCCTTGATGTCGTGGACGATCGCGGAGCCCGGCCAGGTCAGAAGCGACGGAACGACGAGGCCGACTCCTTTGCCGGACCGGGTCGGAGCAAAGCAGAGCACATGCTCGGGTCCATCATGACGGAGATAGGCGCGGTCGAGCTTGCCGAGCACTACGCCATCGGGTCCGAGTAACCCGGCGGACCTCACCTCGTCCGGGCGTGCCCATCGCGCCGAGCCGTAGGTCTCGACGTTCTTGGCCTCGCGTGCCCGCCACACCGACATGCCGATCGCGACCGCTATCGAAATGAAGCCACCCGATGCGGCGATATAGGCGCCTTCGACGAAGATCGGCGGCGCATAGGCATCGTAGAAATACCACCACCAGAAGAAGGCCGGTGGGTAGTAGATGGGCCAGCCGAACAGCTCGAACCAGGGTGAGCCGAGCTGCGGCTGGAAGCCGAGCCGCCAAGCCGTCCATTGCGTCGCCGCCCATGTGGTCAGGACCACGATCAGCAAGACGGTGAGGATCTGACCCCATAGGATTTTCGTGGCAGACAAGCAGATTTCCTCGACGGTGACTGCATCGAGGTCAGTGCTTGGCCGGCCAGATTGCAAGACGCGTTTTCGGGGATCGCATTGCCGGCAACCTTGGCGCGCGAATACAGGTCTTGGCGTAGAAAGTTTCATTGTCCGAGACCGGCGCCCGCATGACACCTGACCCCGTATTGCGCTGGGGCAGGCATTTCTCGCCATCGGCCGGTTCGCGATGATCGCCTGGGGCCGGACTTCTAGCCCGTGCCAAAGGCGACGCTACGGATAGGCAGCTTTTGCCATATCGGCGACGGGCGGCTGACTGACTATGCGGGCGAACCCCAAGGTGAGCATTTGAACGGCGCGCTCAGCAGCTGACTCCCTGTGGAGTCCGGAATGTCGGCCTTTGCGACAAGAACCGATTGAACCGGAGGCTAGAAATAAGGCCCGTTGCTCAGGCGCTGGGAGATCCACCATATGTTGCCTGCGGGATCTCTGATGCCCCCTTGCAGATCTCCATAAGGCATGTCGGCCGTATCCATGATCTTGTCGGCGCCAGCTCCCAATGCTTTGTCCATCGCTGCATCGGCATCGTCGACGTAAAGGTAAAAGGCAGCTGAGCTCGCTGGAAAATCCTCGGACGCTTCGCTGATCATGATCGTCGCGGTCTCGAATCTCATCTGGCAATTGGCGATGCGGCCGTCGGGAGCGATGCTTCTACCGATTTCGCGCGCGCCGAATGCGGCCTCGAGGAAGCGTACATAATCCTCGCCTCCATCTACAAAAATGTACGGCGTCACCACCGCGAAACCTTCTGGAACGGGCATGTCACTCTTCCTTTGGGTGCGAAATACGATGTCTAGCTCAGCCTTTAAGGTCAACGCGGAAGCCTACGTTTGGCGGAAACGTCATCACCGCGGTCGAACGCTGGCAGTGTGCCAGCCTGTAGCGACGCCATCCAGGTGGCGGGCACGCTCGTCGGCCAGGCCACGTTGGCCCCCTGTCCAACGATGGGGTCTCGGCTTCCTGTAAACTATTCCAAAACGCAACTCCAACTATAGGCCGAGGCCCCGCTTGCGGCCGAAGCTCCAGTCGACGCCGCCGTCGCCGCGCGAGACGCCGGAAACATGCTGACCGAGCTGCCTTTCCAGCGAGGGGGACCAAGGCACGAGCTGGAAGCCGAGCCCGTCGTCGATCATCGCGAACCGGCCCGAGGCGAGCGTGAAGCGCTGTCGGTAGCTGCCGGCGACATACTCGCCGGCCGCGGCGCGGGTCAGCGGCCGGCCGATTTCGGTCGTCAACTGTTTCGCGAGGGCGTTCAACTCACGCTGGCGGAGCGTCTCGATCAGCCCGGGTCGGAAGCTGACGCCGCGAGCCTGGCGTTCGGCAAGACCTTGCCCGATCAAATGTTCGGCGCGTGCGTCCATCGCGTGGCGAACCTCCGCGCCGAAACCGGCACCGCCGAGCGCGACCGGCTCGCGCGCGATCGCCTGCCGGTCCAGCCAGGTGGCGCCGCTCGCGGTAATCTGTTGTTCGATCGCCAGGTCCGAGCGGACCGCCAACGCGACCCGTCGCTGACCCCGCGCGTCGTCGAATTTGCGGAGTTCGACGATCGAGCCCGGCGCACTGTCGCCGGCGGCGTCGAGGTCGGCGAGTCTGACGTGGTGCGTGCGGCCATCGACGCCGTCGATCACGGCGAAGGCTGTGCCCTTCAGCTCGTCGTCGAGGCCGCGGGCGACCAGCCGGCCGACGACGGGATCGTCGAGGCTCTCGCCGGCCAACACGTAGCTCGCCGTGCCGCGCTCGATGCCGCGCTCCGAAAGCCCACGATGGATGCGCTTGATGATGTCGCCGCGCTCGCCGAGCTCGCGCAGCGTCGCCTCGGCCTTCTCTGATACCGACCACTGGCCGGGGCCGATCTGGTCGGCGAGTCCCAGTGACTCCAGCTTGCGCAGCCGTCCGACCTTGAGGGCATGGAATTCATCGGGCTGGCGGTCTGGATGCGGTGCGAGGTCGATGACGCCGGTCCGGTAGGTGTCGCGGGCGAGCTGGCGATCGAGATTGGTCCAGCGCTCTGCTTCGATCTGGCGTTCGAGCGTGCGGCGGATCTCCTGATCGGTCCGGACGCCGAGCTCCTGGGTGATCAGGTCGCGCGCGCGATCGCGCATGCCTTCCTTGATGTAGTCCCGCGCGATGACAAGATTTTCGCCGTCGTCGCGCACGCCGCGGAGGATCAGGTGGACGTGCGGATGTTCGGTATTCCAGTGCGCGACGCCGACCCAGTCGAGCCCGGTCCCGAGATCCTTCTCCATCTGGCCGACGAGCTCGCGAGTAAAGCCTTTGAGGTCGGACATCTCGACGGCGTCGTCGGGCGAGACGATGAAGCGGAAATGATGGCGGTCCTCCTCGCACCGTGCCGAGAAGGCCTTGGGATCGGCGTCGTCGATTTCGGGGCCGAACAGCCGGGCCTTCTCTCCATCCCGGGTGACGCCTTCGCGGCGCAGATAGCTCAAGTGGGTGGCGAGCGGCGCGCCTCGTCCCGTGTGGCGCACGACGCGCGCCTTGATCACGGCGCCGCGCGACCGGGCGGTGATGAAGCGATTGGCCTGGACCGAGGCGCGCTGGCCGCGGCCGAAGCGCGAGCGATGGCCGGGTCCGATCGCGCCCTTGCGTGAGACCGATCCGCCTGCGCGCTGGGCGGCGGCCAGCGCCTGGGCGATGAAGGGTCGCGCCCGGTGCGCGCTGGTCGAGCGGATGCGGCCCGGCCGGATGCGGAACTCGTCCTCGCCGCTCATTGTGCCCAGTTCGCACATCGCGCGATCGCGCTGATCTGCCGAGGAAAATACCGAAGTCGCAGGCTGCGCCTCTCATGCGCACATCGCGAATTTGCCGCATAAGTCCCTGAAAAAGCACGACCGACCCGAAGCGCACATCGCGCCCCTTTATCCTGCCATCGTGCGGTTGTGTTGCCTGCTTCTCCTCCCGAAGGTCGCCAGAAGACGCCGGGGCACGCTAGACTGCGATATCGGCTTGGTGCGGTCATCGCGGGCCTCGACTATCGGGTCGTGCGACGAACAGGCCGGTGGACTGCGGCGCCATCGCTAGCGTTTCCTGCACTGGAGCGGGCAGCGGAGCCTCGCCCGAACGGCGTTCAGTTTGCGCCGGATCGGCAGCTGTCGTGCTGCCGCTGTGCGCGATGAACAGCGGCGCCCGCGTCCATGCGAGTGGATCGGCGGCCGCCACTATGGCGGGGCCGGCGATCTCTCCGCCGCCAATGACGGGCGCGAGCGCCGCCACATAGGCCCGCGTTTCAGCCGGCAAGGCTCGGCCGCTCGCCAGGTATTCGTCGTAGCGGCCGGGACCCGCATTGTAGGCCGCGAGGAAGCCGGGCGAGCCGTAGCGGTCGTGCATCTCGCGCAGATAGGCGGCCCCCGCCAGGATGTTCTCGCGGGGATCATAGGGGTCGTTCCCGAGCCCGTGACGGGTGCGCAAATCGGCCCATGTCGCGGGCATGATCTGCATCAATCCCATCGCGCCCGCAGGAGAGATCGCGCGCACCTCGCCGGCGCTTTCGACACGCATGACGGCGCGGAGCCAGCTCTCCGGAACGCCGAAGCGCTGCGCCGCTTCGGTGACGAAGGCGGCGAACGGATCGGCTGGAACCGAGCGGACGATCTGCGGCGTCTGGCCGAGTGCGGCTGCGGGCGGGCCGAGCTGGATTAGCAGACCGGAAAGGAGAAGCGGTGAGAGACGCCGGGCGGCGTGTAACCGCCCGGTGTCGGTGGATGGCTCAAGCGAGCGGCGAAACCTCCACATCGGCTCAGTCCTGCTCGTTGCGCTTGGGCGGACGGCTCCAGTTCAGGCCCCAAGCCGATATGTCGTCGCCCGACTGGAACAGGTTGGCGCGCATCGGACGGGCGAGCGTGGGATCGTCGAGCAGCAGCGAGACGTAGTCGCCGGCCTTCTCGCCGGTGCGTTTCCACGCAGCGCCGACCTCCGGGCCGTCCTCATCGCCGAGATGGATGCGGAAGTCCGGCGCATTCTCGGCGTCGGACGGATCGGCCGGGAGGAGGACGAGTGCAGCATCCAGCGTGAGCGTTCGGATGTGGCCGGAATAGCCGGACTTGGTGCGGGTGAATTGACCGATCAGCGCCATGGAAAGGCTCCTTCTGCTGGTGGTGGGGGAGAGGATCGGCGCGCGGTCATCGTGTTGGCGCGCGCCATTCGAAACGGCCGCTGCCGTCTTCGTCGGTCCACACCGGCATCGCGCGGCCGATGATCGTGCCCGTGGGAAGCGGACCGAAGTAGCGGCCGTCGAGGCTGTCCTCGACGGACCAGTTCATGAGGAAGATTTCGCCCGCCGCGATACGGCGGCAGCCCTGCCAGATCGGCAGTTCGCGACCGAGCCGGTCGCGCGCCAGCGCGTCTCCCATCGGCACGCCGTCGACGCTGACCTGCGCGCCGGCGCGGCAAACCCGTTGTCCGGGAAGGCCGGCGACGCGCTTCAGGAGTGGCACGCCGCGGGGCAGATAGCCACGCCCGGCGAGGAAGGACGCGAGCGGTTCCGGGGCGTCCACGGCCACGAGGTCCGTGACCTCAAGACGGGGCGAGCGCTCGATCGCATAGAGCCCGATCGGCGTGCTGCCGGAGGCATTCCAGATCAGCCTCGGCGTGATCGGCAGCACCGACAGCCCGCCGATCAACATAACGGTCAGACCCGTTGTCATGACATAGCCGAGACGGGTCATGGTGCGACGCTCCGGCGCAGGCGGAACGCCAGGTGGCGCGCGGACGTATAGGTCCGCGGCTCCAAACCGGCGGCCAGCCGGTTGTGGACATGTCGCCAGTAATCCGGCGCGGCGTCGGCGGGATCGAGGCCGCGGTGCTCGACGGCGTCGATGGTCTGCAGCACGCGCTCGACCTTTGGCCATCCATCCACCGTCAGCAGGATGTCCGCGCCAGGACGCACCGATGGCAGCGTCTGAAAGGCCTCGGCGTGCTCCACCGCGCGCCCAATGGCGATGTTGGAGAGGATCGTGCCGAAGTCGTTGGCCGCCCACCGGACCAAGGCAAACGTGCTTCCGGGTGGGAAGCTGACGACCCGTCGGCGGCGATCGAGAATCTGTTCACGCGCCTGCCGGCCGAACCGGATCCAGTCCTCCTGCCGCTTCTCGAGCCAGGTCAGCTCGACGTGGGTGAGCGGGTCGGATGCGGCGTCGGCGGAGCTCTTGTCGCGCCTCGCGGGGCTGGCGTCGGGGGCGATCATTGATCACCTCCTTGGTTCTCGGGATACTCACGCGCGAGCAGCGCGCGCAGCATGTCGGCGACGGTTTGCGCACGCTGGAACGCGGCGATCTTGATCCGTCCGCGCAGCTCCGGCGTGACGTCGATGGTTAGCCGGGCCGTGAAGGCGGCGGCATCGCCGCTTCGCGGCCGTTGCGGGTCGCAGGCCTTGATCCAGCTGTCCGGATCAGCGGGACGCTTGGCGAAGGCACGCTTCGACGACCGCTCGGTCACCATGTGATCCTCCCGATTTCGGCGCAGAGGGCGGTGATCTCGCGCGCCGCTCGGCTTTGCCCGTCGACCTCCGAGACGAGCCGTCCGGATTGAGCGGTGTCGGCGAAGGCGACGCGCTGGCCGATGGTGGAAGCCAGCAGCGGCGGATCGTGGTCGGCGAGCGTCTCGGCGGTGTCGCGGGCGATGACGGTGCGCGCGGCGCAGCGGTTGAGCACGAAGCGTGCGGCGAGCTGCGGGCGGTAGATGCGCGCCTCGCCGAGCAGCGACAGCATCTCGGCGGACGCCCAGCCGTCGAACGGCGATGGTTGCACCGGGATCAGGATCAGATCGGCGGCGAGCAAGGCCGATCGCATCAGCCCGGCGACGCGCGGCGGGCCGTCGATGACGATGTGATCGGCGTCCTGCGCCAGCTCGGGCGCTTCACGGTGGAGCGTGTCTCGCGCCAGGCCGACGACGCCGAACAGGCGCGGCAAGCGCTCACGGGCGCGCTGCTGCGACCAATCGAGCGCGGAGCCTTGCGGGTCAGCGTCAATCAGGGTGACGCGCCGACCCTGGCGCGCCCACTCGCCGGCGAGATGCAGAGCGAGCGTTGTCTTGCCCACGCCGCCCTTCTGATTGAGGAGCGCGACGATCATGACGCGCCCCGGAGCAGGGCCTGCCGGTTATCCGCAGGCGTGCAAAACCGCGGTCGCGTTAGAAAGATTCCGAAGGAATCTAGGTTAGATAAGTTACGGGGGCCGCAAGCTACTGAACCGAAGACTGGAATCGACGATTCCGGTCCCCGATAGCACGAGGATCGGGTCCCCGATGGCACGATAGGGGCGGTCCCCAATAGCACGAGACGATTCACAGCTTATCCCCAAGGCGCGTTGTCGGCCGACGGTGGCGCCGCGGCATCCCGAGCGCGTCGGGATCGGTTGCGACGAAGGACAGGATTTCGGGGCCGTCGGCGCACGGCTCGATGCGTAGGCGATAGCCGGGCAGCGGCTGACGGCGGACGATGTCGCGCAGGTCGTAGGCGAAGTGCTTGAGCGGCGAGAGGCTGCCCGACTTGGCGTGGAGGTGCGCGAAGTCGAAGCTCCAGCCGTGTTCCTGGCGGCCGCCATGCTTGCGGACGAGCCTGTAGAGCCAGCGCTCAAGGCCTCCGGTGAGGCCGAAATAGGCGCGGTCGATGGTCAGCACGAGCGCGTCGTCGAGCACCGCGGCGTAGAACCAGTCGGGCACGATCAGTTCGAGGCCGAGGGGCCGCCCGCGCGCGTCGGCCTTCTCCTTCCACTCGTTGATCCAGGAGAAGCGGTGCATCCGCCGCTCGCTGGGCTGGCGGATCGAAGTTGCGATCGTGGTCGACTGCAGCCGGTCGAGGGCCGCCTTCAGCCGGTCATAGTCGCGCAGAGACACGCCGCGACCGATGAAGTTCAAGATCCCGTAGGGCGTCGTGCCCATCAGCCGTGACGGCCGCAAGCCGGTGTCGCGCGCCTCGACGATCTGGCTCGCGGCCCAGATCAGCACGTCGGCGTCCCAGATGGTTGCCATGCCGTGCTCCGGCACGGCTTCGACCCGGATGACAACGGGGCCCGCCTTGAAGTTGATCGGCGCCAGGCGCTTCGACTTGGCGAGCGAGAAGAACGGATAGGCCATGAGGTCTTGGGTATCCCTGGGTGCGAGGTCGCCGGGCAGCGCCCGGAAGAGATCGAGCTGCTCGCGTTCGTGGCGTGGACGAGGCGGCGACATCCGGGGATGTTTCAGCGGGCCTGACGACTGGCGCGGACCAACGCCGCGGGTTCATGGCGCTTGGCGGGGAGGACGCTCCCGCGCGGGTCGGACGTGGAGGTGACGGCGCCGCGATCGGCCCAGGCCTGCAGGTCGTCGACCGCGTAAACGACACGGCCGCCGAGCTTGCGGTAGGCGGGGCCGGTGCCGTAGGTCCGGTGCTTTTCCAGGGTGCGGCCGGACAGACCGAGAAATCGCGCGGCTTCGGGTGTGCGGAGATAGCGCGGCGGCAAGCCGGCTGCGTTGGCGGACATGATCGAGCCTCCGGGTCGTTCGTTGAGGCCGCTGGCGAGCAGCGGCGAGCGAAGGCCACGGTGGCGAAGAGTTGTCGCGCGGGGGGATGGCGAAGATGGGTGGGCTTAAATCGCACCCCTTTTGGTGCGCAGCCTCAGGTACGGCGTCGGCTGCGCAGCAGCTTGCGATAGCCGCCGGCGATCAGCGCGGCGCCGTCCTTGACGAGGTCGATGGTGCTATCTCGGAGGGCGGAGGTCTTCCATGCGGCCGCGCCGACCCGCGACGCACCGTAGATCGCGGCGGCGATCTCGCGATAACTTGCGCCGTTCATGTGCCCGTCAACCGCTTGCAGCATATAACGCAGCCGGCGTCGCTGCTGGGCGGTGAGGCGGCCGTCCGGCGGCACGGACCGTTTGTTGAGGGCGCGCCAGAGTCGCGTCACAGCTTCGATCCGGTCGAGGCCGTCCGCGCCGAGGGGGACGAGCGCCGCGAGGGGCTGGGTGGGAAGGGCAGCGTCGACAAGAAGGAGGCGGACGGCTTTCGGTCCGCGTCCGTAAACCAAGCTGAGCCCGTCGACGCCTGCATGGAAGTCGCCTAGCTCGCGGCCAGAAAGCGATCCTCCATCCAAACCCGGGATCGGTGGAACCGTTGTGACAATGACGCTGCCTGGATCAATCTCCGGCGCCCAGAACACCGTCGTCTCTGTGGCATTGAGGATCGGTGGGACGGGGAAATCGCAACCCCCATCGCAGGCGCACTCCCTCGGTGATGATCTGCAGGTCGGGGGCGGGCCGCTCGGTGTCAGCGTAATCGCGTTGATAATCGCGGTTGCGGCGCAGACATTCCCAGGCGAGGTCCGGGGCAATGAGTTGGTCGAGGAAATCGTAGCCGGGTGAAGTGCGCCACCCGGACGTGTCGGGCGTCATCGGTATCCTCCTGGTCGCACGCGTGCGGGACGGGGAAGAGACGATCCACGGTTGAGCGAGGCGCGGGAAGTCAGCGCGTCGGCAATGGGTGATGCCGCGGCGGCATCGCGCTCAGTGGTGGCCTTCACGGACGAGCTGGCGATAGCCGTGCTCGGTCATCCAGCGCGCGCGCGCCAGGTGGCTGTGGTGAACGCGTTGGGCTCGTTCGGGCTCGCGGTCCGGATCGATGCCGAACAGCAATGCGACCGCCTCCCGCCAATCGGCCCCATCGGTGTCGGCGTCGAGCAGGCGCAAATAGAGCTTCACGTGCGTACGGTCGTAGGGTGTCAGCGCCGGGCTCTCCGGCGGCTGGTCAAGAAACTCTTGCTGGGTCATGCGTTCCCCCCGCCGTGATGAGCGCCGCTGAATCAGCGGTTAACCATATCCACAATTCTGCGACATGCGAGGGGCGATGGGGGGCATCACCCGATGAACGCGCGGCATCACCGCAGGTCCGGCGCACCTCAAGTTGCTGAGCCGATCTTCGCACGGACAAGCATGACTCCTTCACCCTGGTCGGAGGTGAGGAGGACGATGCCGCTTCGTTCCAGGGCCCGACGGACCTGATCGCGCGTGCTTTCAAACACCTCGAGACCGTTGACGGATTCGAGGCGTTTGAGCGCGGTCAAAGAAACCTGGGCCTTGTCAGCGAGCGTCTCCTGGTTCCAACCGAGCAGCGCGCGTGCGGCCCGCGACTGTCGGGCGGTGATCATGCATGATCACCTCCCACCGACACGAACGTGCACGCCAGAACTACGACTTCTCTATTCGGATCAGGCCGCTAACACGGTCCAATCCCATATCCAATCGTCATTTACATACTATAGTTGATAAACTCAAAGTATGTAAATCACGATCCTCCTGCGCATGGATATGCGCAAATTGGTCGGCCGGAACTTCGCCCGTCTGCGTCGGGAGAAGGGCCTGACCCAGGAGGAGGTCGAAGCGCGTTCTGGGTTCAGTCAACAATACCTCAGCAGTCTGGAGCGCGGGCGGCGCAATCCGACCGTGATCACCCTTTTCGAGCTGGCCCAAGCCCTGGGCGTCAGCCATATCGAGCTCGTCCAACCGGACGGCGAAGGCTGATAGGCATACCCGTGAGGATCATGCTTCTCTTCGTGGTCGGCACAAAGCCGCCACAGGATGGGGTCAGAGGAGCGGCGGAACAATCTAAAATGCGGCATCGCGTTGGTAGGACCGACGCGGCCAAGTCGTATTTGCGAACTCGCCGTCCCTCGTCCCCTCGCGGGGAGCCCTTCGCACCCGGCCTGCGCCCGGCGCGAGATCGTTCAGGCCGTAGCCGCCGCAGGCGGCGTGCCCCAGTCGAACTCCGTACCATCGACCCACATGCGATGTAGGACGACACCAATGCGGCGCGCGAGGGCGACGATTGCTTTCTTGTGCCCGCGGCGCCGCGAGACGTGAGCGGCCCACGCCTTGAGCGCAGACCAGCGTTTGACGCGCGTGAGGAGAACCTGTGCTGCCTCGTAGAGCGCGCTTCGCATCATGGCATCGCCCCACTTGGAGATGCGACCGGTGCGGTCAACTTCACCCGATTGGTACTTTCGTGGCGTTAGGCCGAAATGCGCGCCCACGTCTCGCGATCGAGTGAATCGTGCTGGCACGTCGACAGTGGCGCGGAAGGTCAGTGCGACCACCGGGCCGACGCCGGGAACGGTCATGAGACGGCGCGAGAGTGCATCATCACGTGCAAGCCGGACCAACAGATTATCCAAGCGGCCGAACTCCTCGCGAAGAACCCGACGTGCATTGAGCAACGGATCGGCGATGACATGCAGATCGCTCTCGCTGAGCAATTCGCGGACTCGCGATTCGAACTCGCGTGCTGTGACCTTGCCGAGATGGTAGCCGAAGTTGCGGATGAGACCCCGGATCTCGTTCTCGACATCCTGGAGCTTGTTTCTCAGCAACTGGCGCGCCGTCAGGATTGTGCGTAGCCGCTGGCTGGTCGGCGTCTTGACGTGCACCGGCTTGAATAGACCGACGCGCATCATTTGGGCGATGCCGCGGGCGTCGTGACGATCGGTCTTATTGAGCTGTGCGGAGAGCGCCGCCTTCATATGACGGGTCTCGACGCAAACAACGGGAAGTCCCGCTGCCGCCAATCCCGCAAACAGATGCTGCGAGAGCATTCCGGCCTCGAGGCCGATGCGGGCGAGATGCAGATCGAGACCAAGAAGATGCGCTGAGATGGCGTCAGGGTCGACGTTCAGCTTGCGCTCGTGCGCCACGCGACCCTCGTCGTCGACCACGCACAAGTTCACGGAACGGGCGGATACATCAAGTCCAACGTAGTGCTTTGCTGTCATCACCGGAGTCCTCAGTTGAATGTCCGGTGATTTCTTTAGCGCTTCCGACGCGGCTTTTGGCAACTACGACCTTTCTAGTCGTCCTTCACGACGACAGTCGCAAGCAGGCCGTGCTCAGCCGGCGCAGCACGATAACTTGGCGACATCCTTGCCGAACGACAGCGCCGCGAGCTTCAGACCCTCGACAGTGGTGAGATACGGAAAAATGGTATCCACGAGGTCATCGACCGTGAGGCCCTGTCGGATTGCGATCGCCGCGGTCTGGATGCTGTCGGCGCCTTCCGGCGCAAGGATATGGGCGCCGAGTAGACGGCCGCTGCCGGCGTCGGCCACGAGCTTGATCAGCCCGCGGGTGTCACGAGCGGCAAGCGCGCGTGGCACCTGGTCAAGGCCGATCGTCGAGACACGAACGGTATGACCGGCCGCGCGCGCGGTGGCCTCGGTCAGCCCGACGCTCGCCACCTGGGGATCGGTGAACACGATGGCGGGCATGGCGCTGTTGTCGTAGCGCAGGCTGTCGCCATTGAAGGCGTTCCTGGCGGCGAGCTTGGCGCCGTAGGCAGCCATGTAGACGAACTGGTCGCGGCCGGTGACGTCGCCGGCGGCATAGACGCCAGTCTTGGTCGTGCGCATCCGGTCGTCGACTACGATGCCGCCCTTCGTCGAGACAGTGATCCCGTGCTCGGCCAGCCCAAGGCCTTCGATGTTGGGCGTGCGCCCCGTGGTGATCAGCACCTGATCGGCGTCGATCGCAATATCCTGGCCGTCGCGCGTGACCGTCAGTGACACACCGCCATCAATTTTACGGATCGCGCGGTAAGCGATGCCGGAGACAACGGTGATGCCTTCGTCCTCGAAATACCCCGTGAGCGCCGCGCTGATCTCGGGCTCGGCCTCTGGGAGCAGACGAGACCGGCAGACGAGAGTCACCTTAACGCCTGCACGAGCGAACATCTGCGCGAGCTCCGCGCCGATGTAGCCGCCGCCGATCACGAGAAGCGAGCTCGGCAGCTCCTCGAGCTCGAGCGCCGTTGTGCTGGTGAGATACGGCACGGTCACGAGGCCAGGAATGGCAGGCACTGCCGGCCGCGCGCCGGTCGCGATGATGATCTTGCCAGCGGCAATGCGCGCGCCGTCAACTTCGACACCGCCGTCGAGGAGGCGAGCTGGCCCGTCGCGATAGGCGATGCCGTTATACGCGGGGAGCAGATCGGCGTACTTGGCTTGGCGCAGTTCGGAAACGAGGGCGTCTTTCTGACGAACGGTTCCGCGCCAGTCGATCAGTTCGGCCGCCGCCGTGATGCCGGCAAAACGTGCCGCCACGCGAGCGTTGTGAAGCGTCTCGGCGGCGCGGATCAGGGTCTTTGACGGCACGCAGCCGATATTGACGCAGGTGCCGCCGATGGCGCCGCTGCCGATGAGCGCCACTTGCGCGCCCTGATCGGCGGCCGTGATCGAGGCCGAGAAGCCGGCAGAGCCGGCGCCGATCACGACGAGATCGTAAGCGCCTCCATTGCGACCGTTTGTGCGGAAGGGGCGGTTCGCGACTGATGGGCTGTTCGATTCCGGATCGGCAGGCGGTTGTTGTGTCACACCGAGCCCGGCGAGGCTCGGCCCGAACAGAGCGCGGCCGGCCTCCAGGCCTTCATCGATCGACAGCCGAAAACCTGGCTCGTCGGCGGAACGCTCGCGGCGCCAGGCGGAGAGATGCTCATCCGAGCAGAAAAAGGTGGTCGTCGCGCACAGCGAGTTCGCGGCGCATGCGTCTTCATAGCGAACGCTTTGCCACATGACGGCCGTCTGCGGCTCGACATCGGCCAGCACCCGCCCTCGGTCCCGTGTGGTGATCCGGATTGGCGCGCCGCAATGGCGGCAACTCGAGGCGATCGAGATGTCGCGATCGGTCATGGCGCCGATCCCAAGCGCGTCGACCGCGCACATAGCGTTGAGCGCGCGCCCGTCCAGCGTGACCTCATGGCCCCTGTCTTGGTCGGTGAACGGATAGGCGCCGACGATTCGTTCGCCGTCGAGAACGACCAGGTCGCGCCGGCGGAGCTCGTCGAGCAACGGCGGGACGGCGGCCTCACCGAGACCTGCAAGGTTCGCAATCGCGGCTACGGTCAGCGCTCGCCCGTGTTCGACGTAGAGCTGAAGCAGCGCAACGCGCACGCGATCCGTGGCGGGATCGTAGCCGCTCCAGCGATTGAGCACGTGGCCAGACCCGACCATGGCCAGCAAAGCGTCCCTCACTGCGGGCGACGTGACCGTCGACCAATCCGGGAACGTGACGCCCGGCCGCACCGCATAGCTGGGCAGAGTGTCGGGCGTAGGGATGACAGCTTCGTTTCGGGACGAGGAGGAGGCACAACAATCGTTCACGGCTTCACGCCTTCCTTGTGAATCGTCGTCTCGCAACGGGCGGCCTTTGCGTGGCGACGATGGAATATCCAAGCGATGAGGCCGAAGCTCGCAGCCATCAGCGGAAGCACTACAAGGCCCTTACCGGCTAGCCACGCGCCAAGGCCCGCAAAGGACAGGCCGACGGCAATGAGCGGCGCGGCGCAGCAGATCGCGACCAGGACGGCACCGGCCATGCCTACGCGGATTGCGGTGCGGTCACTCATCTTAGCTGCCCCGCTGCCTCAGATGGGCTGGATAGCCCGCGTTCATGCTGGCGACGGCGATGATGTCGGCGTTCGTCTTTGCGTCGTCGAAGGTCACGGTCGCTGTCTTTGCCTCGAAGGAGACGGTCACATTCGCGACGCCCGGGACTGCCGTCATCGAGGTCTTCACGATGTAAGGGCACGAGGCGCAGGTCATGTTGTCGACGGCAAACGTAACGGTGCGTTCGGCGGCGAACGCGGTCGATGCCGTCATCACCGAGGCGATTAGGGCAAGGACGCTCAAGCTCTTCTTCATGGGATGGTCTCCTCTTGGTGTCAGGCGAGCAGCAGCAGCGGGGCGACATAGTCAAAGGCAAAGGCGGCGATCACGAGCACAGTCGCGATCCAGAGCGCGAGCTGGACGAGACGGCTGGGGATGGGGCGCGCGCACGCGGCGCCAGCGGCGCAGGCGCGCCGCGGCTTCCAGTATACGAGGTAGAAACCGTATCCGAGGAGTCCCGCCGTTCCAGCGACGAAGAGCGGCTTGTACGGCGCGAGCGCCGTAAGGTTGCCGATCCAGGCGCCGCCGATGCCGAGGCTAAACAGGATGAGCGGAATTACGCAGCAGGACGACGCGGCGATCGCGCCGAGAATGCCGCCCAGAGCAACCAGACGCTGCCGTCCAGCCTCGGTCCGCTCCGACGATGCAAGAACTGTCGTGACGGGTGCCATATCTGCCGTTCCGGATCGCGGTGTAACCATGTCCGACCTCTCATTCCTTGCCGAAATCCTCATTGCGGCGTAGGATGCGGTCTGTAGTCACTACAGGGTCAAGGGGTATTTGCGATGCGCGATCACGCTGTAGTGAAGGGCCTGCAGCGAGCCGAACTCGCCCGGCGGACGGGCAGCAATCTGGAGACGGTCCGCTACTACGAGAAGGTCGGGCTGCTGCCTGAGCCGCCGCGCACGACGGCGGGCTACCGCAGCTATGACACGACGCACGAGCGGCGGCTTCGCTTCGTCCTGCGGGCGCGCGAACTCGGCTTCTCGCTGGATGAAATCCGCGAGCTGCTGCGGCTCGTCGATGAACGCGATCAACCTTGCGCGGAGGCGCGCGCCGTCGCTGCTGCCCATCTCGACGACGTGCGAGCGAAGATCGCCGATCTGAAACGGATGGAGCGGGTATTGAAGGACGTGGTCGCACAATGCGCCGACGGCACGCTGCCAGAATGTCCGCTGATAGAGACGTTATTTGGTGAAGCCGCTTGAACGCTTCGCCTATACGCTTTGCGGACTATGGAGCAACTAAAGCCGACCGCTAAACGCTCCGAATACCCCATCTATAATAGTCGTCCTTGTGTCGGAGCCGCCAGTGTTTTTCCGTTTCGGGGCAACTTTTCCGGGCGGAGCGGCCAACCTGATTCGGTCGCCTGATCCGTTGCTGATGTTTGGCCCAATTGATCAGATGAGCCGTATCGTCAGACCCCTAGGTATGAGCGCAAATCGACTGTGATCGGAGGGGGATCGAGCCGTCCGCCTCCACAAGCCCAAGGAGGATTCAGCGCACCAGAATGGCGGTGGGCGCGCGCAGAATTGCCGGTCGCCGCTGCTCCGGCGCCTTCGGATCTGCTTAGTTCACGACATAGGTTAGACCCTGGCGTCGGGCGTAGGCGACCGCGGATTCGAGGGTCGGAAACCGGAGTTCGACCTGCGTCAGCGGATCGTCACCACCCGTCCAACCCATCAAAGGCTCGATGAAGGGTGGGGTTTGCCGTTCGAAGCGGAGAATCCAATGCTTCGTGCGCGCCTTGCCCGAGGTCATGACCGAGCGCGAGGGGCGAAAGATCCGAGCGACGGCATCGGGAGGAAACACCGAGTCCGGGTTGTGCGCACGCGGCGCGCGGCGGCCGAGGTCGGTGCGACTTGTCTCGGACAGGGGCTGCGCGGGTTCTATTTCTTTCCAGACATAGCTCATGACCTGTCCCTCCCGCGTACGGCAAAGGAAAGGCCGGGGGCGACGACCCGGCTGGGTCTGCCCCT
The DNA here is from genome assembly GCF_052114865.1 of Hyphomicrobium sp. 2TAF46. Taxonomy (NCBI): domain Bacteria; kingdom Pseudomonadati; phylum Pseudomonadota; class Alphaproteobacteria; order Hyphomicrobiales; family Hyphomicrobiaceae; genus Hyphomicrobium; species Hyphomicrobium sp. 2TAF46. The sequence goes on along the minus strand of NZ_JBFRFO010000001.1, from coordinate 770,126 downwards.
GGCCTCGTCAGGCTTACTGCGCCTGGGCGCCGCCGTTGATGGCGATGCGCTTGGCTTTGGACTGGGCCTTTTCGGACTTCGGCAGGGTGATGGTCAGCACGCCGTTCTTGAAGTCGGCAGCGACCTTTTCCTCCTCGACGTCGAAGCCGAGCCCGATGCGGCGCTCGAAGCGGCCATAGATCCGCTCGCTGAACTGCCGCGCCGCGTCTTCGGTGTGTGAGCGCTTTTCGCCGCGGAGCGTCAGGACGCCGTCCTCGATGAGGACCTCGACGTCCTTCTCCTCCAGGCCGGGGAGTTCTGCGGCGATACGCACGTCCTTCTCGGTCTCGGTCACCTCGACGCTTGGCCACGCCGGGGTGCGGCCGAAAAGACCGGGCGCGCCGAAGTCGCGGAAGGCCTCATCGAACAGGCGGTTCATGTCGCGATGGAGCGACAGGAACGGGCTCGGAGTCCCGCTCCGATAGGGGGTCGGGGTCTGATCGGTTTCCCGACCCCAGGGGATCAGATCACGCACGTTCATCGTCATGTCCTTTCTCAAAGCAACATGGTTGAATGAGGTGCGCCCGGAGCGCCGGACGCCCCTCGGAGCCGGACCTCAATCGAGCGTCCGGCGCGTCAGAAATTTGGGAATGGGGCGGCCGGAGGTCAAGAACCACACGGTCGTGGTTGGGCAACTTTTCGATGAAGAAACAGCTTCGTCGGGCTGATCGCGACCTTTGGGCGACGCGCAGTCCCAGACATCTGCAAGATCAGGCAAGCTTGTTTGAACCAAACCGGCTTTGTTAAGTTACAGGCTGCGATGGAGTCTTGCGCCAAAGGGGCTGGCCTTGTGACGAACTGAGGTCGTGCGACCCGGCCGCGCGCTCCAAGCGTGTTTGCACCGGGGAGCGTCGACCGTGGAAGACCGACCGCAACTGGATAGCTTGGCCGCGAGTGGCATCGCCGGTTTCGATTCTGTCGTGCATGGCGGGTTGGCGCGCGAACACATGTACCTGGTCGAGGGCACCCCGGGTTCCGGCAAGACCACGCTCGCGCTGCAGTTCCTCCTAGAAGGCGTCCGGTCGGGCGAGCGATGCCTCTACATCACGCTGTCGGAAACCGAGCGCGAGCTGCGCGCCACCGCACTCAGCCACAGCCTCGACCTGAATGGCTTGACCATCCTGGAGGTCGCGCCGCTGGAAGCCGATCCGGAGCAGCAGCAGGGCATCATCCACGCCGCCGAGGTCGAACTCGACCACACCGTCGGTTTGATCATCGACAAGGTGAAAGCGCTCCGGCCGGACCGCCTGGTCATCGATGCCCTGACCGAATTGCGTCTCCTCGCGCTCGACTCTTTAAGCTACCGCCGCCAGCTGCTGACCTTGAAGCGTTTCTTCGCGGATCAGCAATGCACCGTCCTGGCGCTCGATGATCTCACCGACAACGCGCAAGGTCTTCAGTTGCACAGCATCGTCCATGGCGTCGTCACCCTCGAGCAGCGGCGGATGCAATACGGCGTCTTCCGCCGCCGCATGTGCGTCGCCAAGCTGCGCGGTGTCGATTACCGCACCGGCTATCATGACTATGCAATCTGCAAGGGCGGTATTTTGGTGTACCCGAGCCTGATCGCGGCCGAGCATCGGACCGAGTTCACGGCAGATGTGCTGCGGAGCGATGTCGGGCCGCTCGATGAGATGCTCGGCGGAGGGCTTCAACGTGGGACCAGCACGCTCCTGATCGGTCCGTCGGGCGTCGGCAAGTCGTCGCTCGCGCTGCAATACACGATGGCGGCGGCGCGCCAGGAGCAGCGGGTGGCGTTCTTCGCTTTCGACGAGAACTACCGCACCGCCGAGGCGCGAGCCGCAGGGCTCGGCATGGAGATCGAGGCGGCGAGAGAGAGCGGAACGCTTGTCTGGGAGCAGATCAACCCGGTGACGCTGTCACCGGGCGAGTTCGTCGACAAGGTGAAGCGCAACGTCGAGGCGGGCGCGAAGCTGGTCGTGATCGACAGCCTCAACAGCTATATGGCGTCGATGCCGGAGGAGCAGGCGCTCATCCTGCATATGCACGAGCTGCTGGCGTATCTCGGGAATCAAGGGGTGGTCACTATCCTGATCATGGCCCAGCACGGCATGGTCGGCGACGTGGCGGCGCCGATCGATCTCAGCTTCCTCGCCGACGGCATCGTCCTGCTGCGTTACTTCGAGGCTGAAGGCGAGGTCCGCAAGGCGATATCAGTCTTGAAGAGCCGCAGCGGCCGGCACGAGACGACGATTCGCGAATATCGTCTGATATCTGGCGAGGGCGTCAGCGTCGGTCCGCCGATTCGTTCCTTCCGTGGGGTCCTGTCGGGCGCGCCCAGATTTGTCGGAAGTCCCGAGGCCCTTCCGGACGCCCGCGATGACGCAAATCCCGGGCGCTGAAGAACGTGACGAGCGCGTGCTGATCCTGGCGCCGTCGCGTCGGGACGGTCCCACGGTCGCGGCGATCTTGGAGCGAGCAGGACTTGCGACCCAGACCGTCGCCACGCTCGCCGATCTATGCCGGGGAGTGGACGAAGGGGCCGGGGCAGTGGTGGTCGTCGAGGAGGAGGTCTCGCCACCGACCGCGATGTCCATGCTGCAGGCTTGTCTTGCGCGGCAGCCCGCGTGGTCGGAGCCGCCGATCCTGGTGGTGACGGCCAGTGGCTCGCGCGGCAGCGCCGGGTTCGGCCGCGGCAGTGAACACTTCGCAGGCTTCGGCAATCTGGTGCTGCTGGAGCGGCCGCTTCGCTCTGCAACGCTGGTCAGCACCCTGCATTCGGCGCTCCGGGCGCGACGGCGGCAATATCAGGTGCGCGACCATTTGCGCGAGCGGGAGCGTGTCGAGGCGCGGTTGCGGGCGCAGGAGCAGGAATTGCGCGGCCTCAACGAAACGCTCGAAGAGCGCGTTCGCGAACGCACCGTGGAGCTGGAAGAGGCGAACCGCAGGCTGGCGGCGGAAATGGAGCAGCGGCAGGAGGCCGAGCGGGCGCTCCGGCAGGCGCAGAAGATGGAGGCGATCGGCCAGCTCACGGGCGGCGTCGCCCATGACTTCAACAATCTTCTGATGGTGGTCTCTGGCGGGCTGGACATGTTGGGGCGGGCTCCCGACCCGGAGCGCCGCGAGCGGATTGTCTCCGGCATGCGCCAGGCCGTCACGCGCGGCGCGTCGTTGACGCGCCAGATGCTTGCCTTCTCGCGACGCATGTCGTTGGCGCCCGAGGCGATCGACTTGCGTGCTCGCTTCGATGACATGCGCATCCTGATGGCAGGGGCTCTGCGCGAGGATATCGCGCTCGAGATCGAGCTTGCGGAAGACCTCTGGCCGGTGATGGCGGACCAGACGCAGCTCGAGCTTGCCATCCTCAACACGGTCGTCAACGCGCGGGATGCCATGTCGCAGGGCGGGACCGTGACGATCTTCGCTGGCAATGCGCGACTGGACGGCCGTGGCGAAAGTCGTCTGGCCGGCGAATTCGTGCGGATCGAAGTTCGTGACACCGGCATCGGAATAGCACCTGACATCTTGGATCGGATCTTCGATCCCTTCTTCACGACCAAAGAGGTCGGGAGCGGCACCGGGCTCGGCCTCAGCCAGGTCTACGGCTTCGCCAAGCAGTCGGGGGGACATGTGAAGGTGCGGAGCCGTCTCTGGGAGGGGACGAGGATCATCCTACACCTGCCGCGCGCCAGCAGCCTTCCGCTCGCGGCGGCTGTCGAGGCGAGTGCACCCGCAATACAGGTACCAGGCCCGAAGGGCGAGCGCCGGATTCTCCTAGTTGAAGACAATGACGAGGTCGCGGAGCTGGCCGGCCAGATGCTGGAGGGGCTCGGCTTCACGGTTCGCCGGGCGGAGAGCGCGCCGTCCGCGCTCGCGCAACTGGAGAACGGCCACGCCGCCGATCTGGTGTTCTCCGACGTGGTGATGCCGGGCGGCATGAGCGGCATTGAACTCGCCCGCGAACTCGCGCGCCGCCGTCCGGGCCTGCCCGTCGTGCTCACGAGCGGGTTTAGCGACGGCCAGCGGGATGGCGACGCAGAGGGCCTGAGATTGTTGCGGAAGCCCTATCGGCTCGACGAGCTGGAGGCGGCACTCGCGGCTGCCTTTGGAGCGCATCTCCCTTCCAGCTGAATCGATGGCCGTACGGCAAAGCCAAAGGTGCCGGAGAGCTGAAAGATCGCCCCGCCCGGTTTTGCCGGGCGGGGCATTCGCTGGGGCCTCAGTCGCCGTTGCGGCGGCTGGGGCGGGACCAGATGAGGCTGAAGCCTTCGCCTTCCTCGTCGTCGAAGAGGTTGGCGTAGATCGGAGCGGTGAAGCTCGGATCGTCCAGCTTGAGACCGAGATAGTCGCGGCCCTCGTTGGAGCGCTTCGACCAGGCGGCGCCGATCTCGGCGCGGCCGACGAAGACCCGGTGGCTGGGGGCGTTCTCGCCGCTGGCGCGGGCTTCGGGGACGATGCGGACGTTCTTGGTCTGGACGCTGAGGGTGACGATTTCGCCGGTGTACTCGTTCGAGCCGGTCTTCTTGAAGGTGCCGATGGTCGCCATGGGAAGTCTCCTTTGGATTTGCCTGTCGAGCCCGCACCATTGCGGCCTCGATGGTGATCGCCCGGCCGGAGGCAATCGACGGCGCACCCGCAGGGCTTCAGACAGCAAAGGAGGGACTTTCTTGGTGCGCGAGGAATGACGGCGCAGCCGGCAGGGGAAGAAAGTCTTGACGGCGCTGTTGCGCCTTAGGCGATTGAGGCGAAGCCGTCCTTCGGCCAGATACACCCATCGAAGAGGCCGTGTCGGTGCGCTCGCAACAGGCAATGGGTCAACGGAGACCTAGCGATCTGTCGCCGCCCGCAAAGCCCGGCTCCGGACAGATGGCGATCGTCATCAACTTGGCGTGCGTACGACGCTCGCGCGGTCCCCGAAGCCCGCTTCTGGGCGGGGACGCTGCTGCTCGCGTCTTCATCAATGCGTGCGTCCGCGCCGACCCCGTCGCAAGCCCTCGAACGGCGCGGCTCTCGGCTGGACTGGACGCTTCGAGCCACCCGCTCCCCGACCGTCCTCTGGTCGAGGAGGTGCGCTGAACCAGGGTCTGGTCCCGCCGCTGCATCCCTCAGATGGGTATTACGCCCCCGCGAGCCTCTCGCCCGACTGGGCGGGAGCTGCGGCAGCGATCCGGACCCAGGCCGTCACGCCGACGGCGACGGCTCCGATTGCGGAGAACAGCATCTGCCAAGTCTCCGAGGGCACCGCGTGTTTCACGATCCCGTGGACGGCGTGATAGCCGGCCAGCGCCGCAGGCGCTGCAAAGACCAGCCCGACGGCCAGCCGCAGCCAAGCCGGGCGGGTGATGGTGAAGAGGAATTGGCCGAGCCCGAGCGTCAGCCCGGCGGTTATGAGGCCGACCAGGATGCCGCCGGGCCAGCCTGCGCCCATCTCATAGGCCCAGCTGCCGGCGACGACGCCGGCAAACAGGGGCAGCGCGTAGATGGCGAGGGTGAAGAGCAGCCAGCACAAGATGCCGATGGTTGCGATGCTGAGGAGGATGCCGATAACCATGGTGGTGCTCCATGCAATAGCCTGCGGGTCGCGCCTTCCACCACCGCCACGGCGCAGATCGAAATATAGCCGAAAGAGAGCAAGCGCGGGAGCGGAAATCCGGCAGGATCTTCGCTCCGCGGAGCCGATCGTGCTTAGAGCGCGAAGGGATCTACTTCGTGGACGATAGCCGCGGCGTCGCCGTCATATTCGTTGGCGGGAACGACGGAGAGGCTGCCGTCACCGGCCTGGAAGATCACGATGGTGACCATCAGCGTCGTGGCGAGGCTGAAGGCGAAGGCGTGCGCTTGGTTGAGGGACATCGTTCCGGCTCCTGTCTGGAGGCGGGGGACCATCCCCCGCGTGACAGGCGCCCGATGTGTCCGGGCGAAGGCCGCAATCACCGCGCAGGCGAAGCCGCAGCGGCGGCATGCGCGCATAGCCGACCCTTTACGGGTTGATGGCGTCAGGCCCTCGGCCGGACCAAGGATCAGCGCAAGGACAAGGGGGCTGGTCCGACGTCTGGACCGGAGGCTTGGCTGGATTCTCCAGTACGACGCGCCTCGATCTTTATTGGTTGGTCAGGACATAGCCTCGCGGATCGCTGTTCGGCCGGCACCTGCCTCTCGACCCGTGACGAAGGGCTGCGGTTACCCCCGTCAGAAGCGGAGTTGAGGCTGGGCGCCAACGCCCATGGTCCCGGCCGTGGGCAGGCGGCTTGACGCTCGATATGCACCGACATACATATGCATCATGATGCAACAAAGCGTTTTCCAGACATTGGCCGACCCGACGCGGCTTCGTATCGTCGAAGCGCTAGCAGCCGGGGAACAGGCGGTGGGCGACCTCGTTCGTGCCGTGGACATCGATCAGTCCGGCGTTTCGCGGCACCTGAGAATCCTCGGGGAAGCGGGATTCGTCGTCATGAGGCCCGATGGGGCAAGGCGCCTCTACTCGCTCCGACCTGAGCCGTTCCATGCGATCGACGACTGGGTTCGAAGCTATCGCAGGCTTTGGGAGGGCCGGCTCGATCGTTTCGATGCAGCTCTGGCGCGACGGGGGAGCGCGCGGCAATCCGAGGGTGAGAAGTGATGGCGCACCGCAGCGAGCGGGCCGCGGGTCCCATCAGGTTCGAGCGGATCTATGACGCATCGATCGAGGACGTCTGGGCGCTTTGGACCACGAAAGAAGGGCTGGAGGAGTGGTTCGCACCCGAGGGAATGCGCGTCGAGATGACGGCCCTTCAGCTGCGGGTCGGCGGCGCCTTTGATTATGTGATGACCGCGGTGGGTGCCGAGCAGGTCGCCTACCTGGCAAACCTCGACATGCGGCAGACCGCGCGGGTGAGCGGTCGGCTCGTGGAGATAGTGCGCCACCGGCGACTGCGCATCCGCTTCGACATGGACTTCGTCCCCGGCGTCGAGACGTATCCGTATGACATGCTGGTCGAGATGAGCGTCGAAGCCGGGCGTGTCCGGATGGTCCTTACGGCGGATCGTCATCCGGACCCCGAGATGACAAGCGGCGCAATCCTTGGATTGACCAGCCAGCTGCAAAAATTCGACCTGGCTATCTCAGCAAGAGCAACAAAGGAGCAACGTCCATAGTGCGACCCCTTCTCTACTCCATCAACGTGACGATCGACGGTTGTGTCGACCATAGCGCCGGCTCTACGGACGCGGTGCTTCTGGAGGAGGCGCTGCGTGCAACACATCACCATGCCATAGCGAGCATGGGCCGCGCCGATGCGCTGCTCTTTGGTCGCGTCACCTACCAGATGATGGAGGAAGCGTGGCGGCTGGAGACGCGGACCTTGACAATGCCCGAGTGGACGGACCCGTTCGCACGGACCATTGATGCGATGAAGAAGTACGTCGTTTCCAGCACGCTCGGCGAGGTCGATTGGAACGCGGAGCTGGTCCGTGGCGATTTGGCCGAGGCCGTCCAGGCGCTTAAACAAGAACCCGGGAAGGCGGTGTTCACCGGTGGCGTCAGGCTCCCAATGGCGTTGGCGGAGCTGGGCCTGATCGACGAGTATGAGTTCGTGGTCCAGCCCATTATTGTGGGGCGTGGCCCCAGCTTGTTCGCCGGCCTCTCAAAGGTCATAGACTTGAAACTCGTCGATCGGATTGAGCTGAGCTCCGGCGCCGTGGCTCTGCGCTATGAGCCTAGAAGGTAGGTTGGACGCAGCTCGCAGGCCCCTTTGCTTCCAATCAGATGCACGCCAGGGGCAAATCGGAGTCTTGCGACCAATGGTTTAGGTGCCAGCTCCTTTGACGAGTGGCCATTACGTGGCTCCCCGGCCGGGTTGTCGCGGCAGGCACCCAAGGGGGCGTTCGTGTTGTTAACTGGCTTTACGTAGCAAGCTGTATGGAGGCGCTGCATGGCTTACGAAGGCAGCTGTCACTGTGGGAAGGTAGCATTCCGAGTTAACGAAGACCTTCCAGCGAATGCGGTCAGGTGTAACTGTTCGCACTGTCGAAGGAAGGGGTTTTTGCTATCCTTTGTGCCATCAGGCAGTCTAATGATCCTTCAGGGAGAAGAGGTGCTTACGGATTATTTCTTCAATAAACATGCCATTGCTCACCGGTTCTGTTCGACATGTGGTTGTGAGGCGTTTGGTTATGGCAAGGGTCCAGATGGTGCTGATATTGCGTTCATTAACCTACGGTGCGTGCCTTCGATCGATCTCGATGCCCTGGTAATTCAAGACGTGGACGGTGCTAATCTTTAGATATGCCTGATCGCACCGTCCCATGGATGAGTCGAATGCTGAGAGCTCTTGCTACGCGGGCCGTTCCACATATTATTGGTTGATGGCGTCAATCGATCGGTCGGACCAAGGATCAGCGCAGCAAAGCGGGAGATGGTGGCCGGCGATGGGTGGTTCGATGGTTGTTCTGGATACGGGCCGGACTTCGCCCTTGTCATGAGCCCGCAGGAGAATGCAACAGTGCGCGGCCTGAAACGGAGCGGTCCTACGGCACCGAATTGAGACGCTCGGCCAGACGATCCAGGCCGCCGCGAATCATGCTCGCATACGGGGTGTCGGGCAGATCTGCGGTGGCGGCCATTCCTGCCGCGAGATGGCGCTGGCAAGCCGCTCTGTCTCCTAGGCGCAAATAATCGTCGCCGAGGTTGAGGTGCAACGACGGCATGAAAGCCGCAATAGATAGGCTGTCGTGATGTCCTTTGGCTTCGGCGTCGGTGCAGCGCAGCGCTGCAGCCAGCGCTCGCTGGTCCCATGCCAGCTCATCCTGCAGGTTGTCCTGCGCATCGGCCATGAAATGCGCCAGTGTGCACTCATGGAGGGGTCTTGGATCGCGCTCAATTTTATCCCAGATATCCACGAACGCTTGGCGCGCTTCGGCTCGTGCACCACCTTGTAAGGTCGTGATGGCTGCTTGGATCTCGGTCATGATAGGATCGTCGGACATTGGCAAATCCTAACAAAAATAGATGGTTTTGCGGAAGTCCGGGGCTAACTCGCCCCGGCTCCGAAGTGCCAAACCGGGATGCCGAGCTTCTTCGCCTTGTCGGCGAGGTTGTCCTGGATGCCCGTGCCGGGAAAACGCATGACCCCGATCGGCAGCACGTCCAGCATCTGATCGTTACGCTTGAAGGGCGCGGCCTTGGCGTGCCTGGTCCAGTCGGGCTTGAACGCCACCTGCGGCACCTTGCGATGGTCCGCCCAACGGGATGCGATGCGTTCGGCGCCCTTGGGCGAACCGCCGTGCAACAGCACCATGTCGGGGTGCTTGGCGTGGACCTGATCGAGCTTGGCCCAGATCAGACGGTGATCGTTGAAGTCCAGTCCGCCGGTGAAGGCGATCTTCGGGCCAGCCGGCAGCATGACCTGCGTCTCGGCCCGCTTCTTCGCCGCGAGGAAGTCACGGCTGTCGATCATCGCCGAGGTCAGGTGGCGGTGGTTGACCATCGATCCGCTGCGGGGTCTCCACGATGAGCGAGTTTGGCGCTCGAACTGCTCGGCGGCCTCGTCGCGCATCAGTTCGAAGGCGTCGCGCCGCTCGATCAGCGTCTGCCCTTCGGCAATGAGGCGTTCCAACTCGACCGACTTCACCTCGCTGCCGTCCTGCTCGCGCTGCGAGCGGCGCTGCGCCTGCTCGTTGTCGTCCAGTTCGCGCTCGATCCGCTGGGTGGCGCGGTGGAAGAGGTTGACCGTCGACCAGAGGAGGTCGTCGAGGTCCGGCTCGAGGCGGGTGTCTTCGAGCGTCGAGATCAGGGCGTCGAAGATGTCCGCGATGGCGCCTGCCACCTGGTTGCCATCGGGCAGTTCCCTCGGGTCGGGGTCGTCCGCGAAGGGACGGTAGCCATAGAGCTGAAGTTCGCTGAGGACATGGTCGGTGGGAGATGCGGCGTGGTCCGGTTCGTGGTCGTGATGCTCGCTCATGGGATGCTCCGTCGGTCGTGACCGCGACCCTCGCGGCCTTCATGGCGACGAAAGCTGGCGAGCGGACCGGACCTGCACCCGCAGCGAAGCGCAGGGCCGAAGCGTCAGCGGAGGATGGCGGAGGCCGGCTATTTTGTTTCGCGATGGAAAGCGGCCCAACGGGGCCGCGCCGGAAAATAGTCGGCTGCAGACATTGCCGGTCCGGCCCGGTTGCCGGCCGATCGCCCTCTCGAAGGCCGGGGCGCGGTCCTCCCCGACACGGGAAAGCATCTGAGCGAGGCGGAGAGCGGATTGCCTGCCACATCCCTTCTCGGCCTATGCCGCCAACTGCATAAAGCGCGCGACGTCCTGCGCCGCGATCTGCACCCGCAAGGCTGCCCGAAGGCTATCCTGGCCCAGGATGCGCAAGTCTTCGTTGAAGTCCTCAAGGCTCGGCGACAGCACGATCGCCTCGATGCCGACCGCATGCGCGCGTTCGGTCAAGGTCGCCATCGCGCCGTCGCCTGCCGGATCGTCGTCGCGCGCGATGTAGAGCCGGCGCAGCGTGTCCGGGAAGAGGAGGGCGGCAAGGTGCGCGGCAGAGAGCGCCGCCGCCACGGGCATGGCGGGCAGGACTTGCCTCAAAGAAAGCATGGTCTCAATGCCTTCGCCGGCCGCCATCACCTGGCCCGCCACGCCGAACCGTACGGCGTGTCCGAGGAGGTCGCCCATCGCCCGCCTCGGCGTGTCGATCGTCGCCTTGCCGTCTGCGCTCGAATCCATGCCAGGGGGCGCGAGATAGGTGCGGTGCGCCCCGGTGATCCTGCCGTTAAGGTCGGTGACGACCGCGATCATTGCCGGCCACGTCTGGGTCGGAGAATGCTCGTCGGGGCGATAGTAGCAGCGAGGGTGGAAGCGCAGCGACCCGCTTGCGTGCAAAGCCGTAATGCCGCGTTTGCGGAGATACGTTTCGGCGAGAGTGCCCGAGATCGGCTGCGACATGGCGACCAGCCGCCGTGCCGCCTCCGGCGATCCGGTCGGAGCGGCTGCCTGGCGCGAGGACCGCTGATCAGGGTGAGGCTCAGGATGCGGCAGGCTGAGGAAGCGCCGCGCCTCATCGGTGACGTCCTTGAAATCGATGAGGCCACAGCTTTCGCGGATCACGTCGAGCAGGTCGCCATGCTCGCCCGTGGCCGCGTCGGTCCATTTGCCGGCCGCGCCCTTGCCGGACTCGGAGCCTTTCAGCCGGACGAACATCGATCGGCCGGGCGTGTTGCGTGCGTCGCCGACCAGCCAGTAGCGGCCCTCGCGGCGTCCGGCGGAAAGGTAATGGCGGCAGACCGCTTCCGCCTGACGGCCGAGACGCTGCGCGAGGTCTGATGCGGTTTTCGGCATAAGGCGACCCCAGAAAAAGAAGGCCCGCCGTCGCCGGCGGGCCTGAGGTGGAGACGGGTTTGTTGACGAACGTTATTCGGCCGCGACGGCGTGGGGGACGTTGGCCTCGGCTTCCTCATCATCGTCGACGGGATCGAACTCGCCCATAGCCGTTTCGCCGCCGTCCTCCGCCGTCTCTTCGACGACATCGGTGTCGGCGGTCTCGACCGGGGCCGGCGCCGTGATTGCCGCGTCGCCGGCGTCGGCCGTCTCCGCAGCGACGGTGCCGATCGCCCGCCCAGGCGTGCGCAGCGGCTCCGGCAGCCAGCCCGAGCCCGCGAGGATCTGCGCGGCGGCCTCCGCCATGTCGCCCTTCTTCATATGCTCGATGCGGTCACCGGCCCGGTCGCCCTTCGCCTCGCGCACGGCGGCGAGGATGCGCGCCTTGGTGAGCCGGCCGAGGAAACCGTCCACGGTCGGGGTCCAGCCGGCGCCCGCCATGTCGAGATCGACCGCCTGCGCGAGCCGGTCGGCATGAAGGATCGCCCGCGGCCGGCGATTGTAGGGCTCGATCACGGCGTTGACCGACAGCGCGACGCAGTGCGCGAACAGCGCCTGCCGGCTGTCCGCATCGAAGCCGTCGAGCGCGTCCCAGAGCTCTTCCGGCTCCTTCGGGAGGGTGTTGGCCCAGGCCTGATGCCGCACATCGAGCGCGCGGGCCGACGGCGTATCGGCGAGCCCGGGCGCCTGAGCGGCGAAGCCGGCGCTCTTCAGGTCGAGCTCCAGGCAGGTGTCGAGCGCGTAGCGGTAGAACACGCGGATGCAGAGCGCGTGCAGCGCCGCCAGGAACGCCACGTCCGGGTTCTCGCCGAGCGCGTGGCGCAGCGCGATCGTGCGATGCGCGGTGAGTTCCGCCATCAGCCGGTCGGGAATGGGCTTCAGGCCCTCATCCTCCTCCGGCTCCTCGACGGGTCCGACCTGAACGGCCGTGCCATCGTCGTCGACCTGAGCTGCGACGGTCCGCGTCTCCTCGCCATCGCCGGTCAGTTCGCCGGTGGCGCTGTCCGCCTCCGGCTCGATCGGCAGCTCGTCCTCCGGCCGGACGAACCCGCGCTCGATCCGCAGACCGCCGCCGGCGTCGATGCTCACGAAGGCGCCGGCGCGCCCGATCTCGTCGACGTCGAACCGGACCGGCCGCTGATCGAGGGCCTCCAGCGCGGTCTCGATCTCGCCCAGGCGTGCGTCCACCTCTTCGGGCAGCTCGTCCGCCTCGGCGTATTCGGCCTCCAGTCCATCGAGCTCGGCCTGGAGCGCGGCACGCGCGGCTTCCTCCTGCTCGGTAATGGGGACCTCCTCGCCGCGCAGCTGACGAAGGCCGAACACATGGCCGTAGGGGAACGAAGTCGCGACCTCGGTCCACTTCCAGCCCTCGGCCTCTACCTCGGCCGCTGCTTCCCGGAGCTTCTCCGTCACCATCATGTCGAGCAGGCTGACATCCTGCAGCCAGCCGCCATCGTCGGCCTGGAACAGGTCGCGCAGGACCGTGCCGCCGGCCTCGACATAGGCGTCGATCCCGACGAACTGCGCCCGCTTGTCGGAGGCGCGGACGGCGTGCTCGGTCAGCATGCGCCGGATCACGTAGGGCTGCTTGTCGTAGCCTTGCGTCAGTCGTTCGAACACCTGCTCCTGGCGCTCATGATCGCCCGAGACGGTGAAGGCCATCAGCTGGTCCAGCGTCATGCCGTCCTCGGCATAGACGTCGAGCAGGCGCGGCGACACCGAAGCGAGCTTCAACCGCTGCTTGACGACCGCGACCGGCACGAAGAACGCCGCCGCGATATCCTCCTCGGACTGGCCCTTCTCGCGCAGCGCCTGGAAGGCCCGGAACTGGTCGAGCGGGTGCAGCGGCGCGCGCTGGACGTTCTCGGCGAGGCTGTCTTCCTCGGCGATGCCGTCGTCGCGCACGACGCAGGGCACGGGGGCAGTTTTGGCGAGGCGCTTCTGCTTGACCAAAAGCTCCAGCGCCCGGAACCGCCGACCGCCGGCCGGAATCTCGTAGATGCCAGTCTCGGTCCCGTCCTCGCCGACGATGGGGCGAACCGACAGGCCCTGCAGCAGGCCGCGCCGGGCGATGTCCTCGGCGAGCTCCTCGATCGAGACGCCGGCCTTGACGCGCCGGACGTTCGACTGGGAGAGCACGAGCTTGTTGAGGGGGATGTCGCGCGAGGACGACAGGGTAATCTTCTTCGATGCCGCTTGGGCCATGGTCTTCACTCCACGACGGGCGGCCGGGAGCCTCTCTCTCGGCCTCCTACCCGTCACGAAGCGCAGCGCCGCCCTCTTCCTCTGAAGAGAGCGACGCCGCAGAAACGTGGATCAGGAAAAGCGCAGAGCCGGAGAGCCGCGAACCGGCAAAGCCGATTCCACGGCTCGGCAGGAGTCAGGCCGCGCGGTCGAGGAGCTTCTTTGCCCGGGCTTCGAGATCCAGCCGCGCGTCCTGGTGCGGCTTGTCGCGGGCGACAGCGGTGATGCCCTGGACGAAGTCGAAGACGCTGGTCGGCGCGCGGCCCTCCTCGACGAGCACCGCCTCGATGATCTTGGCGGTTTCGGCCTTGCCGAATCCACGCTTGCGCAGGAAGTCGGTCCGGTCCTCGTCCGTGCGGGCGACGATCTGCGCCCGGGCGGCCTTGATGCCATTGATGAAAGGCGCCGGTGAAGAGTTCGCGAAGCGCGTCAGCGCCGGCGCCGCCTCGTGAGCGAAACGGGAAGCGGCATATTTGGAGTGCCGGATCGTGATCTCCTCGAAGTCTTCGACGCCCCAGAGATTGCGGTTCTGGCAAACGGCGCGGAGATAGAAGCTGGCCATCCCGAGCGTCTTCGCGCCGACCTCCGAGTTCCAGCAGTAGAAGCCCCGGAAATAGAGATCAGGCGAGCCGTCGGGCAGGCGCCCGGCTTCGATCGGGTTGAGGTCGTCGACCAGGAAGAGGAACACGTCTCGGTCGCTGGCGTAGAGCGTCGTCGTGTCCTGGGTGATGTCCACTCGCGGATTGTAGAAGCCGGTCGACCAATCGAGCACGCCTGGCACCTTCCAGCGGGTGTCGCCGGTGCCGTTGCCGGCGATGCGCTGCACCGCGGCGACCAGCTCGTGGTCGAAGATGCGGCCATAGTCCGGGCCGGTGACGGCGCGCAGTTCGACGCGTCCATCGTCGGTCTCGAGAGTCTTGACCTGCTCGGCGCGGTGCGAGGTGAGGCCGTATTGTAGGTTGATGCCCGCCAGCGGCGCCGGAAGTTGGCGCAGATAGGCGGCCGGCGCGCCGACCAGCGCGGCGAGTTGGCCGAAGCTCCAGTGCGTGGGGGCGACCGGCGCCTCGGAGCCGGGCAGCACCAGGTCGAGCCGCTCGGCATTGTCGCGGCTGGCTTCGACGCGAACGGCGGCGCTCTCGACGGTGCGGGTGCGACTGCGCGCGGCCCGCCCTTTCACCGACGCCATCAGCTCGGACAGTGATAGGTAGCGTTCGTCGGCCGGTCGGTTGAACCACTCGGACGACACGCGGCCGATTCGCTCACCTCGACTGACATCGACCTTGTAGCCGCCACGCGCATCGGGGCGGGTATCCAGGACTTCAACTTCGGTCATGACTCATCTCCATGACGAGCCGGCCGGGAGCCTCTCTCTCGACCCTCAACCCGTCACGGCGATAGCCGCTGCCCTCATCCTCTTATGGGCGCCTTGCGGGGCAGGATGCGCGGAAAACGCGGCGCTCTAGCCTGTCATAGGCCTCGACCAAAACAGCCAGAGCAGCAGGATCGCGGCCGCGATCCAGAGGATGACGATGGACGCGGCTGCCACCCAGCTGACAGGACGGTCCGCTCGCGAGTCGGCCTTCGCGCGAAACTCGGCCATGAGTTGAGGTGGGACCAGGCGCACAGCAAGGAGGATCGCCAGCGGCAACAGGACGATCTCGTCCAGATAACCGAGCACGGGGATGAAGTCGGGGATCAGGTCGATCGGTGAAAGCGCATACGCTGCGATCGCGGCGCAGACCGCCTTGGCATACCAAGGAACGCGAGGATCACGCGCCGCAATCCAGAGCGCCTCGACGTCCCGCTTGATCCGTCGCGCCCAGCGCTTGACTCTGGTTAGTATACCTTCGCTCTCATCAGACAAATCTCTCTCCTGACCCGGCTCCCTTTTGTCCAGTGAACCAAAGTAGGGTTGGACAGCGCCAAAGTCGTGTCTTGCAGGGCGCGTCGCCGTGCCTCGCTCCGACGCGGAGTTTCAGCACGGCCTCCGGGGTGCCGCCCGCAGATGGGGTTCGGTGAGAGCACGGGCTGGCCCGGGGAAAGGCTTCATCCCTCGCCGCCCTCCACCCAAAAGCCGCTGGCGAGTGCTTTCCGAAGGCGGGTGCTCACCGTGATCGCGTCCGCCGCAGTCCAGCCGGCGGCGCCCGCCTCCACGAACTCGGCCACACGATGGACACGCGAAAAAGGGCTGAGGGCTTGCAGGAAGGCGCGAATCTCGGGGTCGATACCCTCGAGCCCCTCCCGCTCGCACGCGGCGAGCGCCTTGCCGAGATCGTGTCGGACATCTGCGATGCAGCGCGCATCCGTCCACCCGCGATGGTGAAGGTAGGCCTTCAGCAACAGTTCCAATCCCCAATGGAGATTTTGGAACACATGCTCGTCGGTGCGGCCCCCGTCAGTCCCGTCGAATCGTTCTGCCGATGCGCAGAAATTTCCGCCCATGCTGCGGAGGTGTTGCACGAGAGTTTCCTGCATCTGCCTGCCCCACCCTGATCACTCCTACCGGTCACGCGCTCCGTCGGCCAGTCCGTCCTTTTTGTGCGCCGAGGCGCGCTACGGCGCCCGGCTCGTGCCGCTCCAGGAACCTGGGACCAGCTTGGGCATTGTGTCGGAAAGGGGGTGAGATGATCGAGCCTGCATCCGACTCGGAAGAAGAACGCACGTCGATACTCGTCGTTGAAGACGAGATTTTGGTAAGGTATGTCATATGCGACTACCTGAGAGACTGTGGCTTCCATGTCATCGAGGCTGGTACAGCCGACGAAGCTCTGGAATACCTGCGGTCACATAACGATGTAGGGCTGGTCTTCTCGGATGTGCGCATGCCAGGGTCGCTGGATGGCATAGGCCTTTCCCAGCAGGTGCGGCTTCTCTACCCGCATATCCCGGTGATCCTGACGTCTGGGCATCTGCTGCCGGGCGAGATCGACGGAACGCCGCTGATGACGAAGCCCTATGTACTTGGCGACGTGGCTCAGAAAATCCGTGCCATTCTGGACGACGCGGGGGGCGGTTTCACGTCGAACAGTGAAGCGGTATGACTAGTCCCCATATCCTGTTGGTGGAGAACGACGTGCTCGTGCGGAAGCCGCTCGCTGAATATTTGCGCGACTGCGGCTATAAGGTGGTTGAAGCCCTGAATACCGATGAAGCGGTTGAGGTGCTGACCACGGGCAGCGCTGCCATCGGCATCGTGCTGGCCGACGTGAGCAGCCCCGGCAAGATCGATGGCTTCGGTCTTGCGCGTTGGATGCGGTCGAACGGTATCGACGCAAAGATCATTCTCGCCGGCACCGTCCAGAAGGCGGCCGCCAAGGCGCAGGACCTCTGCGAGGACGGCCCGCTGTTGTCGAAGCCCTACGATCACTCGCTTCTGCTCAATCGCATCAAAAGCGAAGTGGCGGCGAGAGCGCGAAACGGAAAGCCGGAGTCTGACATCTGAGGTCGGCGAAGAGCGCGAAGAGCAAACGATGGACTGCAAAGAAAAGGCGCGCCTGGTCATTGATTACGAAGCAAAAACGGCCAGTTTTTCACGCGCTGTGACGGTTTTTCAAGGCAAGTTGGCGACGTCTGCAAAGGAGGAATACGACCGACTGCAACGGCGTGTCGACGAGGCGCGGGTTGAATCGGAGGGCGCCCGGCTCGCGCTGGAACGCCATATCTCTGAACATGGTTGTTGAACTGACTCTGCGGTACGGCGGTGCGATTGACGGGTGCGTCTCCCCTGGCGGTCGCGCGCGAGAATATTTCGCGAGGGAGGAGGAGCGCCCGGTCCGGGAAATTGAAGCACCTCGCGCGCGAATGCGAGGTTCTGGGACGACCAGCGGGTGGGGGACGCGGGGCGGTTTCAGGGTCGCGGCTGCAGTGGTATCGGCGTAGGAAGAAGGTCGGTCTGCTTTTGGTCCGAACGTTGCGGGTTGCCCTCCCTGGGCGATAAGCTTTCAGTGCGATGAAAAGCAAGTTCGGCCCCAAAAATTGCTTACGAGGTGCTCGTCCAAAGCGTTGTGGACTACGCGATTTACTTGCTCGACCGCGAGGGCCGCGTGTCGAGCTGGAATCCAGGCGCGGAGCGGATCAAGGGCTATTCGCCGGGCGAAATCCTGGGCAAGCACTTTTCCCGGTTTTACACCGAAGAGGATCGCCACGCCGATGTGCCCGAGGCGGCGCTTGGCCCAAGCTTGGGCGGTGACATTCAGTTCGAGACTGCCGTCCCCTGAGCCGCGTAGCGACGGGCTCTCGCGCCAATCATGAAATTGTCCGTGCCGCTCGCATCAGGTCGAGGTGATGGGCCACGGCTGGCGAAGATGAGCACTACATCTACGCTTTACCACAATGATGATCCGATCCGGAGGTCGAACGTGACTATCGTGGCAACTGCCTTTTGGCGACGGCTGGATACGCTCGGTCACGACGCGTGCCGTTTGGAGCAGTGCGGTAGTGGTTGGCGTATCGAAGGAACCGCCGTCTTTCGCCGTAAGGAAGGCCCGGCGTGCATTGCCTATCGCGTCGAATGTGGCGCCGATTGGAAAACGGTGCGCGGAGACGTTCGGGGTTTCCTTGGGCGCCGACCTATCGAATACCTCATCGTTCGACAGGGGACTGAGTGGACGCTGAACGGGGAGGTCGTGCACGGCTTGGATCATCTCGTTGATCTCGATCTCGGGTTCACGCCTGCGACGAACCTGCAACAGCTTCGTCGCGTTCCGATCGCTCAAGGCTGCGCCGCTCACATCTCTGTTGCATGGCTCGATGCCGAGACAGGTGAGTTGACCGAACTGGACCAGCGATACACGCGACGTGGCGAATCTGCCTTCTGGTACGAGGCACCGAGCGCCAGCTACGAAGGCCTCCTCAAACTCGCGCCGGATGGCTTCATTCGGCATTATCCTACTCTCTGGAAGGCGGAACAGTAGCGTAACGGCGGCGGCGACGCCGCGCCCCAGCGTAGATTTGGCGGGGCAATTGGAGCCAGAAAGCAGCTGCCTCACAATTCTTGAACCTGAATCTCGGTGCCTCGGGCTGGACGGAGATTTCAGGCTATCTGGATGGTCTGAACGCCGGCCTTGCTGAGAAGGCCGTAGAGGGTGGCGATCTTGGTGCGCGCCCCGCGTTTGGCGCAGTAGGTGAAGACCACCCTCTGCTTGGCCCGCGTGAACGCGACGAAGAAGCCGGCGGTCGCCTCCATTTGGTCGCCAGCAAAACTCCACCAGGCGCCGTCATCAAGCCCGACAAAGATGACGCTATGGTATTCGAGCCCCTTGCTCTTGTGGATCGTCATGAGCGGAATGGCATGCAGGCCTTCGTAGGTGTCGAGGGTCTCCGTCCAATCTGCGGCGTCGGCCGATGACCCGTGCAGATGCACTGCGGTGGCCTCAACGACCTTCTCAAACCACCCGCCCTGCGCATAGGCGGGATGAACGGCGATCAGCCGTTCACGGCCGACGAAGCAAAGGACGTCATCAACGATGGTCCGCGCATCGGCTTTGGACGCTGGCGGTTCGGGATGGTCGGCGCTGAGCTGGGTCGCTTGGGCGTCGAGCTCGCGGGCGAATATTGCCTGGGCGGCTTCGTCCTCGGGAGAAATCCCGCGCAAAGCCCCCAGCGCCTCCTGGCATTCGGTCCAATGCCGACCTGCGCGTTTCGTCATGGCAAGACGTAGAACCTTGACCAACAGCTCTGATGCTTCTTCCGCGAGAAGCTCTTGCAACATGACGGCGCCGACGGTTCCGGCCTCGTTGCGAAGCGGGATTCCCGCGGCTCGAAAGGCTGGCTCGAGTACGGCCGCATAGTCGACCGCCTTCTGGCGCACGAGCAGGACGAAGTCGCGAGGGCCGAGCGCATGGGCCTTCACTTCGCCGGCGACGAACCGGGCCAGCCGCTGTGCTTCGATCTCGGGACTCGAGAAGTCCCAGATTGCGCAGCTTTCGCCTGCAATCGTGGTTGCCGTCTTCGAAACGGGCTCTACCGCACGAGCGTCTAGCGCTTGCGCGAGGACATGCTGGATGCGCACGAGCTCGGGCGACGACCGATAGTTGTTGTAGAGCGGCGTGCGCTTGCCGCCGAAATCGGCGTCGAACGCGGAGAATGGATCGTCCATCGCCATCGCCCAACGCATGATCTGCTGCTTATTGTCTCCCACTGCAGTGATCACTGCATCGGTTCCGAGGAAGATCGTTCGCACGAGATCGTATTGGATCTGGGTGGTGTCCTGGAACTCGTCCATGAACAGGTGCGAGTAGGTCAAACGGAGGGCGTCGCGCGCCATCGGATTGACGCGCAGGAGCAGTTCGGCGAGCCGTCCGATCATCGGGAACGACAGAAAGGTCTTCTTTCCCTCGTGCAGCGACGATTGCCAGAATCGATCCGCCGCCCACTGGCCGACTGTCGGGTCAGGCCAGCCCAGAACGGGAAGCGGTGAGCCTACGAGCAGCGAGCGCTCGAATGTCTTGATGGAGATCGCCTGGAGGTCAGCGTAGCTGCCTATGGCTTTCGGAGGCGTACCGACATCCTGGAACAGAAATCCCCGAAAGGCCGTATCGTTTGGGAACATGAGTTCATAGTCGGGTCGCGGTCGCCATCGCTCGGGCAGCGCTTGGCCGAACCGGTCGACCAGGCTTTTGGCGAACGCGTCGAAGGTCATCGAATCGAGACGGCCGGCGTGGCTGCGATGGCAGCGCTGGCGGACGCGGGCGGCGAGATTGGTCGCGGCGTCACGCTTGAAGCTGATCGCGAGAATGCGCCGCGGCGGCGGCGCGATGCCGGTCTGCAGAAGATAGGCGGCGCGCTGTGCGAGGAGCTCGGTCTTCCCCGCACCGGGGCCGGCGATGACCGAGCGGTTGTCGGTGGAGCGGACCACCTTGATCGCGTTCGCTTCGAGGGCGTCGACACCGATCGGCTTCCAATCGTCGGGTCGAACCCGTCGCGCAAGCACCGCCATGGTCAGTCTCGCCGCAGGCATTTGGCGATATGGTTGAGAAGTTCCGAAAGCAACGGCGGCATGTCCTCACGCAAGGCCTTGGTCTTGATGTGGGTGAGCGCCGCGAGATGTGTCGCCGGCTTGCTGTTCGTGATGAAGTGGTAGCGATAGGCGGGCAGCAGATCCGGGTAGTCCTTGTAAGGTCCGGTGTAGAGGGCGAGCCCTGGTCCAGCTGTGCCCAGGACGACTTCGGCTGCCTTATCGACGGCCATCTTGGGTCCGCCCCCCTTGGGTATAACTGCTTCATAGGCGTCGGGAAAAGCCGCGATCATCGCCAGGTCGAGGTCGAGCGGCGCGGAGAAGTAGACGGCGTGAGGCTTCAGGCAGTCGACCCATCCCTTGAGCAGCTTGCGGTCATCGGCATCCTGCCACGTGTGCATCTTGGCGAAATCGGCGTCCGATAACATGCCGCCTTCGATCTTGAGCAGGTTAGCCTTCGGCACGCCGAATTCGATAAGTTTCTCGATCGCGGTCTTCACCCGGCCGAAGCCGCCGCCGCTACGGCCGAGGTCGAGATCGAGCAGAGTCGCGTGTGGAATGCCAAGGTGCGTCAGCAACCGCCAGAAATGCTGCACATGGCGCCCGCCCAGCGGCACGATCGCGACGAAGGCAGGATCGATCAGGAGGTCGAGCGCTTCGGCGAGACGCGGGAGGACGATCCGCTCCGAGTCCCCTTCGACGAGAAGGACGAAGCGTGCGAAGTAGAGTTCCGGGTAGGCGAGCATGGCGCCACGGACGAACTTGGCCGCCTCGTCTATGCCCGTCGGCATCTTGATCTTCTTGACGGACGAGACGCGCGTCTTCGGGTCGCTGCGGCAGTAGCGAACCTCGCGCGGGTTGACCCGGCTCAGAACCGCCGGGGAATGGCTGGTGACGATCGCCTGGGCGCCCCCGCCGTCGGTGAGCGACCGGACCTGACGAATGATCCGGGCAAGGAAGTACGGCGACAGGTGGTTTTCCGGCTCCTCCAGCGCGAACAGCGTGAGTGCGGGGATACGCAGCTGGTCGTCAAGAAAGCCTTCGACCTTGCCCGCGACGACCTGGCGCTCAAGGTCGAAAACGGCCGCGGCCAGCGCGAAGTAGAAGAGCGATTGTTGGCCGTCGCTCAGCGCGTCCAGGCCGCGTTCTTGGCCGTCGGGGCCTTGGTCGAAGATGACCGCGATTTTGCTGACGATTTCTTCAAACCTACGACTAACGAGGCTGAGCCGAGGCTTGGTGTCGACGACATCGTCATGGAGGTCCGACCAGCGTGTCTGTAGGGCCTTTGCGATCGCCGCGATTGCTGCCTCGCCCTCAAACGCGGTGGCCAGATCTTCGCTCGCGCCCTTTACGGCGTCCTCGGTGTCCGATGACCATTCAATGGCGCGCAGCAGGCGCGCGGCGAGCGCTCCGGTCGTGGCGCGGATCTGAGCGGCGGCATCGCGACTGGCCGGGGTGTAGTAGAGTTGGATGAGGCCGCGATCGGCCGCAGAGACGGGGTGGCGCTTGTCGTCCGGGGGATTGTCGTCGAGCGTATCGACCCAGAACAGCTCCTGCGACACCTCGCCCTCGACGGTTCCGTCGTCCTCCCAACGCGCTTCGAGCCGCAAGCGACAGACCGGTGCTTTGTCTGCACGCTCGAGCTGCATGTGCCGAAATGACGGTGCGATGGTTTCGGGCGTGGCGGTGCCGTCGGCCAGCTCGGGCAGTCCGATCAACACGTCAATGAACAGGTCCTTCGGCTCACGGTCATCGATGTCCTCGTCAGCTCCGACATGAAAATCCGACCGCTGCACGGTGCGTTGTGCGCGCGAGACGCCGAACAGCTTCGACAAGGCGTGGAGGAGCGCGGTCTTGCCGGCCGCGTTCGGACCAACGACGGCGGTGATCTCCGAGGCAATCGGCACCGTGATCGGGTCGGGGCCGAAGCAGCGGAAGCCGGACAGGGTGACGCTTTCTAGACGCACAATTTTCTCTCGGGTTAGGCTGCGGGCAGGGGATCGGTGCCCTCGCTGAGGATTGCGAGATAGCGGCGATAGCCGAAGACGCGACCGCGCCGCCGGCCGGTCACCTCCTCGACGATGCCGAGGCGTTCAAGATCGGCAAGCGCGGCGTTGACGGTGGGCGCGGACAGGCCCGTTCGCTCGACCAGCAGGTTTGCGGTGAGATAGGGGTTCTGCTGAAGGAGATCGTGGATGCGCAGCGCGGAGCCAGGGCGTTCGCTCTCGCCGGTGATGCGTTCGCGGTCGTGCTTGAACAGTTCGACGATCCGGGTCGCGGCGTCGAAGGCTTGGTTTGCCGTATCCGCAACGCCGGTCAGGAAGAAGTCCAGCCAAGCCTCCCAAGCCCCGTGTTCGCGCACCTCCTGAAGCAGCCTATAATAGTCGGCGCGATGGGTCTTCAGATAGAGGCTCAGGTAGAGCAGCGGCTTTCGCAGCACGCCGTGAACGCAAAGGTAAAGCGTCACCAGCAGACGCCCGATACGGCCATTGCCGTCCAGGAAGGGATGGATCGTCTCGAACTGGACGTGCAGGAGGCCCGCCTTGATCAGCGCCGGCAGTCGAGACTCGTCCTCGTGCATGAAGCGTTCAAGGGCGTCGAGGCAGCCATCCAACTCCGTCGTTGGAGGCGGGACGAAAAGCGCGTTGCCTGGTCGGCTGCCGCCGATCCAGTTCTGCGAGCGCCGGAATTCGCCCGGGCTCTTGGTGCCGCCCCGCCCGCTTTGCAGAAGCCGTGCGTGCATTTCGCGGATCAGGCGGAGCGACAGCGGCAAGTCCTCAAGCCGCTCCAGGCCATACATCATTGCGTCGACGTAGTTCGAGACTTCGCGGATGTCGTCGATCGGCTGCCCGGCCTGCGCCTCGGTCTCGAAGCGCAGGAGGTCGGTAAGGGTGGATTGGGTTCCCTCGATCTGGGACGAGAGGACGGCCTCCTTCCTCACATACATGTAGAGGAAGAGCTCCTGGCGCGGCAAAAGCATGGTTATGCCGTCGAGGCGGCCCAGCGCGCGTTCAGCTAGGCTCAAACGGTCCAGCAGCGTGAGCACGTCGATCGGCGGCGCCGGGGGGAGCGGCGGCGGCACGAAGGCACGCACCGTCTCGCCGGCGACGGGGGTTTCGACAAAGCGGCCCAGCCGCTGATTGGGTTCGGGATCAACCATGTGCGCCGATTATGGCAACCCACCCTTATTTAAGCAATGCCCACTTGGCTTAAATAGGAAATGGGCTAAGGTAAGTCAGCTTAAATAACGAGGCCTGATGAGAAGTGGGAGGCTACAGCCAGCGCGTGCGCGACAGCATTCTGCCCCTTTCGGTGGCCGACACGCTGCCTGCCGCCTTCGCCGAGTGGTCCTTCACCGAAAACACGGTCGACCACGAGACACCGATCGAGACATGCGAACTGTGCGGCCAGCAGGACCTCAGATATCACTTCGAGATCGCCAACCCATATACCGAGGCAGCGCTCTGGGTCGGCTCACATTGCATACTTCAATTCGACGTCGCCGTCATGGAGAATGGCCGGCGCCTTTCGCCCGAGGAGGCAAAGCGCCATCTGGCCAAACTTACCCAGCGGATGCAACTGGAGTCCTGCATCCGTGCGCTGGAACAGCTCGCCACGAAGGAGGTCAACCCGGTGCTGTCGGGCGCGCTCGACTACTACCGGCGCAACAAGAAGCTCACGCCCAAATATGCCGCCGTGGTGTTCTGGAAGCTTCGGACGTTTCGGATCGACCACCACCCCTCCTTCTTTCAGGTCGAGCTTCGCCGCGCCCAGCACATCGAGGACCTGCGACAGATGCCGACACGCCGGGTTCATCGCTTCTGGAGCGCGCTGAGCGCGGGACAGCGCCGGAAGGCGGTGGAACTCGGACATACTCCCCCAGATGAATGATGGGGGACAGGACTGGGCATTCTGTATTGCACGAGCGGTCACTTACATTGAAGGTGATCGCTGTAATTACCGAACCGAAGGAATCTTCATTTGAGTAGGGGCCAGAGCCAGGGATGAAGCCAGCCAGCACGCACGAAGCCAGCGCTTCGGCGACTGGCTACCTTTTTCAATGCCGCTACGCCTTGCTCGCCGGTCTTCAGGCTATCGCCAAGTCGCCCCAACTGGAGATTTCGATCGAGAAGTTCGACGATGTGGGGTTCGAGGTCAACGGTGAGCCGACACAGCTTATCCAGACCAAGCACCATGTGGGCAAGCTGGGCAACCTGACGGATGCCAGCGTCGATCTGTGGAAAACGTTGCTCATCTGGACCAAGCGCGTGACGGAAGACGTCGAGGCGCCCTTCAGGATCAAGTTCGTCCTGTTGACGACAGGGTTCGCGCCAGATGGGTCAGCGGCGGCGCTCTTGCGCATGCGCGAACGGGATGAGTCGGCCGCTGATCAGCTGCTCCTGAAGACCGCTGCTTCATCCAAGAACAAGGAGAACGCTGCAGCCTATCAAGCCTACTCGGCGCTGCCGGAAGATTTGCGTCAAAGCATGCTGAAGGCGATCCTCGTTCTCGACGGCTCGCCCAACATCGTCGACGTCGGGGATGAGATCGCGCGCGAGCTCGTTCACGCCGCGCCGCGCGATCAGGTCGACCATCTGGTAGAGCGCCTTGAAGGATGGTGGTTCGGCGTGGTGATCAAGGCCCTCTCCGGAGCAGGCCCTTCGGCCATCCCCGTGCTCGCCATTGACCAGCGGGTCGATGAACTTCGGGAGGAGTTCAGGCGAGACGCCCTGCCGGTCGATTATGCGTCCACCTATCCGTCACCGACGGTCGTCGCCGAACTCGACAAGCGTCCTTTCGTGAAACAGTTGCGAAGGATCGAGGTCGGCCCGCGGCGCGTGGAGTTCGCGATTCGAGACTATTACCGAGCGTCCGAGCAGCGATCGCGCTGGGCGCGCGAAGAGCTTCTCGTAGGTGGCGAACTCGAGAACTATGAGCGGCAGCTCGTGGAAGCGTGGGAGCCGCGCCACGCCGCCTTGGTCGACGAACTCGGCCCGGGTTGCCCGCCCACCGAGAAGGTCGCCGCCGGGCAGCTGCTTTACAAATGGGTGGAGAACGAGGCCCAGTTTACATTGAGAAGCGTTCGGGACCGGTTCCTGACCCACGGCAGCTATCACATACTGTCGAATCGATACGCAGTCGGGTGGCATCCTGAATATCAGAGCGACCAGGATGACCCTTCCGATGACGGGGTGGGCTAATCCATGCAGCCCTGGTCGAACCGCGTCACCGAAGAAGCTTATCTGTTCAATCCGGCTTTCTGCGCCACTTTGCTGGCGAAGACGACTGAAGACTATACGAAGAAGGCGGGGCGGCCGTTCCCGTTTGCTCTCACCTTCCTTATTCTCCCGATCGTTCTGCACCAGGGCACGCGGCGAGCGTTGCCGAGCTCGACAGTGACCTCGCTTTTGCCTTGGATTCAGGACAACCGTGAGCAACTTGTCGACTTCGCGAACAGGGTGACGCGCCTGAGCGCGATCACCCGCGAAGCCGTTGTGTTCGGTGCTCAGCACCAGATCTTGGCGCTGGCGGACAGCGGCGACCTGAGCGTTGGGGCGAAGCGTCAAACCGCGACCGAGAAGCGGACCGCGCTGTTCACCGCAGAAGCCCGCGAGTGCGTCGACCGGGCAGGTTTCTTGGGACGATGGTTTGCCGCCGCGGGCACAACCGCAACAATCTACGCCGCGTGGGGGGTGACACCGTGAGTCTGCAAATTGCCAAGCTCATTCTCTACAGTCGCCGGGGTGAAGTTCGCGAGGTCGTGTTCAGACCCGGCGAGCTAAATATACTGACCGGCGGCTCAAAAACCGGCAAGTCAGCGATAATCGACATCATCGATTACTGTACGGGCCGCAGCGAATGCAACGTCGCGGATGGCGTGATCCGCAAGTATGTCGGCTGGTATGCTTTGCTGTTTCAAATTGGCGACGGACAGATCTTCATCGCCCGTCGCAACCCCGATGTCGGCGATCGAACGAACGGCGATATCTACATGGACCGAGGGTCGAGCATCGAGACACCGTCGGAGTCCGCCCTGTTCAAAAACACGACGGTGGGCGCAGTAGAGAAGTTCCTCGGCGCCGCGATCGGCATCAGCGAGAACGAACATCGACCTCCGACCCCAACCCGCGACCCGCTGGAGGCAAACTTCCGGCACGCGCTGTTGCTCTCCTTCCAAGACCAGAACGACATCGACAGCAAACAGCGCCTGTTCCACCGGCAAGGCGAGGACTTCGTCAGTCAGGCCATCAAAGATACGTTGCCCTATTTCCTTGGGGCCGTGGATGAAGACCGCCTATTCAAGCAATCCCAGCTCGATCAGGCCAAACGCGAACTACGTCAGCTAGAACGCCAGCTCCGCGACGCGGACGCCCTTGATAGCAGCACGTACCCGCGTGCGCGCGCCCTTGTCGACGAAGCCAAACAGGTGGGACTTATCGACGAGCGGACTGTCGCGCTCACCTACGAGGCGGTCCTTGCGGTTCTTCAGCGCGTGGTGCGTGACACCGGCGTGCGCGACAATTTTATGGTGGGTGACGGCGAGGACGTGCTGGCTGGCCTACGCGCTGAACGCCAGGGTCTTCGAACCGAACTCGAGAGGGTCAACGCCGAGATTCGATCGACCCGGACGTTTACGTCGGAGACGAGTGGCTACGAACGTGAAGCAAAAGAGCAGCGAGCTCGCTTGAGCTCCGTCGGCCTGATCAAACATGGCGATCACGATTCCGCTCATTGCCCGCTGTGCGAAAGCCAGCTTCCCGTGCCGGCGCCGACCGTGGTGCAGATGCAGCGCTCGCTTCAGGAGCTCAGCGATCAACTCGAGGCGGTTGAGGCTGAGAACCCGCGGCTTCAGCTCAGATTGGCGTCGCTCAATCGCGAAGAGGCCGACATCGAGCAGCGTCTGCGGGAAAACCAGCAGCAGATTGCGGCGCGAATGAGGGAGAACGAGATCCTCCGCGTTCAACAGGACAGCTTCATTCTACAGGCGCGAACAACCGGAAAGATCACTCAGTATGTCGAGACCGCCAGCACCGCCGACACCAGCTCAGGGCTGAAATCGGCCATCGCGGCAAGCCGGATTCGGGTTGCGGCGCTGGAGCGGGAGCTCGACGCCGAAGCGATGAAGGAAAAGCTTGATGCCTTCTTGAACATTATCGGCCGCTACATGACCCAGTATTCTGACGATCTGGAACTGGAGCACCGAGGTAGCCAGCTAAGGCTCGACATCAGGGCCCTGACGGTCGTCGCTGATACTCTTGACGGTCCGGTCCCTTTGTTCCGGATGGGAAGCGGCGAGAATTGGGTCGGCTACCACGTCCTGGCACACCTGGCTCTCCATAAATGGTTTCGTCAAAAGAAGCGTCCCGTGCCGGGGTTCATCATTTTCGACCAGCCATCTCAAGCTCACTATCCACCGGACCGCGATGCGGAAGGTTCAATCGACGGGCTTTCCGACGAGGACCAGACCGCCGTGCTGCAGCTCTTCAAGCTGGCGGCCGATGCAGCGGCCGAACTCGCGCCGGAGCTGCAGATCATCATCATGGATCACGCAGACCTAAAGCCGGAGTGGTTCGCAACGGCGGTGATCGAGCGATGGAGGAAGGGCGAGAAGCTCATTCCCGCGAGCTGGTTACAGTGAGTTTGCGGGATCAGCCCGCGCGGGGTCGGCGATGGCCGGCATGTTGCTTCGGCACCGAGGCAGTATCTCATCGTCTGTGCGAAGCGGGTCCACAGGAGCTTGGACGCTCGAGCGACAGCGGGTGAGCCTAGGGAGCTACAGGTTCTCGGGCTAGCGGCCGCCCTGAGGCGCGCCGATCTGCCGCAACAATGTTCCGATCGATCGTCCGCTGATCTGGCAGACGGCGATGACGCGGTCATAGACCTGCACGCGGCCATTGCGGCCACGCACCGCGGTGCAGAAGGCCCCGCGGCCGAGAGCGACATCTTCCAGTGCTGCCTTGGCACGCGCTCCGATTGGGGCGTGAAGCTCGGGCGCATCGAAATCCGCCAGGCGGACCTCGATCCAAGTCGTCGGATCTGGGGAATCGCCGACGCACAGGCCGTCGCCGTCACCCACGTAACGGACCTGGCCCGAAAAGGAGTGACCGGCGCGAGTGGGGACCGGTGCTGTGCACGGATCCGCAGCTGCCGGGGTCGCAGCCGCCCCAGCGGCCAAGACGCACGCCACGATCATAAGTACGCGCGAGATCACGCCGCCTGCTTCGCTGGCCGGCGGACGGGCTTCTTGGCCAGCATGGTGCGGGCGAACTTGTCCCAGCGCGCCATGCCAGCTCGCTTCTCTGGCATGTAGTTCCAGCGGTCGTAGCTCTTGGAGCTAACGTCCTGCAGCGCATGGTTCTGAATGCGATCGCGGATTTCCTTCGGCACGCCAGCCTTGCCTGACAGCGTCTTCCACGTTCGCCGCAAGTCGCGATTGGTCACGACCGGGATGACGCCGCGGTCGCGCTGGCGCCACATAAAGGCATAGAGCGTCCCATGGCTGACGGGCTTCGATGGATCCTTCGCCGAGGGGAAGAACCACCCATGTTCGTTCGGCTTAATGGAATCGAGAAGCTCCGCCGCCAAGGACGGAACAGGGACCGCATGAGGCTTGCTGTTCTTGGTTTTTGACCAGTCGAGAATTCGTTCGCGGGAATCCCACTGATCCTTGTGAAGGCGCGCGATTTCCTCGACCCGCTGGCCCGTGAGCATCAGGATCTGAACGGCCCGCAGATAGGGCGGGTGCACCGGCACGTCGGGGCATTCGAGCCATCGCCAGAGCTGGACAAACTCATCTTCGTCCAGCCACCGGGACCCGACGACCTTAGGCTCAGTCGGGATACCTGCCGCCGGATTGTAGACCAGTCGAAATCGGCGCGGCGACGTGTTTCGATAGTCGTGCTCCGATTTCATTCCCCAGCTGTAAGCTGCGCGGATGTAGCAGCGGACGTGGTCCGCCATGGCAGGGGCCCCACGCTCAAAGATCGGGCGGAGCACCTCCGTCACCTCGTCCGGCTCGATCTCCCGGGCAAGGCGGTTGCGCCCAAGAGTGTCGGCTACCTTGTTCAGTCCTTTCTCCGTTTCCTTCCAGGACGGCTTACCTGCTTCTTTGAGCGAGGCGACGTAGGCTTCGAAAAGGTCGGCGACGGTTCCGGGCCGAGCATCGGTGACGATCTTGATGCTCCGACCCTTCTGGATCGCGTCCGCGAAGTCGCGCTTGAAAACCTCTCGGGCTGCGGCGAGCGACATCGATGGATAGTCGCCGAGTTTCGCCTTGATCCGCTTACCGTCGCGCCATTGCTGGGCCATCCATTCCGCCAGCACCCGCTTAGGCATCGGCCGCACGACGAGGACCAGGCGGCCCACGCCGCGTCCCTCGCCGTCGGCCAGGGACTTCTGCTTTCCGGTCAGTTCGACGTCCTTGATGCTGCGCCGGATCGCGCCATCGGTGAGGCTGCCCATGCTACGTCTCCCGAAAACTGAGGGCGGTAGTCAGTCGGTTATTGGGGTCGGAATGTGCTCCGATCCCCAATTACCGCCCTCAGTTTGCCCCAGTCACCGGAAGCTTTTCAAGCCCAAAAATCGTGGTGTTTCAATGTGCTTGGGCGTGATCGAGCGTGATCGATGTGGGTCTAGTAGGATGGTTGTGCACGAGGATGATGGCGCTTGCGGAGAGTTCGAGCGCGCGCTTCACGATCTCGCGCACGTAGACGGGTGTGTGATCGACGGTTCCGCGACCCTGCACTTCGTCCGCGATGAGCTGGTTCTTCTTGTCGAGAAACAGGATGCGAAATTGCTCGCGCGTTTCGAAGCCTTGCACCAGGCGCAAATAATCGAGCACGCCGTTCCATGACGACAGCGCAGGCCGGGAAACGATCTGACCCTTGGTCAACCGTTCGGCCGCGGCCTTGATCAGCTTCAATTCTTCGACGGCGCGATCGCCGATGCCTTCGACTTCCTTCAGGCGTTCGGCGGGAGCCGAGACGACGTCCGCGAACGAGCCGAATTTCGCGAGCAAGCGTTTCGCGATCGGCTTCGTGTCGATCCGCGGGAAGGCGCGGAAGAGGATCATTTCGAGTAGTTCGTAATCAGGGACGGCGTCGGCGCCGCCGTTCTGAAAGCGGTCGCGCAGGCGCCGGCGATGGCCCGCCTTGTCGTCGGGCGCATTTTTTTCTTCGCCCTTGGCTTTGGGTTTCTCTTCCTGGGTGAGGGAAAAGAATGTCGATTGCTCGGCGGCGCTTGTCTTGTCCCGAAATCCATCGGAGCGCGACATCGACCTTCACTCCATCAAGCGGCGGCGCGGACGCCGTTTGGCGGAAAATGATATCCGGCCGGGCTTTCGGTGAAAATCTCGCAGCCGGTTTCGGTGACGCCGACGGTGTGCTCGAACTGCGCGGAAAGCTCGCGGTCGCGCGTCACGGCCGTCCAGCCGTCCGCCAGTATTTTCACGTGCGGCTTGCCGAGGTTGATCATCGGTTCAATCGTGAACAGCATCCCCGGTTCAAGCACGGTCCCTTCGCCCGGCTCGCCGTAATGCAGGATGTTCGGGCGGTCGTGGAAGACGCGGCCGAGGCCGTGGCCGCAGAAGTCGCGGACGACGCTGCAGCGCTCGCCTTCGGCATAACGCTGTATAGCGGCGCCGATGTCGCCGGTGGTGTTGCCGGGCTTTACGACGGCGATGCCGCGCATCAAGGATTCATAGGTCACGTACATCAAGCGCTCGGCGCGGCGCGAGACATCGCCGACCGAATACATTCGGCTCGTGTCGCCGTGCCAGCCATCGACAATGAGCGTGACGTCGATGTTGACGATATCGCCAGGCTTCAACGGCTTATCGTTCGGCATGCCGTGGCAGACGACGTGGTTGATCGACGTGCACGTCGCGTAGCGATAGCCGCGGTAATTGAGCGTCGCGGGAATGGCGCCGTGGTCGAGCGCGAACGAGAGGACCAGCTCGTCGATTTCCGCCGTCGTGACGCCGGGCTGGACAATCGGAACGAGCATGTCGAGCGCTTCGGCGGCGAGCCGGCCAGCCTTGCGCATGGCGGCGAACGCCTCGGGACCGTGCAGCGGAATCTTGCCGTCGCGACTGGCCGTTTTGGATACTTCGATGTTCGACATACTACTCCACGCCACGTCGGACGGTGCTGAAGCTTCTAATCTAGTGCGAAACGATCGCCGGCAAAATACCTTGCGTCTCTGTGTGCCACCACAGGCGCAAAAAAGCGCCGGAGAAATTCCCCGACGCTTGAAAAACATCAGCCTCTGTCAGCCGTAGTGCGGCTTAGGCCTTGGCTTCTTCAGCCGGAACCTCGGCAGCGGTCAGCTCAGCGAGAAGGCGCTGTGCCTGTCCAACCCAGTCCTGCTTCTCGATGGCGCCCTTCAAGGTGAGGGTTTCGTCGAGGTTGGCGATATCTTCGTCCGACAGGTTGGCGATCTGCTCGACCTTGTAGCAGTTGAGCTGCTTCAGGCGGTTCTGCAGATCGATATCGATGCCCTTGATCTGCGTCAGATCCTCGGCCTCGCCCTTCGGCTTCTTGAAGCCCTTCCAGGCGGCGTTGAGGCGGCGTGCGCGTGCGTCAGTACGTTCGAAAATACGAGCGGCCTTACCGCGGCGTCCGCGGAGATAGTAAAGCTTGGCGCGGCGGACCTTGCCGCGGCGGACGACTTCGATCTCGGCGATGTAAGGCGAATAAACCGGGAAGACGCGCTCGACGCCTTCGCCATAGGAAATCTTGCGAACGGTGAAGTTCTCGTTGAGGCCGGCGCCCGAACGGGCGATCACGACGCCTTCATAAGCCTGGAAGCGGACTGTCGCCTCTTTGACGGCGGCCTTCTTCTTCTTGTCCTTTGGGTCGGCTTCGGCGGCCTCGACAACCTTGACCATCACCTTGACGGTATCGCCGGGACCAAATTCGGGAACGCCGCGCTTCGCGAGGACGGCGTCCATCTGCTCGCGCTCGAGCTGCTGGATAATGTTCATCTTGTTGATTCCATTTCGTTTTTTGATGACGCAGAGGATCGGCTTGGCGTCCATCAGGACCCGAACCGGTCATGCAACCCTTAAGGGCAACCCGTTTGAGGGAATTGTTGTTGGGCGGGTGATAGCGGAAGAGGCTGGTTTTGTCGAGTGGGCCCAAGCCCCTGTCGCGGCTATGCGCCGTTCTGCCCTTTGATCCGGGATGAAACGGCGGGCGGTTCCGCGACGGATCTCAGTAGCTAAGTCCCAAGGCATTCCCGATTATGTCGCCCACGTTCGCGCTTTTGCGCTTGGACGAGGGGACGTATTCGCCATCGATGTTCTGACCGCGCGCAGCGACAGCGGACGGGTTGAACGATGGCTCGACCGGCGCCAGGTGATCGCGGCCTTTGTTAATCTTTTGCCATTGGCCGTCGAGCGCCTGAGTCACACGCTTCTCGTGGCCGTAGACGTCGCCGAAGGTTTTCAGCTTGCCGTCCTCGCCGACCCACGCCGTGAAATAGACGAGGTGGATCGGGATTTCCTTCGTGATCGGGATCTCGTTGTTCAGCGGACCCGACCGATCAAGCTCGGCGATCTTTTCAGGGTCCCAGCCTTTGTCTTCCTTGAGGATAAGCTCGGCGAGCTGCATCGGCTTCCAGACGCGCAGGCAACCATGGCTCAGCGTGCGCTGGGCGGGCTTGAACATCCATTTGTCCGGCGTGTCGTGCATGTAGATCGTGTGCTGGCTTGGGAACGAGAACTTGACGTGACCGAGCACGCTCTTCGGTCCCGGCGGCTGGATGACGTCGTAGTTGCGGATGTCGCTCGTCGCCCAATCGATGCTGCGATAGTCGACGGCGCGCTGGCCGTTCTTGGTCACGATCTGCAAGCCGTACTGGCGCATCATGCCGCCGCCGCGGATGAGGTTCGGCCATAGCTCGTTGACCATGATGCTTTCGGGTACGCGCCACGCGGGGCGCAGCACGACGTATTTCAGAGGCCGTGAGAATATCGTCGTCTGCTTGTCGAGAAGGCCGACGACGATCTTCTCCGAGCGGATGATTTGCCCGTCCTTGTAAACGTACTGCATGTACTCCGGGATGTTGTTCAGCACGTAGAAGTCGCCCATGTTGGGCCACATCCAGCGCCACATCTCCATGTTGGCGCGAATGCGTTTGGCGGCGGGGCTGAGCTTGCCGGGCTTCCTGTCCTTCGGCAGCATCGTGAGATAGATCTGGCGCAGCTTCTCAAACTGCGGCTGCTGCGGCTGAAGGCTACGCAAGTAGGCGTCCGGCTCATGCGTTGCCGCCAGCGCTTCGATGACGACCTTCGGTTCGATCCATTGCGGACGGCGATCGAGGTTCGTCGTCAGCATCTCCGCGGGATCGGGAATGCGACCGCCGCGCGCGTCGCGGGCATAGAGAAGCGCGGCCTTCGAGAATTGCATTTCGGCAGCCGCCAGCGAGTCCGTGTCGGTCGCGGTCAGGGCACCATTGACGAGGTTCGGGAGTTTGAAGCGCGCTGCGTCGAGGCCGTAAGCGTCGGCGTTTTCGATCTCGGTGGCGAGTGTCTTCGCTTCGGGCTTCACTCCGGATGCCGTAACCCAAAGTGCTTCGCCGTGACGGTCCTTGTAGAAGTCGGTGAGGGCGGTTTGATCCTTGCGGTCGCGTTCGTCGTCCGCGGCAGGCTCGGCGGCGAGCTTCGTTCGCACGGCCATCAGGACAGCGTCGTCTTGAACGGCAGGCGCTGCGATGGCGGCCGGCGGAACGGGCGCAGCTTCGGCTGGCGCGGGCGGGTCATCGGCAAGCGCCGGAGATACCATCAGCAACCCGCCGATCAGCACTGCGGTCAACGAACCCGGCAGAAGATCCTTCAAGCTCTTCATCGCATCTCTCGATTGGCAACGCGCACGTGCCGAGAGACCTAGTCGCGGTGGCCTTGCGGCCTGCCAGCGAATCTTCCCCCAGCGTATTTGCGCAAGAAATCCTGGCCATGCAAAGGCGAAGCGCCCTGCAGCGTCACTTTGGGGTTCGGGTGGGACGCAAGAGATCCGGACGGCGGCTGGCGGTCAGCTGCTCGGCCTGACGCCGTCTCCACTCTGCAACCTTTTTATGATCGCCCGAGAGCAGAATTTCGGGGATCGAGCGGCCTTCCCAGTCGCGCGGCTTGGTGTACTGCGGGTATTCGAGAAGTCCGGTCTCGAAGCTTTCGCTTGCGAGGCTCTCGGCGGCTCCGAGGACGCCCGGCAGAAGTCTGACGCAGGCTTCGATCAGAACCATCGCGGCGAGTTCGCCTCCGGCGAGGACATAATCGCCGATCGAAACCTCCTTCAGGCTCTTCTCATCGATGACGCGCTGGTCGATGCCTTCGAAGCGGCCCGCGAGCAATGTGACGCCCGGCCCTTCGGACAGATCACGCGCCAGGCTCTGCGTCAGCGGTGTGCCGCGGGGTGAGAGGTAGATGAGCGGAGCGTCGGGTGAAAGTGTTTGCGCGTGATCGAGCGCGGGACCAAGCACATCGGCGCGGAGCACCATGCCGGCGCCGCCACCCGCGGGCGTGTCGTCCACTTGCCGGTGGCGGCCAAGCCCGAAGTCACGGATCTGGAGAGTTTCAAGCGACCAGATGTTGGCGGCGCGAGCCTGGCCGAGCAGCGATATATCGAGCGGTCCCGGAAACATCTCCGGGAACAACGTCAGGACGAGTGCGCGCCATGCCGGTCGTCCATCGCTCGTTGTGAAGTGGGCCATGGCGCCTCTTGCGATTTCGTCATGCCGTTCTTCACCGGCATGACGGTAGGTGGTCAAACGCCTTCGACGATCGTGATGTCGATTGATCCGGCGCCCTGGCGAAGTGCTTTGGCTTCGGCGTATTCCGGCGACGTCGCGTAACCCTTCGCGTGCTCGTAGCTCGGAAACTCGAGCACGACGTTGCGCGTCGTGCCGTTGCCTTCCATCACCTGGCTTTGCCCGCCGCGTACGATGGGTTTGCCCTCGTACTTGTCGAGTGCGATCTTCGACTTCGCCACGTACTCGGCCCACTTCTCGGGGTTCGTGACGGTGGCGTGGGCGATGACGTATCCCTTCGGCATTGCAATCTCTTTCTTTTGATCTCGGGTCTTTGACGCGAGCGTAATTGTCCGGTGAGGAGCCATAGCCGGACCGGCCCCGTCTCGGCAACCGGGGTGATGGGGCGGGGCTCGCCCGTCAGCGGTTCAAGATGGGCTGCACGGCGCCGAGGGACGCGTCGCCACTGTTCTGGTGCGGTTTGCTGCGGGGGATCGCGCTGGCGGGGTCGGAACCCCAGGCGAACATCGTGCCAGAGACGACCGAATTCCAGCCGGTGCCAGCTTCAGCCGATTTCAGTTTCGGGCCATTGGCCTGGAGCTTCGGATCGGCCTTAACGAGACGCTTGGCGGAGCGCGGCGAAAGGGGGGCGATGCGTTTGCCGATCAGCGTCGGGCAGGCGGCATTCGGATCGTTGCCGACGGGCGTCAACGAATTGACGACGTAACGCTTGCCGCACATTCCGATCTTCGGTGGTTCGCGGGTTCGCGTGAAGTCATCGTAGGCTTCTTTCAGCGGCTTCCAGGTGTCCCGCGCCGGGTTATCGGTGTGGCGCTTCATGTTCTCGGCCGACATACGGAAGGGAAAGACGTGGACCGGAACGTGGGTCTCGCCTGCGCTCAGCGCATCGCGAACAAATGCGTAGATTTCTTCGATGTATTTATCGGACATGGCGAAGCAGCCGACGCTGCGGCAGTCTCCATGCACCATGATGAAACCGCCGGTGCGGCCGAGCGCTCGGTCAAGCGCGTTCGGGTAGCCGATGTTGAAGGCGAGATGATATTTACTGTCGGGTTTCAGAGCATCCTGAGTGACACCGTAGAAGCCTTCTGGCGACATCAGATCGCCGGTCGTGCGTTTGGGTCCGAGCGTTCCGCCCCAATTGCAGATGGGGAACGTCTTGACCAGCGCGTAGCGGCCGTTCGGGCGCGCCTTCCAGACCTCGAGCTCCGACTCCTCCTTGAAGACACGGATATAGACCGGCGCCTCGGGCACGATCTCTTTCATGATGAGGGCGGCTTCGACGAGGGACGGGAGGGGCTTTTCGGCGGCGGCTTCGTCCGCCCGGGCGTGGCTCAGCATCAGGGCCGATCCGGCCACAACGACTATTGCCGCAAGCAGTTGGGCCCGCTTGGTCAAACACCACAACCAACGCATCACGCTCGTGAAACCCCGCCTGCTCTTACCCCTGGGCCGCCTCGGAGCTAATCCTCTGGACGGTTAAGGCTCGGTAAATACGAAGTGTGGGCTCGGCGTGGTGAGAGATGGGCGATGCTGTGGCAAGGCCATGATCGGCCACGGGAATCGGGCGGGACTTCGAGACGCCGGCTCAACCCTTGGCGATGTGTGCCAGGAATGTCTCGGCGGCGGCCTTGGGATCCGGAGCGGCGTTTATCGGCCGGCCGACGACGATGTGGTTGGCGCCGAAGCGCAGCGCGTCTTCCGGCGTAGTGATACGGGTTTGATCGCCGGTCTCGGCTCCCGGAAGACGAATACCGGGCGTCACGATCAGGAATTGCGGATCGGTTTCGGCGCGAACGGCGGCGGCCTCCTGACCCGACGCGATGACGCCGTCGAAGCCCGCGTTCTCCGCCATGCGGGCACGGCCAATGACAAGCCCGGACGGCGTTGCGGCGATGCCCTGCTCATCGAGGTCAGCCTGATCGAGGTTCGTCAGAACGGTGACGGCGAGCAGCTTCAAGTTTGTATCGCCGCGTCCGCGCAGGGCGGCTCTCAGCGTCTTCGTGTCGTGGCCGTGGACGGTGATGAAATCGACACCCAGTTTTGCGGCCGCCCGGACGGCATGCTCGACCGTGTTGCCGATGTCGAGAAACTTCAGATCGAGAAAGACGCGCTTGCCTTCTTGCTTCAGTTCCTGAGCCAGCGACAGGCCATCGGAAAACAGAAGCTCGAGCCCGATCTTGTAGAAGCTGACGGTCTCGCCGAGGCGATCGACCAGGGCGCGCGCCTGGTCGTACGACGGCAGGTCGAGAGCGACGATCAGTTTGTCTCGTGTGGCGCGATCGATCATGTTTCGGCTCAACCGTGGAGCACGCGGGCGGCGCGTGCGAGCTTCTGGATGACGGCCTTCAGCTGCTCGTTCTGATCCTTGTTGTGCAAGTGGCCATTTTCGTCGAAGGCGTCGCGCATGCGGGGCAGGGCGAACTGCTCGGGAAGCACCAGGGCCCCAGTTCCGAGTTCGAGAACGGCGCGCAGCTGCATCAGACCACGGAGGCCGCCGAGACCGCCTCCCGAAGCCGACGCCAGCGCAAAGACGCGCGTCTTGAAGACTTCGAGCGGCGCTTCGCCATCGTCGCGGATGTGGCTGATCCAGTCGATGGTGTTCTTGAGCAGCGGCGAGAACGAGGCGTTGTACTCGGGGCTGACGA
This sequence comes from Hyphomicrobium sp. 2TAF46, assembly GCF_052114865.1. NCBI lineage: Bacteria > Pseudomonadati > Pseudomonadota > Alphaproteobacteria > Hyphomicrobiales > Hyphomicrobiaceae > Hyphomicrobium > Hyphomicrobium sp. 2TAF46. The sequence goes on along the minus strand of NZ_JBFRFO010000001.1, from coordinate 732,159 downwards.
TGAAGATACCGGTATGGGCCCTCATCAAATTTTTCAGCTTGCGGGCATTGTCGGGTGGCCCCTCTTCCGCTTCGAGGTCGCCATGATAGATCGGCATCGGATAGTCGGCGAGGTCGACGAACGTCGAGGGAATGCTGTTGGCTTCGGCGATCATGGCGCCGAGTTTCGCCAAGCGCTTGTTGAACGAGTTCAGACGGGCACTGCCCGCGAAGAAAAGGAGGCGTGGATGGGGCGCGGAGGCGTCGGTCATCGGGTCTGAAAGTCCAGTCTTAGGCGTTCAAGTCCCTCACCTGCCCATCTCGCGAAGGCTCGACGGGCATCCTCTCCCGTTCCGGGAGAGGAGAAGTGGGTTCCTTCTCCCTAGGGGAGAAGGTGCCCCGAAGGGGCGGATGAGGGGCTAAGAGGCGTTTTGTGAAGCGGACCCTAGCGGCTTTTCGGCCGTTAGCAAGATTTAGAGGGTTGCCCGGGGGTACCGGCTTCAGCCGCTCTTGCCTTCGAAAAATTCCTTTACCCGCGAGAAGAAACCGGCGCTTTCCGGGCTCGTCTCTTTGTGGCTCGCGCGCTCAAACTCTTCCAGCAGCTCGCGCTGTTTGCGCGTCAGGTTCTTCGGCGTCTCGACCTCGACCTCGATGTACATGTCGCCGGAGACTTTGGCGCGGAGCACGGGCATGCCCTTGCCGCGCAAACGGAACTGCTTGCGGCTCTCGGTGCCTTCCGGGATCTTGACGCGCGTGGTCGTGCCTTCGAGCGTCGGCACATCGATCTGGCCGCCAAGGGCGGCGGTCGTCATGGATATCGGCACTTTGCAGAAAACGTCGGCGCCATCGCGCTGGAAGAACTCGTGCGGCTTGATGGACAGGAAGATGTAAAGGTCGCCCGGCGCGCCGCCTCGGAGGCCTGCTTCACCCTCGCCAGCTAGCCGGATACGGGTGCCGTCTTCGACGCCCGCCGGAATGTTCACCGACAGCGTGCGCTCTTTCTGGACGCGGCCGGAGCCCGAGCAGTCGGTGCACGGGTCGTCGATCATCTCGCCGCGGCCCTGGCAGTGGGGGCAGGTGCGTTCGATGGTGAAGAAGCCCTGGCTGGCGCGGACTTTACCGACGCCGCCGCAGGTCGTGCAGGTTTTCGCCTTCGTTCCGGGCTTGGCGCCCGAGCCCGAGCAGGTTTCGCACTTGACGCTCGCCGGCACGCGGATCTGCGCGGTCTTGCCGGCGTAGGCTTCGGCGAGCGTGATTTCGAGATTGTAGCGAAGATCGGCGCCCGCTTCGCGGCCGGTTCGTGAGCGTCCGCCACCCGGGCCTCGCCGTCCGCCCATGAATTCGCCGAACAGATCGTCGAAGATGTCCGACATCGAGGACGCGAAGTCGGGGCCAAAGCCCGGCCCGCCGCGCCCACCCATGCCGCCTTCGAACGCGGCGTGGCCGAACTGATCGTAAGCGGCGCGCTTTTGCGGATCTTTCAGAGCCTCGTAGGCCTCGTTAACCTCCTTGAACCGGCGCTCCGCCTCTTTGTCTCCCGCATTACGGTCGGGATGGCATTCCTTGGCGAGGGTTCGATAGGAGGATTTGATCTCAATATCGGTGGCGCTCCGCTTGACGCCGAGGATCTCATAATAATCGCGCTTAGCCATGATGCGCTGTTCTATGACCCGTTGGGTGAATGGTTGCTGGTCGGCGAATGGTCGCAACGATGACGAGCGTTTTATCTCAATTTTTCGCCCTCAGGCCAGCCCGGCGCTCCATTTTCTGGGGCGGCCAGGTGGTCCGAGGGCGATTTTGGGCCCGCCTCTTAGGCCGATCTCTTCTTGTCGTCCTTGACTTCCTCAAAATCGGCATCGACGACGTCGTCGCCGCTCTCCGACTTCTTCTCGGCCGACGGTTCTCCGCCGCCAACGCCTTCCGCACCGCCCTTCGCGGTGTAGACGGCTTCGCCGATCTTCATCGCGACCTGGGTGAGGTTGGTCGATGCCGTGCGGATCGCCTCGGCGTCTTCACCGCCAATCGCCGTCTTGGCGGCTGCGATTGCCGATTCGACGTCGCCCTTGATTGCGGCGACGGCCGGGATCGATGAATTCTCAGCCAAGGACTTCTCGGTGCCGTGGATGAGCGCTTCCGTCTGGTTGCGAAGTTCGACGAGCTCGCGGCGCTGCTTGTCTTCGGCAGCGTGCGCCTCGGCGTCCTTGACCATCTTGTCGATATCGGCATCGGACAGGCCGCCAGAGGCCTGGATGCGGATCGACTGTTCCTTGCCGGTCGCCTTGTCCTTCGCGGACACATGAACGATGCCGTTGGCGTCAATATCGAAGGTGACTTCGATCTGCGGCACGCCACGGGGTGCCGGCGGGATGCCGACAAGATCGAACTGACCGAGCAGCTTGTTGTCGGCCGCCATCTCGCGTTCGCCCTGGAACACGCGAATGGTCACAGCGCCCTGGCTGTCTTCGGCCGTCGAGAAGGTCTGGCTCTTCTTGGTCGGGATCGTCGTGTTGCGATCGATCAGACGGGTGAAGACGCCGCCCAAGGTTTCGATGCCGAGCGACAGCGGCGTGACGTCGAGCAACAGAACGTCCTTGACCTCGCCCTGCAGAACGCCGCCCTGGATCGCAGCGCCGATGGCCACGACTTCGTCCGGGTTAACGCCCTTATGGGGTTCCTTGCCGAAGAGCTGCTTCACGACTTCCTGGACCTTCGGCATACGCGTCATGCCGCCGACGAGAACGACTTCGTCGATCTCGGCCGCTTTGAGGCCAGCGTCCTTCAGCGCCTTTTCGCAAGGGGCCTTGGTGCGGTTGATGAGACCGTCGACGAGGCTTTCGAGCTTGGCGCGCGTCAGCTTGATCGTCAGATGCTTCGGACCCGAGGCGTCGGCCGTGATGAAGGGAAGATTGATTTCGGTCTGCGGGGCACTGGACAGCTCGATCTTGGCTTTTTCAGCGGCTTCCTTCAGGCGCTGAAGGGCGAGCTTGTCGGCGCGCAGGTCGATGCCCTGCTCCTTCTTGAACTCGTCGGCAAGGTAGGACACGAGCAGCATGTCGAAGTCTTCGCCGCCGAGGTGCGTGTCGCCGTTCGTCGACTTCACTTCGAAGACGCCGTCGCCGATTTCGAGAATGGAGACGTCGAAGGTGCCGCCGCCGAGGTCATAGACCGCGATCGTCTTGGCTTCCTTCTTCTTATCGAGGCCGTAGGCGAGCGCGGCTGCCGTCGGCTCGTTGATGATGCGGAGAACTTCAAGGCCCGCGATGCGGCCGGCGTCTTTGGTTGCCTGGCGCTGGGCGTCGTTGAAGTAGGCCGGAACGGTGATCACCGCCTGCGTGACCTTCTCGCCGAGCTTGGCTTCGGCGGTTTCCTTCATCTTCTGCAGGATGAAAGCGGAGATCTGCTGTGGCGAATATTGCTTGCCGTGGCTCTCGACCCAGGCGTCGCCGTTCGGACCCTTCACAATGTGAAAGGGAACGAGCTTCAGGTCCTTCTGGACTTCGGGGTCGTCGAAGCGGCGGCCGATAAGGCGCTTGATTGCGAAAAAGGTGTTCGTCGGGTTGGTCACTGCCTGGCGCTTGGCGGGCAGGCCGACGAGGCGTTCGTCATCGGCTGTAAATGCAACAATGGAAGGCGTGGTGTTTGCGCCTTCGGAGTTCTCAAGGACCTTCGGCTTGCCGCCTTCCATGACGGCGACGCACGAGTTGGTCGTGCCGAGGTCGATACCGATTACTTTAGCCATTCGTGTCAATCCTTCTCAGTTGCGGCAGACCGGGTGGACCCTGTTTGGCATCCGACGTGCGCCCCAACGAGAGGTTAGAGGCACCGGTCCCCAGGATTTCAATAGTGTAACCGAGGGTTATATAGGGGCCTGTTTTGGGGGTGCAACGCTTCTTCCACCCGCGACAGATCACTTTCTAGCCTCTTCGATTACACGGCAGCGGTCGGCACTCGTCTTGTAAAACTCATCTATTTTCAGGGCCTTCGACGGGTATCGAAAGCGATCGGCCAATACGAGCCCCCCTCTTATGCGAAGCTCGTATTTTAAAATTCCTAAGGTTTGTCTCCAAACCGGAGGAAGCAAAACTTCCACTGTTTACGCATCGGACGCATCGGATGGCGGGGTTGCCTCTCGGCCTTCCGGCGCGGCTGCATCTCCGTTTTTTCCCGCTTTCGGGCCGCCGCGCGACACGACCGCCATGGCGGGACGCAGGCAGCGATCATCGAGCAGATAGCCGACCTGATACACCTGCAGCACCGTGCCGGAGGGTACGCTCGTATCTTCCTTCTCCATCACCGCCTGATGGTGGTGGGGGTTGAAGGGCTGGCCGGTCGGATCGATGGCGCGAACGCCATAGCGTTCGAGGACGGACTTATAGTCGCGTTCGGCAAGAACGACACCGTCGAGCAAGGTCTTCAGCGCCGGATCGGTCTCGACGGCGTCTTTGGGAACTGCGGCTATAACGCGCTGGAAATTGTCACCGACGGACAGGATGTCTTTCGCGAACTTCGCGATCGCGTACTTGGCCGTCTCTTCCTTTTCCTTTTCGAGGCGACGCCGGACGTTTTCGGTCTCGGCGACGGCGCGCAGGTATTGGTCCTGCTTGCCAGACAGATCTTCCAATCTCTTATCGAGATCGTTCTGAAGGGCGCCGATCATGGCCTTGAGCTGTTCGACGCCGACGTCATTCGGCGAGGCTGCCGAGGTGGGCGCTTGAACCTGTTCGTCGACCGGCTTCTGTTCGTCGCTCATTTTTCTCTTCGCTGAAATTGCTAATGGTGAATGCCGAAGGTCCCGCGATATCGGCCGCGGCAGGGGAAAAATCAAGGCGGTTCAAAAAGCACAACGCCCGGTGGCGCGACTAGCTGCCCTGAAATCTCAGCCGATGAGGCGGCTTACGAGCTTCGCCGTATAATCCACCATCGGAATAATACGTGCATAGTTGAGCCGCGTCGGGCCGATTACGCCAAGGACGCCGACGACATGGCGCGTTTGGTCCCGAAACGGCGCGACGATCAGAGATGAGCCCGAAAGGGAGAACAATTTGTTCTCCGAGCCGATAAAAATGCGCACGCCTTCGGCCGTTTCGGATGCGCCGAGCAGCTCCACAATGTCCTGCTTCGATTCGAATGCGTCGAAGAGCTGGCGGATGCGCTCGAGATCTTCGGCTGCCGTAACATCCTTCAGAAGATTGCTCTGGCCGCGCACGATGAGGCTCTTGCGGTCATCGGAGACGCCTGACCATTCGGCGAGGCCCGCCTTGATGACTTTCTGGGTCAGCTGATCGAGCTCGGCCTTGGCCGCGCTCAACGACTTTTCGATTTCGGCCTTGGCTTCCGCTAGCGTCATGCCGCGGAGATGGGTGTTGAGGTAATTCGACGCTTCCTGCAGCGCCGAGGGCGGCAGGCCTTCCGGCAAATTGATGATGCGGTTTTCGACGTTCTGATCCTCGTCGACGAGGATCACCAGTCCGCGCCCCGGTTCCAAAGGTACGAATTCGATGTGCCGCAGCCGCGCGACCTGCTTTTCGGCAAGCACGACGCCCGCACAGTGGGAGAGACCTGAGATGAGTTCGCCGGCTTCGGTCAAAAGCTGATCGACGGATTTGTCGCGGCGGTAGGCGATCTGCGTCTCGATCTGGCGGCGCTCGTCCATCGATACGTCGCCGACTTCGAGCAGGCCGTCGACGAAGAGCCGCAGACCGAGCTGCGTCGGCAGGCGTCCGGCGGATGTGTGGGGGGAGATGATGAGGCCGAGCTGCTCCAAATCGGACATGACGTTGCGGATCGAGGCCGGCGACAGGGCGATCGGCAGGGCGCGGGACAGGTTGCGCGAGCCGACCGGCTCGCCCGTCGCAAGGTAACTTTCGACGATTCTTCGAAGAATTGTCCGTGAACGCTCGTCCAGCTTCTGGAGCTGGGTTTTGCCGCTGAGCAGCGTCGCACTCGCCATAGGGTCCTCAATTCTCACGCTTTTCGAATCTATGAACCGCGGGGCCCGGCGTCAAATGCCTCGCGGGCCAAGAGGTAAAGTTAGCCCTGTTTCCGGTTGCTGGACCCCGGGGCCTTCTTTAGGGTCGCGGCCGCAACGTTAACAATTCAGGGAAAACATGCGACCTTCTAAACGCAAGCCGGACGAGCTGCGCCGGGTGTCGATCGAGCGCGCCGTTTCAAAACACGCCGAGGGCTCTTGCCTCATCAAGTTCGGCGACACCCACGTTCTATGCACGGCCAGCTTGGAAGAGCGTCTGCCGCAGTGGCTCAAGGGCCAAGGCCGCGGCTGGGTTACCGCCGAATATGCGATGTTGCCGCGGTCGACGCACGAGCGCACGCGGCGCGAGGTGACAAGCGGCCATCCTTCGGGCCGAACACAGGAAATTCAGCGGCTTGTCGGCCGCGCGCTTAGAGCCGTCGTCGATCTCAACAAGCTTGGCGAACGCCAGATCACGGTCGACTGCGACGTCATCCAGGCCGATGGCGGGACGCGCACGGCATCGATCACGGGCGCCTGGGTTGCTCTTCACGATTGCATCCAATGGATGAAGATGCGTGACATGGTGAAGGAGAACGTCTTGCGTGACCACGTGGCGGCGGTTTCCTGCGGGCTTTACAAGGGCGAGCCGGTGCTCGACCTCGACTACGCCGAAGACAGCAACGCGGATGCCGATTCCAATTTCGTGATGACCGGCACGGGCGGCATCGTCGAAATCCAGGGAACGGCCGAGACGACGCCCTTCAGCGAGGAGCGTTTCACCGAACTCATGCATCTCGCGAAGAAGGGCATCGGGGAATTGGTGCAGCTGCAGAAGCTGACGGTCGCCTAGCGTCCGTTACAATAAGGTGGCAGGGCATGTTTGGAGAGTTCGCCCTTGTCGTCGCCGCGCTCTTCACGGGCGCGGCCATCTACATCAACTGGGCGGAGCAGCCGGCCCGGCTCGGCCTTGATGATCATGCTATGCTTGAGGAATGGAAGCCGAGCTACGCGCGCGGTTTCCAGATGCAGGCCTCCCTCGCGGTCATCGGGTTCATCCTCGGCACGCTCGAGGCGATGGTCACCGGAAGATGGATCTGGTTTGCGGGCGCGTTGGCTCTCATTGCGAACTGGCCGTTTACGCTTTTTGTAATCATGCCGGTCAACAAAGAGCTTGAAGCAACCCCGCTTGAGCACGCCGGGCCGAAAACGCGGGCGCTCGTCGAGCGATGGGGGATGCTGCACGGCGTTCGAAGCGCGCTCGGAGCGCTCAGCCTTGGATTATACCTATGGGCGTCGATCTGAATTCTCGTCCTCAACCTCTCAGAATCCTTGAAACGGTTCTTTACGCCCCCGACCTTGCGCGGATCGAGGATTTCTACCGCCGTGCCCTCGGGCTGGAGCCGTTCGCGACCGATCCGGGCCGCCACATATTCTATCGCTTCGGAGACCAGATGCTGCTGATTTTCAATCCTGACGTGACGCAATTTTCTGCCGCGGAGAATTCGATGAGGGTGCCGCCTCATGGGGCGGAGGGTGAAGGGCACATCTGCTTCGGCGCGTCCGGCGAAGACATCGCACTCTGGCGGACGAAGCTCGAAAGCCTCGGCGTGACGATCGAGGCAGACTTCGAATGGCCGCGCGGCGGACGTTCCATCTACTTCCGCGACCCCGCAGGCAACTGCCTCGAGATCGCCGAGCCGCGTATCTGGGGTGTGGCGTGATGCGGCTTTCGAAAGGAACACGCATCGTCGTCGCCAGTCACAATCCGGGCAAGGTCTGGGAAATCAATCAGCTCATTCAGCCGTACGGTCTCGATGCCGTATCGGCGGGTGAGCTTGGCCTCGCGGAGCCGGACGAAACCGAGACGACGTTCGAAGGCAATGCGCGGCTCAAGGCCCTTGCCGCGGCCGAAGGGTCGGGGCTGCCCGCGCTTGCTGACGATTCAGGTCTCGAGGTCGATTGTCTCGAAGGTCAACCGGGCATCTATTCGGCGCGCTGGGCCGGTCCCGGGAAAGACTTCGGCTTGGCGATGAAGAAGGTTGCGGACGAGATTGCGCGCCGGGATGGCTGGAGCGGGAATGGCGACGGTCCGGGAGCCAATTTCATTTCGGTCCTCTGTCTTGCGTGGCCCAATGGCGAGGTCAGGACGTTCGAGGGCAAGGTGTTCGGCAACCTCGTCTGGCCGCCGCGTGGCGGCAACGGCTTCGGCTATGATCCGATATTCGTGCCCAAGGGCGATACGCGGACGTTCGGCGAGATGGAGCCGGAAGAGAAGTACGCCATTTCGCACCGGACGCGCGCCTTCGCAGCGTTCAAAGCGGCGATGCTGGACGAAATATCGCCTGGTGCGGCGAACGTGGAACCCGATAAGCGGGACATCGCCGCATTTTCGGCGGCTGCCGCCAGTCTTTCGACACGCGTCGAGGCGGCGGCCTTTATCGAGCGTTTGAAGGACGATCTTGCTGCGCATCAGCAGGAATGGAAGAACGCGACGCTTGAGGCCTATCTCGACGCTTTGGCGCGCGCGCTCAGCGCGATGCCGGCGAGCGAGGAACCTGCGTGGCGGCAGTTGTCCAAGGCCATGTTGGCCGCGAGCAGTCATGACTGATGTGGGTCAGACATTCGGCGTTTATGTCCACTGGCCGTTCTGCGCGCAGAAATGCCCGTATTGCGACTTCAACAGCCATGTGCGTTTCAAGGGCTGGGACGAGGCGCGGTTTCTCGCGGCGTATAAGCGCGAGATCGATTGGGTCGCCGAGCAGACGGGCAAGCGCACGGTCACGAGCATCTTCTTCGGCGGGGGAACCCCGTCGCTGATGCAAGCCGACACCGTGGCGGCGATCATCGAGCACATCGAGAAGCGCTGGGGGATCGGGCGGGAGGCCGAGATCACGCTCGAAGCCAACCCCGGAAGCGTCGAAGCGGGACGTTTTCGCGGCTTTCGCGATGCGGGCGTCAATCGCGTGTCGATCGGCGTGCAGTCGCTTCGGGATCACGAGCTTCGCAAACTCGGCCGAATTCACAGTGTCGATGAAGCGAAGGCCGCTCTCGCCATCGCGCGCGGCACGTTCGAACGGTTTTCGTTCGACCTCATCTATGCGCGGCCCGGGCAGACCGTCGAAGGTTGGCGTGCGGAGCTTGCCGAAGCGCTCGATCTCGCGGGCGATCATCTCTCGCTCTATCAGCTGACGATCGAGCCCGATACGCCCTATGCCGCGCTGCATGCGCAAGGCAAGCTCGTCATTCCGGATGATCACGACGCGAGCGTGCTTTATGAGGTCACGGAAGAGTTGACGGGCAAGCGTGGCCTCGCGGCATACGAAGTTTCAAACTACGCGCGGCCGGGCTCGGAAAGCCGGCACAATCTTCTCTATTGGCGCTATGGGGAATACGCGGGCGTTGGACCTGGTGCGCATGGCCGCATCCGGATCGGCAATAGCCGTACCGCGACGGTCGCCGAGCGCAATCCGGAAGGCTGGGCCGCCCATGTCGAGGAGGCCGGTCACGGCTTCACGGAAATGACGAAGCTTGCCCGCGCCGAGCAGGCCGACGAAATGCTTCTGATGGGCTTGCGTCTCAGCGAGGGCATCGATCTCGATCGGCTCGCCGAGCTTGGCGGCGCCCGGCCTTCGGCTGGTGCCATCGCGGAACTCGAAAGCCTCGGATTGCTGCAGTCCGCGTGTCAATCGTCAGCCTCGACGGGAGACTGGCGGAAAAATGAACTGAACGACATCGTGCACTGCGCTGGGCCGGGATTGGCGCCTGAGAAAAATGTGCTCGGTCCGAATAGAATTCGCGTGACGCCCGCGGGGCGCCTCGTGCTTAACGCGGTCGTCGCAAAGCTTTCAAAAAGCTTTCAGCCAGCGGAACGCATGGACAACCTCCGTACCGCCGTATAATCAGCGCAGATGCTTCGGGGAATATACGATTGGACGATGCGAACGGCGGCCAGTGAAAGGGCCCCGCAGGCGCTTGCCGCGGTTTCGTTCGCGGAGAGCTCGTTCTTCCCCATTCCTCCCGACATCATGCTGATACCGATGGTGCTGAGCCAGCCGCGGAAGGCGTGGTGGTATGCAACCATCGCGACGATCTCGTCTGTCCTCGGAGGATTGCTCGGCTACGCAATCGGATATTACCTCTACGATGCCGTCGGCGCGCCCATTCTGAAATTCTATGGACGCGAACATGCGCTCGATGGCTTCGAGACCTTCGTTCAGCAGTACGGGGTCGCCGCCGTCATCATCAAAGGCATGACGCCAATCCCCTATAAGGTCGTGACCATCGCGGCGGGCGTCGGCAAGATGGATGTTCTGGCGTTCATCGGCGCCAGCATCGTGGCGCGCGCGATGCGCTTCTATCTGGTCGCCGGTCTCTTATATTTCTTCGGCGAGCCTATTCGGTCTTTCATCGAAGGCCGGCTCGCGCTCGTCACCACGGCGTTTGTCGTTTTGCTCGTCGGCGGGTTCGTGGCGGTACGGTACATTTTCTAGCTCGGGTCCCGATAATGAAATTTGGCGAGGGCGTTCAGCGCGGGACGGATTACCAGCTCGGGGCACTGGCGCTGTTCCTGTCGGTCCTGACGATCGCGACTGCGCTCGGGTTTCAATACATCGGCGGCTACGTGCCGTGCATGCTCTGTCTTTGGGAACGGTATGCCTACTATGCGGCGATCCCGTTGCTGTTCATCGCCCTGGTGCTGACGTCCGGCGGTCAGCGCGGCCCTGCTGCGGCAATCTTTTTCATCGTCGGGCTGGCGTTTCTGGCGAACACGGTACTCGGCATCTATCACGCCGGGGCTGAGTGGAAGTTCTGGCCGGGTCCGGCGACGTGCGGCGGCGGTCAAGCGCTGACGACGACGGCCGGCAATCTCTTGAATGACCTTCAGAACATCCACGTCATCAAGTGCGATGAGGCGGCGATGCGCTTCCTCGGCATTTCATTTGCCGGGTGGAATGCGGTGGCGTCGTTTTTCCTGATGATGATCGCTTTCGCCGCTGCTTTGGCTGGACGCGAGCAGAGGCCGGAGACCGCAGCTCAAAATTTCTGAGCTTGTCCACAATTGTCGTTTCGCGAAAAAACGTTGATTTTGTTGCTTGATCGATACTGTCAAGCGCTGCCGACTTCGAATTTCATCTCAGAGACAGAATAGCGCCTTCCCGTTGCCCGAATGTGACGGCTATTCTTGCTTCGTTCGCGGGACACGAGCGTTATCGGAATGTGTGGAAATCGTTCAAGCGTAGGGAGCCTTCCCAGTGGCGTATGCGTTGCGTTCTTCGAGTGCAGAGCTCGGAGCAGATACCACCGGTTCGACGGATGCCGTTTCCGCCCCGTCTTTGAGTAAGAGTGGCGTTGTTGCGTTTCGTAAGCGTTCGTTGCGTAGCGTTGAGTCCGAGTGCGGCCAGACCCCGAAAGAGGTTCTGTCCGGTGCGTTCACAAATCTCAGGCGAGCCGCCTCGACAAATTTGTCGACGCGTATGTCCCGGCGGTTCGCCCGCACTCTCCACGACGATCGGGAAGCCGATTCGTGGGGCGGTGTGAAGTCAGAAGATTGGGCTTGGCGTCCGATTGGAGATGTTGCGCTGACCGTTGTGCGGAGCGCCGCTCTTTCAGCCGCCGTCGCGAAGTTGCGATAGCCCCAGTAGCGTTGACCGTTGCGTTCGCGTGCGTGTCGAATTGTAAGGCGTTGGACAAAAGGATTTCGGAAAGCAGCCGGCTTTCCAACGAGCTGGCAGACGCACGGAGCGTGATCGAGTTAGCCCTCCATCGAGACATCATGTGACAAGGTCTCGCGTAGTGATGTCAAGGCGCTCTGTGTGTCTGCCGCCATCGTCTGGAACAGCCAAGCTTCGGGAATCGTTCCACGAAGAATCATTTAATTTGCGGAGTTCGCCCAGATGACCCAGTCGGTTCCAGATTATCTCAGCCCCATTCAGTGGCATCAAGCCGTGGCTGTCAGCCGCGAGCAATGCGCGCGAATTTTCCGGGATGGAGGAACGCCGGCCGATGCCCTGCTCGCGTTCGGGCTCAACGCCGAAGCGGGCGCGAATTGGGAGCGCGTCGTCGATATCGTTGCCGCAGAGATTTGCGCGCATCCAATCAAGCGCGCCGCTTGAGGCACTGGAGCGTTTCCGCTTTTCTTTGAACGCGAAAACGCTCTCGCCTTTTGTTTTGACGCAATTCCGGACGCAAAACCGTTGCACACTTTTGCTGGAATTGCTCTACGGTTCGAGTTCGGTATCCCAGTAGAGATAGTCGAGCCAGCTTTCGTGCAGATAGTTTGGCGGGAATAGCCGGCCGTTGCGGTGCAGCTCGAATACGGTCGGCCGATAGGGTTCGTGGGCAGGGAACATGCCCGCGGCCCTCGGCATCAAGCCACCCTTCCTCAAATTGCAAGGCGCGCAGGCGGTGACGACGTTGTCCCATCGCGTCTGTCCGCCGCGCGAGCGCGGGATCAGGTGATCGAACGTCAGATCGTTCTTGTCGCCGCAATACTGGCAGCTGAAGCGGTCGCGCAGGAAGACGTTGAACCTCGTGAATGCCGGGTAGAGCGCGGGCTTCACATATGTCTTCAGCGATACGACGCTCGGCAGCTTCAGCTCGAATGACGGGCTTCGGACATAGCGCTCGTATTCGGAGACGATGTTCACGCGGTCGAGAAAGACCGCCTTCACCGTATCCTGCCAGCTCCAGAGCGACAGAGGATAGTAGCTGAGCGGACGGAAGTCGGCGTTCAGCACGAGAGCCGGACAATTATCCGGTATTGTCACGTGAGCATTCACAGTCGCGCAAACCTCGCGGTTTTGATCCGCCGAATCGCGTTTTGGCCCCCACTTGAACGCCGGGATACTAGCCGCGCATATCAATTCTGTGAAGCATTGGAACCGATGTGTCGCGGAGGCGGGTTTCCATCTCTATTTCAACGTCTTGTACGTTTTTGTGACGATCGGCTTGGCGGCTTTCCCCTGGAGAGCACGACGCCGGAAGGCGTAATCGGCCCAGAGGAGGCGGGCGGCGACGGCGCGCGCAGGTCGCCAGCGTTCAGCGATTTCTTCCAGCTCGTCCGCGGTCGGCCGGCGCTCGAGCTTGAAGTGATGCTGAACCGCGAGCTGAAGGGCGAGATCGCCGGGGGCGAAGGCATCGCGGCGTGCGAGCGCGAAGAGAATATAGATATCGGCCGTCCAGGGGCCGATTCCGTGAATGGCGGTGAGCTGCTCGACGATCATAGGCTCGGCTGAAATATTCAGCGTTTGGAAGTTCAGTTCTTCCTTGAGCACGGCGTGCGACAGCGCTTTGAGCGTTCGGATTTTGCCGTTCGAAAGACCGAGGTCTTTCAGCGCGACGTCACTTTTCGCCAGCATCGATTCGGGCGTCACCGGCAGCAATGCCGCTTCGACGCGCGACCAGATTGCCGCCGCACTTTGAGCCGAGAGCTGCTGGCCGACGACGATTTTCGCAAGTCCTGAAAAGTCGGGAGGGAAGTTCCGCATCGGGGGTGCGCCCGTGCGTTTGAATATCAGCGACATGACTTTGCACTGTTCGCTGAGCTTTGCGGCTGCAGCTTTGAGCTGGCGCTCGGTCGTCACGGTCGGATATCGTTGCTCGGGCAAACTCTTGCTCAAACTTTTGCTCCGGGGCGAAGGTACAAAGAGCGAATATTATTCTGTTGTCTCGCGCGTGGTGGGAGAGCGTGGAAAATGACAAGGATAGCCGGAATTCCAATCGCTGCAATTTTTTGTGCATGCACGCTTTCACAAGCTGATGCGCGCTCGTGGCAGGATAGCTGGGCGACTGTCATCAATGAGCGCCACGGTTTTGCCATTGCGTACCCCGACAACATTTTCACGCAGAAGAGTGCGCAGCCGAAGACGGACGAAGGCGGTGTCTATCTGTCTAAGGACGGCAAGGCAAAATTGCTCGTCGGCGCGTTCGAAAATGCCGATCATCAGTCTTTAGAGGACTATCGCAAATTTTTGATCTCCGACCAGTATGCGACCGCGAAGATCGACTACGCGCCGATAAAGGCGCGCTGGTTCGTGCTATCGGGCGATCGCGACGGAGAGACATTCTATCAACGCGTCAGCTTTACGTGCGGCGGTAAACTCATAAATAGTTGGGCCATGCTTTATCCGACCAGTGAACGAAAGACCTATGACCGCGTCGTCGAGGCGATCGCGCGGACGTATACGCCAGGCGCGGGCCGAACGGGTGCTTGCGACTGATGACCTCTGTCACGCGTTTTGCGCCATCCCCCAACGGGCTCTTGCACGTTGGCCACGCGCTCTCAGCCATCATCGCTCATGATGTTGCCCGCAAGAATGGCGGCCGCTTTCTGTTGCGCATCGAGGATATCGATGTCGCGCGGCGGCGTCCGGAATACGTGTCGGCGATTTTCGAAGATCTGAATTGGCTCGGGCTTTCATGGGAAGAGCCGGTGCTTGTCCAATCCGAGCATTTTTCGGAGTATCTGGCGGCGGCCGACCGGCTCATTCAAATGGGACTTCTCTATCCCTGCTTTGCGTCGCGCAGCGAAATTGCGGCGGCAGCCGATCCGGAAAAAACAGATCCGGATGGGACGCCGATCTATCCCGGACTTTGGCGTGGCGCATCAGCGGAGAATGTCGGTCAGCGCATGGCCGCCGGGGAATCGCCGGCGCTGCGTCTCAACATGGACGGCGCGCTGCAGGCGCTCAAGGCGAAGCGCGGAGACAAGCCGCTGACGTTCGTCGAGGTTGCCGAAGACGGCCGTCAAGAAACGCGAACGGCGGAGCCGCACCGTTGGGGCGATGCCATCATCGTGCGAAAAGAAGTGCCTGCGAGTTATCATCTTTCCGTCGTCGTCGATGATGCACGCCAAGGCGTGACGCACGTGACGCGCGGTCAGGATCTTTTGCCGGCGACCGATCTGCAGCGTCTCCTGCAGGAGCTCCTGGATTTGCCCGAGCCCGTCTATTCGCATCACCGGCTCATCAAGTGGTCGAACGGCCTGAAGCTCTCGAAGTCAAACCAGGACATGGGGCTCAGGGCGTTGCGCGCCGAAGGGGCGACGGCGGACGATATTCGCCGCGTGATATTCAGTTAAATATTCTGATGACGCCGGGTCTAGGGTTTTTGCCCGGCGGAATTGGCGGATAGGGAATAGGGCGCTCAAGGCGGCCTATTCAACTTTCACCCAATCTCGAGGCGCCCAATTGAACTGGCATTTCGCCATTTATTCTCCCAGGCATAAAAATAAATACATATTTAATGAGACTAATTCTTGTAACTTTCCCCAAATCAGACCAACTTTAATTATTCTCTAATCAATTGTCTGGATTCTGTGTCTATGGCAGATACATCGAAAATTCCGGTCGCCAGCGCCTTTGATGGCATTTACGCTGCTATTTCTCGTGCTTCGGCCTCGGTTTTCGATTTTCTTCGCTCGCAGATGACCAGTTCTTCCGCAAAAGAGATGCCTCGACAGAGCGAGCCCCGGCGGCTTTCGCTTGCGGAGCAATGGAGCCAGATTTCCGGCATCGTCATGGGCGCGGCCTCGCGGGCCGAGGAAGCCACGCGTTGCCATGCTTCGGCAACTTTGCAGCTCGACTTGGCGCAATACGCGTTGACGTCGCTGGTCGATGAGCTGTCGGCGGTTATGGACGTCGGCGGCCGTCGCCGCAGAGCGACCGTCCACGTTCTCGGCGTCGCGCCGCGCCGGCCGACGATGGGCGACGCGATCGCCGCTTAAGGCTTCAGCTTCATTCGTCCGGCACAAATGCTCCGGCTGCTTCTTAAGGCTCGCTAGCCGAAGCGCGCGTTATAATTTCATTCGCTTACGGCCGAGCTTTTGACGGTCGCTGCATATTGGTATTGATAGATCTCCGGTCAGGCCCTGAAATTGGCCGGGAAATAGGACGATCTTTGTGCCCGACGATCCGCAGTCCTCACCGTCTGAAATTGCCACCGTTCCCGCGTCGCGTCCTGGCGCCCGGGCGCAGGAGGCTATAGCCCGGCTTTTGTCCGAACCGTTGGAAGCGGGGCTCTATCTCGTCTCGACGCCGATTGGCAATCTCGGCGATATCACGCTCAGGGCGCTCGGGGTGTTGGCGCGCGCCGACATCATTTATTGCGAGGATACGCGGCATTCCGCGAAGCTTCTGCAGCATTATTCGATAACGGCCCGTACGCGGCCGTTTCACGAGCATAACGAAGATCGCGAAATCGAACGGGCGATTGAGGATCTCGAGGCGGGCAAGCGCATTGCCATCATTTCGGATGCCGGGACACCTCTGCTATCGGACCCCGGATTCAAGCTCGTTCGCGCGGCGGCGGCGGCTGGCGTTCCAGTTGTTCCCGTTCCCGGCGCTTCGGCGCTTTTGGCGGCTTTGACGGCAAGTGGTTTGCCGACGGATGCCTTCTTCTTCGCGGGGTTTTTGCCGCCGAAGCGGGCGTCGCGGCGGGCGCGGTTGGCAGAGCTGTCGCCAATCCCCGGCAGCCTCGTGTTTTATGAAGCGCCTCACCGGGTGGCGGAAACGCTCAACGATATGGCCGGGCTGCTCGGCGAGCGGCAGGCGGTGGTTGCGCGTGAGTTGACGAAATTGCACGAGGAGATTGCGCGGGGAAGCCTCGCGGAGCTTGCCGAGACGGCAGCGGAGGATATGAAGGGTGAGGTCGTGATCGTCGTCGGCGCTCTTCAGGCGCAGACCATCAGCGACGAGACGCTCGGCACTCGTCTCGCCGCTGCGCTCGAAGTCATGAGCCTCAAGGACGCGGCGCGCGCTCTCGCGGACGAGTTCGGAGTTCCCAAGGCACGGGTTTATGGGCTCGGCATCAAGTCGAAGGGCGAACAGGGATGAGTTCGAATGTCAACGACGAATTCCGGCAGAGGTGGGAGCGGCGCCGGCGGCATCACAGCGGGCTCAGGGCGGAGACGTTCGTTGCGGCCGTCTATCTGGCGACGGGGCATCGCATCCTCGGCCGTCGCTTCAAGACGCCCGTGGGGGAAATCGACCTTATTGCGATCCGGAAAAACAGGGTGGCGTTCATCGAGGTCAAGCGGCGCCCAACCACGGAAGACGCGGAGGATGCGATTACGCTGACGATGCGCCGGAGGGTCAGGCGGGCGGCCGATCTCTGGCTGGCACGCAATCCGCAGTATCAGACGTACGACATTGGTTTCGATCTGGTTTTCGTCGTGCCCTGGCGCTTCCCGATCATCATGAGAGACGCGCTATAAAAAAGAGCCCGCCGAAGCGGGCTCAAAGGTGTCGGGACGTAAGGCTAGGGATAGAAACTTGCAAAGCGAGCCGCTTTCGCAGGCGTCATGACACCCTTCCTATCCGGTCCAGGCTGAACGCAGTTTGAACGACCCCAAAAATTCCGCTTTGGACCCGGCGAGAGCGGCGGGCGACAAGCGGCCCAAACGCCCGGATTTTGGCCCTCCACAGCCCTGTTATGCGGCAACGCGCCCTCTTGGCGCACGGTTGAAGCGTTTGGGAGTGCATGTTAAGGACAGCCCGGCTTTGAAGGGGGGCGGCTGGTGGGTCCCGGCCCCGTGCGCTCTTTTTTGTCAAAAGCCTTTCCTTGGAGCGGGCGGAATTCCGGGCTTTTCGTGCCCTGCCCTCTATGCGCTTAAGGCGCGACGGTGAGAGCGACGTGGCGACGAACGACACAATCGTTGAAGGAGTGGCTGGGCGCTACGCGTCGGCCCTGTTCGATCTTGCGAACGAAGGCTCCAAGACTGCTGAAATTGAGAGCGACCTCATAAAGTTCCAGGGGCTGTTGGACGAAAGCCCCGATCTCGTGCGCCTCGTGCGCAGCCCGGTCGTCGCTGCTGACGACCAGAGCCGGGCCATCGGCGCCATTCTCGACAAGGCCGGCATCGGCGGCCTCATCGCCAACTTCATCAAGCTCGTGACGGCCAACCGCCGTCTGTTCGTCATTCAAGACATCATCAAGGCCTACCGCGCACTCGCTGCGAAGTCTCGTGGCGAGATCAGCGCCGAAGTGACGAGTGCGTTCGCTCTCGACGATAGCCAGGTCGCCTCGTTGAAGGAGACGCTGAAGGCTTCGGTCGGCAAGGACGTGACGCTGCATACGCGCGTCGATCCGAGCATTCTCGGCGGCCTGATCGTCAAGGTCGGCAGCCGCATGATCGATTCGTCGCTCAAAACCAAGCTTCAGAACCTGAAGCTGGCGTTGAGCGGAGCCTGAGCCCAAGCGAGCGCTGAACGGTGCGAGCGGGCGACCGCGAACTAAGAAATTTGGAACAAGGGGCCGGTCCAGGCTCCGTCAATGGAAACGACCAGGGAAGAGGTCTCAATGGAAATCCGGGCCGCAGAAATTTCTTCGATCCTCAAGGATCAGATCAAAAACTTCGGCAAGGACGCCGAGGTCTCCGAGATCGGCACCGTGCTGTCGGTCGGTGACGGCATTGCGCGCGTCTACGGCCTCGACAATGTCCAGGCCGGTGAAATGGTCGAATTCCCCGGCGGCATTCGCGGCATGGCGCTGAACCTCGAAGCCGACAACGTCGGCGTCGTTATTTTCGGCGACGACCGCACGATCAAGGAAGGCGACACGGTCAAGCGTACCGGCGCTATCGTTGAAGTTCCGGTCGGCAAGGGTCTTCTCGGCCGCGTGGTCGACGGTCTCGGCAACCCTATCGACGGCAAGGGCCCGATCAAATCTGACAAGTTCATGCGCGTCGACGTCAAGGCGCCCGGCATTCTGCCCCGCAAATCGGTTCACGAACCGATGGCGACGGGCCTCAAGGCCATCGACTCGCTGATCCCGATCGGCCGCGGCCAGCGCGAACTCGTCATCGGCGACCGTCAGACCGGCAAGACCGCCGTCATTCTCGACACCTTCCTCAACCAGAAGCCGCTCAACCAGGGCAACGACGAAAGCGCCAAGCTTTATTGCGTTTACGTCGCCGTCGGCCAGAAGCGCTCGACCGTCGCCCAGTTCGTCAAGGTTCTCGAAGAGCGCGGCGCTCTCGAATATTCGATCGTCGTCGCTGCGACCGCGTCCGATCCGGCGCCGATGCAGTACCTCGCGCCGTTCACCGGCTGCACGATGGGCGAATACTTCCGCGACAACGGCATGCATGCCGTTATCGCTTATGACGATCTTTCGAAGCAGGCCGTCGCTTATCGCCAGATGTCGCTGCTGCTTCGCCGTCCGCCGGGCCGCGAAGCCTATCCGGGCGACGTTTTCTATCTCCACTCTCGTCTTCTCGAGCGCGCCGCCAAGCTCGGCGATAAGGCCGGCAACGGCTCGCTGACGGCTCTGCCGGTCATCGAAACGCAGGCGAACGACGTGTCGGCCTACATTCCGACGAACGTCATCTCGATCACCGACGGACAGATCTTCCTTGAGTCGGATCTCTTCTATCAGGGCATCCGTCCGGCCGTGAACGTCGGCCTTTCGGTTTCGCGCGTCGGATCGTCGGCGCAGACGAAGGCGATGAAGCAGGTCGCCGGTAAGATCAAGGGCGAGCTCGCGCAGTATCGCGAAATGGCGGCCTTCGCGCAGTTCGGTTCGGATCTCGATGCTGCCACGCAGCGCCTGCTCGCACGCGGCGCCCGCCTGACCGAGCTTCTGAAGCAGCCGCAGTTCTCGCCGCTCAAGATGGAAGAGCAGGTTGCGGTGATCTTCGCCGGTACGCGCGGCTACCTCGACAGCATTCCGGTCTCGGCCGTCGGCAAGTTCGAGCAGGGCGTTCTCGCCGGCCTCCGATCGGAGAAGACGATCCTCGAGACGGTCGCCAAGGAGAAGGCGCTGTCGGCCGACACCGAAAAGAAGCTGGTCGAGTTCCTCGACAAGTTTGCCAAGGGTTTTGCAGCTTAATCGGGTTCCTTGAGGAGAACGCCCGATGGCGAGCTTAAAAGACATGCGCAACCGCATCGCCTCGGTGAAGGCGACGCGGAAGATCACGAAGGCGATGCAGATGGTCGCCGCGGCGAAGCTGCGCCGCGCGCAGGAAGCCGCGACGGCTGCTCGTCCGTATGCCGAGCGAATGGCATCGGTGCTTGGCAGCCTCGCTTCGAAGGTTGCTGACAAGAACGGGGCTTCGCCGTTACTCGTCGGCACCGGCAAAGACCAGGTTCACCTGCTGATCGTCATGACGGCGGAACGCGGTCTCTGCGGCGGCTTCAACTCGAACATCGCGAAGCTCGCGCGTGCGGATGCCAACCGCCTTATCGCCGCCGGTAAGACGGTGAAGATCCTGACGGTCGGCCGCAAAGGCGCCGATAACCTCAAGCGCGATCTTGGCCGGAACATCGTCGAGCGGAAAGACTTCCAGGGCGTCAGGCAGCTGACGTTCGCGCATGCGGAAGGTCTTGCCAATCGCGTCCTCGAGATGTTCGAGGCGGGCGAATTCGACATCGCGACGCTCTATTTCTCCGAATTCAAATCGGTCATCGCGCAGAAGCCGACAGGCTTGCAGCTCATTCCGGCAACCGTTTCCGAAACGGCTGGCGAGAGCAAGGGCGCGGGAGCGGTTCACGAATACGAGCCGAGCGAGGAAGAGGTTTTGGGCTTCCTGCTTTCGCGCAATATCTCAACGCAGATTTTCCGCGGCCTTCTCGAGAACTCGGCTTCGTTCTACGGCTCGCAGATGACGGCGATGGACAACGCCACGCGCAACGCTGGTGACATGATCAACAAGCTGACGATCAAGTACAACCGTCAGCGTCAGGCGAACATCACGAAGGAACTGATCGAGATCATTTCGGGCGCGGAAGCGCTCTGATCCGGAGGTTGGCGCATGGCTTATGTAACGCGTGCAACGACGAAGGGCGGCCGGGATGGCCGCGCCGTTCTCGAAGAGGGCAAGCTTGCCCTCGCGATGGCGCTGCCCAAGGACCTCGGCGGTTCCGGCGAGGGACATAACCCCGAGCAGCTGTTCGCGCTCGGCTGGTCGTCGTGCTTCGGTCAGGCCGTGCTACTTCTCGCCAAGAAGCATGGTCTCGACGGGCAGGCCGCGAAGGTCACGTGCGAAGTGGAACTCGACAAGGATGCGACGAGCTTCGCTCTCAAAGCGCATCTCACGCTTTCAATACCTGGCGCCGACAAGGACAAACTCAAGGCGCTGATCGAAGAAGCCCATCAAATCTGTCCCTATTCCAAGGCGACGCGCAACAACATCCCGGTGACGCTGTCGGTCGCCTGATCAATTCCGTTGGAGAAGAAAAATGGCTAAAAACGTAGGGAAGATTCACCAGGTGACGGGTGCCGTCGTTGACGTGCACTTCGCAGACCAGCTGCCGGAAATTCTGAGCGCGCTCGAGACGACGAACAACGGCAACCGCCTCGTTCTCGAAGTCGCGCAGCACTTGGGCGAGAACACGGTGCGCACGATCGCCATGGACTCGACCGAAGGCCTCGTCCGCGGACAGGAAGTTATCGACACCGGCGCGCCGATCTCGGTCCCGGTTGGCGACGAGACGCTCGGGCGCATTATGAACGTCATCGGCGAGCCGGTTGACGAAGCAGGCCCTATCAAGTCCAATTCGGTCCGCGCCATTCACCAGCCGGCTCCGACGTTCGACGATCAGGCAACGGAAGCGCAGATCCTTGTCACCGGCATCAAGGTCGTCGATCTTCTCGCGCCTTATGCGAAGGGCGGCAAGATCGGTCTCTTCGGCGGCGCCGGCGTCGGCAAGACGGTTTTGATCATGGAATTGATCAACAACATCGCCAAGGTTCACGGCGGCTACTCGGTGTTCGCAGGCGTTGGTGAGCGTACGCGCGAAGGCAACGACCTCTATCACGAAATGATCGAGTCGAACGTCAACAAGGACCCGAAGAAGAACAACGGCTCTGCCGAAGGTTCGAAGTGCGCACTCGTTTATGGGCAGATGAACGAGCCGCCGGGTGCCCGCGCTCGCGTCGCTCTCTCCGGTCTGACGGTTGCGGAGCACTTCCGCGACCAGGGCCAGGACGTGCTGTTCTTCGTCGACAACATCTTCCGCTTCACGCAGGCGGGTTCGGAAGTGTCGGCGCTCCTGGGGCGTATTCCTTCGGCCGTCGGATACCAGCCGACGCTCGCGACCGATATGGGCGCTCTCCAGGAGCGCATCACCACGACGCAGAAGGGTTCGATCACCTCGGTTCAGGCCATTTACGTTCCGGCCGACGACTTGACCGACCCGGCGCCTGCGGCCTCGTTCGCTCACCTTGATGCGACGACCGTTCTTTCGCGTTCGATCGCTGAAAAGGGCATCTATCCGGCCGTCGACCCGCTCGACTCGACCTCGCGCATGCTCGACCCGCGCATTGTCGGTGAGGAGCACTATCAGGTCGCTCGCCGCGTTCAGTCGATCCTGCAGAAGTACAAGTCGCTACAGGACATCATCGCCATCCTCGGCATGGACGAACTGAGCGAAGAAGACAAGCTGACGGTTGCCCGCGCCCGTAAGATCGAGCGTTTCATGTCGCAGCCGTTCTCGGTCGCGGAAGTGTTCACCGGCTCGCCCGGCAAGCAGGTTCCGCTCGCGGATACGATCAAGGCGTTCAAGGGTCTCTGTGACGGCGAGTACGATCACCTGCCGGAGCCGGCATTCTACATGGTCGGATCGATCGACGAAGCGATCGCAAAGGCCGAGAAGCTCGCGGAAGCGGCGTAACATAGGCCAAGCGGTTTCGCGCGGGACACCCGCGCGAACGCGCCGCCAGGAGAGATAAGTTCATGGCGGAAGCCGGAAAAGCATTCGGAAGTTGCTGCGAGGAGCTGAAAGAGGCTCTCGAAGGCGGCGACTTTGATCCACTGATCACGGTCGGTCCGGACGAGGTCATCTACATGACCGTCGGTCTCGTCGACCTCGAGGAAGACGAGCCGGGTCTCGTTGACCATCCGTTGTTCTTCTGCCCGTTTTGCGGCACCAAGCTGCAGACGCCGGAAGAAGTCAGGGCCAAGGCCGGCGCCGATGGCGACGGTGAAGATCAACCGCCTCAGGTCTGAGAAGCGCGAAAGCGTTCGAAGGGTGACGAAGTAAAATGGCAGGCACATTCAGATTTGAACTCGTCTCGCCCGAGCGGGTGTTGCTTTCGGTCGATGCCGATCAGGTTGTCGTTCCGGGTGCAGAGGGCGATTTCGCGGTTCTCGCGGGACACGCGCCGGTCATCTCGACCCTCCGTCCGGGGGTGCTCGACGTGACGGCGGGAAGCGTGCGCAAGCGTTTGTTCGTCAAGTCGGGCTTCGCGGAAGTCGATCCGTCCCGGCTGACGATCCTCGCCGAGCGGGCTTACGACGTCGAGGAGCTTACGGCGGCATCGCTTGCTGAGGAGCTCAAGACGGCGGAAGCGGAACTTGCCGCTGCGAAAGACGATGCGGCACGGCGGATGGCCGACACACTCGTCGGCGAACTCCGGCGGTTGTCGGCGAAGGCGGCCTAACGGGGGTTTGATCCTCCGCTCGCGACAGTCGACTTTTCCGTTTTGGCGCGCCCGGCATCAACACCGGGCGCGCTTTTGCATTTTGGGTCGTTCTGAACGCCGGGTTTTCTATGAGGCGGCAGGCGCGCCGGGGCGGCGGGGCCGTACGTGCGCTGTTCTCCGCGGCACCCTGAGATGCGTTTCCGACATGCAACCGTGACCGGTCTTCACCGGTTCATTGAGGTTAGAGGAGTATGCTTCCATGTCAGAAATCGACAACAAGCTGGCCGCTTCCGAAAAGCACATCGCCGAGATGGAGCGCCAGGCGAATGCTTTGAGGGATACGGCGAAATTTCGTCCGTCGGCTGTAAGCGACGAAGACGTCGAACTCGCTGAACGCTTGCTTGCGGCCTGGAAGACGTTGCGTTCGTCGGTCGCGAAGCACCCTGATTTTAGCGAGCGGGCCCGTGAAGCCGCTTTGCGAAAAGGCACCGGCCGCACGGGCTATTAGATCTGGTCTATGTCAGCACTCTGACGAGATGTTTTCGAGTCATACTTTTTTAGGGCAAATTTCAGTTAGCCCAGGAACGAGACAGCTGAATGAGACAGTTGGCACGTGCGGGCTAGCCGCGGTTTTGAACCAAGTGTTCGACGCGACAAAAATCTCAATGAAGCGGGTATAATTTTCTCCTCGAATTCGGGTTTTAGACCGCGCTTATCGCTGCGGCCAGTTGGCGTTGGGCAAATTGTCCAATGTCGCTCGATGCGCCACGCGTTTTACGGAGTGACCGAGGAAGCTCTGTCGATGGGACGCGGATCGCCTTGAAGCCATATCGAATTTTCGCCTTGTTACCGCTCCTCGCTTTGCTGGGCGGCTGCAACGCTATTGTGTTGAACCCCGCCGGCGACGTTGCCATGCAGCAGCGCGATCTGGTCATCATTTCGACCGTGCTGATGCTGCTGATCATCATCCCGGTCATGGCACTGACGGTCTTTTTTGCTTGGCGATATCGCTCGTCGAACACGTCGGCGCATTACGATCCCGATTGGGATCACTCGACTCACCTTGAGCTCGTTATTTGGGCAGCTCCGCTCCTCATCATCATTTGCCTTGGCGCCATCACATGGATGGCGACGCATCTGCTTGATCCCTTCCGCCCGATCGAGCGCACCGCTCCGGGCCAGACCGTGGCGCGCGAAACGAAGCCGCTAAAGGTTGATGTCGTCGCGCTCGATTGGAAGTGGCTCTTCATCTATCCCGATTACGGTATCGCGACCGTGAACCAGATGGCAGCGCCAGTCGGCCAGCCGATCCATTTCCGCATCTCCGCATCGTCGGTGATGAACGCTTTCTACGTTCCGGCGCTTGCGGGCATGATCTACGCGATGCCTGGAATGCAGACGCAGCTTCACGCCGTGATCAACAAGCCGGGTGACTTCAAGGGATTCTCCGCGAACTACAGCGGCGACGGCTTCTCGAAGATGCGCTTCGACTTCCTTGCCAAGAACGACGCCGATTTCGGAAAGTGGGTGTCGGACATCAAGGCGGCCGGCGGCAATCTCGGACGCACAGAATACCTCGAACTCGAACGGCCGAGCGAAGGCGTCCCCGTCAAAAAGTTTGCGAACGTCGATCCGAGCCTTTTCCACCTGATCGTGAACCTCTGCGTTCAGCCCGGCAAGATGTGCATGCATGAGATGGCGGCTATCGACGCCAAGGGCGGCCTCGGCCTTGCCGGCGCGGATCTCGTTCAGCGCATTGAATATGACAAATCGGCCCGACGCGGTTCGGCGCCGGTCCTCGCCAAGGCCTATGTCGCGAGCGTTTGCACCACAAACGCGCCGATGGGCATGGAGATGACAGAGGTCCAGCAGCCGACGCCGGTAAGTTCAACGCCCCTCCAGGGTGCGGGCCTGCCGCGTCCCGGCACGACGTTCCAATCCTTTGCACCGCGGCCGTCCAACTCCTGACCGGGACGAATTCAAAAGATGTTTGATAACCCTGAACTCATGAAGGCCATCTTCGGGCGGCTGACGCTTGATGCGCTGCCGTTTCATGAGCCAATCCTCGTCGCAACATTCGCCGCTGTCGTGATCGGCGGCGTGGCCGTTGTCGGCGCCATCACCTATTTCAAGCTGTGGGGCTATCTCTGGCACGAGTGGTTCACGAGCGTCGATCACAAGCGTATCGGCGTCATGTACATCATTCTCGCGCTCGTGATGTTGCTTCGCGGCTTTGCTGATGCGGTCATGATGCGCGCGCAGCAGGCCATGGCCTTCAACGGCTCGGAAGGCTATCTGCCGGCCCACCATTTCGATCAGATCTTCACCGCGCACGGCGTGATCATGATCTTCTTCGTGGCGATGCCGCTCGTCACGGGATTGATGAACTTCGTCGTGCCGCTGCAGATCGGCGCGCGCGACGTCGCATTCCCGTTCCTCAATAACTTCAGCTTCTGGATGACCGTCATGGGCGCAGTGCTCGTGATGGCGTCGCTGTTCGTCGGCGAGTTCGCGCGCACCGGCTGGCTTGCCTATCCGCCGCTCTCGAACCTAGCCTATAGTCCGGATGTCGGTGTCGACTATTACATATGGTCGTTACAGGTGGCCGGCGTCGGGACACTCTTATCCGGCGTGAACCTCATCGCGACGATCGTGAAGATGCGCGCGCCGGGCATGACGCTGATGAAGATGCCTGTCTTCACCTGGACGGCGCTCTGCACCAACATCCTCATCGTCGCCGCGTTCCCGGTTCTGACGGGCGTCCTCGCGCTTCTCTCGCTCGACCGTTATGCGGGCACGAACTTCTTCACGAACGACTTCGGCGGCAACGCCATGATGTACGTGAACCTCATCTGGATCTGGGGCCACCCGGAAGTTTACATCCTCATCCTACCGGCGTTCGGCGTGTTCTCTGAGGTTGTTTCGACGTTCAGCGGCAAGCGGCTCTTCGGCTATACGTCGATGGTCTACGCCACGGTTGTCATCACCATCCTGTCGTATCTCGTCTGGCTGCACCACTTCTTCACGATGGGTTCCGGCGCGAGCGTCAACTCGTTCTTCGGCATCACGACGATGATCATCTCGATCCCGACGGGCGCGAAGATCTTCAACTGGCTGTTCACGATGTACCGCGGGCGGATCCGCTTTGAAGTTCCGATGTTGTGGACGGTCGCGTTCATGCTGACGTTCGTCGTCGGCGGCATGACGGGCGTACTCCTCGCGGTGCCACCGGCCGACTTCGTTCTTCACAACAGCCTGTTCCTGATTGCGCACTTCCATAACGTCATCATCGGCGGCGTGGTGTTCGGCATGTTCGCCGGTATCACCTACTGGTTCCCGAAGGCGTTCGGCTTCAAGCTCGATCCGTTCTGGGGCAAGATGTCGTTCTGGTTCTGGGCCATCGGCTTCTGGTTCGCCTTCGTGCCGCTTTACGTTCTTGGCTTGATGGGCGTCACCCGCAGGCTGCGCGTGTTCGACGATCCGTCGCTGCAAATCTGGTTCATCATCGCGGCCTTTGGCGCCGTCTTGATCGCGATCGGTATCGGCTGCTTCCTGGTCCAGATTGCCGTCAGCATCAAGAACCGCGACAAGCTTCGCGACGTGACGGGCGATCCGTGGAATGGCCGCACGCTCGAGTGGTCGACGTCGTCGCCGCCGCCTGCCTACAACTTCGCTTTCACTCCGGTGATCCACGACAACGATGCGTGGTGGGATATGAAGAAGCGCGGGTATCAGCGTCCGCTCGAAGGCTTTAAGCCCATCCACATGCCGAGCAACACGGGTGCGGGCATCATTCTCGCTGGCCTCAGTGCCATCGTAGCATTCGCCTTGATCTGGCACATCTGGTGGCTGGTTATCGTTGGGTTCGTCGCGCTTATCGGAACTGCGATCGGTCACACGTTCAACTACCATCGCAGCTTCCATATTCCGCGTGAGCAAGTCGTTGAAACCGAGCGTGAACGCACGCAGCTCCTTCAGACCGTACGGGCATAATCGATGACGACGACAACAGCAGCGAGCGCCAGTCTCACTCAGGCGAAAGAGACTCCGGTCTTCTACGTCGCCGACGAGCACGACCACCCCGAAGGCTCGAGCACCATGCTCGGCTTTTGGCTCTACCTGATGAGCGACTGTCTCATCTTCGCGGTCCTCTTCGCGACTTACGGCGTTCTCGGCGGCAGCTTTGCCGCCGGGCCTTCGCCGAAGGAACTTTTCGATCTGCCGCTCGTCGCGGTGAACACGTCGATGCTGCTGCTTTCGTCGATCACCTATGGTTTCGCGGTGCTCGAGATGCAGAAGAAGAACGTCAATGCGATGCTGTTGTGGCTCGTGGTGACGGGCCTTTTCGGCGCCGCGTTCCTCGGCATCGAGCTCTACGAGTTCGCGCATATGATTCACGAGGGAGCGACACCTCAGCGTAGCGCGTTCCTGTCGTCGTTCTTCACGCTTGTCGGTACGCACGGCCTGCACGTCACCTTCGGCATCATCTGGATGATTACGCTCATCACCCAGGTTTGGAGGTTCGGCCTGATCGAAGCCAACAAGCGGCGGCTTCTGTGCCTCAGCATGTTCTGGCACTTTCTCGACGTCGTCTGGATCGGCGTCTTCACCTTCGTCTATTTGATGGGAGTGCTCCGATGAGCACGCACGGCGCACACGAACACGGATCTCACGATGCGCATGGGCATCATGAGAGCGGGCATCCCGAGTCGACCCTTCGCGGCTATCTGATCGGCTTCGGCCTATCGGTCGTGCTGACGGCCATTCCCTTCTGGCTCGTCATGACGGGCAAGCTCGGCAGCAACGAAGCGACGACGGTCGCGATCCTAACGCTGGCCGCGGTGCAGATCGTCGTGCACATGATCTACTTCCTGCACATGTCGCCGAGCTCGGAAGGCGGCTGGACGATGCTGGCGCTGATCTTCACCGTCGTCATGGTGGTGATCACGCTCGCAGGCTCGCTGTGGGTCATGTACCACATGAATACGAACATGATGCCGGGCATGGATCCGAGCAAGCTGCCGTGACATCCGACGCCCAGGGGCTCGGGGGGTTGAACGATCGAAAGGCGGACGATGGGCGCACGAAGCGTCCGCGTTCCGCCTTTTCTCTCGTCGTGCTGGCCTGTTTAGGACTCGCAGGCTTCATAGGTCTTCTTTCGCTCGGCGTCTGGCAGATCGAGCGGCGCGCGTGGAAACTCGATCTCATCGAGCGCGTCGAGCAGCGCGTTCATGCGGCTCCTCAAGCGGCGCCTGGTCCAGCCGGCTGGCCGTCCATCGCCGCGAAGAGCGACGAATACCGGCGCGTCACGGCGACCGGACATTTCCGCAACGATCGCGAAACGCTCGTCACCGCCGTGACGAATGACGGCAGCGGCTACTGGGTGGTGACGCCGCTCGAGACGACGGACGGCTTCACGGTTCTCGTCAATCGTGGCTTCGTACCACCGAACAAGCGGGATCCGGTGTCGCGCGCCGCGGGGCAGACCGACGGTGAGGTGTCCGTGACGGGGCTTCTCCGCCTTACGGAGCCGAAGGGGGCGTTTCTCAGGAGCAACGATCCCGTTGCCGGCCGCTGGTTTTCCCGCGACGTGCAGGCGATTGCGGAGGCGCGCAACCTTACGAACGTCGCGCCCTATTTCATCGATGCCGATGCAACACCGAACCCGGGTGGATTGCCGATCGGCGGACTGACGGTGGTCGCCTTTCATAACAACCATCTCGTCTACGCGTTGACTTGGTTCACGCTGGCGTTGATGCTCGCCGTGGCCGCGATCCGGGTTGGGCGCGAGGAAGTTGGGCTTCGCGGGGCATCGAAGGCGTCCGGCAAAACCGCCCTTCACTGACCGATGGGTCTTGGCTGCCGCCGGAACGACATAGGACCTTGTCCGTCATGCTGAGCCGCACTGAGACAGTCGCAGACCTCCAAAAGGCGGACAGTCTGGACGTTCCCGGCGTTCAGCTCTCCGGCGATCCCGCCGGCACCAAGAACTTGCTGCTCCTGATCCAGCTCCGCTGGATCGCCGTCGCCGGACAGATCGCGACCATCGTTATCGTCGAATTCGTTCTCGGCGTTGGCCTGCCGCTTTTGCCGATGGCTATCGTCATCGCGGCCCTGGTGGCGCTCAATCTCGGCAGCCTCGCATGGCTGAAGGCCGGACGCGAAGTGCGCGACGTGGTTCTCCTCGGCGCTTTGCTGTTCGATGTCGCGGCACTGACGGCGCAGCTCTATTTCAGCGGCGGCGCGACGAACCCCTTCACGTTTCTCTATCTCCTGCAGGTGACGCTCGCCGCCGTGCTGCTCGACAGGCGCGCGACGGGGACCATCGTCGCGGCGACGTGCCTCTGCTTCGCGGTCCTCACCTTCGATTACCGGCCGCTCGAATTGCCCGAAGCCTTCGGCGATCTCTTCAAGCTGCACATCATCGGTATGCTCGTCTGCTTTGCGCTCGTGGCGATCTTGCTGTTCGTGTTCGTGACGCGCATCACGCGCAATCTTCGCGAACGCGATGCGCGTCTCGCAGCGTTGAAGCAGCGCGCGGCCGAGGAAGATCACATCGTCCGCATGGGTCTTCTCGCGTCGGGCGCGGCGCATGAGCTTGGGACACCGCTCGCATCGCTCTCCGTCATTCTCGGCGACTGGAAGCGCGTGCCGGCGATCGCTTCCGATCCCGGACTGCTGGAAGAGGTCGAAGAGATGCAGGCCGCGGTGAAGCGCTGTAAATCGATCCTCACCGGTGTCCTGTTGTCGGCGGGCGACCCGCGCGGAGAAGAGCCGCGGGTGACGACAGTCAATACGTTCGTCGACGAGCTGGTCGAGGAATGGCGCGCGGCGCGCTCGCCCTCGTCGCTCGAATTCACCAATGCGTTCGGTACGGATCTTCCGATCGTCTCGGATTCGACGTTGAAGCAGGTCGTCTTCAACGTGCTCGACAACGCCTACGATTCCTCGCCCGCGTGGGTCGGCGTCTACGTCGCGCGCGAGGGCGATACGATCATCATCCGCGTTTCGGATCGAGGACCGGGCTTCCGCCCGCAGATGCTGGAGCAGTTCGGCAAGCCGTATCAATCGAGCAAGGGGAAGCCGGGCGGCGGGCTTGGGCTTTTTCTCGTCGTGAATGTCGTACGAAAGCTTGGGGGCAGCGTTTCGGCCGCCAATCAATCTCTGGGCGGCGCATCCGTGACGCTGAAGCTGCCGCTTGCTGCCTTGGCATTGGGAGCACGTTCGCATGGACACTAAACGCACGCTCGTGATCGTCGAAGACGATGCCGCCTTCGCGACCACGCTGAAGCGCTCATTCGAGCGGCGCGATTACGTTGTCGACGTTGCGCCGGGGCGCGACGCCTTGAGTGCTATCCTGAGGGCGCGGACGCCCGGCTACGCGGTCGTCGATCTGAAGCTCAACGGCGAATCTGGTCTCACGTGTGTTGAGGCTTTGCACGCGCACGATCCGTCCACGGTGATCGTCGTGCTGACGGGCTTTGCGAGCATCGCGACGGCGGTGGAAGCGATCAAGCTCGGCGCGCGGCATTACCTCGTAAAGCCGTCGAGTTCTGACGATATCGAAGAGGCGTTCGGCAAGGCCGAGGGCGACAGCGGCATCGCGCTCACCGAGCGGCCGACGTCGATCAAGACGCTCGAATGGGAGCACATTCACCAGACGCTGGTGGACACCGATTTCAACATCTCGAAGGCCGCGCGGCGGCTCGGGATGCACCGGCGGACGCTTGCAAGGAAGTTGGAGAAGCGGCAGGTGAAGTAGAAATGGGAAGAGTCAATTAACCAGCACCTTACGGAAATCCGGCGCGGTTGTTGTATTTCTTGCGCATTCGGAAATGCTGACTTCCCAGATAATTTGGGTCTTCAGGTGTTTCCATGAATGTTCAATCAAAGGGTTTGATTGCCCGGGTTGCCGCTATAGTCGCCGGGGCTCTCGTCTACCTCATTCTCATCTACCGATATGGTGTCGACTGGTATTGGGCCTTCGCGCTCGGAGCCCTGGTACTGGTCGTGCTGCAGATCCTGCTGCTCCGTATGGCCAGCTCGGATGGACGGTAGGCCCCGTTTACAGTTCTCAGGACGGTTCCAAAAAGGATATCGATTGCGCCTCCTACGGGCCTTCTCGAAAGAGCGATCAAAGCAATTCGGTCTGATCAAAGAAGGGGATCGTAGCTACCTATTTTTATTCCTGCGCTCTCAAGTTCTTCAAATGTTTTGGCGGTCCGTACTTGGAACCACCCATGCTTTGACCACGGATGACGCACAGCGTACAGCTGACCTATACCAGCCGCCACAACTAGAAAAAATCTGTAGAGTTGCCCCTGCCTATTTCCATAAACGATGCGACTGATTTTATCGTCGTCATAACCTGCTATGCATTCTCGAACTTGATCTAGAGTCGAAAAGCCAAGGGCGCGTAGCTCTCTCGCCGCGAAATCGTAGGAAACGCTTGAGATCCGATCGTCTCGTCCAATCGTTTTATCCAAAAATTGCTTGAGTGCATCCGGTGTGATTTCCACATCGCTCAACTCGCCCTCGTCGATCTGCGCGCGAGCCGTTTGGCGAATTCTGTCATCCTCGTCTTGAACAGCTTGAAACTCTCGGTCGGCAAGCTCCAGCATACCAGCAAGTGCAGTGAACCTTCTACGAATAGACGCTGGAATTACCGATGCAGACTTGTACTGAATGTCGTGTTCAATCTCAGCCCATGCATGCTGAAGAACAGTACGAACCTGAACTTCAGCAGTTGTTCCCTTGAATTTTTGATATTCCGGCAGCGCGAGTCGAGATTTGTTGAGGCGCACAAGATAGTGCACGCTACTATAGCCAAACCTTTCCTCTGCATGGAGCATTGCTGTTTTGTCAGTCTTTTCGATTACATCAAATTCTTCCGCGAGGAGTTCGCCGACCAGTTCAAGAGTGTTAGGAAAAAAAGTGATAATCCGTACTCCAGTCAAATCCGTGATTTGCTGCATTGGCGAATCGTACTTCGGCTTGGTCGGATTTGAGTCGGACGGCTGCGCTGCTTTTCGGCCAAAGCTCTCCGGGTCTTTCTCCCGCGCTTCGACTGAGCTCACTTTGATCCCACGCCGTAGTAATGCCTCCTCAACAATTCGCTTGATGACCGAGGCATGTTCTTTGAAGAAGAATCGCTTTTCCAAGTATGCCGCGACGGCGGCCTGCTTATGCGTATTGAAATCAAACTGTCCTTCGTCTTCGTCCATCGACCCTTCCTGGCATGGGCAATCACATGAAATGAATTGATTCTTGCAACACGGGCATCTCTCAACGTCGCAACCAAAGGCATGAAACTGACCCTTGGCAGCTGCGCAGTCGTGACAAGGTTGGCGATCGGCACCCCAATCATCGTCCTCATCCCCGTACCGAATCCGAGAATAATTCAACCCTTTTATCTTATATACTTTTGTCAGTTGGGCATCGGCCAGCTTTTCCGGCCAGCCTTTCATCACGGGTACACCGTTGAGAAGGACCGTTTCCTTATCTTTCGGCATCGATCGCACCGCTAAGCGTGTTTGCTAGAATTTCTATTAGCAAGATTCGAGGATGCAGAACAAAAAAGGGGTACCATTGCTGGTACCCCTCGGGGATCTTGTGGTCTGTAGAGACGTCCAAAAATAGCCGATTCGTCAGCGTAGGTTGCATTCGGGAATCTCGGAATTTCTGTGAGAAAACTTGACGGGGTAATTCCTGAGGCCATTGAGGCCCCGTCCCGCCCCTTTGCCCGTACACCCCAGGTACCCCTCAGGGATGGCCAACGAACGACGTTTGTTGTTGGGCTATCCAGTCTGATTCACACGCCGTGTCTGCATGGCTAGCGATATCGCATTTCGCCTGACATGATTAGTTGGTGAAGCGTGAGCCAGCCCTCTTGCAGGCGAATGCAGGCGAGCAAGCACCATTGTGTGTCTCGGAGACGTTCCCGGTTGGTATCAATCTGGTATCAAATCGGAATCACTGGGGTGAGTGAACCCAGAAAGAACCGCACAAATCATTGAATTGATTGGTACCGCCTCCCAGAGTTGAACCGGGGACCTCTAGATCCACAATCTAGCGCTCTAACCAACTGAGCTAAGGCGGCACGCCAAAAAGGCCTGGGATGATTTTAGTGCGATCAGGCGGGGTGTTGCACGTGCAAATCACCGCGTCGTCGCGCTTTGAATTAATCCCGATTGCCGGGCGCTCCTCGGGGAGCGCACGCGACGCGTGGTTCCAACACAGCGGGAGCCAGGGGTCAAGAGCGACGTATGGTTCCCGCCTTGAGTTTACCCGTTTTTGGGCGTCCTTCACATCGTACACGCAACGCAGGGAACCCTTGCGGTGCGGTGGAGTTCACTGGCCTAGCGGGAGGCCCACCAACCTGTTTCCGGGGGGATACAGACATCCATGACGCTATGTCCATATAGCTCGGACGAGCTTAAAGACCTGCATCGGCTGCTCAAGAGCATCATCGACGAAGCCCATGCGCGGGCGCTCAATATTGCCGACGACGATATTATCGAGAAGTTGTTCGATTTGGCCGATCACGGCGAGCGCGATCCGGAAAAGCTGCGCGCGGCCGTTCTCAGCAAGGCCGCCTAGGCGTGGCCTAACTCCGGCACTACCCGAGATTGTAGTGCGGGATATCGCCCCGGCGTAGTGCTCGAACTGGGCTCTGCGCCGTCGCCGAAGACAGTGGAAAATCACGCGTTTCCCGTTCTGAGGGCTCGCAAATCACGTAGATCATCGTGATGCGTTGCGAATGAGCCTTTGGAACGGGCGCTCTTGACCATGGCGGTCCCCGCTAAACCCGCAATGCCGAGCCGGCGCGATGATCTGGCGGCGCGGGATGTCGCGCCAGCCTCGCAAGCCGGCAAAGCGCAGGCCGTCGTCACCATCGATCCGGAAGCGGCTGAAATTGTCGCTGCGACCGCGTCCGGCGCTGCTGCGCTCGGGCTGTTTCCCTACGCGTCATTTCCGATCGCCATCGATCCCAAAACACCGGCGCTGGCGCGGCTGCGTCAGATCGCGGCCGAGAGCGATTTCCGGAAAGGCGGCCTCGAGACGCTGGCTTTCTGGAGCAATGGCCTGTTGAAGCGTTTGCAATGCCGCGTCGCGAAGCAGGGCAAGAAGGGCTCGAAGGTTCTGCTGCTGTACATCGACGAGGGCGATGGGCCATCCGCGACGCCGCCATCCGACGCTGGTGGTCTCAATCCGGTCTATGCCGCCATAGGCGCCGAGATCGAGGCGCTGGAAGCGGCGAACGTCTCGGAAGCGAACGCCGCCGCACCCAAGCCGATCCTGGTTCTGGATGCCGATCATCTCGCGAAGCTCGCGCATGAACTCAAGACGCCGCTGACGGCCATTGCCGCTGCCGCCGAGATCATGCGTGACGAGCGATTGGGCGAGATGAAAAACGAACGGTATCGGAACTACGCGGCCGACATTCACGAAAGCGCGACGCACGCGCTCGACGTCATCACGGCGTTGCTTTCGGACGGCGCACGGACGACGAGCGTTCCGGTCGCGCGGCTCATCGCACTCGATCTCAATGCGATCGTCGAACGCACGGTGTCGAGTGTGCAGGCGCTGGCGCAATCGTGCGGATTGAACCTCACGTTCGAGAGCAACGGGCCGCGTCCGCATGTCGTCGCCAATCCGACGGCGCTGCGGCAAATCCTGCTGAACCTCCTTACGAATGCGATCAAATTCACGCCGCGGGGCGGCGATGTCCGCGTCGCGACGGGGCATGTCGGCGATGGCCGCGTCTTTCTCGTCGTCAGTGACACGGGCCGCGGCATGAGCGGCACGCGTTCGCCTTCCTACAAGGCTTCCGCCGCAGAGTTGCAGCCTCCTTGGGCTCACAGCACCGGCATCGGCCTGCCTCTCGTCGAACGGCTCGTTCGCGATATGGGCGCGGAGTTCGAGATCGAAAGCGGGGCTGAAGGCGGGACCGCTTGCCTGATCATTTTCGGCGACTTCACACGCCGGTTCGAGTGACCGGCCGGGCCCTCCTGTTGCCGCGGATAGCTAGTTGAAAATTATAAAAATTCTAATGTGAGCGCCGCTGCTTACAAACGGTTGACCGGGCGACCGTCCTCGCGCTAGCTCAAGTCAGGCCGTCATCGCGACGTCCGCGCCATTCGCTTGGCGCCAACCGATACCGGGGCCTTGAACCCTGATTATTGGAGTCGAAATGATTCTTTCTCTGAGCGCGCTTGTCAGCGCCAATATCTCCTTCGCCCATAGGCTGTTCAGCTCATACGCCGCAAGCGCGTGCGTCCCGGCGGAGGTTTGCAGCCATGGCTAATTCGGCATCGAACACCGTTGGACAAGTTGCCCGCTCGGCCAAGGTCGTGCCGCTCCCGGCGCGCGCGCCGGAGCGACTGGTCGGCGTCGGCTTCCGGTGCTGGCTTGCGGGCTTATCGACCGGCGATATCAAGTGCTGGGAAGATGCCTGGAACACGTTCTCAGGCATGCTCGGTCCTGAGAAGGC
This sequence comes from Hyphomicrobium sp. 2TAF46, assembly GCF_052114865.1. Classification (NCBI taxonomy): domain Bacteria; kingdom Pseudomonadati; phylum Pseudomonadota; class Alphaproteobacteria; order Hyphomicrobiales; family Hyphomicrobiaceae; genus Hyphomicrobium; species Hyphomicrobium sp. 2TAF46. Next base: position 696,356 of record NZ_JBFRFO010000001.1, on the reverse strand, counting down.
CAAGACGCTGCTGCTCGATCTTTCGAAGTTCGTTCGCGCGGTTAAAGCGAACGCGCAGCGCGATATCGAAATCTCGCCGGCCGGCTGCCGCAGCTTCTGCCGCGACGAGTGTCTGGCGATCTCGATCATCGCCGCGTGCCAGCATGGCGAGCGGCAAGCGTTGAAGGCCTCGGTCTCGGCGTTGATTGGCTCGGAAGATATCGGCGACACGCTGAACGGTGCGCTGGCGCTCGCGGCAGCTCTTCGCAGCACCAATCAGATGCTGTGCGCGGATTCGGTTTGCCCCGCGACGTGTGCGCTTCGCGCTTCGCGCCGGCGCATGATGTAAGAGCCTCTTTGGCTTTCGTCAGGATTTGTCGAGACAGGCTTGGATTCGATCGGCGGCGCGTTCGCTGTCGTTCGAAGAGAGATGCAGGCCTGTCTTGGTCCGCCGCCAGAGTACGTCGGCTGCCGTTTCTGCCCATTCTTCCGTTTTGAGATAGGCGACTTCGCGCGCGGTCAGTCCACCGGCGAAGTTTTCGCCCAGATCCTCTTCTGATCGTGCGCCGTCGATGATCTTCGATGATCGCGTGCCGTGGCGGCTGGCGAGTTGGCGAAGAAAATCGGGTTCGAACTGCTCGTTATCGCGTGTGAAGTCGTCGAGCCACGTGTCGAACGTCCGGCCGTCGAGATCGCCGCCCGGCAGCGGCGTCGTCCGCGTGCGTCCCTCCTGCATTTGCGGAAAATGCGGTTTCAACATTTTCAACGCGGCTTCGGCGAGCTTGCGGTAGGTCGTGATCTTTCCGCCGATGACGTGAAGGATCGGCGGCGTGGCAGTCGTATCGAGCTCGAGGCGGTAATCGCGGCTCACGGCAGACGCTGTTTCGCTGCCGTCCTCATCGAGCGGACGGACACCGGCGAAACTCCAGACGATGTCCCGATGTGTCAGAGGACTTCGAAAAAAGCGATTGGCGACTTCGAGCAGGTACGCCTCTTCGTCGTGCGAGGGAACGGCGCTTCGAGGATCGCCAGCGAACGCTTCCTCCGTCGTTCCGATCATCGTGAACGTTTCTTCGAACGGCAATGCAAAGACGATGCGGCCGTCGCGATTTTGAAACGTGTACGCGTCATCAGCGCCCGCAATGCGCGGCACCACAACGTGACTGCCTTTGACGAGCCGCACCGCCGGGAGCCGCGCCGGCCCTGAGCGGGTCGCGAGCCTTGCCACGTTTGCGACCCACGGTCCCGCAGCGTTGACGACGGCACGAGCGGTGATGCGGCGACCCGCGTTTCCAAGTGTTGCTGTCCAAACGCCGTCTTCGATCTTCAATGCGGTGACGGGAGTTCGGGTTTCGATGCGGGCACCGGCTTCGCGCGCGGCGATCGCATTCAGAACGACGAGCCGGGAATCGTCGACGGCGCAGTCCCAATAGGTGAAACCGCGTGCTAAGTCAGAGATCAGAGGTGCTCCGGCCGGATCGCGCTGCAAATCGATCGTGCGCGAGGCGCCGAGCGATTTCCGGTACGCGAGATGGTCGTAGAGAAATAATCCCGCACGCATCATCAGCTCGCTGCGCATTCCTGGAGCCTCCGGTAGGACGAAGCGCAGCGGACGGATGATGTGCGGTGCCTTCGCAAGAAGGACTTCGCGTTCGGCGAGGGCTTCGCGAACGAGGCGGAATTCAAAGTGTTCGAGGTATCTCAGACCGCCGTGGATCAGCTTCGAGCTTGCCGATGACGTCGCGCCGGCGAGGTCATCCGCCTCGGCGAGGAAGACGGTCAGTCCACGCATCGCCGCATCCGCTGCGATGCCGGCGCCGTTGATGCCGCCGCCGATCACGAGGAGATCGTAAATCACGTCCGCCATGGGTTGGTACCGCCATGCGTTGTTGCGGCCGCAGAACGTCAGCCTGCGTGCAACTCTAGGCGACTCGCTTCCGCGCGCGAAGGATCTAGAGCGTTTCCGCTTTTCTTTGAATCGCGAAAACGCTCTAGCCTTTTGTTTTGACGCAATTCCGGACGCAAAACCGCTGCGCACTTTTGCTGGAATTGCTCTAGGCGGGCGCCTTTTCTTTCTTTTTTCCGGGCCGGATCAGCAGGCTGATCAAGAGCCCGGCTACGAAGCTCGCGGGCACCGCCACGAGCGTGATGGCTGCAGGCTTCAGGCCGCCCCAGTTCGCGATGGCCGTGACGTGCTTGACGAGCGCGGCGCGGGCGAGCGCTGCGCTTTCGGGTGTCGTTGCGGCGGCGAGCGCGGCTTGGAGCTCAGCGAAGCGCTTTGCGGCCATCGGCGGGGCATCCGAGAGACCGCCCGTGATGCTGAACAGTTCGACCGGCCAGAGGTGCACGCCGAGCAGATAAAGAGCGGTGATCAACGTTCCGACGAGCATCGCGGCGATGGCGCCCGCAGCGTTCATGTGGCGCCAGTGCAGGCCAAGCACGAGCGAGGGGAAAATGCCTGCGGCCAGCAATGCGAAGCCTTCCGCCGCGAGAAGTCCGGTTCCTATCGCCGAAGAGAGCGCCAGCACGGCCGCCGCGGCGAGCAGAAGGCCGGCGATCGCGACGGAACGGAAATCAAGTCCCGGGGCGCGTTCGTCGCGTTTCGTTCGGATCTCGCTGTCGGCGACGACGATGCTGGACATGAGCGCATTGCCGACGAGCACCGATGCCAGGATGACGCCGAGCAAGAGTGGATATTCGAGCTTCGGATTGAGGCCCGAGATCATCGGCGCTGCGACGACGAAGCCGTCGGTCGTGAAGGCGAGATCCTGGAGACGCAGGAAGCCGCGTTGCCCGGAGGCTTTGGTGCAGGCGGCGGCGAGATCGGCCGTCGCGGGGGACGTTTGATCGCAAACCTTCACCCAGCCGAGCGCGCTCGCCTCGGCGAAGGATTGCGGAATGGCTGCGATTTCTATGCCTTTCGACATCGTTTCTTCGAAGCCGATGCGACTGTAGAGGGCGAGCGGCGGCAGGCTGGCGATGAGGATCGCAACGCCGACGAGCGCCAACGCCGTGCGCTTCACTGCGCCGCCCGGTGCGACCGCCGATTGCGATACGTGCCGTCCGAGAAGATGCGGAGCCGCGACCACGCCGAGTGCTACGGCGAGCAAGAGACCGGCAAAATTCCGCATCGACAGCTGCAGGAAGGGCGACGTCATCGGCGTCAACGATTTCACGTCCGATAATCGATTGACGACGAGCGCCTGATTGAGGTTGGCGTGACTTTCGAGTGCGGAGCCCAGCGAGAGGTGCGGTATCGGCGAGCCGTTCGAAAACAGGGCGAGCGCGATCAATGTCGCGAGCAATCCGGTGAAGACAATGATAAAGCCGACGCCGCCGCTCATTTTTGCGGGGGCGAGAAATGTTCCTGCGAGCCACGTTGCAGCGATGGCGAGCGCGAGACCGAGAATCGCCTGGTGCAGGGGAACTCCGACGAGGCTCTGCAACGCGAGTGAACCGGCTCTCAAATCGGCGGCGAGGAGCAGAATTGTCGCCGACAAAGCGATGAGGAACGCGAAGCGACGCGTCAGGCTTCCGCCGTAGCGGATCGCGAAAAATCCGCTGATCGATTGCACGGGATAGAGAACGAAGCGCGGCGCTACGAGGATGGCGAGCAGGGCGACGCCGGCAACGAGGCCGAGCGGCAGCGCCAGTCCGTCATAGCCCATCGCCGCGATATAACCTGTGAAGCCGAGAAGCGCGACGGCGCCGACGATCTCGCCAGCGAATATGAGGGCAGGGCGAATACCTTCGCGCACCGGCGCGCCGCCGGCTCTCCAAGCATAGACGGCGACCAACGCAACGAGGCCGATGATTGCGCCCTGCGCGGCGATCCAGAAACCGAGGGGAAAACCGCCGAAGCGGAAGACATTGAGAGTCAGAGCCGACAGCGGCAGCGCGATCGACAGGATCAGCCAAATCAGCAAGCTCGCCAGCAGCAGGCGACCTGAAGGCCGGCTGGCGCCAGCAATATCCCCCAAACCCATCTTCACCCTCTCTGCGTCCCCGACACAGGACCCAAAGCGCGCTATTGGCGTCAGAAAGGCGTTCCGATCAAGGCAAGCGCGCGAATACCGCCGAGGCGCGGTTTCACGGCCGTCGAATGGGGCTCGCCGATCGTCATGTGGGTGAAATCTTAGGGGCGGGCGCGGTCCGGTCTGGGCGTTGCGGTCTGGGGCCTTGCGGTGACGTCCAAAACTGCAATGGGGTGGCTCGCATTACCGAACCACCCCAGTAGTATCGTCCCTAGACTTGGACCTTATTCGTTTTTTTTATCTCGCGACCGGTCCCGGCCATCGCAAGTGGCGGCACCATGTACCAAACAATCTTCTGCGTCAAGTCACCGCGCGACATAAATAATTTTCATTTTCAGGATGCCTGAAAGATGATCATTCGCGGGCGTCAGCGGAGCTGCATCGTGACGTCATTTTCAGTCGTGTGACATGTGGTGGTGCATTTCGCCCATCGAATCATCAACCGGCTGCTTGTCGAACCCATGGGGGCCCTTGGCGCCAGGCGGCTCGACCGTTCCTTCAACCTCGATGGGTCCGGCCTTGGCGAAGGTCAGCGTGAGCTTCACTAGGTCGCCTTCCTTCAGCGGCTGCTTCAAGTCGAACAGCATCACGTGATTGGCCATCGGCTTCAGAACGACGGATTCCCCGGGCTTCAGGTCGATGCCGTCGAGGCGGCGCATCTTCATGACATCGCCCTCCATCGTCATCGCGTGAATTTCCGCGCGCCCGGCGACAGGGGACGAGATGCCGACCAGCCGGTCGGAGGTGTCTTTGTCCGTTTTGATCTCGGCGAAGGCCGACCCGACTTTCGCGCCTTCCGGCGTCGCGCGCGCCCAGGGATGTGCAACCGTAACGCCTTTGACGGTCACCTCGTGGGCGTCCGCCAGGACAGGCGCAAGCGTGGCCAGCACGGCAAGTGCCGGAATTATAAGACGCATGGCAAATTCCTTCAGAGAGAGATTGCAAGGGCGCATATAGGCCAAATCCCGGGAAATGGCATGGGGCGAAGGGCCGAAATTTGCCGTCTCCGCCTCGGCTTAACCTCAGGCTTCCGGGAATGTGCTAAAAAGCGCGGGCGTCAATCCGAGCCAAAACGGGACTTAACGATTTGTCATCGCCCAAGCGTATCCTTCTCATCATCGGCGGCGGCATTGCGGCCTATAAGTGCCTGGAGCTGATCCGGCGGCTCAAGGAGCGCGGGCACGGCGTCCGGGCGGTCATGACCAAGGCGGCCCACCATTTCGTGACACCGCTTTCCGTCGGCGCGCTAACCAACGAACGGGTGCTGACGAACCTCTTCGATCTCGATGACGAGCGCGAGATCGGACACATCAGGCTGGCGCGCGAGAACGATCTGATCGTGGTCGCGCCGGCGACGGCCGATTTCATCGCGAAAATGGCAGGAGGGCACGCCGACGATCTCGCGACCGCCGTTCTGCTCGCGACCGACAAGCCCGTCCTTCTCGCACCGGCCATGAATCCCGCGATGTGGCGGCATCCGGCGACGCGGCGAAACGTTGCGCAGCTCGAAGCCGACGGCGTCCGGATCATTGGGCCTGCGGCGGGTGAGATGGCGGAGCGCGGTGAAGCTGGGCTCGGGCGCCTCGTCGAAGTCCCAGATCTGGTCGCGGCCGTTGAGGACGTATTTGAGCGAAAGACCCAGCGGGACGGCGGTGTTCTCGAGGGCCGGCATGTCCTCATAACGAGCGGGCCGACGCACGAACCTATCGATCCGATCCGCTATCTCGCGAATCGCTCTTCGGGCAAGCAGGGTTTTGAACTCGCAGCTGCAGCGGCCGATCTCGGCGCACGCGTGACGCTCGTCACCGGCCCGGTTTCGCTTGCCGAACCCCGCGGCGTCGACATCATCCGCGTTAAGACGGCAGAGGAAATGCTGGAGGCGGTGAAGGCGGCTCTTCCGGCCGATATTGCCGTCTTCGCTGCGGCTGTCGCCGACTGGCGCGTCGAGACTATTCAGACCGAGAAGATCAAGAAGTCCGAGAAGGCGCGGGCCCCGACGCTAAAGCTCACGGAAAATCCGGACATTCTGAAAGTCGTGGCGCGGCCAGGGCCCGAGCGGCCTCGTCTCGTTATTGGTTTCGCGGCTGAAACGCAGAATGTTATCGACTATGCCAAGTCGAAACTGAAATCCAAGAACGCCGACTGGATCGTTGCCAACGACGTCTCGCCCTCGACGGGTGTGATGGGCGGCGAGAACAACACCGTCCACCTCATCACCGCGAGCGGCGTGGAAAGCTGGCCTGAGATGAGCAAGGTGAAGGTCGCCAGGAAAATCATGGAGCGTGCCGCAGAGCAGCTCCACGCAAAGAGGACTGCCGCGGAATGAAGGTTGCCGGATGAAGGTCAAAGTCAGGCGCCTTGCGCATTCTGAGGGACTTCCGCTTCCAGACTATCAGACGGCAGACGCCGCGGGCTTCGATCTCGTGGCGGCTGTGCTGGAAGCGATCCCGGTCACCATCGCGCCGGGAGCGCGCGCGCTCATCCCGACAGGATTGATTTTCGAGCTGCCGCGCGGAATGGAAGCCCAGGTGCGTCCGCGATCCGGTCTCGCCGTGAAGCACGGTGTTACGGTTCTCAATAGCCCAGGCACGATCGATGCCGACTATCGCGGTGAGGTTTCCGTGATTTTGATTAATCTCGGGACGGATCCATTTACGGTCGCTCGCGGTGAGCGTATCGCTCAGATGATTGTGGCGCCGGTTGCGCGCGTAAAACTCCGGGAAAGCAAAAAGCTCAACGCAACAAAAAGGGGGGCGGGCGGTTTCGGCTCTACCGGCATTGGCGCGGCTAAATCCCATGGCCGGGCTCTTAAGCGGAAACCGGTTGCGAAAGGGCCAGCAAGAGCGCAAACAAAATCCAGAACCTGAATTTTTTTGAGACGCGTTTAGCACAAAAAATGTAATGCTTATGGGGCTCTATGCGCTTTCCTCGCCTCTTGAGCGTCTCCCTCGAAACTGCGACAAACTACGCGCATGCGCGCTCGTGGAGCGCTCCCATAACGAGGTAGATCGAGACAGGTCATGGCAGAAACTCTTGAGATCAAAACGCTGGAAGCCACAAAGAGCTGGGGGCGCGGCCGCGTCTACGAAAGCATTACCGAAACGATCGGCCATACGCCTCTCGTGCGCCTCGCGAACATCAAGGCGGATGCGCACCTCAAAGCCGACATTCTGCTGAAGCTCGAATTCTTCAATCCGCTGTCGTCGGTCAAAGACCGTATCGGCGTCGCGATGATCGACGCGCTGGAAGCCGAAGGCCGCATCAAGCCAGGTAAAACCGTGCTGATCGAGCCGACGTCCGGCAATACCGGCATCGGTCTCGCCTTCGTCGCGGCGGCGCGCGGCTATCGGCTTATTCTTGTCATGCCGGAGACGATGTCGATCGAACGGCGCAAGATTCTGTCGCATCTCGGTGCCGAACTCGAATTAACGCCTGGACCGGGCGGAATGCCGGCAGCCGTCGCACGAGCCGAAGAGCTTGCGAAAACGCTTCCCGATGCCGTGATCCCGGGCCAGTTCGACAATCCGGCGAATCCGCTCGTCCACGAAAAGACGACGGCGGAAGAAATCTACAACGACACGAAGGGCAAGGTGGATGCGCTCGTGATCGGCGTCGGCACGGGCGGCACGTTGACGGGCGTTGGCCGGGTTCTCAAGAAGCGCATCCCGGGTCTCAAGGTGATTGCAGTGGAGCCGACGACCAGCGCGATCCTGTCGGGCCAGCCGCGCGGTCCCCACAAGATTCAGGGCATCGGCGCCGGATTCATTCCGAGCATTCTCGACACCGGTCTGATCGACGAGGTCGTGACCGTTTCGAGCGAGACCGCATTCGAAGTTTCGCGCAAGGTTGCGAAGATCGAAGGCATTCCCGGCGGTATTTCGACGGGCGGCAACGTCGCTGCGGCGATTGCCGTCGCGGAGAGGCCGGATTATGCGGGTAAAACGATCGTTACGTTCGCGCCGTCCTCGGCAGAACGTTATTTTTCGAGCGAACTCTTCGTCGATCCGCAGCCGAAGGGCTGAGGTTTCGGCACTCAGTGCTTTTCGAGGTCTCATGGCAACGCTCACGACGGACGAGGTTCAGCGCTACAAGCGCCACCTCGTGCTGCGTGACGTCGGGGCGCCGGGACAGCAAGAGCTCAAGGCGGCACGCGTGCTCGTCATCGGCGCCGGCGGACTTGGTTCGCCGGTCGTCACGTATCTGGCGGCGGCAGGCGTCGGTACGATCGGCATCATCGACGACGATCACGTGGCGATCGACAACCTGCAGCGCCAGATTGTGCATCGGACCGAGGATGCGGGCAGGCTGAAGGTCGAGAGCGCGCGGGATGCGATCCTGCGCATCAATCCGCACGTTACCGTCGAGACGTACGCTGAGCGCATCAATGCTGTGAACGCGCTCGAAATTATTTCGCGCTACGACATCGTTGCCGACGGCTCGGACAATTTCGCGACGCGCTATCTCGTCTCGGATGCCTGCTATTTCGCGAAGCGGCCGCTGGCCTATGCGGCGCTCGGTTCGTTCGACGGCTATATTTCGCTCTTCAAGCCGCACGAGAAGGACGGGCAGGGAAATCCCTATCCGACACTGCGCTGCGTGTTCCCGGAAGCGCCTCCGGCTGGGCTCGTTGCGAATTGCGAGGAGGTCGGCGTGTTAGGGCCTGTCGCCGGCGTCGTCGGGACATTGCAGGCGACCGAAGTCGTGAAGGAAATTCTCGGTCTCGGCGAAAGCCTCGCGGGGCGCCTGCTGATCTATGACGCGCTCGCGACGCGCTTCGAGGTCGTCACGATTTCCTGGGATCCGGACAATCCGCTTTCGGGCCGCAATCCGACGATTACCGGTCTCTCGGAGGAGCAAGGGGCTGCCAATCCCGCTTGCGCCGCCGAATAGTTCGTAGGGCTTTTTTCAGAGCATCGCAGGATGTACGCGGTCGGGCGGAGCGTGCCCGTCGGCGAATGCCTTGATGTTGATGATCACCTTCTCGCCCATGTCGACGCGGCCCTCGATTGTCGCCGAACTCATGTGAGGCAGGGCGACGACGCGTTCGGACGCGAGAAGCCGCGGGTTGACGGCCGGCTCGTGCTCGAACACGTCGAGACCTGCACCTGCGATCGCGCCAGCTTCGAGGAGGCGAACCAGCTCGTTCTCGTCCACGACCTCGCCGCGCGCGGTGTTGACGATGTAAGCCGACGGCTTCAGCAACTTCAGCCGGCGCGCCGACAACAGGTGATAGGTTCCGGGCGTGTGCGGGCAGTTGATCGAGACGATGTCGACGCGCGTCAGCATCTGATCGAGGCTTTCCCAGAAGGTTGCCTCGAGCTCCTCCTCCACCTCTTCGGCGACGCGACGGCGGTTGTGGTAGTGGATCTGCAAGCCGAACGCCTTGGCGCGTTGTGCGACCGCTTGGCCGATGCGGCCCATGCCGATGATGCCGAGGCGTTTGCCGTAGATGCGGTGGCCGAGCATCCATGTCGGCGACCAGCCAGACCACTTGGTCGCCGGATCGCGCATGTAAGCGGCGCCCTCGGCGAGGCGGCGCGGCACTGCGAGGATCAGCGCCATCGTCATGTCGGCGGTATCTTCGGTCAGTACGCCGGGGGTGTTGGTCACCAGAATGCCGCGGTTGCGGGCGGTATCGAGATCGACGTTGTCGACGCCCGTTCCGAAGTTCGCGATGAGGCGAAGCTTGGGGCTGGCTTGGGTCAGTACGGCCCGATCGATGCGATCGGTCACCGTCGGCACGAGGACGTCGGCGGTTTTGACGGCCTCGATCAGCTGGGCCTGATTGAGAGGTTTGTCTTCAATATTGAGGCGCGTGTCGAAAAGCTCGCACATCCGAGTCTCGACGACGTCGGGGAGTTTGCGGGTGACAACGACAACAGGTTTCTTATGAGGGGTGGGCATTCGCTTCCCGTTGCAAGAAAATCGCGGCCTTCGCATGTCCCTCGCGGGGCCGCTTGAGAAAGTGCGGCCCCGTGTCTATCAGATGGTCTTCGCGAAGACAAAGTCCTGAAATCAGTTGCGGACGCCTAAGACGAGGGCACGCTAACCTTTTTCGTTGCCGACCGCTGGGTTTGAGGCCGCTTCAAATGACACTATCGAGCCTAGAGTATAGACGCGGCCGGCTGCGGGCGGGGGTGCGGCCGGCGTTTTCAAGCGTCAGAGCCATGCTCGGAGCGGCGGCCGTCGCATTGGTTCAGGCGGCGGGTGTACCGGCATTCGCCGACGATGCGCCTGCTGCGCTCACGGGCAGCGGCCTGCCGGTGCCGCGATTCGTCAGCCTCAAGTCGGACCGGGTGAACCTCCGGAACGGGCCTGGGACCGATTATCCGACCTCCTGGGTCTATCGGCGTGCCGGACTGCCGGTCGAGGTTATCAAGGAATTCGAGGCTTGGCGGCAGGTTCGCGACGCAGAAGGCGCGACCGGCTGGGTTCTGCAATCGCTTCTTTCGGGCCGGAGGACGGGCCTTGTTCTCCCCTGGGAGCGAAAGACCGGAATGGCGCCGCCGCTGGTGCCGATCATGGCGAGCGACAGCCAGCATACGAACGTGGTGGCGAATGTCGAGGCGGGCGTGATCGCCGATTTACACGTGTGCGACGGCCGCTGGTGCCGCGTAACGGTCGACCAGTACAGCGGCTATATCGAGCAGAAAAAGCTCTGGGGCGTCTACGAAGGCGAGACGTTCAAGTAGGCTTATGCTTCAGCCCTGGCGAACTTGGGCTCTTGTCTCAGACTTTTTTCAGACTTTTTTTGCCAGGCGCACGACCACGTCGACGTGCGTGATCTTCAGGCCTTCGGGCGGCTCGGGGAGGCCGGCGACGGTGATGACGTCGCTCGGAATGTCCATCAGCTCGCCATTCGGCTCGAGCAAGAAGTGATTGTGATTCGACGTATTTGTGTCGAAGTAGGCTTTCGAGCCTTCGATGGCAAGTTCGCGCAGAAGCCCGGCGCGCTTGAACTGATGCAGCGTATTGTAAACGGTCGCGAGAGAAACATGCTCGCCGAGGCCCGCGACTTCGGCGTGGAGCTGCTCAGCGGTAACGTGGCGATCGCCGCCTTCGAATAGGAGACGGCCGAGTGTCATGCGCTGACGAGTTGGCCGTAGACCCGACTTTCTCAGGATCTCGGACGTCGTCAGCCGCGCTTCTGTCGCCATATCTGGCAGAGATTTATCAGACATTTCCGTTTGCAGAACCGTCATTGCGTCCCCACGTTGAACCGACGAGATGCCGGCCCATGCGAAACGCGCCAATCACTGGAGTATAGCCACTTGCCTTAAAAGCCGCAACTTACGGCGAGAATCGGTCTTTAAGACAGGTCAACGCCCTGTTACACGCAGCGGCCAGCACTGCTAGGCGCAGCGGCAGGCGTGTGTTACGACCCCGTTATCTTGGCCTTCCGGAGCATAACGTGAACGAACACCGCATAGTCAGCCATGAAGCGAGGGGACCAGTGGCGGAACGACGTTCGAGCTTCGAGTTTGAGGATTTGCTGGCCTGCGGGCGCGGCGAGCTGTTCGGTCCCGGCAATGCGCAATTGCCGCTGCCACCTATGTTAATGGTTGATCGCATCAGCGAGATCTCTGAGGCCGGCGGGGCCCACGGCAAGGGCTTGATCGTTGCCGAGCTAAAAGTGGCAGGCAACGAGCGCCTAGATTGGCTTTTCGCCTGCCATTTCAAGGGCGATCCGGTCATGCCCGGCTGCCTTGGCCTCGATGCGCTCTGGCAATTGACGGGATTTTATCTGGGCTGGCTCGGCCTTACGGGGCAGGGCCGGGCTTCCGGCGTCGGCGAGGTCAAATTCACGCGCGAAGTGACGCCGGACGTAAAACTGCTCGAATATGTCATAGACATTAAGCGGGTCATCGCCCGGAAGTTGAAACTCGCAGAGGCCGACGGGGTCCTGAAAGCTGACGGCGAGGTGATATACACAGCCAAGGACCTAAGGGTCCTACTCAAGTCGAGCGAAGGTCCTTAAGCGTTTTGCGCAGAGGGCCCGGCTGTCAAAGCGGGCGGCAGCAGGAACCGCAGGAGTGAAGGAGCGCATGCGGCGCGTAGTTGTGACTGGAATGGGTGTGGTGTCCTCGATAGGGAACAACACCCAAGAGGTTCTCGCTTCGTTGAGAGAGGCGAAGTCCGGCATTTCTCGCGCGGAGAAGTACGCCGAGCTCGGTTTCAAATGCCAAGTCCATGGAGCCCCACAGATCGAGTGGGAGGCGATGGTGCCCCGGAAGCCAAAGCGCTTCATGGGCGCCGGCGTCGGCTGGAACTGGATCGCGATGGATCAGGCCATCCGCGATGCGGGCCTCGAGGCGACCGATGTCGTCAACGAGCGTACCGGCATCATCGTCGGTTCGGGTGGGCCTTCGACGCGCGCCATCGTTGAAGCGGCGGAAGTTACGCTCGAATCCGGCGGGCCTAAGAAAATCGGGCCGTTCGAGGTGCCGAAGGGCATGTGCTCGGGCCCGTCGGCGGCGCTCGCCACCGCGTTCCAGATCAAAGGCATCAACTATTCGATTTCGTCGGCCTGCGCGACGAGCTCTCACTGCATCGGCAATGCGGCCGAGATGATCCAGTGGGGCAAGCAGGACGTGATGTTCGCGGGCGGTTGCGAAGAACTCGACTGGACCCTGTCGAACCTCTTCGATGCCATGGGCGCGATGTCCACCCACTTCAATGATACGCCCGCACGCGCGAGCCGCGCCTACGACAAGAACCGCGATGGCTTCGTTATCGCGGGCGGCGCTGGCGTCGTCGTGCTTGAGGAACTGGAGCATGCGAAAGCCCGCGGCGCCAAGATTTACGGCGAACTCAAGGGCTATGCCGCGACATCCGATGGATACGACATGGTCGCTCCTTCGGGCGAAGGCGCCGAGCGCTGCATGCGTCTGGCGCTCAAGGGTTTCGACGGCAAGGGTTTGCCGAAAATCGATTATCTCAACCCGCATGGAACGGGCACGCCCGTCGGCGATGCCAAAGAGATCGAAGCCGTTCGCGCGGTGTTCGGCGACAAATCGCCTGTCATCTCGGCAACGAAATCGTTAACGGGACATTCGCTCGGCGCCATCGGCGTTCAAGAGGCGATTTTCTCGCTGCTGATGCTGAACAACGGTTTCATCTGCGAGAGTGCGAACATTGACGAACTTGACCCTGCATTCGCGGATATGCCAATCGCTCTGAAGCGTATCGACAACGCAAACCTTAACTGTGTGATGTCGAACAGCTTCGGTTTTGGCGGGACAAATGCCACTCTCATTTTCTGCCGGCATGATGCCTGAGTAACCAAAGCTTTCCTGGCCGCCGCTAGGAACTGCAAGCGGCGGACGGTTGAGAGCGATGAGAGTATATAAGCGCGGTGCCGGCTGGTTTGACGTTCGCGGGCGTACCTTTGGTGACAAAACGAGGCTTCCAATGACCGACTTCGATATCGCAAAGCCAGGTCCTCTGATGGCGGGCAAGCGCGGTCTTGTAATGGGGGTCGCCAACGACCGATCGATCGCCTGGGGCATTGCGCGCGCCCTTGCAGGCCAGGGCGCCGAACTCGCCTTCACGTATCAGGGTGGCGCATTCGGCCGCCGGGCGCTGCCTCTGGCGCAATCGCTCGGCTCGAAGATCATCGAAGAATGCAACGTGCTCGATCTGGCGAGCGTCGATAACGTCTTCGCGCGCATCAAGGAAGACTGGGGCAGCCTCGATTTCGTGGTGCACGCGCTCGCCTATTCCGATCCGAAAGAGCTTGCCGGGCGCTATGCCGATACGACCCGCGAGAACTTCATCAACTCGATGGTCATCTCGTGCTTCTCGTTCACTGAAATTGCGAAGCGGGCTTCAGCGCTGATGCCGAACGGCGGCTCGCTGATTACGCTTTCCTATGGCGGCGCGACGCGCTGGGTTCCCTCCTATAACGTCATGGGTGTTGCTAAGGCCGCGCTCGAAGCTTCGGTTCGCTATCTCGCGGCCGACCTCGGGCCGCAGGGCGTCCGCGTTAACGCGCTCTCGGCCGGTCCGATGCGCACGCTTTCCGGCGCCGGCGTTTCGGACGCGCGCGTGATCTTCAATTTCCAGCGTGATAACTCGCCGCTGCAGCGCACGCCGACCCTCGACGAGGTGGCGGGCTCGGCGCTTTATCTGTTGTCGCCGATGTCCGGCGCCGTTACCGGCGAAGTTCATTTCGTCGATTGCGGTTATAACACCGTATCGATGCCGTCGCTCGAAGGCCTCAAAGAGCACGACACCGAGGGCAAGACGGCGAGCCGTTCGCCGTCGGCCGCGGCGGAGTGACATTTGGCGGCCGTTGACGTTCACAATTGGGCGTCGCAAACACTCCGCTCATGATCGGGGTATTTGATTCAGGTCTCGGCGGGCTGACCGTCCTGCGTGAGCTCGTCGCTCGGTTCAAGGCCGTCGATTTCGTTTATCTCGCCGATCACGCGCACGTCCCGTACGGCGACAGGCCTTCGGAAGACATCGTCGATTTTACCCGAGATTGCGTCGAGCAACTGTTCGCGCGCGGGGCGAAGCTCGCTCTTCTCGGCTGCAATACGGCGACGGCGGTGGCACTCAGGCGACTGCAGCAGCAGTGGCTGCCGGAGAGCAAGTGGGCGGGTGCGCACAACGTTCTCGGCATTGTCGCGCCGACGGTCGAGGCGGCGACGCAGACGCCGTGGGCGGTGACATCGCCGCAATATCCACAGAAGTACAACACCGATACCATCGGCGTGTTCGGAACGACGCGTACGATCTCATCCGGTGTCTATGCGGAGGAGATCCGTAAGCGGTGTCCGAAGGTGACGGTCGTTCAGCAGATCTGCTCGGAGCTCGCGGGCGCCATCGAGAACAAGCGGCCGGAGTCCGAGCTCGATGCTCTCGTCCGGCAGGGCGTCGAGGGCCTGCTCGCGCAGACCGGCAACCTACCACCGCATCGTGCGATCCTCGGCTGCACGCATTTTCCGCTCGTCGAGCCGCTGTTCAGGAAATATCTCCCGCCGTTCACGCGAATTCTTTCGCAGCCCGAGGTGGTCGCCGACAGCTTCGAAGACTATCTCGCGCGGCGCGCCAATTATGCCGTGGGCGGAGAGGGCGGCACGCTCACCTTGCTGACGACCGGCAATCCGGACGAGGTGAGCGAAAAAGCTCGCGTTTTCTGGCCTGACGTTCCGCACTTCGCCAAAGCCTGACGCCTAGCTGCAACGCATGCGTACTTTAGGTCACCGCCGGGATTGATCCGATGGCGGCCCATATTCCCAGCTGCTAGCGTTCACTCCTCAAAAGAAGTTGGCTGGAGGCTTTTGCCTCCAAGGGAGAGGAGTAGCCAAATGACTCGAAAGCTTTCGCTTGTCGCCGCAGCTCTCGCTGCAGGTCTTCTGTTTACGAGTGCGCCGGGAATGGCGACGACGGGTGCTTCGCTCGGGACCCTGAAGGACGTAGGCGCCTCGCAATCGTCAGTCGTTGAAAAGACGGCGTGGGGTAGCCGTTGCCGCTGGGGAATTGGCGGCTATCACAAATGGGTTCCGGGAGTCGGCCGCGTGCAGTGCACTGCGCGCAAGTGCTGGCGCAACAGCTGGGGTGTACGGCGCTGCCGGTGGTACTAAACTCGGTGTCTCGTCAGCCCGGATCATTCACTGCGTGAAAAAAAAAGCCGCCGGATCGATGATCCGGCGGCTTTCTCAATATCGGAGGGCGGAAGTCTCAGCCGCGCTCGCGGCGCGGGCCGCGGTTGCGGTCGCCGCCGCGTCCGCCTTCACGGCGTGGCGGGCGGCTTTCGAAGACTTCTTCCGGCTCGCCTTCAGCGCGCGGAATTTCCTGGCCCGTCGCCTGATCGACGATCTTCATCGACAGGCGCGTCTTGCCGCGATCATCGAAGCCCAGAAGCTTGACGTAAACTTCCTGACCTTCCTTCACGACTTCGCCGACCGTCTCGGGACGTCCCTGTGACAGCTGCGAAATGTGAACGAGGCCGTCCTTCGAACCGAAGAAGTTCACGAACGCGCCGAACTCCATGATCTTCACGACCTTGCCCTTGTAGATCTGGCCGACCTCGGGCTCTGACGTGATACCGCGGATGCGGCCGAGCGCCTTCTCGATCGACTCGCGATTTGCCGACGCGATCTTCACCGTGCCGTCGTCCTCGATGTCGATCTTGGCGCCGGATTCGGCAACGATCTCGCGGATGACCGAACCGCCGGAGCCGATGACTTCGCGGATCTTGTCGACCGGGATCTTGATCGTTTCGATGCGCGGCGCGTACTCGCCGAGCTCCGTGCGGGCACCCGTCAGCGCCTTCGCCATTTCGCCGAGGATGTGGAGACGACCCTCGTGCGCCTGACCGAGGGCGATCCGCATGATCTCTTCGGTGATGCCCGTGATCTTGATGTCCATCTGTAGCGACGTGACACCCTTGTCGGTGCCCGCCACCTTGAAGTCCATGTCGCCAAGGTGATCTTCATCGCCGAGGATATCGGAAAGCACGACGTAATCGTCGCCTTCCTTGATCAGACCCATCGCAATACCCGCGACCGGCGACTTCAGCGGCACGCCAGCGTCCATGAGTGCGAGAGACGAACCGCAGACCGTCGCCATCGACGACGAGCCGTTCGACTCGGTGATCTCCGAGACGAGGCGGAGCGTATAGGGGAACTCTTCCTGCGACGGCAGCATCGGGCGGATCGCGCGCCAGGCGAGCTTACCGTGACCGATTTCGCGGCGGCCGGGCGAGCCCATGCGGCCGACTTCACCGACTGAGTATGGCGGGAAGTTATAATGGAGCAGGAAGCGCTCCTTCTTCGTGCCTTCGAGGCTGTCGACGAACTGTTCGTCTTCGCCGGTGCCAAGCGTCGCAACGACGAGTGCCTGCGTTTCGCCGCGCGTGAAGAGCGCCGAGCCGTGCGTGCGCGGCAGGACGTGAACTTCCGAGAGGATCGGGCGGACCGTTGTCAGGTCGCGTCCGTCGATACGCCGCTTCGTCTTCAGGACGTCGCCGCGCATGATGTCCATCTCGAGCGACTTGAATGCGTCGCTGAGAAGAACCTTCTCGTCGGGGCTGTCGGCCGGGATCGCAATGCCTTCGCCGATGGCCTTCTTGGCTTCAGCGACGAGATCCTGACGCTTGCCCTTTTCCTTCGTCGAGAAAGCTTCCTTGAGGGTCTTCTCGGCGATTTTCTTGACTTCAGAAGCGTACTTCGCCTTGTCGGGGATCTTGATGTCCCACGGTTCCTTGGCGGCCTTCTCGGCGAGCTTGATGATCGCCTGGATGACGGGCTGCATGTGCTTGTGGCCGAATACAACGGCTTCGAGCATCTGCGACTCGGGCAGTTCCTTGGCTTCCGATTCGACCATCATCACGGCGTCGTTGGTGCCGGCGACGACGAGATCGAGAGCGCTGTCCTTCATCTCATCGATCATCGGGTTCAGCACGAACTCGTTGTTGATGAGGCCGACGCGTGCAGCGCCGATGGGGCCGAGGAACGGCAGGCCCGAAAGCGTCAACGCCGCGGAAGCCGCGACCATGCCAAGGATGTCGGGATCGTTCTCGAGGTCGTGCGAGAGGACGGTCACGACGACCTGCGTCTCGTTCTTGAAGCCTTCGACGAACAATGGGCGGATCGGGCGGTCGATCAGACGAGACGTCAGCGTCTCTTTCTCGCTCGGGCGGCCTTCGCGCTTGAAATAGCCGCCAGGGATCTTGCCGGCGGCGTAAGTGCGCTCCTGATAATTCACGGTCAGCGGGAAGAAATCGATGCCGGGCTTGGCAGAGCGGGCGCCGACAACGGTCGCGAGCACTGTGGTGTCGCCGTACTGCGCCATGACGGCAGCATCCGCCTGGCGGGCATAGTGGCCGGTCTCGAGCTTCAGCTTTCGGCCACCCCAGTCAATTTCGACGCGATGGATGTCAAACATGTTCAATCTTTCGTTTTTCGCTTTTCTGTTCGGTCGGTCAGCCCGCCGGCCTCATGCCGGACGAGCGCTGGTCAACGCCGGCGCAACGTAAGCGCCGGCGGTTTTTCTTGTTTATCGATTCGAGTGACAGGCCATTGGGCCGTCCTGACTGAGGCGCTGAAATGAGCGCGATTAACGGCGGATGCCGTTCTTCTCGATAATCTTCTGATAGCGAGCGTTGTCCTTGGCCTTCACGTAGTCGAGCAACTGCCGGCGCTGGCTGACCATCTTGAGAAGGCCGCGGCGCGAGTGGTTGTCCTTCTTGTGCGTCTTGAAGTGCTCGGTCAGCTCGTTGATGCGGTGCGTGAGCACGGCGATCTGAACTTCCGGCGAACCGGTGTCGTTGGCCTTGGTCGCGCTGTCCTTGATGACGGCCGTCTTCGCCACACGTCTGTGCGGTGCTACCTGCGACATCGAATGCTCCTTTCGAATTTGGAGTTTGAATGAAGCGGCCACGGCCGGGATGTCGTCCAGCGGGGTCGCAAACGAAAGCCGCGCGGAAAAGAGCCCGCGCGGATGGGCTACTTATACACGAATGCCCGGCAAAGGCGAGTTCAGATTCGATGAGAAATACGTCATTACTTTCAAAGCGTTAAGCCGAATTGCCGTTTCCTAGCCGAGATTGAAGACGCGTGTCGGGTGAAGCGCGCCCTTTGCGAGCTCGCCAAGGGCGACAAGCCGGCCTTTGGACGTGGCATAGGCGGGCCCCGACAAAACCGGGGCATCGCGGCCGCGGATCAACACGGTCTGACCCCGTGCAAGGGTCGCGGCATCGCTTTGCGAGACGAGCAGCTCCGGCAAATCGGCGAGCGCCGATTCGACTGGCAGAAGATACTTCGCCACCTGATCGGGATCGCCCGACTCGGCTGCCGCAAGCAGCGCCTCCAGCGGAACCGCGCGGCTTTCGTCGAAGGGGCCGACTTGCGTGCGCCGAAGCGCGATCACGTGGCCGTAGCAACCCAGGATGCGGCCCATGTCGCGCGCGAGCGCGCGCACGTACGTGCCCTTGCCGCAGCGGGCTTCGAATACGCTTGTCGCTTCGTCGGGCATATCGACGAGCGTGAGGCTATCGATGAAAACGGGGCGCGGCTCGATGACGACTGTTTCGCCGTTGCGCGCGAGATCGTAGGCGCGCTCGCCGGCGATCTTGATCGCCGAATACGCAGGCGGCGTCTGCATGATCTCGCCGTGGAAGCGCGGCAGCAGCGCTTCGATGTCGGCGCGCGCCGGACGGTTGTCGCTGGTTTTCGTGATGCCGCCTTCGGTGTCGTCCGTCTCGGTCTCGGCGCCCCAACGGACCGTAAAGCGGTAGGCCTTTTCGCCGTCAACCGCGAAGGAAACCGTTTTCGTTCCTTCGCCGAGCGCAATCGGAAGAATGCCGGTCGCGAGCGGATCGAGCGTTCCCGAGTGCCCGGCCTTCTGCGCGTTGAATGCGCGGCGCACCGCGGCGACAGCTTGAGTCGATGTCATGTTGATCGGCTTGTCGAGGACGAGCCAGCCGTGAACGGCGTTGCCTTTTTTGCGTCGTGCCATGCTATTTTTTTTGGGTATCCTGACGAACTCTGTCGCTATCGAGAAGACGATCGATCCGCGTCGCTTCCTCGAATGTCTCGTCTTCGCGGAAGCGAAGATCGGGCGCGTAACGGAGATTGAGCGTGTGCGCCACCTCGGCGCGGATGTATTTTTTGTTCCGCGTCAACGCTTCGATGACCGGTTTGACGTCACTGCCGCCGAGCGGCATGACGTAAACGGTCGCGAGTTTCAGATCCGGCGTGAGACGAACTTCCGGAATGGTGATGACGTGAGATGCCAGCACGTCATCGTGGATCTCGCCACGCGCCAACAGCTCCGACAGTTTATGCCGGACAAGTTCGCCGATGCGCAACATGCGCTGGGAAGGCGCTTTTGCGCCGGTAGATGAAGACTTTCGTGTCATCGCCATTCCGCCGCGGGATGGGACCGCGCGCGGCCTCTTTCAATGGAATTGAACAAACGCATCGCCTTAAAAAGCGAAGCGTGCATGGTGGCAAACGAAGCATCGCCGCGCGGGGATTTCCCGCGCGGGCGGCTTACATGGGCAATTAGAGCGATCTCGCGATCGTCTCGACCTGGAAGCACTCGATCTGGTCGCCTTCGCGAATGTCCTGGTAGTTCGCGAAGGACATGCCGCATTCCTGGCCGGCGACGACTTCTTTGACGTCGTCCTTGAAGCGCTTCAGGATCGAGAGCGTACCTTCGTGGATGACGACGTTGTCGCGCAGCAGGCGAACCTTGGCGCCGCGCTCGACCTTGCCTTCGGTGACGAGGCAGCCGGCGACCTTGCCGGACTTCGAGATGTTGAAGACCTGCTTGATCGTGGCGTAGCCGAGGAAGATTTCGCGCTTGGTCGGAGCGAGAAGGCCCGACATCGCCGCTTTCACCTCATCCACGAGATCGTAGATGATATTGTAATAGCGGATCTCGATGCCCTGTGCGTCGGCAGCTTGCTTCGCCTGCGCGTTGGCGCGGACGTTGAAGCCGATGACGACGGCCTTCGCTGCGGCTGCGAGCGCGATATCGGATTCGGTGATGCCACCGACGCCTGAATGCACGAGGCGAGCTTCGACTTCGTCGTTGCCGACTTTCTTCAGTGCACCAACGATGGCCTCGAGCGAGCCCTGCACGTCGCCCTTGACGACAAGCGGGAATTCCTTCCGGCCAGCGTCCTTGAGCTGCTGCATCATCTGCTCGAGCGAGCTCTTCGTACCGGCCGAGCCCAGGGTCTCGCGGCGCTTTCTGACGCGATAATCGGTCAGCTCACGCGCGCGCGCCTCGTTCTCGACGACGGCGAACTGATCGCCGGCTTCAGGTGCGGAATCGAAGCCCAGCACTTCGACAGGAACCGAAGGACCGGCCGATTGGATGTTCGCGCCGTGGTCATTCAAGAGGGCGCGCACGCGTCCCCATGCCATGCCGGCCACGATGATATCGCCGACGTGGAGCGTGCCGCGCTGAACGAGCACGGTGCCGACGGGGCCGCGGCCGCGCTCGAGCTTGGCTTCGATGACGACGCCTTCAGCCGTGCGCGCGGGGTTGGCGCGGAGATCGAGAATTTCAGCCTGCAGATGGATCGCTTCCAACAGCTTGTCGAGGTTGGTGCGCTTCAGGGCCGAGACCGGAATTTCGAGCGTTTCACCGCCCATGCTTTCGACGACGATCTCGTGCGAAAGCAGTTCGGTGCGGACGCGGTTCGGATCGGCCTGCGGTTTGTCGATCTTGTTGATCGCGACGATGATCGGCACCTTCGCGGCCTTGGCGTGATTGATCGCTTCGACCGTTTGCGGCATGACGCCATCATCGGCGGCGACGACGAGCACGACGATATCCGTCACCTTGGCGCCGCGGGCACGCATGGCCGTAAAGGCTTCGTGGCCTGGCGTGTCGATGAACGTGATCTTGTCGCCATTCGGCGCCGTCACCTGATAGGCGCCGATGTGCTGGGTGATGCCACCGGCCTCACCCGACACGACGTTCGTCGAGCGGATCGCATCGAGCAACGATGTCTTGCCGTGGTCGACGTGACCCATGATCGTGACGACGGGCGCGCGATGCTCAAGCGCCGTATCGTCGATGTCTTTGTCGCCAACGAAACCGATTTCAACGTCGGCTTCGGAGACGCGCTTCGGCGTATGTCCAAACTCCTGCACGATGAGCTCAGCCGTATCCGCGTCCAAGACGTCGGTGATCTTATGCATCGCGCCTTGCTGCATCAGATACTTGATGAGATCGACGGCGCGCTCCGCCATACGGTTCGACAGTTCCTGGATCGTGATGGCCTCAGGAATGATGACCTCGCGCGCGATCTTCTCGCGGGGCTGCTGAATGCCCATGGCCTTCAGCTTTTCCTTCTCGCGCTTGCGCTTCAGAGAGGCGAGCGAGCGAACCTGAGCTTCGCGGTCGAAGTTCGTGATCGTCAGCTTCTGGCGTTGGCGGCCGTCGTCCTGAACCTTGACGGCGGGGCGCGGAATCTTGACGCCGCCGGGGCCGCGCTTGACGCGATCGTCCTCCTCAGTTTGCTCTCGGGCCACCACCGGGGGCCTCGCAGGACGCGTCGGCTTTTCGATCGTCGTTGAATCTGCGGCGGGGGCGCCGCGGCGTGCGGGCCCGGGCAGCTCGATTTCGCGCGGACGGCCAGCTTCGCCACGGGGCATGAATTGGGTGTTCGTCGGACGGTTGGGGGTCCGTTGGAATGGCGGACGGCCGCCTTCGCCACGGTGCGACGGTGCGGGGCCGGAATCGCGACGATGATGCTCACGCTGCGGAGCGTTATGGTCGCGGTTATCGCGGTGCTCACGTGCGACAGGTGCGGACGGTGCTGGCGAAGCCTGCGGCGCCGGTGCCGGTGCCGGTGCAACAGGAGGCGCGGCGGCGGCGACGGGCTCGCTGGGGGCCGGCTGCGGTTGGGCTTCGGCGCGCGGCTGCGGCTCAGGCGGGCGGGCAACCGGTTCGAAACGGACAGGCTCAATTTCGGCGGGGCGCTGCGCATCGTCGGCGCGTGCTGCGGCAAGCGCTCGTTCGCGTGCGGCGCGTTCCTCGTTCGAGAGGACGCGGCCGGGCGATCGCTCGCTCGGAGCTGGCTGAGGATGGCTCGGCTGCGGTGCGACGCGCGCCGGAGCGGGCTTTTCGATCGTGACCGTTGGGGCCGGCGCGGTGGCCGGCTCGCCTTCGCTGCCGAGCTTTCTCGTTTTTTTCTTTTCGACCACGACGGATTTGGAGCGACCGTGGCTGAAGTTCTGCCGCACATGGCCAGACTCGACCGTTCGCTGCAGCGACAGCGGCTTGCGCGCTCCGACCCGGATGGTCTTATCGGTCTGGTCGTTCGAATCCGTCATGCGTTATCCGTTCAGCCTTCAGCTAGATAGTTCAGAAAATTCGTCGCCGGCCACCTGCGTGGCCTCAATCACAGAAGACCGGTAGCGCAGAAGCCGCTCCGCTTCCTCCAGAAACCGATCCGACAGTCCTCCGGGTGTGAGGGCAGCATGTACCACACTTCCGCGCCCAATGGCCAAGCTCATTTGCGCAATGGTCAGAACATCGACGATTGCTGCAGGAGCGCCCCGGCTGGCCTGAATGGCCTTGTATTTCCGATCAATTTTCGAGCGTCCGTCCAGGGCCGCATCCGACCCATGGAGTACTGCTCTTACCGGCCCCTTCTCAAGGGCCGCGAAAATTTTCTCAAATCCTGCAATTACGAGGCCCGCCTTATTGGCGAGCGACAATGTTCCGGCTACGCGCTTAACGATAAGGTCATCCACGCGTTCTGCAAGGTCCGCGGGGGCTTCGGCCTTAACTTTAAGGCTTTTTGCAAAGGCGTGTGTCGCAACCGCCTTTTCGACGAGACGCCGGTCGCAGCCGACCCAGACGCCGCGGCCCGGCAAGCGCCGGTCGAGATCGGGGACGATAATGCCGTCCGGCGACAAAGCGAAGCGGATCAGATTTTCCGGGTCA
The DNA here is from genome assembly GCF_052114865.1 of Hyphomicrobium sp. 2TAF46. Taxonomy (NCBI): domain Bacteria; kingdom Pseudomonadati; phylum Pseudomonadota; class Alphaproteobacteria; order Hyphomicrobiales; family Hyphomicrobiaceae; genus Hyphomicrobium; species Hyphomicrobium sp. 2TAF46. Next base: position 672,921 of record NZ_JBFRFO010000001.1, on the reverse strand, counting down.
AGCGTCCGCCGCGTGACGGCGCACAGCCGCTCGGATCCCGGAACGGAGCCTAGCTCCGTCCGATCCCGCGTAGGCCGATTTTGCCGTTTCACCATCACGCGCTTTTGTTGCCTTCCCGGTCATTCCCGTCAGCCTTCGGCGCCGGCGCTGCCGGTCTCGGCAGCTTCGGTTTCGTCGGCGGCGGGCTTTTCGATATCTTCAGCTTTGATCCAACCGGCGTGAACGCGCGCGGCCATGATCATGTTTTCGACGTCCGTCCGCGACAGCTCGAAGCCGTCGAGGAAACCCTTGTGACGCTGGGCGTCGCTGTCTTTTTCCTTGTCTTTCTTGCGCTCGGTCCAACCGATGAGTTCGTCGGTTGCGCAGTCAGCGAAATCTTCAACGGTTTTGACGCCGTTTTCGCCAAGTGCGACCATCATTGCGGTCGTGATGCCGGGGATCTCGGCCAGCTCGTCGGCAACGCCAAGCTCGCGCCGCTTGGCATCGCGTTCGGCTTCCTGCTGCTCGAGATATTCGCGGGCGCGGCTCTGGATCTGCTCGGCCGTGTTCTCGTCGAAGCCTTCGATATGCGCGATTTCTGCAATATCCACGTATGCGACTTCCTCGATCGTCGCGAAGCCTTCGGTGACGAGAAGCTGAGCGATAACCTCGTCGACATCGAGCGAATCCATGAGGAGCTGCGTGCGCTCGGAGAATTCCTTCTGGCGGCGTTCGCTTTCTTCCTGCTCGGTCAGAATGTCGATGTCCCAGCCGGTTAGCTGCGAGGCAAGGCGCACGTTCTGGCCGCGACGGCCGATAGCGAGCGACAGCTGCGCCTCGGGAACGACGACCTCGATGCGGTTTGAATCTTCGTCGAGCACGACCTTGGTGACTTCAGCGGGCGCTAAGGCGTTGACGATGAAGCTTGCAGCATCCGGGTTCCACTGGATGATGTCGACCTTTTCGCCCTGCAACTCGTTGACGACAGCTTGCACGCGCGCGCCGCGCATGCCGACGCAGGCGCCGACCGGATCGATGGAAGAATCCTTCGAAATCACAGCGATTTTTGCGCGGCTGCCCGGATCGCGCGCCACCGACTTGATCTCGACGACACCGTCGTAGATTTCGGGAACTTCGGCGCGGAACAGCATCGACATGAACTCGGGCCGGGCGCGCGTCAGGAAGATTTGCGGGCCGCGCTGCTCGCGGCGAACCTCGTAGATGTAGGCGCGGATGCGGTCGCCGAGGCGGACGTTCTCGCGCGGGATCATCTCATCACGGCGGATGATGCCTTCGGCGCGGCCAAGATCGACGATGACGTTGCCGTATTCGACGCGCTTCACGGTGCCGTTAATGACGTCGCCGGTGCGATCCTTGAATTCGGAGAACTGGCGGTCGCGTTCGGCTTCGCGAACCTTCTGGACGATGACCTGCTTGGCGTTCTGTGCGGCGACGCGGCCGAATTCCAAGGGGGGCAGCGTTTCGGCGATCATGTCGCCGGCCTTGGCGTCCGGATTGCGCTTCTTGGCGTCTTCGACCGTGATTTGCGTCGCGTCGTTCTCGACTTCCTCGACGACGGCGAGGACGCGCGTCAGCTTTGCTTCGCCCGTCTTCGGATCGATCTCGCAGCGGATGTCGTTCTCCGCTCCATAGCGCGACTTCGCAGCCTTCTGGATGGCGTCTTCCATCGCCTCGATGACAATCTTCTTGTCGATCGTCTTTTCGCGCGCGACGGCGTCTGCAATTTGCAGAAGCTCGAGCCGGTTGGCACTGATGCCTGCCATGGCCATAGGGTCAATCCTCCAGGTCGTCTTCGTCGAGTTCGGCACCGTCACCGGGCCGCGTGGAATGGCGCTCTTTGGCGCGTTGTAGTGCTTCGCGAATGAGTTCGTCGGTCAGCACGAGCTTGGCGTCCGCGATCAGGTGCACGGGCAGGCCGAGGTGCTGAACGCCATGCTCGCCGGTATCGGCCTTGATGCGCACTTCGCCGTCCTCGAAACCTTCGAGCACGCCTTTGAAACGCTTGCGGCCGTCGATCGGCTCATTCAATTCGATCTTCGCTTCGTGTCCCGACCAATCCTCGAAATCGCTCGGGCGAACGAGCGGACGGTCGATGCCGGGGGACGAAACTTCGAGGCGATAGGCGCCCGAGACCGGATCGGCGACATCGAGCACGGGCGAGACGGCTTTCGAAATCGCTTCGCAATCATCGACCGTGATCGAACCGTCAGGACGTTCCGCCATCAGCTGGACGATGCGGTCGCGGCCGTCGCCCTGGATCTTCACGCGTACCAGCCGGAAACCCAGATCTTCAAGCGTCGGCTCGACGACGGCTGCGACGTCGGCAGCAAGACCGGTCTCGCGCAAAAAGCGGCTCGTGCCGGAACCCTGTTCCGACGGCGAAGCCGTGTCGTTGGCGATGGTGTCCTGCAAGGGCGTTCCTGTGCTTAAAGTTCGTTCGGAGCGGGCCTTGCGGTCCACTCTCTATCGGATCGTCGTTTTATTGGAATAGACGCTAAATAGGCGAGATTTGCCTTCCGCGCAAGGCTCGGTCGCGGCTATTGCCGCAGAAACCGGAAATAATAGCGCTGGCGGCCCTCGCGGACGGCCTTCGCCTCGTAGCGCGTTTCCGGCCAGTCGTTCGGGCGCTCGCGCCAGTCGGCTGGGCTCGATGCCTGCCAGGAAAAGGCCGGTTCTCCGGCAAAAGCTTCAAGCATCGTGCGAGCATAATCGCCGATGTCCGTGCCGATGCGAAGTTCCGCGCCCGGCCGCATGACGCGCGCCAGGAGCTTCAGCAAGGAAGAATTAACCAGGCGGCGCTTTCGATGCTTTCGCTTCGGCCAGGGGTCGGGAAAGAGGATGAAGGCGCGATCGACGGAGTTTGGCGCCATCGCTTTTAGAATGCCGCGCACGTCATCCATGTGAACGCGGATGTTCTGCAGTTTCTCGCCGGTCGCGGCGGTCAGCACCTTGATGACGCCGTCCTCGAACGGTTCGCAGCCGATCAGGGCAACGTCAGGATTCTGTCGTGCCTGCCACAGAAGATGCTCGCCGCCGCCAAAGCCGATTTCGAGCCAGGTTTCCCTGAACCCTTTAGGAGGATTTGCCGGATCGAAGGCGAGGCGGGGCAGATCTTCGCGCAGCAGTGCGGACTGGCGCGTGCTCGGCTTTCGCCCGCGTCTCCGCCCGAATGATCTGAGTTCGTGGTCGTCGTCCGGCATTCGCGCGCTAAATCACTCAATCGCAAAAAAGGGAAAGGCGGCCGTTTGAGCAGCCGCCTTTGTATCTCACAGGTTCGGCCGGTTATCGCTAGGCAACAGCCTTGGCGATCTTGGCGGCGAGATCGGTTTTCTCCCAGGAGAAGCCGCCGTCCTTTTCGGCCGGGCGGCCGAAATGTCCATAAGCGGACGTCCGGGAATAGATCGGCTTGTTGAGATCGAGATGGCTGCGGATGCCGCGCGGCGTCAGATCCATGACTTCGCCCAAGGCCTTTTCGATTGCGGCCTCGTCGACTTTGCTGGTGCCATAGGTATCGACGTAGATCGACAACGGCTTGGCGACGCCGATCGCGTACGAAAGCTGGATCGTGCAGCGGTCAGCGAGATTTGCCGCAACGACGTTCTTCGCGAGGTAGCGGGCGGCGTAGGCTGCGGAGCGGTCGACCTTCGTCGGGTCCTTGCCCGAGAATGCGCCGCCGCCGTGGGGAGCCGCGCCGCCGTAGGTGTCGACGATGATCTTGCGGCCGGTCAGCCCGGTGTCGCCATCGGGACCACCGATGAAGAACTTTCCGGTCGGGTTGATGTGCCAGGCGGTGTCCTTGCCGATCCAGCCTTCGGGCAGCGCGGCGCGGACGTAAGGTTCGACGATCTCGCGAACCTGGCGCGAACTCAGATCTTCGACGATGTGCTGATGCGAGACGACGATCTGCGTAACGCCGACGGGCTTGCCGTTCTCGTAGCGGACGGTCACCTGGCTCTTGGCATCGGGTCCGAGCTTGGCGGCTTCGCCCTGCTTGGCTTTGCGAGCGACGGCGAGGTCGCGCAGAATTTTATGAGCGTAGTAGATCGGTGCCGGCATCAGTTCCGGCGTCTCGTTGCAGGCATAACCGAACATGATGCCCTGGTCGCCGGCGCCCTCTTCCTGGTTCGTCGGCTGCTTGGCGTCGACGCCTTGCGCAATGTCGGCAGACTGCGAGTGCAACAGGACTTCGATGTTGCAGTTCGCCCAGTGGAAGCCTTCCTGCTCGTAGCCGATGTCCTTGATGGCGGCGCGAGTCAGATCCTGGATGGTGGCGACTGTAACGTCCTTGGGTCCGCGCGATTCACCGGCGATGATGACGCGATTTGTCGTCGCCATCGTTTCGCATGCGGCGCGAATACCCCACGGATCGAGGCCTTCCTTGGCGCCTTCGCGATAGAACGCGTCGACGACTTCGTCGGAGATGCGATCGCAGACTTTGTCCGGGTGACCTTCAGAGACGGACTCACTCGTGAAAAGGAAGGACTTGCGCGCCACTGTGGCCCCCGTGTTGAGAGATTGGATCTCCGGGATCGTCACCAACGGACTGTTGATGTCGGCGATCCCGGCCCGATGAAAAGCGCCGGTTTGTCGCAATGTTGGTGGATTCGGTCAAGCCGGAGCGTGCCGATCTTCGCGAAACGGGCCGCGACCTAGCGACCCTTCTGCCAAACCAGAGGCAATTGCGAATATTGCGAAGCGCCCGGCTTCAGCCGTCTTCGCCCGCGAGTGCGCGAACAAGGTCGACGATCGAGCGGCGCACCTTGGGCTCGGTTATGCGAGCGAAGGCCTTATTCAACTCCAGCCCTTCGCGCGTGCCAAGGAAATCGACGACGTAGCTTTCGTCGGGCTGCGTCTCGGCAAAGCCCGGCATCGCCACGCTTGCCGCCTGCGCTCCGGACGGGGCTTCGTCGTAGAAGAACTGCACAGGCACGCCAAGAACACGAGCAAGATCGAACAGCCGGCTCGCGCCGATGCGGTTAACGCCTTTCTCGTATTTTTGCACTTGCTGGAAAGTAAGACCGAGATGCTCGCCGAGCTTTTCCTGGCTCATTCCCAGAAGCATGCGCCGGAGCCGCACGCGCGAGCCGACATGGACATCCATGGGATTGGCGCGGCGAGAACCTTTCGGCGATCCGTCGCTTGTGTCGTCTTCGATCGATATTTCGTTCACCATCACGCGTACAGCCACTAGTTCTCATCGAGAAAGGGTATGCACTTCCTAGGTGCGTAGGCGACGGGCGTCAATGTTTGACCGCCGCCGCGACAAGTTGACTTCAACACTTTGATTAACGACCATTTTTCCGGAGGCTGACGGCAAACCCCACGTAGACCGAGAGAATGATCGCCAAGATCCAGTCGCCGAGGCGCGCGTAGAGCGGCGGGGTGACCGCCTCGGGCAGGGCGCTGTCGATCACGCCGCGCACATTCAGTCCCAGCACCTGCAGCGCGCGACCGTAGGGATCCACGACGGCAGAAATGCCGTTATTTGCGGCCCTTAGCAGCGGCGCGCCTTCTTCAACGGCGCGGATTCGCGCTTGATGGAAATGCTGGTAAGGCCCGGTCGATTCACCAAACCAGCCGTCGTTCGTGACGTTTATCAGGACCCCGGGCCGCGCGGTTCCCTGCACGATATTTCCGGGGAACAGGGCCTCGTAGCAGACGAGGCCGAGGGCAGGGGGAAGGCCTGGGATCGCCATCAGTGGTCGTGGCTGCTGGCCGACCCCGAACGAGCCCCGTCCATGCGTCAGCTTCTGGATGCCGATTGTGGCGAGCGTCGCTTCCCAGGGCACAAATTCGCCGAACGGGACGAGATTGATCTTGTCATAGGTCGCAATCGGCTCAGCCCGCTCGTTCAAGACCAGGATGCTGTTGAGCGCGCGCGCATCGGCCGAGGCAACCGCGCCTGCAGCGGGGGACGAGTCGTGGCGCAAGGCGCCGGTGATCAGTGTCGTTCCCGGCGGCAGGATATTGGCGAGGATGTCGAGGGCCACGGGGGACTCGAGGGGGAAGAAGGGCATTGCCGCTTCGGGCCAGACGAGGTGCGTGATGCCAGCAAGCGAGTCCTTTTCGCCCGCCGGGTTCGCGAGCGAGAGCGCGACGTGATCGTCGAAGATGCGGCGCTGGTATTCCGCCATCCATTTCTCGCGCTGGGGAACGCTCGGCTGAACGATCCTGAGCTTTACGTTCGGGACGAAGGTTTCGGGCGTGCTCAATCGCCATGCGCCGTAGGCCAACAGCAGAGCGATTGGAACGGCACCGAGGGCGATTGCATCAATGATCTTTCTGATCGAGAGCGGTTCGCGACGGTCGCCGAGCACTATGAGCGGCGCGGGAAAGACAAAAAGCGCGATCGCGGTCAGGCCATAGGCGCCGAACAGCGCCGCGCTCTGCATCAACGGCAGAGGATAGGTGAGAGCATAACCGACGAGATTCCAAGGAAAGCCTGTCAGGATATGGCCGCGCAGCCATTCGGTGAGACTGAGCGCGATGGCAAAGACGAAAAGTCGGGCGAAGTTTTCGCTCCAGAAAAGACGCGCGACGGCGGCGGCTATTCCCCAGAACAGCGCCAATCCCGCGGGCAGCAGCGTCACGGCAAAGGGGAGAAGCCAGGCGAACTTGTCGGCTTCGACGAGAAAGGCTTCGCCGATCCAGAAAAGGTTGGAGAAGAAATAGCCGAAGCCGAAGAACCAGCCGGCGCTGAAGGCACGGCGCCAGTCGGCGCTGCCGTCGATCAGCCAGACGAAAACGGGGAGCGTCAGAAAGAAGATCGGAAAGGCGAAGAACGGAGCGAATGCCAGTGCCGAAAGCCCACCCGCGGCCATGGCGATCAGCGCTCGCTTCCAGCCACGAAGGCCCATGATCCAAGCGCGCGCGCTCGAAATCAGCGGCGGATGTTCGGTTCTCGCGTCCATCACGCCTTCGGCGTATCAGGCAGTGATTTCGCGTTGGTGACGGGCGGGCGTGGGGGGTGAATTTTGAGTTTCTTCACGCGCCGCGGATCGGCATCGAGAACCTCGAACTCGACGCCAGAGGGATGCCGGATGAGTTCGCCGCGCGCCGGTACGCGACCGAGCATCGAGAAGATCAAACCGCCGATGGTATCGACTTCGGTTTCTTCGTCCTCGGGTACGAGCTTCATGCCCAGATGCTTCTCGAGTTCTTCAATCGGAGTGCGGGCGACGGCGACGATGCCGAGCTTCGGATCGACGACGATATTGGTTTCCTCGTCATCGTCGTGCTCGTCCTCGATGTTGCCGACGACCTGTTCGATCAGATCCTCGATGGTGACGAGGCCGTCGGTGCCGCCATATTCGTCGACGACGAGCGCCATGTGAATGCGCGTCGACTGCATGCGGATCAGCAGATCGACGGCGGGCATCGACGGCGGCACGTACAGGATCTGTCTGCGGATTTTTACCGACGTGACGGGGCGGCTCAAATCGACGCTTCTGAGATCGAATTGGTCGAGCGCGGGCTTTTCGGATTCGGGATCGGTCTTCCCGTTTTTGACGGGTTGACCGGTCGCTTCCGCCATCAGCCAGCGAAGCACGTCTTTGATGAGGATCATCCCGCGCGGATCGTCGAGCGTTTCGCGGAAAAGCGGAATGCGGGAAACGCCGGCCTCGTTGAAGGTTTCGAGAAGCTCGGAGATCGGCTCGTCTTCATCGAGTGCCGTGATATCGGCGCGCGGTATCATCAGCGACGCGACACGGCTCGAGCCGAAGCGGAGAAGCCGCTCGAGCATTTTTCGTTCGGCGTCGGTGAAGTTCTCCGAGGTGCCGGTCTTCAGCGCGCCTTCCAGCGCGTCGCGAACGTTCTGAGGCACCACGAGGCCGAGCTTGGCGCGCAGCACCTGAAGCCAGCTGTTCGCGCCTAAAACCCGACTGTCGTCGTCTACGGTATCAGACACTGTCTTTTGGTATGTGTTTTCGGTCATGGCCCATGGGTCGGAACCCGGTCAGTCCTTTGTACCGGTTTCCAGAGCGCCCGTGTAGGGATTTGCAACGCCCAAATTCGAAAGTACTTCAATTTCAATGGCTTCCATGCGTTCGGCATCCGCTGCCGTTTCGTGATCATAGCCTAAAAGATGCAACACGCCATGTACTACTAGGTGTTGCAGGTGATGCTCGAACGGGATGCCTTGCTCGGCCGCTTCGCGCTCGAGCGTTTCCAACGCCATGATGATATCGCCAAGCTGCCCGCCCGGCGCGCCGTTGCCGACCGGAAAAGACAGCACATTCGTGGGCTTAGCCTTGCCGCGAAAGCGTTCGTTGAGGGCGGCGACGTTGGCGTCGGAGGATAGGGCGACGGTCACGATCGCCGTTTTGTGGCCGTCGCCCGCGGCCTCGAAGGCCGCGCGGGCGGCGTTGTCGATGAGGCTGTCGATGTCGCCGACGCGTGCCCAGTCGCCATCGTCTTCGACGATCTCCACCTCGAAGACGCTCGCTCGGGCCTTTCCTGAAGCAGGCATGGCGCTATTTGGGCCGCTCGTACGCATCGACGATCTTGGCGACGAGATCACGGCGAACGATGTCGCTCGCCTCGAACCTCACGATCGAAATGTCATCGACCGCGTCGAGAATATCGACGGCTTCGACGAGGCCCGACTTCGTGCCGGGCGGCAAATCGATTTGCGACGGATCGCCCGTCACCACCATTTTCGAACCTTCGCCGATACGCGTCAGAAACATCTTCATCTGCATGCTCGTCGTGTTCTGGGCTTCGTCGAGAATAACGAAGGCATTGGCGAGCGTGCGGCCGCGCATGAAGGCCAGCGGCGCGACTTCGATGACGCCGGTTTCGATGTCGCGCTCGACCTTTTCGGGTGGCAGGACATCATAGAGCGCATCGTAAAGTGGCCGCAGATAGGGATCGACCTTGTCGCGCATGTCGCCGGGCAGAAAGCCCAAGCGCTCACCGGCTTCGACGGCCGGACGCGAAAGGATGATGCGCTCGACAAGGCCGCGTTCGAGGCAATGGGCTGCGAATGCGACGGCAATATAGGTTTTGCCGGTTCCCGCTGGGCCCAATCCGAACACGAGGTCCTTCTTTTCGATGGCGCGCATGTAGGTGCTTTGCGTCGGCGTGCGGGCTTTGACGACGCGACGGCGCGTGGCAATCTGGGCTTGCCCGTCGGACGACGTTCCTTCGGCGCGTGCATGCCGAATGAGCCCGTCGATATCGCCGGGGCCGATGGTCTCGCCTTTTGCAATTCTGGAATAGAGGCGCTCCAAGACGCTGCGAGCGCTGGCGCAGGCATTGGCGGCTCCGGTCAGAATGACGACGTTGCCGTGGGCATGAGCGTCGATGCCCAATCGATCTTCTATAAGAGCCAGGTGGCTGTCGTATTCCCCAAGCAGCTGCGTCAGCAGCCGGTTGTCTTCGAAGGGTACAACGACGCGAGCATCTTCGAGCTCCGGCTTATTGGGCCGCCTCGACGTTGACGCGGAGGACCCGCGGAATGCTGCCAATCCTGACACTCCCTTGCTGGTTGCTCTTCTTCCCGTATCTGTCAAATCGAATCGATGGCCCACGTTAGCATGTGACACACAGGTTCGGCAGGCGCAGGTGTAGTTAACGCACAGCCGTCCGCGATCAGTATAACTCGTTTATGCTGCGGAAATGACACCCGACAGGCTGACGCGCCGGGCATCCGTAACTCTGACACCCGCCGTCCGGCCCGTGAGATCGCCATCTCCCGCGGCATAGATGAGCTGTAAATGGGGTGTCCTGCCGACGAATTCACCCGGCTGGCGGCCGCGGCGTTCAAACAGCACGGGGATGGTGCTTCCGAGCATCTCGGTGTTGAAGGCCATCTGCTGCTCTTCCAGCAAGGCCTGCAGCCGCTGCAGCCGCTCGGCTTTCACGTCCTCCGGGACCTGGACTTCGAGCGCCGCGGCGGGCGTTCCGGGGCGGGGGCTGTATTTGAAGGAAAACGCCTGGGCGTAGCCGACCGCCTTCACCAGCGCGATCGTTTCCTCGGCATCCTGGTCGGTTTCGCCGGGGAAGCCGACGATGAAGTCGCTCGAAAGCGCGATGTCAGGGCGCGCATCGCGGATCCGCGCAATCAGATCGATGTATTCCGCTGCCCGATGCTTGCGGTTCATCGCGGCCAGCATCCGGTCGGAGCCCGACTGGATTGGCAAGTGCAGAAACGGCATCAGCTGCGGCACCTCGGCGTGCGCTGCGATCAGATCGTCGCTCATGTCACGCGGATGGCTCGTCATGTAGCGGATGCGTTCGATGCCATCGATCTCCGCCAAGCGGCGGATCAATTCCCCGAGGCCAATCGTCCGGCCGCCGGGACCTTCGCCGTGATAGGCGTTGACGTTCTGGCCGAGGAGAACGAGTTCCCTGGCGCCAGCAGCGGCGAGTTCTCGCGCTTCGGCTTCTAGCTTGGCGAGGGGCCGCGAAAACTCGGCGCCGCGGGTATAGGGCACAACGCAGAACGTGCAGAACTTATCGCAACCTTCCTGAACGGTCAGAAACGCCGACGGCGACGAGATGCGGCGCGGTGCTTTCATCGCCGTGAATTTTTCGTCGCCCGGAAACTCGGTTTCGACGATGCGCTCGTTGTTGGTTTCGGCGCGTGCGATGAACTCGGGCAAGCGATGGTAGCTCTGCGGTCCGATGACGAGATCGACGGCCGGCTGGCGCGCGGTGATCTCCGGGCCTTCTGCCTGCGCGATGCAGCCTGTGACTGCGATCACCGTCTCTTTGCCGTTCCGTTTGCGCGCTTCCTTGATGACGCGAATGCGTCCGAGATCGGAATAGACTTTCTCGCCTGCCTTCTCGCGGATGTGGCAAGTATTCAGGATCACCAGATCGGCCTTGGCGACGTCGTCCGTCTCGCTGTAGCCGTCGCGCGCCAGCGCCTCCGCCATGCGCTCGCTGTCGTAGACGTTCATCTGACAGCCGAACGTCTTCAGGAAATAGGATTTGGGGTTTGCGCGCTGCACGTGATTGGCCGGGCCGAAACTGGTCTTTTTGCTCATGGGCTTCAGTGCCCTAGCGCATAGCATAGAAAGCCGCGGTTATGTCCATTTCTCGCTGCGGGCCTGCGGCAAAGCGAGCTTTTTCCGGCGGCTTTCCTCGGAGGGTTCGACCGGGACGAGGCCGGGATCGCCGGGGCGACCGCGCAGGATGCCGATTACGGCCGAGCGGATCTCGCGCTCGGTTTTGAGCGCCAGATCCTTGCGGTCCTTGAAGTCGCGCAAGGGCACGGGCGGGCCTACCTTGATCGTAACCGTAATCGGGCCGGATCGGAGGACGCCCCAGGCGTGCGACGTCATTTCCATGTCGCCATACCAGCCGATGCGCGGGCGGTCGGCGCGGCTCAATGGAATGCCCCGGACGTGCGTATAGACGACGGCGGCCGTCTGGACGACGACCTGCGGCTCCTTGGCGCCCTCGCCCGAGACGGCGCCGAAGAGGGAAGTTTTGAAGGGCAGCACGCGATTGCCGTCACTCGACGTTCCTTCGGCAAACAGCACGATCGTGTCGCCCTGCTTCAGCCGCGTCATGATTTCGGCGGCGGCATCGCCGGTTGCCTGCCGCCGCGTCCGATCGACAAACACCGACCGCTGAAGCTTCGCCAAGGCGGAGACGAAAGGCCAGCCGCCGACTTCGAGCTTGGCAACGAAGGAAACCGGCGCGAGAGCCGAGAGCACAGGTATGTCGAGCCAGGACGTGTGATTGCAAACGAGCAGCACAGGAGCGTTGGCGACGACGGCGCCATCGATCTCGAGCGAAATTCCGAGGATGCGACAGACCTGGCGATGGTACCAATTGGGAAAGCGCCGCGCGGCCTTCGGCGACATTTTAAGCAGCAGGGCCTGCACCGGCATCAACGGCAGCGTGAAGCAGAGAAATGCTGCGAGCACGGCCGAGGCGCGAAGTGAGCCGGTTGCCATGGGTTTCGCTAGCCTCTCCGGCTCGAAGACTTTTTCTTTGCCAGAGGGACGCCATAGAGTTCCAAGCGATGGCCGACAAGCTCGAAACCAAGTTCGTGCGCGATACGCTCCTGCAAGGCCTCGATGTCGGAGTTCGAGAACTCGATGACACGCCCGCTCTCGATATCGACGAGGTGATCGTGATGCTCACGTGGCGCCGCTTCGTAGCGCCCGCGGCCGTGGCCGAAATCATGCCGCTCCAAAATGCCCTTCCCGGCGAAAAGCTTGAGCGTGCGGTAGACCGTCGAGAGCGAAATTCTCGAATCGATCGCGTGGGCGCGCCGGTGCACTTCTTCGACGTCGGGATGATCGGTGGCGGAGGACAGCACCCGAGCGATGACGCGCCTTTGGCCCGTCATCCGCAGACCGCATTCCGCGCATCGCGATTCGATGGAAGTCTCGGATTTCGCGGATTGCAGGGTCATGGCGGTGTTAGGCTTTTGGCTTAAGGGCGACTATTTCTCGTCGCCGGAGTATGGGCGCCTTATAGGCAGTGACAAGGCCGAACGTCCATATCAGGCCGGTTGTTCAGACTCTTCGAGCGCCAGAACAAGCGTCAGAGCATCAACGCGGGTGCTGCCTGGGCGCTCATAATAGCGCTTTCGCCGCCCGGCTTCGACAAATCCGAGCTTGCGATAAAGGGCCAGTCCGGCCGTGTTGTCCTCTGCAACCTCGAGGAAAATGCGTCTGGCGCCGCCGCGACGCGCCGCGCGGGACAGGCCTTCGAGAAGGCCGGTTGCAAGGCCTACGCGCTGCCAGTCGGGTGAGACGCCGATCGACAGGATCTCCGCTTCATCGGCGGCGAGCTGGCCGATCACGAAGGCAATGACCGATTTCTTCTGTCCTCCCGCGACGGCGATCAGGGAGGTGGCGGCGGGATGTTCGAGAAGCGATTTGATCGCGGCCGCATCCCACGGCGGGTCGAAGAGTTTGGTATGGAGCGCCGCAATCTCTTCGGCTCGATCTGGCGCCGCCCAAAGCATGCTTGCATGCTTCAAATTCCGGAACGGCGTGACATTCGTCATGCCCCGGCTCCGAGGAATGGGCTTGGCGCGGGCGGTTTCGCATCGGGCGCTCTGAGGTAGAGCGGTTTCACCGTCTCTGTCAGCGGAAGTTCGCAGGCGGGAAACAGCATGTCGAGCGCATCGGGCAGGAGATCCGGAAGGATCGCGGTCGCCTCGATGCCCTGGCGGTTGGCTTCGGCTGCGAGTTGTTCCGCACCGGAACCAGCGATGACGATCGGGCCGGAACCCGGCAATTTGGCTGCGGCAGGGATCGCCGCGCATTGCGCGTCGACGACCGTTTCCATGGTGTGGCGGTCGAAGACTTCGAAATAGACCTCGTTCCGCCGCGCGTCAGTCGCGATGGCGATACGTTTCGTCGGAGCGGCGGGGATGCGCGCGCTCATCGCCATCAATCGGAGGCTTGAAAGTGCGACGAACTGTGCTCCGGTCGCGAGGGCGAGCGCTCGAGCCGCGGATACGCAAATGCGTGTGCCGGTAAACGTCCCGGGTCCGTACGTCACGGCGATGCGGTCGAGCGCTTTGAAATCGAGCCCAGCTTCCGCCATGACCGTTTCGATCATCGGCAGCAGACGCTCAGCGTGCCCCGTTTGCATGGGCTCGAAGCTGAATGAAATGCCGGGTGTCAGGGAACGAAGCCCCCGGCCCGCCGCAGCCGAGCAGGCATCGAAACACGTGTCGAGCGAAAGAATATTCATTCCGGGCGGAGCTTTTAAACGATCGTGGCGATTTCGTCGAAGTCAAATCGTGGTGAGCGGGGATAGACCCCCGCCGGATCCCCGTAGCCCAGATTACAGAGGAAATTCGACTTAATTTCAGTTCCGGTAAAGAACTCGGCGTCTACCCCCGCATTTTGGAAGCCTGACATCGGGCCGCAGTCGAGTCCGAGCGCGCGGGCCGCCAGGATGAAATAGCCGCCCTGAAGCGACCCATTGCGGAAGGCGGTTGTATCGGCGTGCTGCTTCTTGCCGGCGAACCAGCTTCTTGCGTCAGCGGGCGGATAGAGCCGCGGCAGGGCTTCGTAGAAGTTCAGATCGTAGCCAATAATGGCCGTTACCGGTGCGGCCATCGTCTTATCCACATTTCCGGCGCTCAGATGCGGCTTCAGCCGCGCTTTGGCCTCCGGCGATTTGACGAAGACGAAGCGCGCAGGCGAGCAGTTGGCGCTCGTGGGGGCCCACCGCATATGCTCGACGATCTGGCGGAGGAGCGCATCGGGCACCTTGCGCGGTTGCCATTTGTTGTTAGTCCGAGCCTTGTCGAACAATTGGTCGATTGCAGCACTGTCGAGCGGCTCAGCCATTTTTTCTCGCGCGTTTTGGGGGCCAAATACGAAGAACCCCGCCGGAGCGGGGTTCTGAGGATTATTTCAGGTCTCAGACCGGCTGGACCGCCTGCACATCGGGGCAGAAGTGCTTCAGCAGGTTTTCGATGCCGTGCCGGAGGGTGGCCGTCGAACTCGGGCAGCCGGAGCAGGCGCCGCGCATGTGGAGATAGACGACGCCATCGCGGAAGCCGGAAAACGTGATGTCGCCGCCATCCTGGGCGACGGCGGGGCGAACGCGCGTTTCGAGCAATTCCTTGATCGTCGCGACGGTCGCTTCGTCCTCGGGAGCATAGCTTTCCGCGGCGTTGTCGTTGGCGTCTTCGCCTCCGGAAACCGGCGCGCCCGACATGTAGTGTTCCATGATGGCACCAAGCACCATCGGCTTCAGGTGCTGCCACTCGATGTCGCCCTTGGTGACCGAAATGAAGTCGGAGCCGAGGAACACGCCGTCAACGCCTTCGATCGCGAAAAGGCGGGTCGCGAGCGGGGAAGCAGTCGCATCGGTCTTCGTACGGAAATCGGCGGTGCCGTCGGCGAGCACATCCCGTCCCGGGATGAACTTCAGCGTCGCCGGATTGGGCGTGGCTTCCGTCTGGATAAACATGGATGCCTCATTTCGCGGTCGGGTTCCACGCGCGCCATCCTGCGCGGGATAGGATTAGAAGACTTCAAATATAGGTAGGATGGCTGCTCATGTCGAGATATCGACCCCGGCACCTGGGTGGGGCAATTTAGGCCAAGGCCTTGATTTCCGCGAGCGAAAGCTGTCCCGGGACGACGGTCACCGGCACCGCGAAGCCGCCTGCGGCGCGGGCCGTTGCAAGGGACGCGACGAGCGGCCCGGGGCCTTTGGCATCGATCGAGGCGCCGAGGACGAGGATCGCAATATCCTCATCTTCGGCAATGAGCTGGTTAATCTCTTCGGCGGTGCGGCCTTCGCGAATGACGTCTTCGGCCTCGACGTTGTCGAAACCCGCGTGGGCGAGCTTGCGCCGGAAAAGCCGGAATAGCGCCTTTGCCTTGGTCGTCTCTTCGTCCAGCTGCACCTGGTGTACGCCAGCCCAGTGCTGCAGCTCGCTCGGCTCGATCACGTAGAGCATGACCAGCAGGCCCGAAGAGCGCTGCACGCGGCTCGCCGCGTAATAGAGCGCGCTTTCAACTTCCTGGCTCTCGTCAACGACGATCAGGAACTTGCGGCGATGGCCTTCTTCGAATGAGCGGCGCGGTTTCATGGATGCGATGCTGCCATTCATCGGCACCCGCTGCAACGGTCAGTGTAGGCGGTGCGGTCAGCTTCGGATGAAACCGACGATGTCCTTGACCTTACCCATGATCGGCGTTGCGATTTCGCGCGCCCGTGATGACCCGTCGGCCAGAATGCGATCGATCTCGGCGGGGTCGCCGGTCAACCGCTTTATTTCGTTGGCGATGGGCTCGATCTTCGCGACGAGCGCGTCGGCCAGCACCTTTTTGAATGCGGAGAATTGCTGGCCGCCGAATTCAGCAAGCACAGCGTCGACTGGTTTGTCGACGATGGTCGCATAGATTCCGATCAGGTTTTCCGCCTCGGGTCGGCCAGCAAAGCCGCCTTCGTCGCCCGGCAGCGGTTCGGGATCGGTTTTCGCCTTCTGGATCTTCTTGGCGATCGTGTCGGCATCGTCCGTCATGTTGATCCGCGAAAGATCGGACGGATCGGATTTCGACATCTTCTTCGAGCCGTCGCGCAGGCTCATGACCCGCGTCGAGGCGCCGGTGATGACGGGTTCGGGCTGGGGGAAGAAAATGCCGTCGGCAAAGCCTTCCGCGATGATCGAGGCGGCAAAGTCATTGTTGAACTTCTGCGCGATGTCGCGGG
This sequence comes from Hyphomicrobium sp. 2TAF46, assembly GCF_052114865.1. Classification (NCBI taxonomy): domain Bacteria; kingdom Pseudomonadati; phylum Pseudomonadota; class Alphaproteobacteria; order Hyphomicrobiales; family Hyphomicrobiaceae; genus Hyphomicrobium; species Hyphomicrobium sp. 2TAF46. Next base: position 656,766 of record NZ_JBFRFO010000001.1, on the reverse strand, counting down.
CAAGCTCCAGATGCTGCTTCTGGTCTTCGCCGACCGGCACATGCGTCGCGCGGTAGGCGAGGATGTCGGCCGCCATCAAGTTCGGATAGGCGTAGAGCCCGACGGATGCCTGCTCGCGATCTTTGCCGGCCTTTTCCTTGAACTGCGTCATGCGGTTCAGCCAGCCGAGGCGCGCGACGCAATTGAAGACCCATGCCAGCTCGGCATGGGCGCTGACCTGCGATTGATTGAAAAGGATACTTTTCTTCGGATCGAGACCGGCGGCGATATAGGCAGCCGTCACCTGACGGATCGCGTTTCTCAGTTCGGCGGGGTCCTGCCACACGGTGATCGCGTGCAGATCGACGACGCAATAGATGCATTCGTGCGTCTCCTGCATCTTGATCCAATTGACCATCGCGCCGAGGTAATTGCCGAGATGCAAGCTGCCGGTCGGCTGCATGCCGGAGAAAACGCGCGGCGTGATTTTCATGGGTGTGCGTACCGTGTTGAAGAGAAAGCCGGCGGCCTTATCGCGTGCGGGCGGCCGCAGCGCAAGTGGCGGCGGCTTTTGCTAGCTCCCGCGGCGGGTCAGGCGGCCGAGCTGGCCGATGGACATCACGCCTGTCGCCAAAATCAGAACCGCGAAGACGCCCAGTCCGACACCGATTTCGACGGCCAGGAACGACGCCTTTACGAAGAATCCGCCGCTGTGATCGAGGTGTGGCGCGAGGACGTGGCTCGTGCCCAGCAGGGCGACGACCATGGCGACACTCGAAAACAGGATCAAGGGTACGTTCCGCTTGAGCCGGCCGTCGATGATGAAGTCGCCGCGGCGCCGCAAGGTCGACCACAGCAGATAAGCGTTGAGCCAGCCGCCGAGCGCCGTCGCGATGGCGATGCCGAGCTGGGGCATCATGCCGAGATGGCGCAACAGAAAGAACAACGCGACAGAGCCGATGGTGTTCGCGGTCAGACTGATCGTTGCGTAGCGCATCGGCGTCTTCGTGTCTTCGCGGGCATAATACGCAGGCGAGAAGACCTTGATCATGACGAATGCGGGGAGGCCAAGGGCAAAAATCGCGAGCACGGATGCTGTGACTTTGGTGTCTGCCGCGCTGAAGGCGCCGCGCTCGAAGAGAACACGGGTGATATCCGTCGGAATTGCCGCGAGAGCCAGCGCCGCCGGTATCGTCAGCAGCAGCGCGAATTCGAGCGAACGATTTTGGCTATCCATGACGCCGGCCGTATTGCCGCTTCGCAACTGGCGCGCGACGTCGGGCAGGAGCACGATGCCGATTGCTATGCCGACGATTGCCAGCGGCAGCTCGTAGACCCGGTCGGCGTAGTAGAGATGCGAAACGGCACCCGGCTGAAGCGAAGCGATGACCGTTCCGATGGCGATATTGAGCTGCGTCACGCCGCCGGAGATGACGCCAGGAATGCCGAGCCGCACGAGCTTGCGAACATCCGGGGTCAGGCTCGGACGACGGATCGCAAGTCTCATTCCGGCGTTGTGCATCCCCCACATCAGAAGCAAAAGCTGCAGAAATCCGGCTACGAACACGCCCCATGCCTGGATGATGCCGGCTTCAGGCCCTGCCCGGTAGCCAAGCCACAGCGAGATCAGCGTCGCGATCATCATCGCGCCGTTGAGGACGATCGAGACGGAGGCGCTTTCGGCAAAGCGTCCGACGGAGTTCAGCGCGCCGGACATCAAGGCGACGATCGACATGCACAGCAGATAAGGCATCGTGATCCGCGTCAGCAGCACGGAGAGATCGAACTTCTCCGGCGTGACGTTGAAGCCCGGCGCCAGGCCGTACATCAAAAACGGCATCGCGAGTTCGGAGACGATGGTGACGATCAGCAGCACGAAGAGGAGGCCCGCCATCGCGTCTTCGGCAAACCTGCGGGCTGCCTCCTTGCCGTCGCCTTCGAGTTTCTTGGCGAAGATCGGGACGAAGGCGGAGTTGAATGCGCCCTCGCCAAAGAGACGGCGGAAGAGGTTGGGAAAGCGGAAGGCGACGACGAAGGCGTCGGCCACCCAACCCGATCCCAGCGTTGCCGCGATCAGGATGTCGCGCATGAAGCCGAAGACTCGGCTGAGGAGGGTGAGGCCGCCGACGGTCGCGAACGATTTATAAAGTTTCATCGATTGGAGGCTTACTGTTCGCTTTTTGGCGCCAAGGCGGAAGTTTCGCCCTCTTAAACCGGCTTACGGCCGGAAACATCCGGCAATTTGATGGCCTAATGCCTCACTTGTGGGGCGTGGCCGCCGGGTCACGGCCGTGTCACGCCCGGATTGTTGCATTTTGGGCTTCCCGGTTTGGCATTCCGGGGCATTCGCCGCATTCGTCAGGTGCGGGCGGGCTCAGATGTATTCTTCACAGGTTCGGTAATCGGATCGAGAACGGATTGCAATCGCGCTCGTAGGGCGGCTTGGCGGGTTTCGTTGACGATCTGCTTGCCGACCAGATCGGTCACATAAAAGACGTCGACGGCCTTTTCGCCGAATGTCGTGACATGCGCCGAGGCGATGTCGAGCGACAGATCCGAAAGGACGGACGTCAATTCGTATAGGAGGCCTGGGCGGTCGCGGCCGGAAACTTCCAGCACCGTCAGGCGATCGGAAAGCGCGTTGTTGATGACGATCTCGGGCTCGACGGTGAAGGCCTCGACGCCTCGCGAGCCAATCCGCCGCTTCTGAAGCAGAACGGGAAGCTGCTCCTTGCCGGTCAGCAGGCGCTCGATCGTGTCGATGATACGGCGGGCGCGGCGAAGCTCGTCTTCGTCGTCGCGGAATTCGCGATTGAGCAAAAAGGTATCGAGCGCGTAACCGTCGCGCGTCGTCGTGATGTGCGCGCCGGCGATGTTGGCGGCTGCCGCGGCACAGGCGCCGGCGAAGAGGGAGAGAAGCCGCGCGTGGTTCGGCGCGAAGACCGTCAGCTCGGTTATCGCGGTAAAGGCATCGGTCTTGATGGCGGTAGCGAATTTCGTATGCGAGCGCATGGCGTCGCGCACCACGTTCGCATGCTCGACTTGCGTTGCGAGTTCGGTGCGGAGCCAATAGTTCTGATAGTGCCGGGCAATGAAGCTATCGACGCTATCCGCGGGCCAATCGGAGAGTGCGTTGCGCAATGCCGCTTGCGCCTGTTCGATCCGTTCGGCGCGCGGAGCTTGCGTGTGGCCGCCTGCAACGAGCGGTTCGGTTTCGTGATAAAGCGTGCGGAGAAGCTGGCCTTTCCAGCCGTTCCAGACGCCGGGGCCGACGGCCATGATATCGGCGGAGGTCAACAGCAGGAGCAGCTTTAGGCGCTCCGGACTTTGGACGATGCTGGCGAAAGCGCGGATCGTATCGGGATCGGAGATGTCGCGCGAATGCGCGAAGTTGCTCATCGTCAGGTGCTCCTGGATGAGCCAGGCGACGAGTTCCGTTTCGGCGGCCGTCATGCCGAGCCGCGGGCAGACCTTGCGCGCGATGCGGGCGCCGACGGTCGAGTGACTTTCCTTCCGGCCCTTGCCGATATCATGAAGGAACGCTGCAACGAGCAGGGCGCGGCGGTTCTGTATGGAGGAAAAGATGGCCGTCGAAAGCGGCAGATCGGCCGCAAGCTCGCCGCGTTCGATGGCGACGACGTTGCCGAGCGTGCGTAACAGGTGCTCATCGACCGTGTAGTGATGATACATGTTGAACTGCATCATCGCGACGATGCGGCCGAACTCGGGCAGGAAGCGGCCGAGCACGCCGGCTTCGTTCATATGACGGAGGGATGCCTCCGGGTTTCCGTGTGCCGTCAACAGCGAAAGAAAAATGCTGTTGGCTTCGGGGTCATGGCGAAGCTTGTCGTCTATGAGCCGAAGCGAGCCGCGAAGCAGGCGGATCGCATCGGGATGGAGATAAGCGCCCGTATTCGCGGCTTGCGCGAAGAAGCGGATGAGATTGACCGGATCGCGAACGAAGACATCGGCGTCGGCGACGTTCAGGCGGTCATTATCGATGCGGAAATCGGTTTTCTGGCGGACCTCGCGCCGCATCTTCCAGCTCAGCGGATTAAGGAGCCGCTTGAAGCCGGGCGACGTCTTCAGCTGCTGCATTTCGAGCGCACCGCAGAGGATCGTCGTCAGGTCGCCGACGTCTTTCGCGATGAGGAAGTAGTGCTTCATGAAGCGCTCGACGGCGCGCAGACCGTCGCGCGAGGTGTAGCCGAGGCTTTGCGCCATCGCCGGCTGCACTTCGAACGACAGGACTTCTTCGGCGCGTCCGGTCAGGAAGTGCAGGAAGCAGCGCACGCGCCAGAGGAAATCTTCGCAACGCCGAAAGGTCTGCACCTCTTCAGGCGTGAAGATCCCGGCTTCGACGGCGGCGGCGCCGACTTCCTGATTGAAGATGTATTTCGACAGCCATTGCAGCGTATGGAGATCGCGGAGGCCGCCTTTGCCGTCCTTGATGTTCGGCTCGACTTTGTAGCGGCTTGAACCTGCGCGCCGCGTTCGCTCGTCGCGCTCGGCCATCTTGGCGTCGATGAACTGGCGTGCGGTGCCGGCGACGACCTCCGAGCGGAAGCGATCCTCGAACTCTGCGAAGAGCTGCTTGTCGCCGAGGATGAGCCGGGAATCGAGAAGGGCGGTGCGTATCGTGATGTCGGCGAGGCCGAGCTTCAGACATTGCTCGACCGTGCGCGTCGCGTGGCCGACCTTGAAGCCCAAGTCCCAGAGCAGATAGAGCATGTACTCGGCAACGCTCTCGCCCCAGGGCGTCTGCTTGTAGGGAAGCAGAAACAGGAGATCGATGTCGGAGCCCGGCGCGAGAAGGCCGCGCCCGTAGCCGCCGGTCGCCACAATCGCCATGCGCTCGGCATCGGAGGGATTGGTGGCGCGATAGACGTGGACGACCGTGTAATCGTAGATCAGCCTGATCATCTCGTCCTGAAACAGGCTGAGACCGGAGGCGCAGCGTCTGCCGTTTCCGTCGGCTTCGAGCGCGATGCGCGCCGATTCCCGCGCATTCCTCAAAATCGTCTTCAGGCTGTCGAGTACCTTGGGGCGCGCATCGGCCGGCGAGCTGCTCGCGTTGAAATGCCCGGTCAGCTCGCGGCGCGCGGCAAGCTTGTCGAAGTAAGGCGGCGGGACGAGCTCATTCAAGGTTTCATTGGTCAAGGCTTCGTCTTCTTCTGGGCTTCGGCAAGAGCCTTGAGTTCATACATTTTTTCGAGTGCCGCCTTGGGCGACAGCTCATCAGGATGCATGGCGTCGAGCAGCTTTTCAACGGCTGAAGGCTCCTTGCCGGCGGCTGCGCTCGTCGGCCGCGCCGCGGAGAACAATGGCAGATCGTCGATACCTTCGTTGCCAATGCGTGGTCGGCGATCGGCCTTCTCCAAGCGCTCCAGGACCTGACGTGCCCGGGAGACGACGGTTTCGGGGAGGCCCGCGAGCTTGGCGACTTGAATACCATAGGAGCGGTCGGCGGCGCCGGGTTTAACCTTATGCAGGAAAACGATGTTATCGTGCCATTCGGTAACGTCCATCGTGACGTTCGCGATCCCATCGAGGCGTCGCGCCAGAGCGGTCAGCTCGTGATAGTGGGTTGCGAAGAGCGCCCGCGCCTTGGTCACCCCATGCAGATATTCGACCGTCGCCCACGCGATCGACAAGCCGTCGAACGTCGCGGTGCCACGGCCGATCTCGTCCAGGATGACGAGGGAACGCTCCGTTGCCTGATTAAGGATCGCGGCCGTTTCGACCATTTCAACCATGAACGTCGAGCGTCCGCGTGCCAGATCGTCGGAGGCGCCGACGCGCGAGAACAGCCGGTCGACGATGCCGATGTGGGCGGAGCGCGCGGGCACGTATGAGCCCATCTGGGCCATCACCGTGATCAAGGCGTTCTGGCGAAGGAACGTCGATTTGCCGGCCATATTCGGTCCGGTCACAAGCCAGATGCGTGCATCGGGAAGCTCGTCGAAGCCCGGCGGCGCATCGGCTCCGCCTTTTCCGAGAACGCAGTCGTTTTCGATGAACGCCGCGCCGTTGCTCTTCGCCAGAGCCTGCTGGACGACGGGGTGACGGCCGCCACGGATTTCGAATGCGGGGCTGTGATCGGTCACCGGCCGCACATAGCCTTGCTCGAGCGCCAGCGTCGCGAGCGCCGCATAGACGTCGAGTTCGGCGAGGGCGCCCGCCGCCGCGCCAAGGGTCTCGCTCGCGGCTCCGATGTCTTGCGCGAGGTTCGCGAAGATTTCCTGCTCCAAGTTCAGCGCGCGTTCGCTTGCGGAGGCGATCTGGCCTTCGGTTTCGAGCAGTTCCGCGGTCGAGAATCGTACCGCGTTTGCCATCGTTTGCCGGTGCTTGAAGCGCTCCGACAGGGGCGGCGAGAGCAGAGGTTTGGCGTTGAGCTGCGTCGCCTCGATATAAAAGCCGAGAATATTGTTGTGGCGTACGCGAAGGGCTTTGATGCCCGTCTCTTCGATGTAGCGCGTTTCGAGTTCCGCCATGACGCGGCGGCTGTCGTTCCTCAGTTCGCGTGCGGTATCGAGATCGCGACTATAGCCGTCTCTGACGAAGCCGCCGTCGCGCTTCAACAGCGGCGGATCATCGACCAGTGCACTCTGAAGTGCAGCGTTGAGCGATGCTGGAACCGCGGTCAGACGTGTGCGGATCGATTGAAGTTCGGGTGCCAAAGGCAGCGGTGCCGCCGCCTCGGCCAGCATTTTTGCGCATTCGGAGGCCGCTTCGATGGCGTCGCGCACGGCTGCGAGATCGCGTGGACCGCCACGTCCGAAACTCAGCCTCGGCAGGGCACGCGCGAGATCGGGTGTTCCGCGCAGGCGAAAGCGGATGTCATCCAACAATAGGCGGTTGGCGAGCAAGAAACCAACGGCGTCGAGGCGCGCGTCGATGGCGGCAGGATCGGTCAGGGGGCTCGAAATGCGCGCCAGGAGTTCGCGAGCGCCTGCGCCTGTTATCGTGCGGTCGATCGCGCCGAGCAGGGACGAAGATTTGTCTCCCGAGGATGACTTCACAAGTTCTAGGCTCGTTCGGCTGGCGGCATCGATGAAAAGCGAGGCGCTGCCGGTCCGGCGCGGGGCGCGGATCAAGGGCTTGCGGCCCATCTGCGTCAGGTCGACGTATTTCAGAACAGCGCCGATGGCTGCGAGTTCATGGCGCGAGAAGGTGCCGAAGCCTGCGAGATCGGTGACGCCCAGGCAGGCTTTGAGATCGCGTGCGCCTGCCGCGCTGTCGAAATATGCCGACGGGACCGGCGTTGTTTTGCCGCCTGAAAATTCGATCGCTCTCGTGAAGGTCTGATCGGAGAGGAGATCGTCCGCGGCGAGGACTTCGCTCGGCGCCAAGCGTATCAACTCGCCGGCGAGATCGAGCGCGGAAAGTTCGGCAACCTCGAACTCACCCGTCGAGATGTCGAGTGAAGCCAGCGCGACGCGCGAATCCGCGTTATCCGGTCCTCGAGCCGACGGCCTCGCACCGAAAACTGCGGTAAGATAATTGCTGGCTTTGGCGTCCAGCAGCGCTTCTTCCGTCAATGTGCCGGGCGTGACGAGGCGGACGACATCGCGTTTGACGACAGCCTTGGCGCCACGCTTTCTGGCTTCGGCCGGGTCTTCAAGCTGCTCGCAAACGGCGACGCGATAGCCCTTCTTGATCAGACGCTGCAGATATTCGTCGGCCCGGTGCACCGGGACGCCACACATGGGGATGTCCTGGCCGCGATGTTTGCCGCGCTTCGTCAGCACAATCGACAGCGCTTCGGAGGCGGTAACCGCATCTTCAAAAAATAATTCGTAGAAGTCGCCCATGCGATACCAGAGCAGACTGTCTGGATTCGCAGCCTTGATTTCGAGATACTGCGCCATCGACGGCGTCGCCTCGTTAGAGACGGCCGCTTCGCTATCGCTGTGCGACACTTCGGCTGCCACAGACGGCGCTGATTCGGTTGGGCTGCTCTTGCGCTGCGCGCCGGTTCTGGACATCAAGTGACTACGTTTCAATTTGCCTCGTTGGCTTGATCAATGACGCAGCGTGAAGCGCTCCACCGCCCCGATCCAAGCGTCGGATATGCATAGGTTGCCGTATCGTCTGCTGCAACCTATCGTGCCGGCTCTTTTCCCCTGAAGTGTGCCTCGGAAGCCCCGCGTGCACAAATTTTCACGAACGGTCCAACAGCATGGCCTCCCCTCCTCGCGCAGCCCAAGTCACGGCTCAGGAAGCGCTCGCATTCCACGCGGGCGGCAAACCCGGAAAACTCGAGATAACCCCGACGAAGCCGCTGGCGACGCAGCGTGATCTTTCGCTGGCTTACTCGCCGGGCGTTGCCATTCCGGTGCTGGCGATCGCGGAAAACCCGCGAGACGCCTATGCCTACACGAGCAAGGGGAATTTCGTCGCCGTGGTGTCGAACGGCACGGCTATTCTCGGGTTGGGCAATCTTGGAGCACTGGCTTCAAAGCCGGTGATGGAGGGCAAGGCGGCGCTCTTCAAGCGCTTTGCCGATCTCGATGCGATCGACCTGCTCGTCGACACGCCGGATCCGGATGCTTTCATCAACTCGGTGCGCTACCTCGGACCTTCGTTCGGGGGCATCAATCTCGAAGATATCAAGTCGCCGGACTGCTTTGTCATCGAAGAGAAGCTGAAGGAGCTTCTCGACATTCCTGTTTTTCACGACGATCAGCATGGGACTGCGATCGTTGTGGCGGCGGGCATTCTGAATGGGCTCCGCGTCGTCGAGAAAGACATCGGCGATGTGAAGCTCGTCTGCGCGGGCGCAGGCGCGGCGGCGCTCGCGTGTCTCAATCTGCTCGTGATGATCGGCGTCAAGCGCGAGAACATCACCGTCTGCGATATCAAAGGTGTCGTCTACGAGGGCCGGAAGGAACTCATGGACATCTACAAGGCGCCGTTTGCGCAGAAGACGAATGCGCGCGTGCTGGCGGATGTCATTCAAGGCGCCGACATCTTTCTCGGGCTTTCGGCGGCCGGCGTGCTGTCGCAAGAGATGGTGACACAGATGGGTCCGAAGCCCATCATCTTCGCTATGGCAAATCCCGATCCGGAGATCACCCCGGAAGAGGTGAAGGCCGTCCGCTCCGATGCGGTGATGGCGACGGGCCGCTCGGACTACCCCAATCAGGTCAACAACGTTCTCTGCTTTCCCTTCATCTTTCGCGGCGCGCTCGACGTTCATGCGACGACGATCAACGACGCGATGAAGATCGCCGCGGCCGAGGCGATCGCGGCGCTGGCGCGCGCTGAGGTTCCCGACAAGGTCGCGGCGGCATTTCACGGCGAGCGCCCAACATTCGGGCCCGGCTACATCATTCCTGCGCCTTTCGATCCCCGGCTGTTGCCGCACGTTTCGGCAGCCGTTGCGAAGGCGGCGATGGATTCAGGCGTCGCGCGCAATCCGATCGTCGACATGGAAGGCTATGTGGCGCGGCTGAAGGCGCGCCTCGATCCCGTCGCCGGCTGGCTGCAATCGACGTTCGATGCGGTCCGTAACGATCCGAAACGCGTTGTGTTCGCCGAGGGCGAAGATCATGCCGTTATCCGCGCGGCGAACACGTTTTTCCAGCAGGGCTTCGGACAGCCGATTCTGATCGGATCGAAGAAAGTTGTCACCGAGCGGTTTCGTGAGCTCGGAATTCCCCTCAGAAGCGAGTTCCTGCTGGTCGATACGACGGCCTCGCCGTTCATCCCGGAATTCACGGAATTGCTCTATTCGCGTCTTCAACGCCGCGGGTATTTGAAACGAGACTGCGAACGCCTCGTCACCAACGAGCGCAACGTGTTTGGCGCACTGATGGTCGCTCATGGCCATGCCGACGCGATGGTTTCCGGTGTCACGCGAAACTGGACGAGCGTTTATTCCGACGTTCACCGCGTGATGGATCCGAAGCCTGGGCGGCATGTCATCGGCGTGTCGCTGGCGCTGAGCAGGGGCCGCGCTGTTCTCGTCGCCGACACCAGCATTCATGATTTTCCGACGGCGGAGCAGCTTGCCAATATCGCCGTCGAAGCCGCGCGAACGGCGCGTGCCTTCGGTATCGAGCCGCGTGTGGCGCTGCTCGCCTATTCAACTTTTGGACAGCCAAGAACCGAGCGCTCCGAGCAGGTCCGGCAGGCGGTGCGCATTCTCGATGAGCGACGGGTCGATTTCGAATACGATGGCGACATGGCTGCCGACGTCGCGCTCAATCGCAATCTGATGGGGCACTATCCGTTCTGCCGTCTGTCGGATACGGCGAACGTTCTCGTCATGCCGGCATTTCACGCGGCGTCGATCTCGACAAAGATGCTGAAGGAGCTTGGCGGGGCGACGATCATCGGGCCGATCGTCGTCGGACTTTCGCATCCGGTGCAGATCTGCACGTTCGGTTCGACCGACGCCGATATCGTCAATATGGCGGCGCTTGCGGCTTACGGCGCCGGCCGCGAGTAGGTGTCCAACGCCCCCTCATCCGGCCTTCGGCCACCTTCTCCCTCAGGGAGAAGAAAGATCTAAGCGTCGATCGCGATCCGGCTCTTGGTTTCCTCCGGCGCGCCGTAGTGTTCGAAGTAGCGCGGATCGATGTTTGCCACCGGCATGATGACGAGAACGTCCGTCGTGCCGAATTGCTTGTCGAGAACGGCGCCGTCGCCGAAATATGCGCCGAGCCGCAGGTAAGCCTTGATGAGCGGCGGCATCGCCTTCAGCGCGGCCTTCTGATTGATGTCGGTGAGCGGCATGCGGTCCATCGGGATATAGAGCCGATCGTGGGCCCGGCAGCGCCACTCTTCAGGAGCCATTGCCCGATGATGCAGATAGCTCAGCGCCATTTCATGTTCTTGGAGATCGATGCCCTCGAAGCTCGCGCAGCCGATCATGACGTCGATGCGATTTTCGCGGACGTAGGTCCAAAGGCCGTGCCACAGAAGCTCGACCGACCGCTTGCTGCGGTAAGGTGCCAGGACACATGAGCGGCCAAGCTCCATGAACCGGTGCGTCGTGGCCTTGCGGCGGAGGAGGGACGCAATGTCGTATTCGCCTGCCGTGTAGAATCCCGGGCCGCGCTCGGCGACGTCCTGGCGAAGGATGCGATAGGTGCCGACGACTTTCGGCTTCTCGGGCCGGCCTGCGCGTCCCGGCTTTGTCTGATCGGTATCGACGACGAGAAGATGATCGCAGAGGGCGTCGTAGGCGTCCTCATCGCGGCGGCGAAACTGCGCGAGGCGCGTCGGGACAGCCGACATTTCCTCGTAGAAAACCTGGTAGCGCAGACGCTGCGCCAGCTTGATCTCAGCCCAGGTGCGGGCTAAGCGGACCTCGAGATTGCCAACACGGCCGTAGATTTTGGGCTCGATGTCGCGGGGCAATCCGCTGAAGCGGCGCGCGGGCGCTTTTAGGGCGTTCAGTGCGGCAAGTCCCGCAGGTATCTTTCCCGGTAAACCCGGCCGCCATCTGCCCCGGTCTGCGATCGACTGCCACATAGAGGGAGCTTCCCTGCTCAGTTGCCTGAGATGCCGCTAGCACGATTCCGTGACAGTTTTTAGATTCAACCTTGCGCGTCATAGCGCTTCAGGCGGCCGGCGTCGCTTCGCCGAGGTTCGGCCCCGTCCATCTGAGCAGCAGATCATGGAGATCGCGCGCGTCGAAGGGCTTCGCGAGATAGTCGTCCATTCCAGCCAAACGGCAGCGTTCCCGGTCTTCCGGGAAGGCATTCGCGGTTAACGCGATGATCGGCGGGCACGGCGGGCCGAGGGGCTTTCGCTCCGAATAGAGGGCCTTGATGGATTTCGTGGCCGTTAGTCCGTCGATGCCGGGCATCTGCAGATCCATCAAAACGACATCGAACGCTGACCGTTTGCCTTCGATCGTTTCCCACATCGCTTTTATAGCGGAGCGTCCGTCTTCGACGACCGTCGCTTTGCCACCCGCGCGCTCGATGACCTTACACGCGAGGAGTGCGTTGATCCGGTTGTCTTCGGCGACCAGAACGCTGAAGGGACGGCGGCGGATGGAACCGGAGGCGGCGCAGGTGTCTTCGAGCACCGCATCGCCCGGAGCTTCGGCGCGTTGCAGTTCCAGAACGGCCGTAAAGGCGGCCCCGTCCGCGCGGTCTTTGCCTGCGACGATGGCGCCGGACATGGCTTGTGCGAGGCGTTTTGAAATTGCCAATCCGAGGCCGGTGTCTCCCGGATGGCTTGCCGTGGTTTCGTCTCGCTCGAACTCGTCGAAAAGCCGGGTGGTCGCACCCCGGGGGATGCAGGTGCCGGAATCGGCAACTTCGATGGCGATACGGACCGCGTTCGGAAAGCTCGGCTTCTTCAAATCGAGCTCGGTTCGCACGGCAACGCCGCCGGCCTTGGTGAGCTTCACCGTATTCGAAAGCAGATTGAGAATGATCTGGCGGACCCGCATTTCATCGCCGCGCACCCATTCGGGCACGGCGCTGGACATCGTGGATGTGAGTGCAAGCCGCTTGGCGGCGGCATCGGGCATCATGAGCTGCAGCGTTTGCGCGATACAATTTTGCAGCGAAAAGACGTCGGTCGTCAGATCGAGCTTTCCCGCTTCGATTTTCGAGAAATCGAGGATGTCGTCGAGCAGGACGAGCAACGCCTGCGCGGACTCTTCGGCGGCGCGAGCCTGCATCGCCTGTTCACCGTCGAGGCTGGTATCGCGCATGAGACTGATCATGCCGAGGATACCGTTCATCGGCGTTCTGATTTCGTGGCTCATCGCCGCGAGGAAGCGCGATTTCTCTTGGCTCGTGGCTTCGGCGCGGTCGCGGGCGGTTTTGAGATTTTGTTCGATTTCGCGCTCGGCCGTGACGTCGTGACCGACGCTTTGAATTTCGATTTCGTTCGTCTCGCCGATGACTTCACTTGCGATCCACGCAATCCATCGCTTGCCGTTGCGCGTCTTCACATGCTCGAGTGTGCGCCTTCCCGACGGCGATGATCCGGCAGCCGCCTCCGTTCTGATGACGGGATGACGATAAATCGAGCCGAGGACGTCTTCGCCACGGATATCGAAAGCGTTGAAGAAGGCGCGATTGGCGAACCGCAAGCGGCCGTCGAGCGAGTGACGGACGACAAAATCGTGCTGGGCATCTAGAAATTGACGGTAGCGAACGGCGTTGTCCGACAACCGCCAATGCGCATCCTTCATGTCTTCGAGTTTGCGCATTTCATGGCGTCGACGTAACCGGACAGCACGAGCCATGCCCCATGTCCATTCATGCGACATGAGAACGCCAGCGACGGCGCCGCCCGCGAGTAGCGCGCTTCCAAAGATTGCGACCGCGAGACCGGCGTCGGACTTCGCGCCGCTAGCAGCGAGGCCACCGGCGAGCATCATCAGGCCGGCGAAAAACGCGATCGCCGCACACATGCGCGATGCTCTGACAGCTTGCCGCCTGGGGCGGGCTGACGGTTCAACGCCTTTGCCCACCTTGGCGGGCCGCGTGTACATCGGTTTTTGTAACAACGCTTTTGCCCCTGAATGCGGGGCGACACTCAGCTCACTGTATTTTACAGAATCTAAAGAGACGTGGTTAAACCAGAGCAGCAGCAACTAAAAAAATTTCGCGCGAATCGACGCTGTTTCGCGTCTCGCCTTAAAGTCGCCGAAAATCGTCATCGTTCAATTTGCGTGCGGCTTCTTCGATCATGAGCGGAACGCCATTGCGGATCGGAAAAGCCAATCCTGCCGCTTTGCTGATCAGCTCACGCGCTTTCGCGTCGTAGACAAGACGCGTCTTCGTGAAGGGGCAGACGAGCAGCTCCAGAAGTTTTGGATCGACGGCATTCGCGGGATCATCCGCGGTCTCTTCGGTTTCACTCATCGACTGCTTCCCGACTTACTGCAGGGTCGTGCCACTGCTGCCGTTCGAGGCCAAATCGATTTCCGCGAGAGCGACGAGCACCTCGGCGCGCGATCGCAGATCCTTGGCTTCGAGAAGGGCCTGCTTCTCTTCGGGGCCATAGGGGCACATGACCGAGAGGGCGTTGATCAGGAATTCGTTGGAAGCGCGCTGGATCGTCGCCCAATCGGTTTTCAGGCGGTTGGCTTCGAGATACGTTTTCAGGACACGCAAGAGATTTTGCCGATCGACGAGCTCTTCGCCGAGGCCTTCCGTCAAGTCGCTCGCGAACCGGTCATAGCTGACGCTCATGATGCGATAGGGCTTCTCGGTTTCGGCTTCGCCGACGCTCTGAAAGCGCGTTATGCCGGTGAGCGTGATGATAAGACGGCCGTCGTCGAGTTCTTGATAGGAGGTCACGCGGCCGGCGCATCCGACGGAGCGTAACCCGGCAGTCTTTTCGATTGGGCTTTCCTGATCGTCCTCACCCGATACGACCGGCTGGACGATGCCGATGATCCGCGCGCCCGACATAACGTTGTCGATCATCTCGAGATAGCGCGGTTCGAAAATGTTCAGCGGCAATGTCGCGCGCGGCAGCAAGATCGCCCCACGAAGCGGAAAGACTGCAATCCTCGGGGGCAGGTCGGCTGGACGCCGGTAGCGTTCCGTGAGCGTCACGTTCGCGTGTCTCCGCTTTGCGCTGAAAACCTAACTGAACAGGATCGATGCGAGCTTCCGCCGGCCTTCGGCAACCAACGGATCCTTCGGGCCCCAGGCGTCAAAAAACTGCAGGAGTTGCTTGCGGGCGGCTTCATCATTCCAATTCCTGTCCATCCTGACGAGATCGAGGAGAAGTTCAAGGGCCTCTTCCCGATCGCCTCTGGCGGCCAGCGCGACCGCCAAATCGAGGCGCGCTTGATGGTCGGCCGGGTTTTTCTGCACGCGCGCCGTCAAAGCGGAAAGGTCGGTCTGGTCAGCCCCTTTTTCGGCAAGCAGAATTGCCGCTTCGATGCTTTTGACGACGGCCAACTCCCGCTTGTCCGGCGGGACGAGCGTCAACGTTTGCTTGGCGCGCGCGACGTCACCGCTTTTCATGTAGCAGCTGGCGAGGCCTGCGAGCGCCTCGGCATTGGTGTGGTCTTCCTGGAGGACGGAGGCGAAGGCTTCGGCGGCACCTTGCAGGTCCCCCTGCTCGAGCAGTTCTTCGCCGGCCTTCAGCACTTCCGTAATACCGAGCTCGGCATCGTCGGCGACAAGCCGGTCGATGAAGGTCTTTATGGCGCTCTCCGGCTGCGCGCCGACGAAGCCGTCGACCGGCTGGCCGTCGCGAAAGGCGTAGATCGTCGGCAGTGATTGAATCCGAAGCTGCGCAGCGATCGCTTGATTTTCGTCGACGTTGACTTTCACGAGGCGGACCTTGCCTCGATAACTGCGGACGACTTTCTCGATCAGTGGCGTCAACTGCTTGCAGGGGCCGCACCATGACGCCCAGAAGTCGACGACGACTGGAAGCGTCTTTGACGCGTCGAGAACGTCCGCTTTGAAAGACGCGGTTGTCGCGTCCTTGATGATGTCCGCGGCGCCTGGCGCGCCAGCGAATTCCTTATCACCGAAATCCATTGACCCAATCTCCTCGCCGCCAATCTTCAAGATGCGGTCAATACCATGACATGGGGTTCATGGCCGGTTGTACAAATGAACCGCAAAAGATCTTCCCGTGCAATGTTCGTGGTGGCGGTGTTTTCGAGCGGATGACAGTTGATGCTCTCTTCCATCATCAGCGCCTGATCGAACACGATCTTCACGCGCTTTGCGGTGTCGTTAATTGCCGCAAATGCGGTCACGGCGCCAGGGGTCACGCCAAGAACTTCTAGCAGCAACTCCGGCTTGCCGAAGGAAAAGCGTCCGGCGGGAAGCCTCTTCGAGAGCGCCTTCAGGTCCACCCGCGTCTCGCTATTGGCGATGACGAGGAAAAGCGCGCCTTTGTCGTCCTTGAGGAAAAGATTCTTGGTGTGGGCCCCGGGGAGGGCGATCTCGATCGTATTCGTGTCGGCGACGGTGAAGGCCGGGGGGTGCTCGACGGTTTTCGTCGGAAACCCGAGTTCGTCCAAAACCGAGAACAGTTGTGCGCGTGTATGGGGCATGGAAGGGGGCTCGTGCTGGGGCCGGGACATTATCATTCGGATGGATATGCGGTAGCGGCCGGGGGCTTACATTTTGTCTCAATGGGCCGCCCGGATATCGCTGTGAAGAGGCCTTGCATTGGATTGTCACTTGCGCCATAAGGCGGGTCTTCCATCGCCGCAAGGCGCTGATGCTGCTGGACATGCGGGTGTAGCTCAGGGGTAGAGCACGACCTTGCCAAGGTCGGGGTCGAGGGTTCGAATCCCTTCGCCCGCTCCAGTATCTTCAAGATTTCAGAATACCTCCTGGAATCCGCACGGATTGTGCAACGCCGTATCCGCGAATCATCTTGGCGTGTCTAAGCAACACTCCGATCCGATATAAGCCCGCTATTGCCCGCTTTACGAAAGCGTATGGAAAGCGAGCCCGACCCCGTCGCTATAGGTAGCTCCTCACTTGGCGTCAAAACGACGCTCGCAACCAAGGAGGGAAGCCTCATGAAGACTACGTTGGGTGTCGCCTTCGCGGCCGCCGCGATGGTTCTTGGAGCTGGATTTGCCAGCGCTGCTACGCTCAGCAGCGATGTGCAGACGCTCAAGCAGATTTCCGCGCAATCGTCGGTGAGCCAAGAAGTTTATTGGCGTCGCCACCGTCATTGCTGGTGGAGACACGGACACCGTCATTGCCGTTGGTGGTAAAGGTTCAAATACGGCGCCCCCAGGGCGCCGTATTTCCATCGCGGCAGCGCCGCTTCTGAGACTCGCTCGGGACATACAGCCGGAGGAAAATGCATCCGCCTTGATAGGAAAGGGTGCAAATGTGTTGAAACGCTCTGTGCAGTTTCTTCAAGCGGCTTTGGCCTGCGGAATCATGGTTATTCTTATTTTCAGTGCTCCGCTATTGGTTGCCGCAACTCCCATACACTTCGATATCTCATTCGTGCGGCCTGGGCATTTTTAGCCGCCGATAGCTTCCCCCCGAAAGCGACGCAATACAAAACCGGCCCCAATAGGGGCCGGTCACCGAGTTTAGCGGTAATAATAGCGGCGATGATATCGGCGATAATAGTAGTAATCGTCGTAGGGATAATCATCGTAATAGGCGTCATCATAATAGGGGCCGTAGAATCCGATAGCCGGACCCCAACCCCAGCCGCCCCATCCGCGGCGTCCGTGCCAATGGCCGCCATAGCCGCCATGTGCGAAGTGACCGTGACCGAAGTGGCCGCCAAAATGGCCATGTCTGCCCCCCGCTTCGGCGCCGGCAGCGAAGCCTGCTACCGCAAGTGCGGCCACTGCACCGCCAAGAGCTTTTTTCCAACCGTCCATATCGAGCTCCGTTAAATCCGAAAAGCGATCCACTGATCGCCCTCGCAATAAACGGATAAAATCGGCTGCAGTTCTCATGCATTTATAGCAATGCAGCCTAGCTCTCGTTGGAATTCGGCGGCTTTATTGCGTGCTATTTCGGTCCATTGCGGTGTCATTTGTGCAACGGCGAATTGAACTTAAGGTTCCTTTTCGGCAATGCCACGTATTGTTATTCGCCGTTCAATCCGCTTCCGGCCGCGACCGTGAATTGACCCAGACGTCCCGCCCTTCGCGCAGGAGGACGCGTTCGCGATGAGCGGCGACGACTGGCGGATGATCCACGACTTCGGCGGTTGCCGGACGAACGACAATCGATCGGTTGATCAGTCCGTGAACCGGCCGTTCGTAGACGCGAGTCGCGGTGGCGGGTTTGATGAGAACGGGGCGCGGGGCGATGCCGTAGACGGCGGGGGACACGTAAATAATGCGGCGGGCGGGACTGACGACGACGTCGCGCGCAATCGTTTTCGTGACGGGCGGCGTTCGAACTTTGCAAAGCCTTTCGCGCCCGGAGAGCTCACGCGTACGTTCCCAGGCGACGCCGCCAGGTGAGACGACGATGGTCTGCTCGACGCGGCGGGTCACCGGTGGAATAAACTCGACGCGTTTGGTCTCCGCTTTGACGAGTACGCGCTCGAATTTCGTGGCGTAGACGGGTGGCGCGGCTACCGTTCGCCACCTGCCGGGGCGCATGACGACGGGAACGGTGACCTGTTTGACGACGGGCGGCGTTGTCACAACTTCACGCCAGCCCGGACGGACGATGACCTGACGCGTTTTGGTCGCGTAGACGGCAGGCGTTCTCACCTTTTCGTAGCAGGTAATGGCGCGTTCGCTGCAGCGATCGCTTGCGGAAAATGCCGGGGCCGCCACAAGCACAATCACCGAAGCGGCGAGTGAAGCCCGGATCACAAAATTTCGCATTCCATGCCTCACAAACCTATCAAGGCGCCGCGAAATCCGATTAAATTTCGAGTGTTCAGTGAAACATCAGATTTTCGGCTGATAATCGAAGTATTCAGGCCACGGATGCAGGTTACCGGAAAGGCTATCGGAGATGTCGTTTGGCAGCGAACTTGGTAAAGCTGTAGGCGGCTGTATGGGCGCCAAGTAATCGGACCGGGCGCCTTGCGAGCCGTTAGGGAAGCCCATACCAACCGGTTAACATCCGGCTTGCAAATTTCGTCCCACCACGTCCATTAGCGGCAGCCGAACGAGATTCGGTTCAACGATGGGGTCCGTCAAATCATGATCGCAGTGACAAGAACTTTTATTGCTCGTCCGATCGCGTTCTTGGCGATCATCATGGCGGGCCTCTCTATGGCGGGATGCGGCATCAACACCATCCCGACGCAAGAGCAACAGGCCAAGGCGGCCTGGAGCGAAGTACAGAACCAATACAAGCGCCGATCGGATCTCATTCCCAATCTCGTCTCATCGGTGAAGGGCTTCGCCGATCAGGAGAAGAGCGTTCTGACTGAGGTCACGAAAGCGCGCGAGCAGACAACGAACATTCAGTTGCCTCCCGATATTATCACCAACCCTGAAGCCATGAAGAAATTCCAGGATGCGCAGGCGACGCTGAGCGGTGCGCTTGGGCGGCTCATGGCGGTCGTCGAACGCTATCCCGATATCAAGTCAGGGCAGAACTTCCTGGCTCTTCAGAGTGAACTTGCCGGCACGGAAAACCGCATCGCCATCGCGCGCCGCGATTACATCGAAGCGGTAAGAAACTATAACACCGAGATCACGACGTTCCCCGGACGGCTGTGGAAGATGGCGCTTTATCCGCAGGCGAAGGAAATGGCCACGTTCGAAGTCTCACCGGAAGAGCAGAAGGTTCCGAAGGTCGATTTCAGCAAGCCTTAGCGTCCTAGAGCGTCGGTCCTGATAGTTTCAGGACCGACGCTCTATATCTTTTCGTTTCATCGCATTTTCTTTACGCAAACCGGTGCCCACTTTGCTTGAAAATGCTCTAAGCCCGCAACTTTGCTAGGAACTCGTCCGATGGCTGGCGCTCCGAACGCCGCTCGGTCTTTCACGTTGCACAGTGAGCACCGCGCGTTGGCTTGCGCGATGCTGCTGCTGTTATTTGCGGTCCTGCCCGCGTTTCTCGCACCGGCATTCGCCGAACCCGTCTATCCGCAACTCTCAGGTCGCGTGACGGACGAAGCCGGGCTGCTGACACCACAGGACAAGGCCGACATCGAAAAAGTTCTCGCTGATCTGGAACAGACTTCGACCGATCAGCTTGCCGTCGTCACGGTCAAGTCGCTGCAGGGCTATCCGATCGAGGATTACGGCGTCGGGCTCGGGCGCAAGTGGGGCATCGGTCAGAAGGGCAAGGACAATGGTGTCCTGCTCATCGTCGCGCCGAACGATCGCAAGGTTCGCATCGAGGTCGGCCGGCGGATCGAACCGTTCATGACCGACACCATGTCGTCTTTGATTATCCAGAATGCCATTTTGCCGAAGTTTCGGCGGGGCGATTTCGCCGGCGGCATCAAGGACGGCATCCGCGATATCAAATCGGTGCTGCTCGGTGACGCGGAAGAAGTAAAGCGGCGCGCGGCCGGCGGACGCACGGCGCAGGACGATCCGTCAGACATGATGAATCTTTTGATCTTCTTGCTGATCTTCGCGTTCATCGTCTGGATCAATTACCGGCAATCGCAAGTGGTACAGTCGGGCGTACCCGGCTCGCGGCGCCGCGGAGGAGGCATCGTTGTCATTCCGGGCGGCTCAGGAAGCTGGGGCGGCGGATGGTCCGGTGGCGGCGATAGCGGTGGCGGCGGTGGCTGGTCGGGCGGCGGCGGAGACTTCGGCGGCGGCGGCGCTTCGGGAAGCTGGTAGCAATGATCGGGTTTATGCAAAAAGGCGGTCGCGCACGATGAGCTTAATCAGCGCCAAGGACGAAGAGCGCATTTCCGCGGCCATCACGGAGGCCGAGCGCAATACGTCGGGAGAGATCGTTGCCGTTCTCGCCGAGCAGAGCAGCCGGTATCAGCATATCCCGTTCATGTGGGCTGGGCTTCTGGCTCTCGTCATTCCATGGCCGCTGATTTACTACACGTGGATGCCAGTGCAGTGGATCTTTCTCATCCAGCTTCTGGTCTTTCTGGCGCTTCTCGCGCTTGCCTGGCATCCGCGCGTGCGCACGTCGCTCGTGCCGAAGGCGATTTTGAACGCGAACACGCGGCGCCGTGCGAGCGAGCAGTTTCTCGCACAGAACCTGCACACGACAGAGGGACGAACGGGCGTCCTCATTTTCGTGTCTCTTGCGGAGAAGCGGGTGGAGGTCATCGCCGATAGCGGCATCGATGCGCTGGTGCCGCAAGGTACCTGGCAGAAAATCGTCGACGAGTTGACGGCCGATATCGGTGCGGGACGTGCGGTCGACGGGTTCGAGCGCGCGATCAAGAGTATCGGCGATCTGCTTGCCGCACACTTCCCGCCGGGAGACGCAGATCCGAACGTACTTCCCGATCATTTGATCGTCTTACGAAGCTGATAAACGTCGGCGATAAGCGACTTGGGCGATCCGGGTGGGCAAAGAGGGGAAGAGCATGGCAACGTTCGATCTCGGCGGCTCGGATGAGCAGGTCTCGTCTGCCGCAGCCAGCGATCCCGCTCGCGCGCCGCTTCGGGCCCGCGTTTCGTGGATGCTCTACGATTGGGCCGTGCAGCCGCACTACACGCTCGTTCAGACATTTCTTTTCGGCCCCTATTTTGCGAACGCCGTCGTCCAGAATTCCGCTTGCGGGTCGTGGATCGCGGAAGGCAGCGCGAACGCAGCTTGCGGTCAGGCGCTGTGGGGGTATGGGGCATCCGTCGCCGGGCTGCTGATCGCGATCCTCAGTCCGCTGCTCGGCGCTGCTGCCGATGGGCGCGGTTCGCGCAAGCCATGGATGGCCGGGCTTTCGCTGGTCTTTCTCGCGGGGCTCAGCGTTTTGTGGCTCGGCGTGCCCGATGCAAATCTGACGACGATCCTGATCGTGCTTGCGGGCTTCGTCATGGCGACGCTCGCGGCCGAACTGATGAGCGTCTTTTCAAATGCCATCATGACGGGCCTCGTGCCGCGCAGCGAGCTTGGTAGGCTGTCCGGCACGGGTTGGGCGGTCGGATATTTCGGCGGGCTCGTTAGCTTAGCGATTGTCGCCGGTTTGCTGGTGGCCGTTCCAGGCGCGGAAAAAACGTTGCTCGGGCTCGAGCCGCTCTTGACGCTCGATGGCGCCACGCATCAGAGCGACCGCATCACGGGGCCGTTCGCGGCGATATGGTTCGCGATCTTCATCATTCCGTTCTTTCTGTTCGTGCCGGACCGGCGGCGAGCAGCGAGCGCGCATCCGGAGCGCACGGCGATGGCCGAGCTTTGGGATACGATCAAATCGCTGCCCGCGAGCCCAAGCCTTCTGATCTTTCTCGTTGCGCGCATGCTCTATACCGACGGGCTGACGGCGATCTTTGCTTTTGGCGGCATTTACGGTGCGTCGGTATTCGGCTGGGGAGCGCTCGAGCTGGGAATTTTCGGCATCATCCTGACGCTCGTCGGGGCGTTCGGAGCGCTCTTCGGCGGCTGGCTCGACGATGCCATCGGGCCCAAGACCGTCATCATCATAGCGCTCTTCGCGTTGATCGCGGGCGCAGCTGGCATTCTGTCGGTCGATAAGAACCACATCTTTTTCACGGTCGAGGTCGCCGAGAAGGTTGCCGGGTCGAAGCCGTTCTCGTCGCCCGGCGAGCATGTCTTTCTCGCCTTTGCGATCCTCGTCGGCATTGTCTCGGCACCGGTTCAGGCGGCGAGCCGCTCGCTGCTCGCGCGCATCGCGCCGCCCGACAAGATCACGCAGTTTTTCGGGCTTTTCGCGTTCTCCGGAAAGGTAACGGCGTTTCTTGCGCCGTTCGTCGTCGCGTTCTTGACCGTCGAGACGGGAAGCCAGCGCATCGGCATGGCGGGCGTGCTGGCGTTCCTCGTAGCTGGCGTCCTGCTGATGCTCTTCGTGCGGGTGCGGCCGGCACCGTCTACGCGCTAATGCCGGAAGTGGCGGACGCCGGTGAAGACCATGGCGAGGCCGCGTTCGTCGGCCGCCTTGATCACTTCATCGTCGCGCATCGAGCCTCCCGGCTGAATGATGGCCGTTACGCCAGCCTCGGCCGCCGTGATTAGTCCATCGGCGAACGGGAAGAACGCATCCGAGGCGACGACCGATCCGATCGTCAGGGCCAAGTCCAGGCCTTCGGCTTTTGCGGCCTCGGCGGCTTTCCAGGCGGCGATGCGGGCAGAGTCGACGCGGCTCATCTGACCGGCGCCGATGCCGACCGTCGCGCCACTTTTTGCATAGACGATGGCGTTGGACTTCACGTGCTTCGCAACTTTGAACGCGAACCGCAGGTCTTGCAGCTCGGCTTCAGTCGGAGCGCGCTTCGTCACGACTTTCAATTCGAGATCGTCGGCGTTGCTTGCATCCCGTGATTGAACGAGGAAGCCGCCCGCGACGGATTTGAAGTTCAGGCCTGCGGTCCGCGAGTCGGCGAGGCCGCCCGTCAGCAGCAGGCGGAGATTTTTCTTGGCCGCGAAAATTGCTTTTGCCTCATCGGATGCGCCGGGGGCGATGACCACCTCGGTGAAGATCTTCGTTATTTCGCCGGCAGCTTCGGCATCGATCGACTGATTGACGGCAATAATGCCACCGAAGGCGCTCGTCGGATCGCAGGCGAGCGCTTTGCGATAAGCGTCAGCGAGGGACGAGGCGAAAGCGACGCCGCACGGGTTGGCGTGCTTGATGATGGCGACGGCCGGAATCTTCGGATCGAATTCCGACACAAGTTCGAAGGCCGCGTCGGTATCATTGATGTTGTTGTAGGAGAGTTCCTTCCCCTGCAGCTGCTGGGCGGTGGCCACACCGATGCGGTGTTCCGCCGAGAGATAGAGCGCAGCTGATTGATGGGCATTCTCGCCATAGCGCAGCGCCTGGCCAAGCTTGCCGCCGAACGCGCGGTAGTCGGGCGTCGTCGTGCCGATCTCGCGCGCGAACCAGTTGCTGATCGCCGCGTCATAGGCTGCGGTTCGGGCGAAGGCTTTGGCGGCGAGAGCTTTGCGGAGCGCGAGCGTCGTCGCTCCATTGTTGGCAGCGATTTCCGCGAGCACGCGATCGTAATCGACAGGCTCGACGACGACAGTGACGCTGTCGTGATTTTTCGCGGCGCCGCGGATCATTGCCGGGCCGCCGACGTCGATATTCTCGACGCAGTCATCGTAAGCCGCATTCTTGGCGATCGTGGCCTCGAACGGATAGAGGTTCACGACGAGCAGGTCGATCGGCAAGATTCCGTGCTCGCGCGCAGCTTCGTCGTGGACGGCGCTGCCGCGAATGGCGAGAAGGCCGCCGTGGACTTTGGGATGCAAAGTCTTGACGCGCCCGTCCATCATTTCGGGAAAGCCCGTCAGCTCGGAGACGTCCTGAACCGCGAGGCCCGCAGCCTTGAGGGTGGCGGCGGTGCCGCCGGTCGAAACAAGCTCGATGCCACGGTTTTTCAGAGCGGTGGCGAAAGAAATGAGCCCGGTCTTGTCGGAGACTGACAGGAGGGCCCGGCGTATCTGTTGATCGGCCATGTGCATCCCAGTGTGTTCTGAGTGGCGGTTAGCACGGCGCGTTTGGCAAGGCTATCCCGCGCGTGGATCTGACGCGCGAATGCGGGCAGTTCTCCGCCGTGCGATCAGGTCTCTTTCGATCAGGTCTGGCCGCCGTTCGGCCGTTCCGCGTGCACGGACCAGCCGACTTCCGTCTGGCCGAAGGTCGTCCCGCGGAGGACGATTTGGAGGCCCGGCCGCGGGCCGGCGCTGTCGACAAAGAACAGGCTTTCCTCGATTGATAACTGGGCGGTGTCGCCAGCAACGGTGAACAGCCAGGTTTCGCCGTCGCGGAGCGTAATTCGGCACGCGCCCTTTCCGGCCAAGCGACAGAGGCAATCCGGATGAAGATGAAAGTGAATGGCGTAGGGAAGATCTTGCTTCAGTCGGAGCGTTCCTTTCGGCGGCTCGAGGCTGTCTGCGCCGTCCAATCTGTCGCCATTTGCCGACAAGGCGAGGCGCCGGGCGTGGATCAAGCCGTAGCGTTTGAGGTAACCGTCGTGGTTGCCGATTAACTGCGCCTGTTCCGGGCCGTTGTTGAATTCGAAGGCGACCGCGTCAGGCCCACGGATCGGCAGGCCATCGACCATGGTTTCGAGCTGGTCATGCCGGATGAGCCGCGACGACGACGTTTCGGCGAGGCAAAGCGTGTTGTGGCTGGCGGTCGCGCGCGCAACGGAATCCCAGTCGTGGTCGGCGGGTCCCGGAAATCCGCCGTTAGCGAAAATCAGATGATGGCGCGCCGTCATTTCGAAGGATAGCGCTCCGGCCTGCGCTTGCGTCGAAAGTTCAAGCGGGGGAGGCGAGCCGACGTCGGCGACGATGATCGTTGAACCGCGTTCAAGCCTGGCATAGCCCGACGAATGAGCGACCGGCATGAGGTCGAGTTCGCCGCTCGAATAGCCCAGAACCGTCGCCAGCGCCGCGGGCGAACCCGTGCTGACGCCGTTGAAACGCGCGAGCATGCCGTCGCCGAGCCGCATGAAGCGCAAAAACTTCAGAGACTTTTTGATTGCCGTGTTGATCTCGTCGGGCGGCGGCAAAGCGCGCGAGCTGAAGCACTGGCCGAGCGGCAGGAGGTCGAGGACGAGATCGGACAGCACGCTGGCGCTGCGGCTAACGTGTCCGCCGTCGTCGAGAATCTGCCGCTTCAGTTCGGTCACGAGCGCGGCTTCCGCTTCCTTCAATTGCCGGTCGTGCCCGGAAACGGAAAGGCCCGTCAGGACGAGCGCAATCAGGCAAATCATGCGGGGCACGCCGTCGGGGGCATTGCGCCATGTCGTTCGGAGCGCAACTATCTGTTGACCCATGCTCGACATGATTTGCGTGTAGGAGCGCGCGTCGAGGCCCTCGAGCAGCATGTTGGCTTGCGATATCCAGGAGATCAGCCGACGGGCGATGACCTCGGGTTCATAAGCGATGCCTTGTGAGAGACGCTTCAAGGCGATCCATTCGAGAACGAGTTCTCGCGCCGCCGTGGCCGCCTCTTCTTCCTCGGTCGCCGCCAGATGCCGTAACCAGCCAAAACCGTGAAGCTCGCGCTCCCATGCGAGGCTCGGTGGCGTCACGCGAAAGGCCGACGCGCCCTTCAAATCTGCGATCTCGGACGCGAGGCCGAAGTGGCCGTGCGTGACCTCCGTCCAGAAGCTCGGATCGGCTGCGCGCAGCTCCTGCGGAACGATCAGGATCTGATCGGCGCCGTTGCCCGCGTAGCGCCAACGCAAAAGCGGCGACGATAGCGTGAAGGTCACGGCGCGGCGGCGGAGGCGCTCAACCGAAAGGGAGCGAATCTTCAGCCGTTCCGTAACATTGAGGCTCAAGGGGAATCGCTCCTGCGTCGCGCGAAAATTGGCCCGATCGGAAGATTGGAGTAGCCCCTGACCCGCGCCAAAACAAGGCGCGCGGGCGCACATACTGTGAGCTTAGGACGACTTCACCAGGGTTGCTGCGAAAAAGCCGTCGAGGCCGCGCAAGCCTTCGGGCAAATCGGCGAAGTGGGAAGGCAGCGTCCGGAGATCGCCGTCCGAGGTTCGCCATGAGAGGGGGATTGTCGCTTCGTCGAGCATGATGGGGCGGCGCGCGAAGTCCTTGTGGCGGTCGAGAAAGGCCTCGACCTGGCTTTCGCCTTCGTCGCGTTCGAGCGAACAGGTGCAATAGACGAGCGTGCCGCCTGGCTTCAAAAGACCAGCGGCGCGGTCGAGCAATTTGGACTGCAGGCTCGCGAGGGCAGCGACGTCTTCCGGGCGCTTCAGATACAATATATCGGGATGGCGGCGGATCGTTCCGGTCGACGTGCACGGGCTATCGAGAAGAATGGCATCGAACTGCGTTTCCGAGGTGAACGTCAGCGCGTCGGAGACGACGGTATTCGCGGTAAGTCCGAGACGCGTGAGATTTTCTCTGAGGCGTGACAATCGTCCGGCCGACTTGTCGACTGCCGTCACCTCGGCGCCACCGGCTGCGAGCTGCGCCGTCTTGCCTCCAGGCGCGGCGCAAAGGTCGAGCACCGAAAGACCGGCGACATCGCCCAGAAGCTTCACCGGGAGAGCGGCGGCGGCGTCCTGCACCCACCACGCGCCAACGCTGAAGCCCGGCAGTTCCTCGATGCGTCCAGCTTGGGCGCAGCGGATAGAACCCGTCGGCAGCACGACGGCGCCGATGCGCTCGGCCCACAGTTCGGGATCGGATTTGACGGTCAGATCGAGCGCCGGTTCCAACAGCGATGCGCGCGCGATTTGCCGAGCCTCGGCAGCGCCATACGTGTCGCTCCAACGCTTGAGGAGCCAATCTGGGAACGTCAGCGTGACATTATCCAGCGATGCGAGGCGGCCCTGGCCGGTTTCGCTCAAGCGCCGCAGGACGGCGTTGACGAGATTTGCAAAGCGCTTGCCGTTGGTGTCGGCGTGACATTGATCGACGGCAAGAGAGATCGCGGCGTGCGGCGGCGTTTGTAGCAGAAGGAGCTGCGCCGCGGCTGCGAGAAGGATTTCGTCCAAGCGGCCGATGTGTTCGGGCAGCGGCTTTGCGATGTAGGTTTTCAGCACGGCCTGGAGCGCGCCGCGATTGCGGAGAGCCGTGGTGGCGATGAGGCGAGCGAAGGCGCGGTCGCGCGGAGCGAGATCGCGTGCTGCAGACACGGTTGCGAACGCATCGTCGAACGGGCGATGTTCAATCAACACGGAGAAGAGCGCCGAAACCGCGGCATCGCGCGTCTTCAGGCCATCGCCAGCGGGTGACGGGTGACGGTCGGTCTTGGCTTTGGGTTTCTGATCGCGCTTGAAGCGCGCGCCCGTTGCCGCCGGGCGCGGACCGTTTCTTTTTATAGTGTCTTTCACATCAGCCCCAAGGGTTCGGCGGTTTGGTGTAGTTCTGACCACCGATCCAGACTTGACCGGAGCCGCCGGAGTGACCGCTGGGTCCTGTGCCGGTTGCGCCCATCTCGCGCGCCAGGGCTTCGAGCGCGGCGATGCGATTTTCAACATTGGGGTGGGTCGAGAAGAGATTGTCGACGCCGTGGCCGTTCAGCGGATTGATGATGAACATGTGCGCGGCCGCGGGGATCGCTTCGGCTTCTTCATTTGGAATCCGGCGCGCCGCGACATCGATTTTTCGCAGAGCCGAGGCAAGCCAAAGCGGTTTGCCGCAAATCATCGCGCCGAGACGATCGGCCTGATATTCGCGGGAGCGGCTGATTGCCATCTGCACCATGCCGGCGGCCATCGGCGCAAGAATGATGGCGGCGAGTGTGCCGAACACGCCGAGGCCGCCACGATCGCCACTGCGGCCGCCGCCGAACAGCATACCGAACTGCATCCATTGAGCGACCATCGATACCGCACCGCCTATCGTCGCGGCGACGGCCATCGTCAACGTGTCCCGGTTTTTGATGTGCGCCAGCTCGTGTGCGAGCACGCCAGCGATCTCGTCGCGGTCGAGGGCTTCAAGAAGGCCGGTCGATGCGCAGACGGCGGCGTGCGAAGGGCTGCGGCCCGTCGCGAATGCGTTGGGCTGCGGATTGTTCATGATGTAGACGCGAGGCATCGGAAGGCCGGCATTCTGTGCCAGATCGCGCACGATGCGATAGAGCTCAGGCGCCGTCGCTTCGCTGACCTCCTGGGCGTTGAACATGCGCAGTACGATCGAATCCGATTTCCATAGACTGACGACGTTCATCACCAGCGCGATAAAGAACGCGATGATGAGACCGGCCTGGCCGCCGATGGCTGCGCCCAATGCGACGAAGATCGCGGTCAATGCTGCCAGAAGCAGCGCGGTCTTGGCATAGTTCATAGGCATTTGAGCATACTCGCGACACGTGGTCCCTAAGCTAGTCTACAACCTTACAGCCGCGTATATATGGTGCCGGACGAAATCCATAAAGGCGAGGCGCCGAAAAAGGCAGCGAAACCGATTAAAAGGACGTTTTTCTATATGACAGCCGAAGATCGGACAGGCGATGACAGGGCCAGGGGCGATCGGCCGGACGAGGCGCACTCGACTTCGCCCGATACGCGCGTGCTGACGCTCGAAGCTCGCCGGGCGCTCGCTGAGGCCGAAGAGCGGCGTCAAAAACGGGCTGACGAATCCAAGGCGCCGCGAGAAATCGGTGGCAGAGACGGTCTCGATCCCACGCGTTTCGGCGACTGGGAGAAGGGCGGCATCACATCTGACTTTTGATGCCGCCGCCGGTGGCGTCGGCGCTAGATGACGCGCCGGTTCTGACGATTTGTAATCAGATCATCGACGACGGTCGGATCGGACAGCGTTGAGGTATCGCCCAAGCTGCCGAAATCATCCTCCGCGATCTTTCGCAGGATGCGGCGCATAATCTTGCCTGATCGCGTCTTCGGCAGACCCGGCGAGAACTGGATGAGATCAGGGGAGGCGATCGGGCCGATTTCTCTACGGACGTGGGCGACGAGATCGCGCTTCAGCGCGTCATCGCCGCTCTCGCCGATGTTGAGCGTCACGTAGCAATAGATGCCCTGGCCCTTGAGATCGTGCGGATAGCCGACGACGGCGGCTTCGGCAACCTTCGGATGGGAGACGAGCGCGCTTTCGACTTCGGCCGTGCCCATGCGGTGGCCGGAGACGTTGATGACGTCGTCGACACGTCCGGTGATCCAATAATAGCCGTCGGCATCGCGCCGGCAGCCGTCGCCCGAGAAGTACATTCCGGGATAGGCAGAGAAGTACGTTTGCACGAACCGGTCATGGTCGCCGTAGATCGTGCGCGACTGTCCCGGCCAGCTGTCGAGTATGACGAGATTGCCTTGCGCCGCGCCGCCGAGGAATTGGCCTTTTTCGTCAACGAGGGCGGGACGAATGCCGAAGAAAGGCTTCGTTGCCGAACCTGGCTTCAAATCCGTCGCGCCGGGAAGCGGCGTGATGAGAATGCCGCCCGTTTCGGTTTGCCACCACGTATCGACGATGGGGCATCTGCCGTCGCCGACGACGTTGTGATACCACTCCCAGGCTTCGGGATTGATGGGTTCGCCGACCGAGCCGAGAAGGCGCAACGAGGAGCGGTTCGTGGCTTTGACGAGCGCATCACCCGCACCCATCAGCGAGCGAATGGCTGTCGGCGCGGTATAGAAGATCGTGACTTTCCACTTATCGACGACGTTCCAGAACCGCGATGACGTCGGATAGGTCGGCACGCCTTCGAACATCAGCGTCGTTGCGCCGTTCGCGAGCGGTCCGTAAACGATGTAGCTGTGCCCGGTGACCCAGCCGACGTCCGCCGTGCACCAATAGATATCGTCTTCGTGGTAGTCGAAAACGTATTGATGGGTCATCGACGCGTAGACGAGATATCCGCCCGTCGTGTGGACGACGCCCTTCGGCTTTCCGGTCGAACCCGACGTGTAGAGAATGAACAGCGGGTCTTCGGCACGCATTTCCACCGGGCTGCATTCGGCGGGAACGGTCGCAAGCTCTTCATGCAGCCAGAAATCGCGGCCGTCCGTCCAGGGGACGGGGTTGCCGGTGCGGCGGACGACGAGCAATTTTTCGTCGCCCTTGCATTTTGCGAGCGCCGCGTCGGCGTTCTTCTTCAGGGGCACACTTTTGCCGGCGCGAAGGGCTTCATCTGCCGTGATGATGAGCTTTGAGTCCGCGTCTTCGATGCGGTTCTGAAGGCTGTCCGGTGAAAATCCGCCGAAGACAATCGAATGAACAGCACCTATCCGCGTGCAGGCGAGCATCGCGTAGGCTGCTTCGGGGATCATGGGCAGATAGATCGTAACGCGGTCGCCTCTCTTGACGCCGTGCTTCTTCAGTACGTTGGCGAAGCGCTGCACGCGTTCGTGAAGCTGGCGATAGGTGATCTGTTCGCTTTCGTTCGGATTGTCGCCTTCCCAGATGATCGCAACTTTATCGCCGCGCTTCTCGAGGTGGCGATCGATGCAGTTTGCCGAGACGTTGAGCGTCCCGTCTTCGTACCAGCGGATGTCGACGTTGCCAGGCGCGAAGCTCGTATTTTTCGCGCGCGTATAGGGCTTGATCCAATCGATGCGCTTGCCGGCGTTTGACCAGAATTTCTCAGGGTCGGCAACGGACTGCTCATACATCGTGGTATAGGAATCAGCGTTAATATAAGCCCGCTCCGCCCATTGAGAGGGCACGGCGTAAACTTTGTCCGACATGAGAAGCGCTCCTCCAATTGGCCGTCTGAGACGCGGCCATTTTCCCTATTATGCTGTGGCGAGCGCCGGTTCACAACATGATCGATGGTCGACCTATCGCTGTCCGGGCCCAAAATGTTTGCAGTTCAATATCGCACTGCCGCAACGCCCGCTACCCGCCCCAAACGGTCGTCCGCTTGATATCGTAATCCTCAAGTTCGCGCGTTACCGGAACCTGATATTCCGCAAGCGGTGTGAATCGATTTTCCGGGAAATAGCTTCGCCGGGGATCGCCGATGTAAACCAAGCATCCCCGTTCCCTGGCCCGGTCGATGTATTGGGTGACGCGGGTGGCGAGCTGGCGCTCGTAAAAGAGATCTCCCAGGATGACGACGCTATCCTCAGGCGGCTCGGCGTCGAGCAAATCGGCCAACGCCGTTTCGATGGTGACGCCGTTCGCTCCGGCATTCACGGCGCAGGCGGCGACCGCCAATCCGTCGATATCCGCGGCCAGGACGCGCGCGGCCCCTGTCTTGGCGGCTGCGATCGCGGAAATTCCGGAACCGGCGCCAATGTCGAGAACGGTCCGGCCACGGCAAATTTCGGGGTGATCGAGCAGGTAGCGGCTGACGGCCTGACCTCCGGCCCAGGCAAAAGCCCAGTAGGGCGGCGGCACGTTAAGCGCATCGAGCTCGTCCTCGGTCTTTTGCCAAATCGGCAGCGACTCTTCCGCAAGGCGCAGCATGATTTCGGGCACCAAAGGCGGAGCGATGGGCTTCGTGTTTTCGAGTATGAACTGTTTAGCGCTTTGAGGATCAGCGGGATCGAGCCGAGCTGTCATCGGTCCTTGAGCGTCTTCAGATCGACACCGCCCATCTTGCAGATTTCCTTCCATTCATCGGCGGACACGGGCTGGACCGACAGACGCGAATTGTTGACGAGCACCATGCTCGAAAGCTTGGGGTTGGCCTTGACGGCGTCGAGGCTCACCGGTTTTGGAACGGGAACGACAGCGGCGACGTCGACGCATTCCCACTTGCCGGTATCATCCTTCGCCTCGGGATGAGCAGGTGCAATGACGCGGAGAATGCCGACGATCTCTTTGCCTTCGTTCGAGTGATAGAAAAATCCGAGGTCGCCGACTTTCATCGCCCGCATGTTGTTGCGAGCCTGATAATTGCGAACACCGTCCCACGATTCCCCCTGCTTGCCACGGGAAACGAGATCGTTCCAAGAGAACACGTCGGGTTCTGATTTCAGCAGCCAGAAGGCGGTCATGCTCAGCCTTTATGTAAGTGGCTGGTGCTAGCGCGAAACGGCCGGTTGCTCAAGGCCGCGCCGAAAGATGCAAAAACCCCATGCTCGCAAAAGCATGGGGTTTAAGACGCGACACGAAACTTTTGGCGGTCAACGAACCTTGGAGCGAATCCTATAGCCCAAGACCTGTTGGTCCGTTATCTCAGCAATGCCTTGATATTCGGTAAAGGCGTCGTGCTTGCTGCTCATTCCGATTGGCGGAATGCTCACCCGCGAACGCGTGACGAGCCCAATCATCGGCGACGATTTGGGGAAATCATCGAAGCTCAGGATGAAAGGTCGCAGCCGATGCGCGGTCGCGATCAGGCGACGCCGTCAGTCTTCGGCCTTCAGCGGCCGTTGCATCAGTGCTGTAATCGCTTCATCGACCTCAAGCCGGCCTTCGATGATCCCGTGCACGGCTTCGGCGATCGGCATTTCGACACCCTTCTCGCGCGCGAGACGGACGAGCGCAGCGCAGGTGTAGACGCCTTCGGCGACCGTTACGCGCGTGCCGAGGAATTCGCTGAGGCTCCGGCCTTCGCCCAAGGCACGTCCGAGCGACATGTTGCGCGACTGTGCGCTGCCGCACGTCAAGATGAGATCGCCGAGCCCGGAGAGGCCGAGCAGTGTTTCGGGCCGCGCGCCCATCGCCTCGCCGAAGCGGCGAAGTTCGGCAAATCCGCGGGTGACAATTGCGGCGTGCGCGCTTGCTCCGAGGCCGCGGCCTTCGACGATGCCAGCCGCTATCGCCAAGACATTCTTCACGGCGCCGCCGAGTTCGGCGCCCAGCACATCGCTCGACCAATAGAGGCGCATCTGGCGTGAGGAGAGCGCGGCCGTCAGTGCGCGGCCAGTGGTTTCGTTGCGGCAGGCGAGCGTCAGTGCCGATGGCAGGCCGCGTGCGACGTCGGCTGCGAAACTCGGTCCCGAAAGAACGGCGCGCAATGCCTGAGGCGCGGCTTCCTCGAGGACGTCGCCCATGAACCGGCCCGTCGATTCCTCGATGCCCTTCGCGCAGATGATGACCGGCGTATCTGGAGCGAGCTGCTTTGCAAGCCTGCCTATCACGTTGCGCAAGTGCTGCGCCGGAACGACGGCCAGGATTGCATCCGAAGCTGCCGCCGCCAAAAGATCGGGTGTGGCGCGGATCGCGGGATTGAGGCTGACACCGGGCAGGAATGTCCGGTTGACGTGGCGCTTGTTGATGTCGTCGACGACCTCGGTCTCGCGCGCCCATAGCGTGACCGCCGTCTGGCCGTGCGCCAACGTCTGGGCAAGCGCAGTTCCCCACGCGCCCCCGCCGATAATGCTCACCGACTTAATTTGCAAGCGTGCCCCCGGGTCGAATACGTCTTGAGTTTAGCACGGCATTTCGACCAGCGCTGCCTCTCGCTGCCTCTAGGCTTTGACGCCGGCGCCCGCCGCTTTGGCCGCGGCAGGATCGAGCGGCCAGCGCGGTTTCACGGGTGCGTCGAGGCCATCGACGAATCCCGCTGCCAGGCGTTCCGCACCGGCCCAGGCAATCATGGCACCGTTGTCCGTGCAGAGTTCGAGGGGCGGTGCGCGGAAGGCGAAGCCGAACTCTCCGGCAATTCCGATGAGCGTCGTTCGCAAGGTCTTGTTGGCAGCGACGCCGCCGGCCGCGACGAAGTTTCGGGGCGCGCCCTCCGGGAGCAGCGGAAGGATGCTGCGGATCGCCAAACGCACCCGATCGGCGACGCTGTCGGAAACGGCGGCTTGAAACGACGCGCAGAGGTCGGCGACATCCTGCTCCGAGAGCGGGGAGATCTTAGCGGCGGCGTGGCGGACGGCGGTCTTGAGGCCGGCAAACGAGAAATGGGGGTCTTCGCGGCCCAGCATCGGCCGGGGGAGGTTGAAGCGTCGCGGATTGCCGTTCAAGGCGGCGCGTTCGACGGCGGGGCCGCCAGGCATCGGGAGGCCCAGCAACTTTGCGGTCTTGTCGAAGGCTTCACCGAGCGCATCGTCGATCGTCGTCGCGAGCCGGCGGTATCGGCCGGTGCCTTCGACCCAGAGCAATTGGGTATGGCCGCCCGATACCAGGAGCATCAGGTAGGGCGGCCGGATGCCATCCGTCAGGCCAGCCGTCAGAGCGTGGGCTTCGAGATGATTGATGGCGAGGAAGGGGAGGCCCGTCGCGAGCGCCAGGGCTTTGCCGCTGGTCGCGCCAACGATCAGGCCGCCGATGAGGCCCGGTCCCGTCGACGCCGCAACGGCGGAAAGATCGCCGAGCGCAACGCCTGCTTCATCGAGAGCTTTCCGAATGAGGATGTCGAGGCATTCGGTATGAGCGCGGGCGGCGATTTCGGGGACGACGCCGCCGTAGAGGGCGTGGCTGTCGAATTGGGACAGTACGACGTTCGATAAAATGCGCCCCTTGCCTGCGGCATCGCGCGCCACGATGGCGGCGGCGGTCTCGTCGCAGCTCGTCTCTATGCCGAGAACCAGCACGGGATCGGGCGCAAAATCGGTAAGCTCAGCCATATGTTCAGGAACTTGCCGGCGCGAGGTTGGAATTCGCGCGCCTTTGGAGCATTAGTATCGCCCGAATAACGGCACTCTTTGACCCGAAACACGGACACGAGCGCCCGCCTAGCATCCGGAGAGACCTTTTTGCAAGCGACGCGCATTCGTATCGGCACTCGAGGCTCGCCTTTGGCACTCGCCCAGGCGCATGAAGTAAAGGCGCGCCTGATGTCCGCCCATGGTTTGCCCGAGAGCGCCATAAGCATCAACGTCATCAAGACGACGGGCGATCGCGTGCTCGACCGGCCGCTGGCCGCTGTCGGCGGGAAAGGTCTCTTTACCAAAGAAATCGAAGACGCCCTCCTTGCGAATGAGGTCGATGTCGGTGTTCATTCGATGAAGGACATGCAGACGGTTCTTCCCGGCGGGCTCGCCGTTGGGGCCGTCCTGCCGCGCGAAGATCCGCGCGACGCGTTCATTTCATTGCGGCATGCGCATTTCAATTCGCTTCCGTTGAATGCGGTTGTCGGCACCTCCTCGTTGCGGCGCAAGTCACAGGTTCTCAATGCGCGGCCGGACCTTCGGGTCGTGGAGTTTCGCGGCAACGTGCAGACGCGGCTACGCAAACTCGAGGAAGGCGTCGCCGAAGCAACGTTCCTCGCCGTTGCGGGTTTGAAGAGGCTCGGTATGCAGGATCGCATTACCGCACCGGTTCCAATCGAACGCATGCTGCCCGCAGTGGCGCAGGGTGTGATCGCGCTCGAAATTCGCGATGGCGACGAAGCGACGGCGGCGCTGATCGCACCGTTGAACGATCCCGAAACGGCTGTCGCTGCCACTGCCGAGCGCACGTTCCTTGCCCGGATGGAGGGCTCGTGCCGCACACCCATCGCTGGTTACGCTCAGATCAACGCCGGTGAGTTGCTCTTTCGCGGGCAGATCCTGTCGGTTGATGGCAGCAGGCGTTACGACGTTTCGCGAAGCGGTCCGCCGGAGAACGCATCCGATCTCGGCCTTGCCGCCGCGGACGAAATTCTAACCAAGGCTGATCCCGCTATTCTTTCTCGATCGAACGCCTGATGCATGTCGTCGTCACGCGGCCTCACGGCGATGCCGAGCCGCTCAAGTCGCGCATTGAAGCGCTAGGCTGGCGTGTCACGCTCTCGCCGCTCATCGAGATCGTGCCCGATGCTATTCCCTGCGACATTCTTCGTGATGCGACGGCGCTGATCGCGACGAGCCGCAATGCGTTGACGGCCGACTTGAAGTCCGCAAACGATTTGCCGCTTTTTGCGGTCGGGCCCGGTACGGGCGCCGTGGCCAGGGAAATCGGTTTCACGAAAGTCATCGAAGGTCCGGGAACGGGCTCGGATCTCGTACCTATTCTCGCTTCGCGGCGGGCGGAGCTCGGCGAACGTCCGGTTTACCTGCGGGGCGATGTCATTGCCTTCGATATCGCAGGGGCGCTGGCGAAGGCCGGGATCCATGTCCGAGCGGCAAAGGCTTACCGGTCGGTTGCTGCTGAACGCTTAAATCCGGAGGTCATCAAGGCGCTGCAAAACGGCAATATCGACGCTGTCACGCTGATGTCGCCGCGCACGGCCGCGACCTGGGCGCGTCTCGTCGGAGATTTGTCGTCGCCGGTACAACTTTCCGGCGTAACCCATCTCTGTCTTTCCCCGCGGGTGGCTGAGGCCTTGGGGCAGCCGGAAAAAGGCTATAACGTCCTGGTCGCTTCACATCCTAATCTTGAAGAAATGATTGCGCTTGTAAAACGTCTCGCGGCAAATTCGAAAGCGGAGTAAGTAAGGCGCGTAACGGCCGGTTAGATGCCCCGGCTTCAGAGCTTTCTCAACAGACAAAAATTTTGACTGAATGCCCGGCTACCGACCGGGTTCAGATGGCATACGCGAGTTCCGTGTGGAGGCTAAAGCTTCGATGGCAGACGACAAATCGAGTGCAGGATCAAGCGCCGGAAAACGGCCCTATGCGACGCTCGACCTCAAAGCGACCGAGATCGAAAATACCCCCGCGAAGGGTCAGAGTTCGCCGGAGACGGCAAAGGGTCTCGGCGCCGATGTGCCTTTGCCCGCAGCGGCGCGGTCCTATGCGGAGACGTCTGCCGACGCTGAAGCCAAGGCCGACACTTCGACACCCAAATTCTTGAAAAGTGATAGCGCGAAATCATCTGCTTCTGCCGGTGCATCGGCGTCGGCCGCCGGTGGGGCGCGCGACGACGATGACGAGGAGGATATCGTCATCCGGAAGCGCGGCGGATTTTTCAGCCATCTCGCGGCGGGCATAGCCGGTGGCGCTCTTGCGCTCCTCGCCTACCAGTGGGGGCTTCCGCAGCTTGGGTTCAGAGGATCGGACGATGTGGTTGCCGCGCTCACGCAGCGCCTCGCGGCGATCGAGAAAGCGCAGAGCGCGCCTTTACCCGCGCCGGACTTGAGCAGCATCGAATTCCGCCTCTCCGACCTCGAGACGCAAACGAAGAAAATTCCGGCCATCACGGAAAGCCAGAACCGCCTCGTCGCGGAAACAAAGGCGGCGCTCGCGTCGGCGGCCTCGGATGCCGGATCGCCGCAGCTCATCGAGCGCGTCGGCAAGGTCGAAGACAAGTTCAAGGCGCTCGCCGACGCCGGCGTCAACGATCCCAATGCCAACCGCATCGAGCAACTCGCGGCGTTGACCGGCAAGGTTTCCGATCTCGAAACGAGCCTTTCGACGCAGCTCACGGCATTACGCGTTAGCGTCGCCAAGGATGTCGAAGGCCGCGTGCAAGCGGCGACCGAGGCCAGCGAGGCCGCTCGCTCCGGAACGCAACGCATCGATAAGGACGTGGCCGGGCTGAAGACGGACAACGTTCGCATCGAGACGGCAATTGCGGCGGTGAAGACGGCCGCCGATCATATCGCGGCCGATCTGAAGGTCGCTCAGGACGAAACGCAGAGTCTTAAAAACTCATTCGAGGGTTTGAAGACGGCGGCGGCCAAACCTGCGGACATCACGGCCGCGGTTCAGCCTCTCACCGATCGCACGGCCGCTCTCGAGAAGAGCGTGCAGGGTGTCGTCCAAGGTGACGCGGCGCGGCAGGAAAGCGCGCAGCGCGTAGTGCTCGCACTCGAATTGCAGAACTTGCGGCGTGCGCTCGACAGCGGCGAGAATTTTTCCAGCCAGCTCGCGGACGTGAAGAAAGTCGCGGGCAATACCGTCGATCTATCGGCTCTCGAGAGCTTGAAGGAGACCGGCGTGCCGTCGCTCGCTGATCTGACCAAGGATTTCAGATCTGCCGCCGACAACGCCATCGACGCCGATGCCGAGCCCGATAACGCGACAGTCGTCGATCGCCTGTGGGCGGGTGCGAAATCGGTCGTTCGCGTCCGGCGCGTCGATCTCAAGGCCGACGACAAGAGCACCGAGGCCATCGTCGGGCGCATGCAGGTCGCGCTGAACGACGGACGACTGCCGGATGTCCTCGAGGCAGCAAAAGAGCTTTCGCCGAAGGCACAGGATGCGGCACGGCCTTTCCTCGATAAGGTTGCGGCGCGGGTCAGTGTCGATAAGGCGTTGGCCGACCTCGAATCCCAACTCAAGTCATCGATTGCGACCGGCTCTCAGCAGACGGCGAAGCCGTCGCCTTAACACTTCAAAGGGTTTGCGTCATGGTGCGCCTCGTCGTCTATCTGCTCACGATCGCCCTTATTGCCTCCGGCCTCGCGTGGCTCGCGGACCGTCCGGGAACGCTGCAGATCGCCTGGCAAGGCTACGATATCGAGACGTCGGTTTTCCGCGCGGTTGTCATTCTGGCGGCGCTGGTCGCGACGCTGGTGTTCCTGTGGTCGGTTTTCCGAGCGCTCTGGAACAGTCCGGCTGCCATCGGCCATCGTTTGTTGCGGCAACGGGAGAAGAAGGGGCTCGATGCTCTTTCCGGCGGCCTGATTGCGATCGGCGCGGGCGACAGCGCGCTTGCCTCGCGTTACGCCCTGCAGGCGCGAAAGACACTGCCTCATGAGCCGCTGACGCATCTCTTGCGTGCGCAGTCAGCCGAGCTTGCAGGTGATCGCGCTGCCGCACGGCGCATCTATGAAGCCATGCTGGCCTCTCCGGAAACAGAGCAGCTCGGGCTTCGCGGCCTGTTCCTTGAAGCCCAACGTGAGGGCGCGGGCGAGGCGGCCCGGCAATTCGCGGCGCGCGCGCTCAAGGCCAATCCGAAGCTCGGATGGTCGTCGACGGCGCTCTTCGAGCAGCAGTGCAAGCAGAAGGATTGGCGGGCCGCGCTGGCGACACTCGATCACGCCAAGAAGAGCGGGCATATCGCGAAGGCTGCAGCCGACCGCAAGCGTGGCGTCCTGCTGACGGCGAGAGCCGTCGAGGCTGAGGACGACGCTCCGGACAAGGCGCTCGCCTGGGCGCTCGAGGCGCACGCGCTCGCCCCGGATCTCGTTCCGGCAGCGGTGGTCGCGGGGCGCATTCTGGCGTCACGCGGTAATACGGCCAAGGCCGCGAAGGTTCTGCAGAAGACGTGGTCGAAATCTCCGCATCCGGATCTCGCTTCGACGTATGCCCATGCCCGCATCGGCGACAGCACGCGCGACAGGCTTGACCGCGTGCGGCAGCTCGCGGCTCTCAATCCGCATTCGATCGAAAGCCCCATCGCGGTTGCTTCGACGGCTACCGAAGCCCGGATGTACGACGAGGCGCGGCGCGCTCTCGAGCCGCTTTTGACCGATCGCCTCACGCAGCGCGTCGCCATGCTTATGGCGCGCATCGAGGCGGGTGAAAACGGCGAGAAAGGCCGTGTGCGCGAATGGCTGGCGCGGGCGATGAATGCGGCTCGCGATCCCGTGTGGTTGGCCGACGGCGTCATTTCCGATCATTGGGAGCCGACATCGCCAGTCGATGGCCGTCTCGATGCCTTCCAGTGGCGTGTGCCCGTTGAAACGACGGACGGGAAGGGCAGCGAAATTCTTGCGAACAAGATCGATGAGCTGATCGCCATCGCACCGGTGGCGGGAACGCCGGATGCCGGCCCGTCCGAGCCGGCGAAAGCGAGCGGTGCGGACGACATCGAAAGCAAACTCGGCCAGCCCGACAGCGATGTCGTGGAAGCCGAACCGGTCACCGTTACCGTGAAGCCCAACGGGGCGTTTCCTGAAGCGACCGCAAACGGTGCTACAGGTCCTCTGCCCGTGGCGGATGATGCCGCTACGGTGAGCAAGCGGCCGTCTCCGGATCGGGCGCCTGCTGCGCGGCCCGATGCGAAGGTCTTCGTCGCGCCGCGGGCGCCGGACGATCCCGGGACCGATCCCGCCGAGCCAGAGCTTGAACAGCCCGTGGCCCGGCGAAATTTTCGGACGGTCAACTGAGCCAATCTCGTTGAGCAACGTTATTTCAGCGGAGGCGGTGGTTCCCACTCTTCGCCGCCGCCGAATTTATAGCTGACGGAGACGCGAAGGGTGTCGATCGGACCGAGGCTCGTCGCGACATCCGATCCGCCATTCAGCTGGGGGGCATCGGCGATGAAGACGGTCTTGTCGAAGTTGTAATGCAGATATTCGGCGGTCAAGACGAGGTTGTACGCGAAGAGCAACTCGAAGCCGCCACCATAGACCGCTGCCATGTCGCTGGAGTGGAATCTTGCAATCCCGGAGATTTGGTCGGCGTCTCTGAAGCTAAATTCGGCGTTGCCCCACCCGATGCCCGCCGTGCCAAAAACCATCGCGTTATCGAAGAACGCGTAGCCTAAACGTCCGCGGACGGTTCCGAGGCTCTCAAGCCTGGCACTGGCGCTGTCGATGCCCGGGCCGCCGTCATCGAGAATGGCGGTTTCGCTTTTGCCTGTTCCCCACATCCAGTCGCTTTCGACGCCAACGACATATCGGTCGAACTGGTAATTGTAGCCACCTTTCACGCCGTATGCGGGGCGATCCCGGGTGCCGGAGTGAAGCGGAGGATCGCCGCCGACGTGGTCATCGAAGAGCGTGGCGCTTGGACTTTCGAAGACCGCACTTGCGATACCACCAACGTAGAAGCCGTTGAATTCGCCGGGGTCTGCAACTGCGGTTCCGGCGCTTAAAATGACTGCGACTGCTGCAATTCCTAATACTTTCACCATGACCAGAAATCCCTCACGCCAAT
Source organism: Hyphomicrobium sp. 2TAF46 (assembly GCF_052114865.1). Lineage (NCBI taxonomy): Bacteria > Pseudomonadati > Pseudomonadota > Alphaproteobacteria > Hyphomicrobiales > Hyphomicrobiaceae > Hyphomicrobium > Hyphomicrobium sp. 2TAF46. The sequence continues at coordinate 616,247 of NZ_JBFRFO010000001.1, read as the reverse complement.
ATCTACTTGCGCTAGGGGTGCCTCGCGATTGGTCAGCGTACAACTTAAACCGGGAAGCACTCGCAACATTTCTGTGCATCGTTGGAGCTGCAACGAGAGACGCATTTGAAAATGCGCCGTTGAGCGCGCGAGACGCGTGCAAATGGCAACAATCGTGCTGAGCACTTTGCATGCTGAGACGTTTGCTGACCCGGCCGAGGAACCGAGCGCGATCGCCGTCGTCAATTCCGTCGCGCCGCATGGACCCCGGGCCGTTCGCGGAAGCGGGCCAATCGCCCTGTCGGTTCTCCGTGCGGCTTTTTGCCAAGAGCGACGCAACAACAGGCTTTCAGAACAGCAGATTAGCCGGTTGGAGCGCCGTGAAGCCCGGCGATACCGTTTGCATCTTGCGATGTCGGGATGGGTGCGCTAGGACGCTCGGACTCGAAGCGCGATGCGCCGCCTTCCAAGGTTTGCTGGTCCACAAGACCAGCGAACCAGGACTACGGCGCATTCTGTGCTTGGAGCGTGCCTGAAACATTTTCGCGCACGACGATCGGCAAGCAGCAACCGGCTTTGTCGATTTATGCCGCTTTAGCTCAGCCGGTAGAGCACGTCATTCGTAATGACGGGGTCGCGTGTTCGAGTCACGCAAGCGGCACCATTCGATTTTTCAATAAAAATCAGATATTTGAGGCACTTTCGCGGGTGGCGATTTGTCTGAGTAAGTTTCATCAGAAACGCGCGGCTAGCGCATTTCTAGCACTTAAAGTGCGATAAACTCCTCAGCTGAGCCCTTCTAGCTCTTGTCCGCCTTTCGGCAAATCACTGACCGTCTCGGCACAAGCAGCGACATGCGATGGGGGAGAAGCTTCTTCCGGCTCAAGACCAACCGCGCCTTGTGCAGCAATTCGGCGAAGCTATCCGGCCGGTGCTCAACAAGGTTTTGGCCGAAAAAGCCGACGTTCTCGCCAAGGCGCAAGAAGAGGGGTGGCGAAAGTTGGGGGAATATCTGAGGCTGAAGCTCGCGAGCATACGGACCAACAGCGGTTATCGCATGAGGCAGCTGCCAAGATGCTTAGTTGCTCCGTCGCGACGGTGAAGCGGATGGTCTATGATGGTCGCGTTCCTCAGCCCGTGCAGCTTAGTGAGCGGCGGCTTGGTCATCGCTACGTTGATCTGAAGAAGCTCGTTGGCTGAGCACCTTAGTTCAGACTCTCGTGCCACGCGGAACAGATGCGACGGCGGGTACCTCCCCTACCTATTTTTAAATTACGTATATTCTATGGATCGTCCTCGTCGCCGCTGCCTTCGTTGCGGATAAACATCAGTGGGCGGATTTTCTAATTACGGAATGAAACGCGCCTCGACAATAGTCAGCTGCCAGAACTAGGGTTCGCCATCTTAGTAGCTCCTACAGTTTGTTGGGGGACGTGCGTAATGAAGAGATCATACTTGCTGGGCGCGATATGTGCGGCCTCAGCGCTTTTGAGCTTCGGGCCTGCAAACGCGGGCGACCTTTTCAACTCAGCCAGTTATAATTGGAGTGGCTTCTACGTCGGCCTTAACGCTGGATGGGCCAAAAACAGCACGGATTGGGCATTCCACCCTGCCATCGTTGGTGCGCCGAACCAGTCTTTTTCGTTTGAGGATAATGCTGGCGCGCTTGGCGGCCACATCGGGCTTCAGCACCAATGGGGCAGTTTTGTACTCGGCGTCGAGGCAGCTGTCAGCGATATCAACGTCAATGGTGGATGGAGCGAGCACTTTGGTTATGGAATTGGCAATTCGCTTGCTGAAACCAAGACTGGAACACTTGTAACGGTCGGGCCTCGCCTCGGTTGGGCCAACGGGCGGTGGCTGTATTACGGAACGGGCGGCTGGGCGACTGCAGACGTTCAAACAAGAGGTGAATCGATATTTTCTCCTGGATCGTTCTTCAACAAAACGAGCGAACGTCAGAATGGATGGTTTGCTGGCGGTGGTGTGGAGTACGCATTATCTCAGAATGTATTGGCTGGCATTGAATATCAGCATGTCGATCTTGGAGATGAACTGCATTGTCCGGGATGTTTTGCAGGGGATACGAATAACCACGAGATCGGAGTTGGTATCGATATAGTTCGGGCCCGCTTGAGCTTTAAGTTGGGCCGAGACGAGGATCTAGCTCCTTCCCCACTGAAATAGAGAACCCTACAGCAACACATCGACCTTCTTAGTCATCGCTCTTCGCACGGGCTCTTGTTCCGTCATCGTCCAACATGCAACTGCGGATATTCCGCGATGCTGAAGCGGATTTGTTTTCAGATCAGGTCCGCTGGGGCTATGCAGTAGTTTATGCGCATCTTGGTGATTGGGGCCTACGGACTGGTGGGCGGCTATGTAACTGCTCGCCTCTGCGGTGAAGGCCACGAGGTCGTCGGCCTTGGCCGTGAGACCAGAGTCGCGAGGCGTCGGTTTCCAAAGGTTCGTTGGGTGGACGCCGACCTACGTGACATGAACGCCGACCGATGGGCGGCGCTCCTGAGCAGCATCGACGCGGTGGTCAACTGCGCGGGCGCACTCCAGGACAGCCCGCGCGACGACCTTCACGCGGTACACGTCCGGGCCGTGACCGAATTGGCCCGCGCCTGCGAGCGACACGGTGTGCGCCGGCTCGTGCACATCTCGGCGGTCGGCGTCGAACGCGGCGAGGGACATTTCCAGCGCACGAAGCACGAGGCGGAAGCAGCGCTCGGGGCCACGAACCTCGACTGGATTATTCTCCGGCCTGGCTTGGTGCTCGCGCCGGCAGCCTACGGCGGAAGCGCCCTGCTGCGGGGCCTTGCGGCGTTTCCATTCGCCATCCCGGCCATAAGGCCGGATGCCATCGTCCAAGTCGTTTCGGTGGATGATGTCGCCCTGGCCGTTGTTCGCGCGCTCACGGTCCCAACGGCCCGATTCACGTGTGATCTGGTCTCTGCGGAAAGGACGAGCCTCGGCGACGTCCTGCGCGCATTTCGGTCATGGCTCGGCTTGCCGGACGCGCGAGTGATCGCTGCGCCCCCGTGGGTCGCCGCGGTTGCGGCGGTGGTTGCCGATGGGCTCGCGTGGCTAGGGTGGCGAAGCCCGATGCGCTCCGCCGCAATGCGCCAGCTCGCGGGCGGCGTGACCGGAGACAGCAACGAGGCGAACTCGCGCCTGGGCCTCTCGCCGCGTGGTCTAGTCGAGACGCTTTCTGGCTGGCCTAGCGGCGTGCAAGAGCGATGGTTCGGGCACCTGTATTTCCTCAAACCCACGATGTTGGCCACGCTGGCGGCGTTCTGGGCGATCTCGGGCGTCGTGGGTTTCGCGAGCCATGCCCGCGCAGCCGAGCTGCTAACCGGCGCCGGAATCCCCGCAGGTCTGGCCGACGCCTTCGTGATTTGCGGAAGTATTCTTGACCTTAGCTTGGCCTTCCTCGTCTCCATACGCGCCACTGCGCCTTTGGCGTTGCGCGCGATGATCCTGGTGACGGCCGGATATCTTTCGGCCGCCAGCGTGTGGGTTCCGCAACTGTGGGCCGATCCCATGGGGCCACTTGTAAAAAGCCTGCCGGCGGCAGTGCTCGCGCTGGTTTCCCTGGCGGTAATGGATGAAAGATGACGCTTTACCTGCTCCTCAAGACGCTGCACATCATCGGCGCGACCGTTCTCCTCGGCACAGGCGCGGGCATCGCCTTCTTCATGCTGATGGCCCACCGCACGGGAGATTCACGCCTGATCGCCCACACGGCAGGAGTGGTTGTCATCGCCGACGCACTGTTCACCGCGACGGCCGTCGTGCTGCAACCGATCACCGGCGGCTGGCTGGCGCTGCTCGCCGGCTATCCGCTGTTCGGCGGCTGGATTGCGCTGAGCCTAGCGCTCTACATCGTCGTGGGACTGTTCTGGCTGCCGGTCGTATGGATGCAGGTGCGAATGCGCGACATCGCCCGTGACGCGGCCCAGAGAGCTGAGAGCCTGCCGCCCAGCTACTTCCGCCTGTGGCGTCTCTGGTTTGCGCTTGGTTTCCCGGCCTTCGCGTCCGTGCTGGTCATCGTCTGGCTGATGATCAGTAAGCCCAGCCTATAGGCGCTGGCTCCAACTGGGAACGTTCGTCATCTCGGGATTCCGGCCGTCATGTTCGTGCAGGACGATCGGCAAGCCGGGTTCGAAACTTAGCCATGACTTTAATTCACGGACGTAGATCAATGGCTGTCAGAACACTCGGACACGTGCGATCCCACTATATTGTCACGCCATAGCTATCAGATTAAGTAGTACTGACAGTTTCGATCGGGGGGAATGATGACTACGGTTCTTGCGATTCTCGCTATTTGCCTTTGTGTCATCTTTCTCAGTTTGAAGATCGTTCCCCAAACGGAAAATTGGCTTGTCGAACGCATGGGACGGTACAGCCGAACCTTGAGTGCCGGCGTTCACATCGTTACGCCCTTTTTCGATCGCATCGCGCACAAGGAAAACATTCTCGAACGTCAGTTGCCGGTAAAGTCGGTGCCGAGCATCACGAAAGATAACGTTCAAATCGAAGTCAAACTCGCAATTCTCTACCGCGTGACGGATGCTTCGAGGGCTTGGTACCGGATCAAAAATATCGATCAGGCAATCGAAACGATCATCACCGGCATCGTTCGAAGCACGATCGGCAATTCCGACCTCGACGACGTTCAGTCGAACCGTCGTGTGCTCTCAGACACGATTGAGGCTGAGATACAGCACGTTACTGAAGAATGGGGTATCGTTCTTACACGGGTCGAAATCGTAGACGTGGAAGTCGATGCCGAAACAAGAGCGGCAATGCAGCTGCAATTAAATTCCGAACGTACGCGGCGCGCTCTCGTTCGCGAAGCGGAGGGCAAGAAGCAAGCCGCCAATCTCGCCGCTGACGCAGAACTCTACACGGCGCAGCAACAGGCGCAGGCCCAACGCGTTCTTGCAGATGCTCAAGCCTATTCGGTCAAGACTATCGCCGAAGCCATTAACAATGGCGGGGAAGCGGCGATAAACTTTGATATCAAGAAAATCCAAGCTGAGGCCGTCAAAACGCTAGGGGTGCAACCTGCGGCCAAGATCATTCTCCTTCCGGCAGATTTGCTCGAGACACTATCGTCCGTATCGTCTGTCGCCAGCCGATTGGTTTCCAAATGATGAGTAATCTCCAGCCTTACGAGGTGGCTCTCATCTTAGGCGCCGTGATCTTGGCGCTGGAGATGATCACTGGTGTCTTTATCTGTCTCAGTCTCGCGATTGGCTTGTTCAGCGTGGCGCTGACGGAGTTTCTATCTGACACTTTCTACTTGGAACGAGATGTTTTGATTTTTGCAGTCGTCGCTATGGCGGCCTTTATCGGGCTGCGTCTGACTTTTCGATCGAAAGGCGACGTGAAAATTGCCAGCAAGGACGTAAACGACTATTGACGCCCAACAATGCGATCAACCGCTCGCATTCCTTTTCAAGGAGGCGGACGACCAAGTTCATCCGCCTCGCAGGAGTGATCGAGAACCCGGTCGCTTCTTGGACTCCGCATCCGCAATCCGGCAGCGTCCAACATGTGCCTCAGGCGGCGCGCCAGTGGTTCAGCTCCATGCTTTCCAAGAGCGCCTCGGGCGCAACCCAGCCACGCAGCACGGCTTGGCGTAACCGTTCCGGTTCGCGGATGCCCTTATCGGCCGCTTCGAACAGCCGGTGGATCATGTCGTAGACTGTTATCTGCAATTCACGATCGGCAACTTCAGTCACCAAGCGATCGAGTACACCATAAAACGACTGAAGCTCTTCCGATGTGTAGCCGTACATGCGCATTGAATTCCCTCACCGCGATGACCCGGATCAACCGCCGATCCGAATCATGCCCGCCCAATGCGACGGAATCAGAATCCGATTCCGGGCGCTGTACTCTTTTGGATTCTCCCACAAGGAACGCACGCTTTTTTAACAGATTTTCCTCGGACCCCGGTCGGACCTGCGCTCATGATTTGTCAATATTTTCAAGCCATTGTCTCAAAATAGTTTTGCGTCCCAGAAAAAGGCGGACATCTTTGGATGTCCGCCTTTTTGTTTTTTGCGCAGAGTTTGAGCGTGCGAGCCACGCTTTACGGCTCGCCGTTTTTCAGTCGATCGCGATCTGGCGCGGACCCGTCGCATGGCCGGGCCGGCAAGCGGACCACCGAGCCGGTGTTCGGATCGAGCCACGGGCTTCTCGGCGCCGGCTAGTACTCGTCGTCTTCCTCGACGCGATAATTGTAGGGCATGTTCCCGCAGTATTCGGCGGCTGCCCTATGGGCGTCGTCCCAGCTCTCGAACGCGCTGCCGATCGTTTCCGAGCCGCCGCCGAAGCATCCTTCGACGTCGTTCTGGCAGTTCTCACACCAGACGATGACTTTGAATTTTCGCATGTTGGCTTCTCCCCGTTAGAAAAGCCCCGAGGCGCTGCTCCCGATTTGCGCGCAAGTCCTGCAGTTTGAAAACGCGAGACATGATGATCGCCTGACGGCGTCTGGACCCTTGATTTGCGCGCATTTTTCTCGCGTTGCCGTCCAACGACAGACTCGGATTGAGGCTAGCATTTGGCGGGGAGACAAAACGTGACCGGGTCGTAACACTTCGCACGAAAAGCGGATGACGTTCGTCGCTTGGCCGCAGTCCCAACCAACAGAATGCGCATAAAGTCACATAGAAGGCGGCGCACTCAGCGCGCCACATTCTCTCTGTTACGGTTTGCTGGCGCGGCCGCCGCCGCGTGTCTTTGCTTCGGGGGAGCGATAGCCCATGATTTCGAGATTAACCGCCGTCCTTGCGCTCGGCCTTTTTCCGTCGCTTTGTAGCGGCGCGGTGGCTTGCACGCTCAATGAAATCCAGAAGACGGACATGCGGGTCGGCATTTGCAGGCAACAGGTCGGCATCGCGACAGGGTATGCTTGCACGTCGCTTGTCATGCGGTCGCAAGTCGCCGATCAGTTCGAGCAGATCCAGCTGGCGCGGCGCTGCGGCTTCAACGCGGAAGCAGACAAGCTCGATCGCTTTTACAAAGCGACGACCCCGTTCGTCGTCAAATTGTATGGGTGCGTCGACACCGCGATTGATCGTGCGGACGTCGAGAAGAAGGCTCAGGAAGAGGTCGACAAGTCGTTAACGAAGCTGCCGGCAGGCTGTCCGGCCGATTTGAAAGAGAAGATGACGAAGCGGCTTCCTAAGCTCATCGAGACCGACCAGAAATCTCTTCACGACATCCAGGCTCTGGCAACCCAGATAGGGCTAACGGGCGATTAACGGCCCCGGACGCCCCGAATTCCGGCCAGCAAACGCAAGTCTTCATTCACCCTAGTTTCGCTTGGGCCGTCGCCGAATAACGGCTTGTTCTATCTTCTTTCCCAATGTGCAGGTCGTGAGTGCATCTGGGAGACTCCTAATGTCCTTTGTGAAGTACGCAGCCGTCCTCGCGGCGGCTTCGAGTTTTGCGGTCGCAACGTCGGCTGAAGCGCGCCATCGGGGCTGCGTCTACGATCCTTACGGCTATCACGCGCCGAGCCGCGACTGCCGCCGGGAGGGATGGGGCTTCTATCCGGCCTATGGGTTCTATCCGGCTGGCAGCTACTACGCGCTTCCGCGTTATCCGGTCTATGCCGTACCGGTTCCGGTTCCTGTCCCGGTTCGCGCGTATCCCGTCAGCTACTGCTATTACGACAACGGCTTCGATTTTCGGCCGCGCCGGGTTTGCGTTCCGGCCTGGTGATCTAGGTCTGGTGATCTCTGGCCGGCCGGCGCCTGCACATCCGCAGCGCCGGCTCGCGTTGCCTTTTTCCTAATCGATAGGACTTAGCGGAAGCGCAGCCACTCGAGTGGGCGGGGCCCGCGGCAGAAATCTCGGCGGTGCAGATAATAGCAGCGGCGACCATCGTAATAGTCGTCGCGCGCAAATGGGTCACCGGCGTAGGTGTAGAAGCCGAAGCGCGGGCCGTAGGGCGGTCCGTAGCGGTGGTAGCCGAGCTTGAAGCAGCAGTTGTTATGGTGACGCCAGTGGTGGTGACGCCAGTGGTGGGCGTCGGCCGATGGTACGAGGGCCGCGAATCCCAATACGAAGCTTGCGACGCTCAAGACTTTCAACATGCGCTGGGCCCCATTTGGCTTCTTGGCTTGGCTGAGCCATTCAGTCGCCGGTTTTCGGCACACGCGCAACGAAGACCGCCGAAATTGGCAAATTCCGCCGAATAATAACGGTCTTCATTTGATTAAATCGTGAGGCTTCGCCCGAGACCTTGCTCACTGCAAACCCGGCGACGAGGGATCATGCGGGGGAGCCGTTCCTTCGGGGCCATTGCCCTGTTCGCCGGAACTGCTTCCTGACCCAGAATCGGCCGGCAAGCTGATTTCGGGAGGCGGCTGCTTTTCGACGGGTACGGCCGGCGATGTCGGAGAAATCTCCGCGTTTTTTTCGCTGCCGGGGCCGACCTTACCCGGTTCTATGCTTTTGCCGCCGCCGGGCGCATTCGCCGGAATGTCGATAGCTGAGGGCTCGGCGACGACAGGTGAATTGACAAGGATTGCAGCCGCGAGCGCGACACCGGCAAGAATTCTTACCCTCATTGGGACATGATCCTTCCGTTGTTCCATGCGCGGTAAACGCATGGCGCAACTTCCGTGTTCCCCGCTATCGGCATGTCCTATTAAGCATCAGCCTTTGTTCGGCGGAGTGGGTCCATTTGACGATGAGGGTGCCGTCGAGGGACTCGGGTGCTCCTTGACGTTCACGCGGTCGCCGTCGACGATGCCGTCGGGGATGCTTTCGATGACCCTGTCTTCCGGAGCGAGGCCGGAGGCGATCTCCAACGTCGCGCCGAGGTCGCGGCCAATCGTGATCTGCTTCAAGGTCACGCGACCATCCGGGCCGACCGTTGCAACGCGTAAGCCCGCCTTATCAAACAGTACCGCACTCGACGCGATGACGAGAACGTCGCGCTTGTTGCCGACCGTCAGGTGGACGTTGGCGTAGGCGCCCGGCATGAGCTCGCCGGCAGTGTTGTCGACGACAAGCTGCATGCGTGTGGTGCCCGAGGCGACATCGACGGCGCCGGACGATGCTTCGACCTTGGCTTCGTACTTTTTGCCGGGGCGCTCGGGAACGGTCAGCACGCCGACGGTGCCGTTCGGGATCATCGGCACGTAGGTTTGGGGTACATTGACGTAAAGCCGAAGCTTGTGGACGTCGGCGACGACGAACATCTCCGAGCCCGTCGAGCTGCCAGTGTTGATGAGGTTTCCGACGTCGGTGTTGCGCACGGTCACGATGCCGTCGAAGGGCGCGACGATGCTTTTGTAGGCGGTCAGCGCCTTCAGCCGGTCGACGTTAGCTTGCGCGGACTTCACCATCGCGTTCTTCGCTTCGAGGTCTGCCTGCTTTTCATCGGCAGCCTGATGGGTGACGTAGTTGTTCGGCAGCAGCGCCTGATAGCGTTGGTTGGTGACATCGGCGAGCGCTGCGTTCGCCTTGGCGTTATTCAGATCGGACTGCGCCTGGGACAGCTGCTGATCGAGATCCGGCGCGTCGATGGTTGCGAGCACGTCGCCGGTTTTGACGCGCGTGCCGATATCGGCGTTCCGGCTCGATACGTAGCCGCTCACGCGCGCGAAGAGCGCCGCCTGATAGTAGGCGTCCAAACGGCCGGGCAGATCGAGCTGGCCGATGCTCGGCTGGACGGCCGGGGCCGAGACGATGACCGTCGGGATGGCGCGCGCGGCAGATTTGTTCTTCAATTGGGCGACGGTCTGCTCGCGGCTCGTAATGCCCGTGAAAGCAAGAAAAGTCGCGCCGCCAATGAACAGGACGGCCGCTAACGGGATCTTCCAACGCGATCGCCGCGGCTTTTCGGCGGTCTTTTCAGGCAGCATGGAGTTCTCCCGGAACTGCACCTTGCGGTGACGATGAGCTAGCAGACTTCCGCCGGTGCATCAGGCTGAAAATGATCGGCACGATGAATAATGTCGCCGCTGTCGCGAATAGAAGGCCGCCGATTACCGCGCGACCCAACGGAGCGTTCTGCTCACCGCCTTCACCGAGGCCCAACGCCATCGGCGCCATGCCGATGACCATCGCTAGCGCAGTCATCAGAACGGGACGGATACGCACGAAGCCCGACTCGAGCGCGGCCAGGATCGGATCGCCGTGCTCGGCGAGGCGCTCGCGCGCGAAGCTTACGACCAGAACCGCGTTTGCAGTCGCAACGCCCATACACATGATGGCTCCGGTCAGGGCGGGTACCGACAGCGTGGTTCCCGTGACGAACAACATCCAGACAATACCGACGAGCGCCGCCGGAAGCGACATGATGATCACCAGCGGATCGCCCCAGGATTGGAAGTTCACGACAATCAGCAGGTATATAAGCACGATGGCGCCGAGCAGGCCGAACAACATTCCGGCATAGGCACCATTCATCGTTTGCACCTGCCCGAGGAGAACGGCGGTCGCTCCCTTGGGAAGCTCGGCTTTGGTCTCATCGACAACCTTCTGAATGTCGGCCGCGACGGCGCCGAGGTCGCGACCTTCCGTCGTCGTCAGGATCTGCACCATGGATTGAATGTCATATTGCGAGACGACGGCGTTCGTCATCGTGCGATCGATATTGGCGACCGCGCCGAGAATTTGCGGCGCCGGTGCCTGGTTGGCGGTGATCGGCAAGTTCTCGAGCGACCGCAAACTGTCGAGCTTGTATTGTGGCGTCTGGATGACAATCGGATAGGAGACGCCGTTGCTCGGATTGAGCCAGTACGTGGGATTGACCTGGCTCGTGCCGGCGAGACTCGTGCTCAAGCTCGATGTGACGTCTTTCTCCGTGACGCCAACGTACTGTGCACGCGAACGATCGACGTTGACCTTGAAGCCGGGGTTCGTGCGCGATTGCTGGATGCGCGCGTCGGCCACGCCCGGAATGAGCTTGATCTTCCGCAAGATCTTTTCGGCATAATCGAAGGCCGGGCCAAGCTTCGGCGCCCTGATTTGAAGATCGATCGGCGTCGGCGCGCCGAAATTCAAGATCTGGCTGACGATATCGGCGGGGAGGAACGAGAAGGTTGCTCCGGGAAAGCGCTTCGGAAGCTCATCGCGCAGGGCTTTGACGTATTCCGGCGTCGGGCGATGGCCAGGATTGAGCGCCACTTGAATGTCACCGTCCTGCGGGCCAATCACGCCCGTGTTGTTATATGTCAGGTTGATGCCGCTCACCGGTATCCCGATGTTGTCGACGATTGCGCCCAGATCTTCCGGCGCTATGACCTCCCGAATAACATCTTGAATTTGTGCGAACTGACGGGCGCTTTCTTCAACCCGCGTGCCAACGTCGAGCCGCGCGTGCATCAGAATCTGGCCTGAATCGACGGCGGGAAAGAAGTTGCGGCCGAGGTAGGGCGTCAGAAGAAACGACGCTGCGATAAATCCAAATGCGAAGATCAGGACGATCGTCCGGTGTGCCAACGCGCTTTCGAGCAGGTTATGATAGCCGACGCGCATCTTTTCGAAGTGATGCTCGAAGCCGCGCTGGAACAGCACGAACGGATTGCGCGTCGGTCTCGTCGTCGCGTGGTGATCGTGCGGCTTCAGCAGGTATTTGGCCATGGTCGGTACGAGTGTGCGCGACAGGATGAAGGACGCGACCATGGCGAACACAACGGCTTCCGCCATCGGGACGAAGAGAAAGCGGGCGACGCCCTCGAGGAAGAACATCGGGACGAAGACGATACAAATGCAGAGCATTGATACGAATGCGGGTGTGGCGATCTGATCGGCGCCGTCGAGAATGGCGGTCTCGACGTCCTTCCCTTGCTCCAGATGGTAGTTGATGTTTTCGATCGTCACCGTCGCTTCGTCCACAAGGATGCCGACGGCGAGCGCCAGGCCGCCGAGCGTCATGACGTTCAAGGTTTCGCCAAGTGCCGAAAGCATGGCGACAGAGGCTAATACAGCGAGTGGAATGGACGTTGCGATAATGACCGTCGATCGCATGCTGCCCAAGAAAAGAAGGATCATCACGCTGGTCAAAGCCGCGGCGAGGAGGCCTTCGTGAATGACGTTTTGGACTGCGGCGCGGACGAAGACTGACTGGTCGCCGAGCATCGAGATCGTCAGCGCGTCAGGCAGGCCGGGTTTGATTTCGTCGATTTTGTCCTTCACGCCCTGAATGATGGCAAGCGTGGACACCGCACCGTTCTTCAGCACCGACAACAACACCGAGCGGTTGCCGTTGACGTGCACGATATTCTGTTGCGGAGGATTTCCGTCGCGGACGTGCGCCACGTCACGGATGTAGACCATCGCGCCATTTACGGCCTTGATCGGCAGGTCTCCCAACGCGTTGATGTCGGACGGCGCGTTGTTCAGCTGCATCGTGTATTCGGTGCTGCCGATTTTCTGGGTGCCGACCGGATTGATCAGGTTCTGCGCGGCAAAGGCATTGGAAACGTCTTGCGCGGATAGGCCCTTGGCGCGGAGGGCCGTATCGTCGAGATCGATCTGGATCTGCCGCGTCTTGCCGCCGAACGGATAGGGGACGGCGGCGCCCGGAACCGTCACGAGCCGCGTCCGGATCATGTTCAGGCCGAGGTCGGACAGATTCTGCTCAGTCAGGCCATCGCCGCCGAGCGCCAGCTGCACGATCGGGACGGTCGAGGCGCTGTAGTTGAGAATGAGAGGCGGCGTTGAACCGGGCGGCAACTGTTTCAGCAGAGTCTGAGACACTGCCGTCACCTGCGCATTGGCGGTGCGGATATCGGCCCCAGGCTGGAAGAAAATTTTGACGACGCCGATGCCGTTATACGAGTTCGCCTCGATATGCTGAATGTCGTTGACGGTCGTCGTCAGGACGCGCTCGAACGGCGTCACCATTCGGCCGGCCATCTCATCGGGCGGAAGGCCGGTGTAATTCCAAACGGTGGCGATGACGGGGATGCGAATATCGGGGAAGATGTCGATAGGCGTGCGAAAAGCAGCCAAACTGCCGGTGAGCAGAATGAGCAACGCCAACACGACGAACGTGTATGGCGAACGCAGCGCTATCCGCACCAATGCAGCCATGTTTCAGAGATCTCCACTCCGCCGGCTAAAAATTAGAAACCGGCTCCCGCCCCGTTCCGAAACTGACGAGATCTTGGGTTCCGTTTGTAGAAATGCTTCATATATGAGCGACGAAAGCGCACGGTCGCGATAATCGGGCGCCATCAGTTTCAAATCCCTTCAACGAAAACTTGAGAAGGGGTTGGAACCGCCACAAATGGGGTTCCGCCGGTAATCTGTCCAATAGTATGTTGGGATGCTATTATTCTGCTTTATGGATTAATCGCCGGTAATCATGGACCTCAAGCAACTCGAGCATTTCGTTGCGGCCGCGGAAGAGCAGCATTTCACCCGGGCGGCCAGGCGAATGAATATTGTTCAGTCCGGACTTTCGGCCTCTATTCGCGCTCTCGAGCAGGAAATGGGCGCTGCGCTCTTCGTGCGCACAACACGCCGCGTCGAGCTGACGGTCGCAGGCCGGGTGCTTTACGAGAAAGCGCTTCAGATTATCGCGGGGGCACAAGAGGCGCGTCGCGCGGTCGCGGCAATCAATGGCCTGGAGCGCGGGTCATTGAGTATTGGAACGTGTGCAAGCCTCAATGCCTTTTTCGATCTGCCGTTGTTGCTCGGAGAATTCCGGGCACTGCATCCGGACGTCGAAATCCGTCTTTGCCACAGCACGGCAGCCAACCTCATGGGAAAGGTGAAGGACGGCAACATCGATCTGGCGTTCCTGCCTCTTTATGAAAAGAGCCGCGAGATCGTGTCGATGCCGATCGCATCGGACCGGCTGGTCGTGGTCCATCCTCTGGATCATCCGCTCGCGGGACGCGAATGCGTTTCGCTGCACAGTCTCGCCGGCGAAATCTTCGTCGACTTTCAGCTCGATCAGGGAACGCGGCGCATCGTCGACCGCGCGTTCGCATCAATCAATGTCTCGCGCAAAACGGCGCTCGAAGTTGGCGACGTGCAGGTGCTTCTGGATCTGGTTGCGCGCGGTTTCGGCATCGCTCTGGTGCCTCACACGTTCGTCCTGGCGCGGGCTGCGAACTTGACTGCACCGAAGATCGGTATCACGGCGCTCAGGAAGCCCGCGATCCGGTGGGATCTGGTCGCGGTTTTCGGCGGGCGCGCGGGCGCAGCGCAATCGCGAAATCCGGCGGTGGCAGCCTTCACCGAAGTGCTAAAAAAGGTTCGCGCCGAAAGCACCTTGTTCTGAGCGGATATCCAGCCGCGGTTCTAGAGCGTTTCCGGTTGTCTTTGAATCGCGAAAACGCTCTAGCCTCTTGTTTTGACGCAATTCCGGACGCAAAACCGTTGCACACTTTTGCTGGAATTGCTCTAGGCGATGCTTGCCAGATAGACGTAATAGGCCATTGCCACGACCGCTGCCGGGACGGCGACGATGTGAAGGAAGACAAGTCCTCTTCTCAACCATCGGACCGGTTCGATCCTCTTGTTCTCGCGCGCGATCGTGATGGCGATGATCACACTCAGCATCAGATAGGTGAATAGGAACATTCGGTCCGAAAGCGTCTCGGTGTTGGCGTCGAGCTTTGGAAGCGCGAGATACAACGCGACGGCGGACAGCAATGCCGTCACCTGTATGGTCACGATCGCCTCGAAGTGATGGGTCGAGATGAAAATCGACAGATACGCGATGATCAAGATGAAGCCCAACGGCACGACGACGCGAAGAAAGTAATCCGTCGTTTCGCGTTTCATCAGCCAGACGAAGCTTGCCTTATAAAAAGGAAAGACGCTCGGCTCCAGCGTTTGCGCGTCGACCGTGCGCACGAAGTCCTGGTCGTATCCGACGTATTGATCCTTCGGGTCCCAGCCATCGACGGTCACCACATGATCGCGCACCTTCAGCGGCGGCGGTTGCACGATGAACGGGGTGTTGCCGCTCTTCGGCCGGAGATCGATCGAAAAGCGCTGCGTATCGAACGGATAGTTACTGAGATCTGGCGAATACACGAACTTGCCCGTCACCTGGTAGATCTTCATGTGATCCGGGTAGGCGGCGCTTTGACTGCCGTCGTGCAGGGCGCGCACGGTTATCTGACGATCGTTCGAGCCCGGCTCCAAATAGGCGTTTGCGAACTCGATCTGCTCGATCGATGCGCCGCCGCGGTCGTTCATCGAGAGATAGAAGCTTGCAAAGAACGTCTTGTCGGTGTCGTCGATGCGTTCGGCGCGAATGAGGTCGATGTCGGCATAAAGCGTATCGATCCGCTGCAGGCTCTGATCGCGCAAATGCAGGAATTGGAAAGGTGCGAGCTGAGTCTGACCGCGGCCGTGCGGCAGCATGAGGATCATCGGCGTGCGGGCTGCAGCGCGGGATGCGGGCTGGAACGACCAGTTGTCGAACCGTCCCTTGAATATGCCACGGCCGGGCGCATAGGCGGTTCCGAGCTGCTCGACGATCAGCTTGCGAACGTCGGGTATTGCGGCCGTAACCTCGGCAGAGCGCGCCGCCTCTGCAATTAGGCTGACGATATCGGCGTACTGTGTGCCGACGGACAGGGCACGCATGTTGTCGCTATCGAGGACATTGAGTGGGATGTCCTCGTCCCGCGGTTTGCAGGTTCCGTCCTTCCAGCCGGGAGCGCTCGCGTTCTTTCTGCCCTCGAAGATCCACTGGTCGGGAGACGCCGTGCTCCAGGTGAGCTCGCGCAATCTCTCACTGTAGACGTCGGGCAACCCGTCCCAGGCGAGCTGATAGGCATCGTTTGGATAGGAGTCTGCGCCGTTGCCTGCCAGCGCATCGATGCGGCCTGAGACGAACAGCGGCGGCGTGAAGCCTGCGTCCTGAAACTGCTTCACGACGTCTTTCAAGCGGTCACCGCCGACGGCCAGGAAGACGATTCCAACGTTCTTGGATTTCAAATCGGCGACGGCGGCGGCGACTTCGGCCGGATCGAGCTTGTCGGCCACGAGTTGCAATCGATGGTCGCCGGTCAGGCCGCCGGTGAGGTACTTGTTCAGGCCATCGCCGAGATTGGTGCTGGCGAGTGCGGACTGGATGCCGATGAAAGCCGGCCGCTCGAAATGCGATTGTTTCACGAACTCGGCGATAACGGGCAAGCGCTCCTCGTCCTCGGATGCGCGCGTTGTGAAGACATTCGGGTAGTCTTTTATGATGTCGTTTACGGAGATGTCTGACACGAACGGGATGCCGCTTGTTTTCAGATCTTTGCCCGTCGCATCGAAAGCCGCCTTGGCACGGGTTGCATTCGAGAGGCCGATCATCGCAATCGTCTGGGGATCGGCGATTGCGGTTGCCAGGTTCTCGGTCGTTTTCTGCTGCGTGCGTTGATCGTCGAGAATGTTTACGAGTATTCTGCGGCCGGCGATGCCGCCATCGCGATTGATGCGGTGTTGTGCAAGCGTCGTGAGGCGCTTGATCGCCGTAAATTGTCCGTTGTCGTAGCAGTCATCGTTTTTCGTCGTGACGAAGATTTGCATGACGAGGGGCGGACGTTGCGCCGCTTCCGCATCTTCGGCAGCCTGCACGTTTGCCGGTGTCAGGATACCGGTGGCCGCTAGAGCAGCGCCGAAGGCTGCAACGGCATATGTGACCGGCTTCAGACGACGTGCCTTCGCGAAAATTCCAGACAATGTCGATCGCACGTTTCCCACCCGCTCTTTCGAGGACCGGCAATTGCCGCTCGAATTCCCCTTATCGCCGTGCCCTGATCGCGCTCGTCACCCCAGAGCGCTTATAAGGGTTTGCATGAAAGAGGGGGAGAATTTTGGTTTGTGTTGGGCGTATTCGCGGTCGGCTGCCGCAATTGGCGATCGGTTCTTTGTGTTTGCTTGATGAAAGTGGCGGGAGACCCGGCGCCCGTGATCGATGTTAACTGCCTTGCGGGCTGGAGGTGGGTTCCTTACGCTCGGCTTCCATATTGGAAAGTGTATAGGTGTCATTTTAGACATGCAGAACAGTTCGGCGTCATGGCGGTCGCTCTTTTGGCCGTGGTGGTCGCCCGCCGATCCCCAGGGCGTCCGTACAGCCCGCGCGGCGGTCGCCCATTTGAGGCCAGCGGTGGTCGTGACTGGCGGGGCGAGCGGCATCGGTTTGGCCCTGGCGCGACGCTTTCTCGAAGCCGGCCGTGATACGGTCATCGTCGGACGTAACGCGGCAAAGCTCGACGCCGCCGTGCGCGACCTGAAGCCATCGAAAGGCTCCACGGTTACGGCGATCGCGTGCGACGTCAGCCAACTTGGCGCAGTGGATGAGATCAATCGGGGCCTCAGCGACGCCGGGTTATATCTCGACGTGCTCGTCAACAATGCGGGAATGGGATTGGCCGGACCCTTCCTCAGTCACGCCGAGGCCGATCTTTCGCGGCTGATTGGCATAAATGTCGAGACCGTGACACGTCTAATGCACGCGGTGTTGCCGGACATGCTGGCGCGCCAACGGGGCGGGGTGCTGAACGTCGCGTCGCTCGGGGCGGATGTGCCGGGGCCGAACCAAGCCGCTTACTATGCCAGCAAAGCCTACGTCGTATCGCTGACGGAAGCAGTCGCGAGCGAATATTCCGGCTGCGGGGTCAGGATCTCGGCGCTTCTGCCGGGGCCGGTCGACACGGACTTTCACGAAGAGATGGGCGCCGCGCGTTCGCTTTATCGCCTGGTGTTGCCCTCGATGTCGGCCGACAGGGTGGCGCGCAGCGCTTATCGTGGCTTCATGTTCGGCAACCGGGTCATCGTGCCCGGAATTTCCAATATCTTCTTCTATCTGGCAGTGAAGCTGTTGCCGCACACGCTGACCGTGCCGCTCGTCTATTGGCTTTTGCGGCGACCGGAAAATTAAGGCCGCATTAATTTCGGCCGCGCTGCGTGCAATAATTTGAAATGTTTGCATTCTGGCAACCAATTTCGCGCTAAGTGTATACGGGCTCCGGAATGAGGTTTCGCGTATCCGGGGTTCCCGACGCGGCTGCGCTTCGCAGGTTTGAACGGGCTCTTTCGGGCTCGATGGACCAGCGCGTAGCCGCGCTGCATTTTGACGTGGTGATAAGCGCGGCGTGCGAGCGCATTTTGCTTTTGTCGCGTCTTCTTTTCGATCAGGCAGCCTGCATTGCTTCCGAGCCGCCCGCCAATGCGGTGCTGACGCTCGCTGCGATGCGCTCGACGAAAGAACGCGTCTTTTCGACAACCACATGGCGCTGCTTGTCGAGCGTGACCATGTGATAGCTATCGTCCAGCACAACGAGATCGGCGGGCGCTGCCAGGTTGGCCTGCACGTAAACGGCATTGTTCAGGTTTGCGTAGTCATCCTCGCGCGAATGGATGATGAGCGTGGGCTGAGCGATCTTGCCGAGGATTTTTTTCGCCGCCGAGGCGAGGCGGCGATGCTCGAGAACCATGGCGCCGGGCGTTCCGACGGTGCCGAGGTCCGAGCCGTCGGAGGCTGCGAGCGCGGCGCGGACGAAGTCCCGCACGCGCGGGCATTTGATGCCGAGCGAGGCCGCGTCGGGAAACTGCATCAGGTTTGCAATCCAGCGCGAACGAACGAGCGAAAAGAGCTTGGTGTACCAGGGCATCGCCCAGCCGTTGATCCAGAGGGTCGGTGAGAAGAGCGCTACGCCCTGGACCTTGTCACGGTTGTTGGCCGCAAGGTTCAGGCCGACGAGGCTGCCGAGGCAGAGGCCGCCGACGATCACCGTATCGCATTCCTTGCGGATTTCATCGAGAGCCGCTTCGGCGCTGCGGTACCAATCCTGCCACGTCGTCTTGACGAGATCCTGGCGCGAGCCACCGTGTCCGGCGAGGGTCGGGCAATGAACCGTGTAACCCGCCCGGGCGAGACCCATGGCGACGAAGCGCATTTCGGCAGGCGTGCCGCAGAGACCGTGGATCAGCAACACACCGACCTTGCCGCCCGCGATGCGATACGTCGTGTCCTTGGCGGCTGCCTCCTTCGAAGCTGTCAGGCTTGCCGTGGCGGCCACTAACTTGGTGATCTCTGCGGACATGGCGTCGTCTCCCTTTCGTCTTCGAGACGAGCTTTAAGTTCAGGGGGGAGGCGGGGCTGTTCCGCAGGCGACAAGCCGAGGGTTTGATGAGAGAAACTCAGAGTGCCGAGTTACCCTGGGAACATGATCGCAGGGCATAGCCCTTTCCCGGCATCGACAAATGCTGGTTCCGATGGCAGAGGGAGCGCACGCGGGGGGCGGCGTGCGCATCTCCTCCGCTATTTCACTGTTAACGACGGCTTTTTGGTTAAAGGGCTTGCGTCGTGTGTCCTGGCGTGGAGACCTGCATGCTAAGTTCGACACGACAACAAAAACGAATGGGCACGCGAGAGCAGGCCCGAAGGGGAATTGGAAACGCCCGTGCATCAACCCGTCATCGCTGCGACCGGGATTTATGTCCCGCCGGACAGCATATCGAACGACGAGCTCGTTACGGCCTTCAACGCTTATGTGCGTGAGTTCAATGCGGCTAGCGATGCTGCAATCGCAGCGGGAACCGTCGCCCCGTTACTGCCGTCATCATCAGAGTTCATCGAGAAAGCGTCGGGCATCCGCTCGCGGCATGTCGTCAACAAGGCCGGCATACTCGATCCGGCAGTGATGCGCCCCCTCATTGCGGAACGGCCGAACGAAGAACTTTCTGTTCTGGGCGAGATCGCGGTTCTTGCGGCTCGCGACGCGCTTGCGAACTGGGGCGGCGACGTTCGCGATATCGGCGCCGTCATTTGTGCGGCGTCGAACATGCAGCGGCCGTATCCGGCGATGGCAATCGAAGTTCAGAACGCGCTCGGGATCGGAGGTTTTGCATTCGACATGAATGTCGCCTGTTCGTCGGCTACGTTCGGCATCAAGACCGCGAGCGACTTCATTGCGGGCGGTTCGGTGAAGGCGGTTCTCGTGGTCAATCCCGAAATCTGCTCGGGTCATCTCAATTTCAGGGATCGCGACAGCCACTTCATTTTCGGCGACGTCGCGACTGCCATCATTCTGACCGATGCGGATCTCGCGACTGGGGGATGGAACATTCTCGGCACGCGTCTCAAGACGCAGTTTTCGAACAACATCCGGAACAATTTCGGATTCCTAAACCGGTGTGCGCCGGAAGGGATCGGCGCGCCGGACAAGCTGTTCGTGCAGGAAGGCCGCAAGGTCTATCGCGAGGTTGTGCCGATGGTCATCGAGATGATTATCGAGCATGCGCGCGACATCGGTTTCGATCATAGGGCGCTCAAGCGGATGTGGCTGCATCAGGCGAACATCAACATGAACGAGATGATTGGACGAAAGGTCTTGGAACGCGAGCCCACGCCTCGGGAGAACGTCATCATTCTCGACACCTTCGCGAATACGAGTTCGGCGGGGTCGATCATCGCCTTTCACACGGCGAGCGCAGATCTCGCTCGCGGCGACACTGGCCTTATCTGCTCGTTTGGCGCGGGCTATTCGGCAGGCACGGTGTTCGTCGAGAAGCGCTAGAAAGCGGAGATCTGCCGTCGCGCGCCGCTGCCGTTCAAGAGGCGAGGCTGGCCGCGAGATTTATCGTGAGCGCGAGAACCATCGTGTTGAAGAAGAAGGACACGATGGCGTGGAGAATTGACAAACGCCGGATCTCTTTGCTGTTGATCGAGACATCGGAGGTTTGGGAGGCGGCCCCAAATGACGATGCAAAATAGAAGAAATCCCAATAATCTGGTGACGGCTCGTTGGGGAACGTCAGTGGGTAGACGGCTCGTTCGCTCATTTGGGAAAACTGCCGCGGAGCATAGTACGCATGGGCGTAATGGAGAGTGAACGCCACTTGTGTCACGAGCCATGAGATGACGATAGTGGCGGCGGCAAGACCTACGAAGAAAAGCTTGACCTCATTGGTGGCGCCCTTGGCGGCGGCAATCAAACCCAATATCGCCGCGAAGCTTGAAGCAATTGCGAGAAGCACGAGCACCAGAATGACGATGCCGCTGTCGTCCTGGCGGGCGGCGCGCGTGCGGATCTTGTCGGAATGACATTCGCTCATCACTCTGAACGTCATCGCGAGGTATGTCATACCGCTCAGGCACCAAGCGATCGCCTCGCGAACGGATGGGTGCAGCGAGGACGGCAACGCGATGAGAGCCAGCGTGCCAACGATCGCTGCGATCATGACCCTGGGCCGTAGCACCAGCGAGCGGCCGATAGATCGGGGGTTATACCATTTGGCTCGCTTACGAGCGGTGGTGATTGCATCGGTCATGTTGGGAATCAAACGTCCTGAAATTGACGCCGCGGCGCGGGTTAGGCTGTCATGAGTACAAATATCATAGGTCTTCGCCGAGCGGTTCAAGGTCCTCAAGTTATTATGGAACTTGGTTGTTAAAGCGGCCAGGCGAGCGGTTTCGACCGCCTAGACCGACAAGCCTAGAGCCTCCCGCTGACTAGGCCCCTGAACGAAAAGCGCCTCTCATCACTCCGAAAGTCCGGCAAGAATAGGAGGCTCACTTGATGCCTAGCACTACCCCAGCGAAGGCAACCGGATCTGCCTCGCTGGCGTCAACAGCGGTCCCCACGCGTCCGTTGATTGTGGTCATCGAAGACGACTATCGCTCGTCCATGGCGCTGACCATGCTGATCGATGACTGGGGATACTCCTGTATCGCAGGCCGGTCGTGCCAGGAAGCCGTTCAAACGCTCGGCAATCGGCTGAACCACGTTTCTGCAATTATTACGGACGTCGAAATCGACGGCGAGATGCGAGGCATTCGCGATGCGCAAGCTCTTGTCGCATCGATCGGCCATGCGGTTCCGACCATTATCACCACGGGCCACGCTGACGCTGCCTGGGCTTCTTCGCCGTTCCCGGTTGTCGGGAAGCCATTCGATCCGGACATTCTGCATCGATGGCTTATTCACAATCTCGGACCGGCCTTGCCGTAGGCGCGGTCCGATACGTGGTGTCGGGAGCTTAGCTCCGCGTCGCAAGTTCGGTACGGTTGCGAGCACCGAAATGCGAAAAGAGAGCTGCGAGATGGATTTTTACCGTGCCTTCGGCGATATCCAGCTCCCGCGCGATCTCTTTGTTCGAAAGGCCCCGGCGGACACAGTCTAGGACATCGCGTTGGCGCGGTGAAATGGCTTTGTTGGTGGCTCCACCGCCGGGGTCCCCCTTTCCAGAGGGCGTTTCCGCGGTCGCTCGTGCAGGATGCGAGGCCGCGTTACCGGACGTCATGAACCGCGGTACGAATACGCGGCCGTCCAGAATGTCCTTCAGTGCGCCGACGATTTCGTCATCCGCGAGCGACTTCGGAACATAGCCGTTCAGTCCCATAGCGACGGCTTTCACGACGTCGTTGCGTTCTTCCGATCCCGAAACGATGGCGACGCGAATGGCGGGATAGGTTTCCTTCACGACGCGCAAGCCTTCCGGGCCTGATATACCCGGCATCGCGAGATCGAAAAGCGCGAGCTCGACATTCGGCGTCTCGGCGAGACGATCGAGGGCCGAATCGAAGGACGATGCTTCGATGACGGATCGAAAGCCCATTCGATCGCGCAGCAAAAATCCAAAGCCCGACCGGTATAGCCCGTGATCGTCGGCGACCAAGACCGCGTCACGCTGGGGAGTGGGCTGGGGAGTGGGCATCATTTTCTCTAAATTCGTCTTTTCTAAATTAGCTGGCACTTGCGTTTGCTCCGTACTCAGCGGTGAAGCCCTTTAGCGAAGCCTTACGTGCGTTGAGAAGCGCGCTGAGCGTCGCAGCGATAAGTTCGGGGTCAGTCGGTTTCGTCAGCCACGGCCGGCCGGACCTTGCCAGAACAGCCAGCGTAGCAGAATCGGTGCCTCCGGAAAGAAGAACGGCCGGAATATCCCTATTCAGTCTAGCTGCCATGCGTTTGATGAATTCGAGGCCTGACTCCGGCCCTCGGAGATCGAAGTCGAGAACCGCGGCGTCGATCACCAAGCCCTTCTCGAGCGCCGCTTCTGCTTCGGCAGCCGATTGGAAGCCGAACGCGAGGTTACCACGGTCTTCGAGGTCGCGCTTGAGTGCTGCGACAATGAGCGGGTCATCATCGAGGACGAGGATTCGGACACCGTAAATATGGGTTTCGGGCTTGGCTGCCGGCGTAGGACGGCGCGCCGCGTCGACCATCAGGCTTTGAGGCAGCAAGATCGTGAAGCGGGAGCCGCGCCCGGCGCGGGATGCGACAAGGATTTTCATATCGAGAAGTTCGGCATAGCGGCGCGCTATTGAAAGACCCAGCCCAAGACCGTCGTTAATGCCATAGGCGCGTTGATCGGCCCGCGAAAATTCCTCGAATATTCTTTCACGATGTTCAACGGGGAGTCCGGGGCCGGTGTCGAAGACATCGATTACGCGTAGGCCGTGGCGTTCGCGGGCCGCGAGAATGACCCCGCCATATTTTGTAAATTTCAAGGCATTCGAAACCAGATTTCGAATTATCGTTTCGAGCAACGCGGCATCGGTTTCGATAATCCAGTCGCGCGAGCGGCTTACGAACTTCAATCCGTTCTGCTCGGCCTCAATCTTCGAGCCGACGGAAATCCGCTCGATGATTTCGGCGACCGAAACGGGTGTTTTTACGGGTTCGATCAGCTTGGCATCCAGGCGCGAGACGTTGAGAAGCGCATCGAACATGCCTTTCAACCCGCGTAGGCCTTCCTCCATCTGAGCGACGAGCGTCGTCGCCTCGCCGCCGCTGACACGGCGGGCGAGCGCACGGGCAAATAACGTCAACGCGTGCAAGGGCTGGCGCAGGTCATGGCTTGCAGCCGCAAGAAAGCGAGACTTGGCTTCGGTCGCGAGTTCGGCATCGGCCTTGGCGCGCTCGAGGCCGATATTTTGCTCGGCGAGGCGCTGCGTTCGTTCGCGCACCTGACTTTCGAGAGATTGGTTTGCGGTCGCGAGAGAACTCCGTTGCGCATCGAGTTCCTTTACGAGCGAGCGCAGAGACTTGGAGAGAATGCGCGCTTCTTCGTAGCCGCCAACTTGGGGGAATTCGAGCTTCTGGCCACGCCGCAGGCCCTCGGCGGTGTCGGCAAGCTGCAGGAGTGGCTGCGAAAGCTTGCCCGCGAGTATCCAAGCCAAGAGAGCCGCGAGGGCTGCGACGATGCCGCCGCAAATTAGGATGTTCGTCTGCAAACTTCTGACCGGCGCAAACGCAAGTCTCTGATCCTCGCGTACCAGAACAATCCAGCGGAGGCCGGGATAGGACCGGTAGCCGTCACTTTTGGAAAATCCCGTCACGTATGATGTGTTGTCCGGCCACTGTTCTACGGCAAAGCTCGCGTTGCCCGGACGCGCGGCGCGTATGCTCGGCAAATCCAATGTCATTCCCGTGATGTCATCCGGACCGAAGAGAACCTGCCGTGCTTCGTTGAGGACAATGACGTCCGCCGGGATTGCATCCTTCATGCTGCCGAGGAGTGTGTCGCGAACTTCTTCTGCCCAGTCCGCGCTCAAGGTGGCGCCGAGGACACCGACATTCGAATCTGCATCTACAATCGGAACAGCGAGATCGATAAAGTCCGACGTTGAGTGCCCCTCGCGTGGCGGTCCAACCGGGAGCTTGACGTCTCCCACGTAGGGCTCCTGAACGCCCTTCTTGAACCAAAGCTGATTGCTGACGTTCAGTCCTTCGAATTCGCCGTGCGTGGCACTCAGAATTTTTCCGTTATGATCGGCAAATCCGATCCAGGAATAATCCGAATATGCACTCCGAAATCTTTCGAGGGAGGCGCGCAAGGCCTCGGGCGTGTCCGTCTTTTGAAGAATCTTGCCGATGGCCGCCATGTTGTCGAGAGACTGCAGCCGTTCGAACACGGCGCGATCAAGCTTGTCTTGCATTTCATCTGCCAACAGCGCGAGGGACTGTCCGATCTCCAGCTCGAGCCGGCTGACGGCATCGTGTCCGATGACATAGGATATGGCGATCGTCAGCAAAAGCGATACGACGGAAATCGCTGCTGCAATCAGAACCTTCAATGAAATACGACGCATCGGATCTCGATTGTTCCTAAACGACGATAGCCTCCAACTTAATCCGAACGGAGATCAAGCGGGTTTTCCGACGCTCCGCCGGAGGCGCAAGAGCGCAGCCTTCGCTGGAAACCTTGCTGGCTCGACAATAGGCCATCCGGCCTAGCGAATGGTCATTGACCTTAGACCGCCGGGCTGAGTGGTACCAATAATTCAACCGGCGCAAACATGGATTGCCAAGCGGATCCATGGCCCTATCGTCATTGGTCTCTCACGTTAGGCGGATCCGCTTTGTCGTAAGCGAGCGCCGTCCCTCACCCACCCAACGCGCTGCTTTCGATAGCAGGGGCCCGGCTTACCCCCCAAGCCGGGCCCCGTTGCTTCTACCGGCTTGCCGCATCCTACAGCTTTAATTTTTGGTAAAGTGAATCTGCTTGGGGTTCGCTTTTCAGGGCGTGGCCGGGAAAAATGGGTCTCCAGGACCCAGCATCGACAATGGGGGAAAAGAATGCATCGACGCAAAGTGCTGCGAGGCGGATTAACGCTCGTCGCAGCCGCGATTGCCGGCTCGAACGATTCTCAGGCGCGTCAGGCGCCGGTGATGCCGGACGATGCGCGCTTCATGAAGATCGCGATCGAGGAAGCGGCCAAAGCCGAGTTTCCGTTCGGCGCGGTGATTGTCAGAAATGGAGAGGTGCTTGCGCGCGGCCATAATCGTACGCGCGCAGATCGCGATCCCACTGCTCACGGCGAGATGGTAGCGATCCGGGCCTTTCTCTCATCTCACGGCCCGGACATGCTTGAGGGTACCACGCTCTACACGTCGGGCGAGCCTTGCTGCATGTGCATGGGTGCCATTTTGTGGTGCGGTATCGGACGGCTCGTCTACGCCGCGCCGCTCCAACAACTCTCGACGAAGGTCGGCCAGATCATGCTGTCGGCAGAAGACGTAGCGTCAAAGGCCTCGTTCGTGCCAATTGAGATTTCTGGTCCCGTGCTCCCGGAAGACGCCTTGCGATTGTTCAAATAGCGCATCAACACCAAGGCTTTTCAAATTTGCGGATGCGTCTTTAGATTCTGTTTCGCTCGTCTGGGACCTCTTCCGTGATCGCCGCGCCGGCGTCGCTCGTTAATGCTACGTTTCGCGGCGCTAACGGAACGAGAGCTATGCTGACATGCGCACATCGCGGAAGAGGTGGAACATGGCCGGTATAACGATGGTGAGCTTGCTGGTGGTTCTTGTTGTCGGAACGGTCGTCGGGGCCCTGTTGGGCATGGTGTTCGGCAATGCGATGGAGCCCAACGCTCTTCTTGCGGTTCTCTCAGGCCTCTCCGGCACGATCGCAGGAGCCGTGGCGCGAAATACGCTCGTCGAGCAGGGTATCGGAGTCGGCGAATACGAGGAGGCGTTGCCGACATCCGTTTTCATTTTCGCGGTCGTTTCATCTTTTGCCGGAAGCCTCGCTGGCTTTGTCGTAGCGACGCTGGTTCACGAACCTTCGCCGGCCTGGATCGGCGGTTTTGCCGGCTTGTTTTCCTCGGTCCTGACGAGCCTGCTCGTCATCGCCTATCACATGTCGCCGCGATAAATTTGCAGCCTGCAACGCACTGACGGCAGAGCGGCCGCTGAGATCTTGACGCCGCAGCATGTCATCAAACTGTCATTATAGCGCGAAAATACGTCGCTGTTTCAATGTGTTAGCGATTCGCAAACTCTTTTCGCATAATTCCCTTGCCGAACCCAACGGTACATTCGTCCCATGAAATTGAGCGCTACGATCTCCATCCCTACCGGCATTGCTGCGAAAGCTGCGGTCCTTATCCTCACCTTGGGAGCGCTATCGGCGCTGGCCAATTGGTATGTTTTGCAGGGCGCGCAGAATCTCGATCACGTCAATCGGACGATGGTCGAGCGGGTCGCGCCGGCTCGCCTCGCATTGGCTGAGGCCAAGACCGCTTTGAACAATATCGGCGTGGCGACCTACAAGAGCATGGCCGCGTCCGACCCCGATGCGTCACGCACCGCCATCAACGAGATCGACAATCAAATCGCGGCCGTGCGCCAATGGTTGCACGCAGTTGCGATCTATTTCCCGACGCGTGCGCAGGATTGCGACGTCATTCGCAGCAAACTCCAGCACGTCGAGGCGACGGCGCATGAGATCCGCGACGCGATATTGTCCGGTGACAAACACGGCCGCGTGGACGGGATGCTCGATCTTCGCTTCGAGGCGGCGCTCGACGACACACTTTCGCAATTGAACCGGCTGACGAACATTCTCGGTGGTGAATCTCGAGATACGCTCGCTCAGGCGCAGAACGAGCAAGCTTCCGAATTGAACATCATCATCACGGCGCTGGCTGTGGGTACGTTGCTTATCGTCGTGCTTGCGCTTGCGCTCGCTCACTATTCCGTTGCCCGCCCGTTGCGGCAGCTCAGCGCAAACGCGTTGCGTATTCGCGAGGGCGGTGAACTGACCTACTCACAGGGAGACAGAACGCTCTCTCGGGCCGATGAGATCGGTACGCTCGCTCGCGCCTTCCAATCGATGATCGCGAAACTCGCGGCGGCGCAGGAAAGCTTGGCAGTTCAATACGCGCGCGTCGATGCCGCGATCAACAACCTGCCGCAGGGCCTGTGCATGTTCGACGCCGACCAAAACCTGATCATTTGCAATCGCCGTTATGCCGAACTCTATGAATTGAAGCCCGAACAAGTCGTTCCCGGAACTCCGCTTCGAACGATCTTGCAGGTCCGCCGCGCCAATGGCCGCTTTCCGCAAGTCGAATGCTATTCCATCGAGGACCGTATCGCTGCGGTCCGGGAGCGTAAGCCCATTTATATGGTCGATGAGCTTCCGGGCGGGCAGTTCATTGCCGTCTCGCATCAACCCATGCTCGACGGCGGATCGGTTGCTGTTCACGAGGACATAACGGAGCGACGGGAGGTCGACGCCAAGATCGCCCATATGGCTCATCACGATGCGCTGACTGATCTCCCCAATCGATTGCGCTTCCGCGACGCGATGGAGGCGGCGCTGAAGGGAACTCAGGACGGCCGGGTCGTTTCAATCCTTTGCCTCGATCTCGATCACTTCAAAACGGTCAACGATACGCTCGGCCACCCCGTCGGCGATGCTTTGCTGCAAGCGGTCGCCGGCAGGCTCCGCGGATGTGTCAGGAAGCATGATCTCGTCGCGCGGCTCGGCG
Source organism: Hyphomicrobium sp. 2TAF46 (assembly GCF_052114865.1). Classification (NCBI taxonomy): domain Bacteria; kingdom Pseudomonadati; phylum Pseudomonadota; class Alphaproteobacteria; order Hyphomicrobiales; family Hyphomicrobiaceae; genus Hyphomicrobium; species Hyphomicrobium sp. 2TAF46. The sequence continues at coordinate 588,034 of NZ_JBFRFO010000001.1, read as the reverse complement.
GCGACGAATTCGCCGTTGTGCAGGCCGACTCAGAGCAGCCCGTCGGTGCCACGATGCTGGCCGAACGCATCATCGCCGCGTTGAGCGCTCCATTTGAAGTTCAGGGCCATCATGTCGCCATTGGCGTCAGCATCGGAATCGCGATGGCGCCGGGAGACGGTGACACCGCTGACCAGCTCATCAAAAACGCTGACATGGCCATGTATCAGGCCAAGGAGGCTGGCCGAGGGACCTATCATTTCTTCGAGCCGGGCATGGACTCCAAAATGCAGGAACGGCGTGCGCTCGAACTCGATCTTCGCAAGGCAATCGAGAACGACGAACTCGAGCTTTACTATCAGCCTCTGATCCGTCTCGAGACGGACGAGATCAGCGGCTGCGAAGCTCTCATCCGCTGGCAGCACCCAACTCGCGGAATGGTGTCGCCCGCCGACTTCATTCCGCTCGCCGAGGAGATCGGTCTCATCGGAGTTATCGGCAACTGGGTGTTGAACCGTGCTTGCGCCGACGCGATGACATGGCCGGCGCACATCAAGGTCGCGGTCAATCTATCGCCGTTGCAGTTCAAGAATAATGCTCTCGTGCTGCAGGTTATTGGCGCGTTGGGCAAGTCCGGGTTGCCCGGCGCGAGGCTCGAACTCGAAATCACCGAAACTGTCATGCTGCACGATACGGAATCGACGGTCGCGATGCTCAACGATTTGCGTGCGCTCGGCGTTCGCATTTCGATGGACGACTTTGGCACGGGATACTCAAGCCTCGGCTACCTGCGCAAATTTCCCTTCGACAAGATCAAGATCGATCGATCATTCATACAGGATCTCGCCGGCAATCCGGATTCGATCGCGATCGTGCGAGCGGTTGCAAACATCGGAAATGCGCTTGGAATGGCAACTACGGCCGAAGGCGTCGAGACGGAAGCGGAACTCGCGCAGCTTCGTCACGAAGGTTGCACCGAGGTTCAAGGCTATCTGTTCAGCAAGCCAAAGCCCGCGAAAGAGATTCGCGCGCTGCTAGCGATGCAGGAATGCGCGTTAGAGCAAGTGGCCGTTTAAAGCTCGTTGCGTTCGCCATAGGCATTTGCCGCGCGCAATTGTGATCAAGAATCCGCTTCAGCGGAGGGCGACGGCCGCCGTTTGAGGGGCATCGATCTACTCGTTAAAAAACCGGGATTTCTTAGCAGAAATCCGTCTAACGGAAGTCTCGATCAGGACTTTACTGCGCATATACGCAACTGCAAAGTTCCTCCGAAATCGCGCTGAGCCGACGAAGTGTCGACGGACAATCGCGACGGCTTTTGAATTGGGGGACTATGATGCGTATTCGGTCGCTTCTCGCTACCTTGATGATGACGGCGAGTTTCGCCGCCTCTGCCGCGCAGGCCGAGACGATCCGCGTTGCTATCGGCACGCAGGACGCGACTATCAATACCGCGACCGGCGGGCTGATCATCCGCGAGGAAAAGCTGCTCGAGAAATACCTGCCGCACGACGGCAAGTACAAAGACGTGACGTATGATATTCAGTGGAAGAATTTCACGAGCGGCGCGCCGATCACCAATGAACAGATCGCCGGCAAGCTGGACTTTGGCGTCATGGCCGACTTTCCGGGCGTGCTCAATGGCGTCGCTCACGAAAAGGCCGGCCGCAAGAGCATTTTCATCACCGTGCTTCAGGGTAGCGTGAAGGGCAGCGGCAACGGCGTCGTCGTTCCGGCTGATTCACCGATCCAGTCGTTTTCCGAGCTGAAGGGCAAGACCATATCGGTTCCCTTCGCCTCGACCTCTCACGCGCTCCTGCTCAGGGCTGTAGCGGCGCAGGGCTGGGACCCGGAAAAGGACGTCACGATCATCACTCAAGCGCCGGAAGTTGCGGGCCCGGCGTTGCAGGCGAACAAGATCGACGCTCATGCCGATTTCGTTCCCTATGCCGAGCTCTTCCCGTGGCGCGGCTTTGCCCGCAAGATCCTTGACGGTTCGCAGGTGACAAGTCCAACCCTTCATGGAGCACTTGTCGACGCGGCTTATGCCGAAAAATATCCAGAGATCGTTGTCGCGTACCTGCGCGCGGCGATCGAAGCAGATCGCCGGATTGCCGAAGAGCCCGAAAAATACAGCGAGTTGATCGCCAAGGTGACGGGCGTTGAAGCGGAAGTCGATTATCTCTTCCACGGCCCTCTCGGATTGCAGACGCGCGACCTGACCTGGAAGCCTGAGTTCCGTCAGGACGTAGCGGCGGCGATCGAGACGTTGAAGCTTCTGAAGAAGACGGATCAGGGGCTCGACATCAACACGTTCATCTCCGACCGGTACATTAAAGAAGCATTCAAGGAGGCGGGTCTCGATTATGAGGCGCATCTCAAGAATTACGAGCAGCTGCCGCTGAAGGCCAAGGATGCGCTTACCGGCGAAGAGATTAAGGATCCGAAGCGGGTGGCGCAGATCTGGATCAAAGATGAGCCCCTCGTCCATCACTATGCATCGGCAGAAAACGCATTCAAAGCGGCCAAGGCCTTCGAAGCCCAGGGGAAGACGATCCGGGTTTTCTACGCGCAAGATCGTGAGAGCGGCATCAAGCTGCTTGGCGCCAAGTCGTGGTTCGTGCGCACGGATAGCGGGGAAGTGACTGCCTTCCTGCTCAAAGCAAGCGCCGAGGCATGGGCTAAGAACCACGGCGGCAAGGTGCTCGACTACAATGGAGCGCGCGCCGCTGTGCTCGCAAGCAACTGAGGCCGATAGGTTGGCCCAGTCATCTGAAGCAGCCTACGGTCGTTGGATCGTAAGGGCAATTTCGGTCGCCGTCTGCCTCCTTGCGTGGCAGGCGGCTTCCCGCTTTCGCATCAATCTCGGGATCATCACGTTCGCCAACGTCCCGGCGCCGACCGATGTCTTTTTTGCGGCTATCGAGTTCGCAAAATCGCCAAAGGTTTTCGCCCACATCGGCACCAGTTTGATACGCGTATTCGCCGGTTACGCGATTGCTGTCGTGGTCGGCATCGGATTGGGGCTTGCGATCGGAAAATCGAGGCGGGCGTCGGATCTCCTGTCGCCGCCCCTCGAATTGTTGCGGCCGATACCGGCGGTTGCCTGGATACCGCTCGCCGTCCTGATGTTTCCGTCGTCCGAGCTTTCGATGATCTTCATCACGTTCATAGGCGCGGTGTTTCCGATACTTCTCAATACGGTGCACGGCGTTGAGAACGTCGACCCGCGTCTCATTGCTTCCGCGCGCAGCCTCGGCGGAACACGGAATGCCATCCTGTGGGAAGTGATTTTACCCGGCGCGGCGCCGAGCATCGTCACGGGGCTTGCGGTCGGCATGGGCACATCCTGGTTCTGCCTCATCACCGCGGAGATGATCTCCGGGCAATTCGGCATCGGCTATTTCACCTGGGAATCGTACACGCTGCAGAACTATGCCGATATCGTCCTTGGAATGGTGCTGATCGGGTTGCTCGGCATGGGAAGCAGCTATCTTTTGCGTCGAATTGGAGCGGCGTTGACGCCGTGGCATACGCCCGAGGAATTGCGCCGATGAGCCGTCGTGAACTCAGCGCGGGGCAGAAGGGCGGCCGCATCGACGTCGAGCATGTCTCGATCACGCTTGGGAATGGCGCGGATGCCTTCGAGGCTGTGCACGACGTCAGCTTCGCCATCGAGCCGGGCGAATTCGTATGCATACTCGGCCCTTCGGGGTGCGGGAAGTCAACGCTTCTCGGCGCGCTTGCCGGGCACATAAAGATTGCGAACGGCAGTCTTCATGTCGATTCCGAGAACGTTGGGGGGCCGCATCCCGATCGCGGCATCGTCTTCCAGCATCACACGCTTTTTCCGTGGAAATCGGCGCGGGACAACGTCGCGTTCGGGCCGAAGATGCGCGGTATCGGCAAGGCGGAGCGGCGGCGGCTGGCGAGTGAGATGCTTGAACTCGTCGGCTTGAGCGACTTCGCCCATCGCTATCCGAAGCAGCTTTCCGGCGGCATGCAACAGCGCGTTGAAATTGCGCGCGTGCTTGTCAACCGGCCGCGACTTCTGCTGATGGACGAGCCGTTCGGCGCGCTCGACGCGTTGACGCGATTGATGATGCAGGAGCTGTTGCTCGCAATCTGGCAACGCGTGCCGACAACCATCGTGTTCGTGACGCACGATATCGATGAAGCGTTGTTTCTGGCGGACCGGATCATCGTGATGAGCCCACGCCCCGGCCGGATTCTCGAAGTGATCGAAGTTCCGTTCGCACGTCCTCGTCCGACGGAAATCATGGCTTCGCAGGAGTTCGGGAAGTTGAAGGCGCACTGTCTTTCGCTTTTGCGATCGACGCTAGATCGCAATGTGCTGCAGCGGCTCAGCCCATTGGGGATAGCAGCAGACGCGCGGAGCTGACGCCCACTCCTTATGAAGTAATCGGATATCGACTGCAGTTTTTCTTGGTACGGCATCGCGCTAGGCCGCGTTTAGAAGTTTTAGACATCATTCTGGATGTTTCAGCAGCGCATCTGATGACGATCGCGGCGAATCTATCAGTGACGGGGATCTCATGAGCTTGGACAAGATCGTCGATGGCCTCACCGAGGTTGAGTGCGACGTCCTTGTAATCGGTGGCGGGACGGCGGGGCCAATGGCGGCGCTGAAGGCCAAGATGAAAAATCCGAACGCCAAGGTGATTTTGCTCGAGAAAGCGAACGTCAAGCGTTCAGGCGCCATCAGCATGGGAATGGACGGGTTGAACAACGCCGTTATTCCCGGTCACGCCACGCCCGAGCAATATACGAGAGAGATCACCATCGCGAACGACGGCATCGTCAACCAGAAGGCCGTTCTGAAATACGCGGAGCAATGTTACTCCATCATCCAAGAACTCGATAAATACGGCATTCGCTTTCAGAAGAACGAGAACGGCGACTTCGACGTCAAGAAGGTGCATCATCTCGGCACCTACGTGCTGCCGATGCCCAATGGCGATACGGTGAAGAAGGCGCTTTACCGCCAGCTTCGGCGCGTGCAGCTTCTCATCTCGAACCGTTACATTGCGACGAGACTGCTTCAGGGCAACGATGGCCGGGTGGCAGGCGCGATCGCGGTCAATACGCGAACGGCGGAGTTCCTCGTCATCAAGGCGAAGGCCGTCATCTTATGCATGGGGGCCGCGGGACGCCTCGGCCTTCCGGCCTCGGGTTATCTTTTCGGCACCTATGAGAATGCCGCCAATTCGGGTGACGGTTATGCGATGGCCTATCACGCCGGCGCGAAGCTCGCGAACCTCGAGTGTTTCCAGATCAATCCGCTGATCAAGGATTACAACGGGCCGGCTTGTGCCTATGTCGCCGGACCATTCGGAGCGTACACGGTCAATAACGAGGACGCGCGCTTCATTGAATGCGATTACTGGTCAGGGCAGATGATGCTCGAGTTCTACAACGAGCTGCAGTCCGGGAAGGGGCCCGTCTACCTGAAGCTCAATCATTTGCACGAGAACACGATCTCGGAAATCGAATCTATTCTGCATAAGGTCGAGCGGCCGTCGCGCGGGCAGTTTCACGCCAATCGGGGAACCGACTACCGCAGTAACAAGATCGAAATGCACGTTTCCGAAATCGGATTCTGTTCGGGGCATAGCGCCTCGGGTGTCTTTGTCGATGAATTTGCGCGGACGACCTTGCCCGGTCTTTACGCCGCCGGCGATATGGCGAGCGTTCCACACAGCTATATGCTCGGCGCCTTCACCAACGGGTCGATCGCAGGCCAGCACGCCAGTGACTTTGCCCAAGACGTCGACTTCGCAGCTTACGATCCGGATGATGTCGCGCGCGAGCGAGAGCGCGTTCTGGCGCCGACGCGGCGCGAAGACGGTATTCCGCCCAACCAGATCGAATACAAGACGCGCCGTTTCGTGAACGACTATCTGCAACCTCCGAAGGTGCCGCAAAAGTACCGGCTGGCACAGTCCCGCTTTGCCGAAGTTCGCGAGGACATGGAAAAGGGGATGATCGCCCGCAACGCTCATGAGCTTCTCCGGGCGCTGGAAGCGTCGTCGATCCTGGACTGCGCGGATATGGCTGCCTGCTCTTCGCTGTTTCGAACCGAGAGCCGTTGGGGGCTCTATCATTTGCGTACGGATTATCCTGGCCGCGATGATGAGAACTGGTTCTGTCACACGCTTCTCGGCAAAACCGATGGCCGGATGACTTGCGAAAAGCGAGCTGTCGATCCTTACGTCGTGCCGATCGAAGACGATGAAAAGGACATTTATTACCGCCAGCGCATCGAAGCGCGGGCTTAACCCATTCAGCAGAGTTCAGGGGAGTTCCATCATGCCGCTGGCAAATACGCCGACGAGCGTTCCCGTCGTCGTGGACAATGAGAAGTGCATTGCGGACAAGGGCTGCACCGTTTGTGTCGACGTTTGTCCGCTCGACGTGCTGCGGATCAGCGAGCTGACAAACAAAGCCTACATGGCTTACGACGAATGCTGGTACTGCCTCCCGTGCCAGTGCGATTGCCCGACGGCGGCGTTGACCGTGAACATACCTTTTCTTCTCAAATAATCAGGAGCGTGCCGGGAGACGATGGCAGGCATATTCGAGGACACCGCTGATCTGGATGAACTGGACGAGGCGCTTCGTTCCGCTGATGCGGGCGAACGCCGGGTTGCCATCCTTGCACTCGCCGATTCCGCGTTGCCGGATGCTGTTCCCTTGCTCGTAGCGGCGGCGAGAGATGCCGATGCGGGTATTCGTCTGCAGGCGGCGATCGCGCTTGGATCTTTCGATGGCGTTGAGGCCGCGGATGCTCTCACCCAGGCCTTGACGGATGCTGATCCGGCCGTCGCGCGGGCCGCGGCGGAGAGCTTGGCGGAGTTCAAGGATCCGCGAAATGTGGTCGTGATCGTGCCCTTCGTCGCGCATCCGTCGGCATTCGTCAAAGAAGCCGCGCTGCGTGCGCTCAAGGAGCTGAGGCAGCCGGAGGCATTGAAGCCCGCGCTCGACGCAATGCGCGATCCGAATGCGGCAGTTCGTATCCAAGCCGTAGGCGTGATCGGATTTTTGAAGCTGGAAGAATCCGTGCCTGCGCTTCGCTCGGCCGCGAGCGACAGAGACGCGACTGTTCGGAGAGCGGCGATCAATGCACTCGCGTTTTCGCAGGCGCCTTCTTCCTCCGAGGCTATCGCGCGTGCGCTTGGCGACGACGAATGGCCCGTGCGTGAGGGTGCAGCGGAGGCGCTTGGCCGAAGCCGGGGCGGAGCCTCAGCCAAAGACGCGCTGATCGGGCGTCTCGAAGATGAGTTCTGGCAAGTGCGGCTCAAGGCCATTCGCAGTTTGGCAGCGCTGAAGGTTCGAGCCGCAGCGCTTGCAATCGCTCACAGTCTTACGCATCCCGAGCCCAACATGCGCAAGGAAGCTGCTGCCGCCCTCGGAGAGTTGAGGGCCAGCGAGGCACGCGGGCATCTTGAAAGCGCTGCCGACGACATCGATGCCGACGTTCGGAAGAACGTGCGTTGGGCGCTCAGCCAGCTGGGGTGACCAGCTCGCTTCTCCCACGCGCGTCAGGCTAAGAGTGCCGAATTGCGATTCCAGTTGATCAGGCCGGTGTGCGAGAATGGGTGCCCTCGTTTCAGGTGCTCGTCCCCGGTCAGTAACTCCGCGTCGCGAATATCGTTCTCGGTCAGATGCGGGGCGCAGAGCTCGATGAATCGATAGACAAAGCCTCTCTGCAGGCGCCCGCGACGGATGGCGATGCTGGTGGTGCTGGGCGAGATCTGCTCGGCGCAATCAAGTACGGTCAGTCCCGGATCGCGCGCCGCATCATAGGCCATGGGTGCGATGATCCCTATGCCCAATCCCGACGCGACATAGGCCTTGATGACATCGGCATCGAGAGCGGTCATCGAAATTTGCGGCACGACATTGGCGTTTTCGAAGGCTTCGTCGATACGTGGGCGGCCGGTGATGCCCGTATCGTAAGTGATGATCGGATACTGCGAGAGCTCATCGAGTGAAATGGCTTTGCGGTTCTCGAGCGGGTGCCCGACCGGCGCCACGACAATGTGGCTCCATACATAGAATGGAAGTGCAAGAATCTCTTCGACGTCGGCAAAGACGTCGGTGCCTATACCGATATCGGCCTCTCCGGCGAGCAGGAGCGCTGCGATATCCTTCGGATTTACCTGACGCAGGTCGAGCCGGACTGCCGGAAAGCTCTGCTTGAATTTCACGACGATATCGGGGAGCGCGTAGCGTGCTTGGGTATGCGTCGTTGCAATCTGCAGGATCCCGCGATCCTGGATCGCAAACTGCGCTGCCGCCTGTTTGATGTTGTCAGCTTCGAAGAGGACACGCTCGGCAATTCTGGCAACGTCGGCGCCGAGATCCGTCAGCCCGAGAAGGCGCTTGCCGCGCCGAACGAAGAGCGGAGAGCCCAGTTCTTCCTCGAGTTCCCTGATCTGCTTGCTGACGCCTGACTGCGAAGCGAATATAGCATTCGCCACCTCCGTGATATTGAACTTGTACCGAATTGTTTCACGGAGAATTCGCAACTGTTGGAAGTTCATCGCCCCTCTCAATTATCGTCCGCCGCATGCAGTCAGGCGCCGCTGGCGACTACGAATGCTGCCCATTAGTGCTTTTGGTCTACGCCACAAGTTATGACCTTCGTCGACCAAACCAATGAACTTCTTCTGCTTTTGATATTCCCGCGGCGAATTTTGCAGCGGCGCGCGCGGTGAAAGGTTCGCGTCCGGCGCCTAGATCGGTTGTGGCGCTAAATCAGATTTTTTGTTGCTATTTTGGAATTGCGAATTTTTGAGGCGCGTTTGCGCTGGAAGGAATTTCCCTATCGCATCTTTTGTAATATGCATTGTTGAAAATGTAATAACGAAGGAGGCGTCTCATGAAACGGAACTTTCTTCCTTTCACGGTGTCACTCGCGGTCTTGTCGCTCGGTGCACTGCCGGCTGCTGCCGGGCAAAGAGCGCACGCATACAGCCCCGAGGGATCGGTAACGGCTTGCAGCCGATACGGGCACGGCACCTGCTATACGGCCGGGCTGCGGGCAGGGCGGGACGGCAAGAAGCTCGTGCTTCATCGTGGTACTGCGATCGACTGCGGACGGGATTGCGAAGGCACGCTCAGGGAAGCGACGGTCGATTTCTGGGATACGATGCGTGAGAATGGCGGCTGAGTTTCTGCCGTCCGTCGTCTGAAAAAATTCGAGGGCCGCGTCTTCTGCAAGACGCGGCCCTCGCTTTAGGTCGCTTTGGGATAATTACCTAGACGGGGTGAAGAGGCATTTCCCTACGGCGATCAAAACTTGATCTGTGCACCAGCGGTAATGAACTGAATGGAGTCGAGGTTTGCATCCCGAGTGGCCGTTCCATTCGTCGTCGTGACGTCGAGCTGAACGTGCTTGTAGTCGATATAGAGATCTACCACTTCGCTCAGGTTCTGATTGAGGCCGATGCTCCAACCCTGAATTTGCGAGCCGGCGACCTGGTTGTAACCAGTTCCCAGGGTCGACGCGTTGATTATGCCTGAGCCGGTGGAGCTGGTCGTGTAACCGGCGCCGCGATCGAGATTGAAGTACTCGCCAAAGATGGTGGTTTTGCCGATCGGAAGGAACTTGCGCTCGATACCGGCCTGCAAGGTCCAGAAGCTGGTATTTTCGTCGACGTTGCGGCCGTAGAGGTTATCAAGACCTGCATCATGCAAACGGCCCCATGCGCCCGATGCGTAAAGGCCAGTTTCAACGTGCAAGATCGAGCCGCTCAGGCCGACCTCGCTGGTATCGCCTACACCGCGCGTAACCGCAGAGGTATGATCAGCCGATCCGAAATCGTTCGATTCCGTGTATGCGATGCCGCCGGCCAACTTGAAGCCCGCGTGTTCTCCGGCATAACGAAGGCCAACGCTCCAGATATCGTCTTCACCCCATGAGGCCGATGCGGTGAATCCAGCGATCGTCGGCGAGTCGTACTTCACGACGTTGAAGCGGTGGCCTTCGCCCGGTGCAGACTGCTGCGCACCCGGCGCAACGAACTGGCCGTAACGCACGCTGCTCAGGACGCCGTCCTTACGGCGGACGAAGAAGCCCTGGCCTTGGTCACCAAACGTATTGCCCCAGCTGTTCGTGAAGGCGAAGTGGTTGGTGTTTGCGAGGTTGATTTCGGTGATGCCGTCAGCTGCGTCCGACGTCTGACCGACCCAAACCTTGCCGTAGTCCTTGCCGGCGATGTACCAGGCGCTGTGGCGAACGCTGACGCCATTGTCGCTCGAGGCACTGTTCTGGCTTGAACGATCTTCGCGGTTGCCGCGGATGCCGAGCTCAAGCAGGTAGCCTGCTGTCCACCCCTTGATGATTTCTGCTTGACCGACGAAGCGAACGCGATCCTGCGCAGTTTCATTAGTTACGATGTAAGCATTGCGCTCGCGGCCGTCATCCCAGCCCAATATCGCTTCGTTGACGAAGCCCGAGACGGTGAGCGACACTTTGCGGTTACCCTTGCGAGCCGTCGTCGCCTCGAGTTCGGCGACGCGTTCTTCGAGGTCGGCGCAGCAATTCCCTCCGAGATCCGCTGCTGACGCAGGCGCAGTGCCTGCAAGCGCCAATCCTGCGGCAGCTATCCCAGCAGCGAAGCTTGCTGGTCTGTAAGTCCCCCCGAACATTCCGATACCTCCAAGGTAAAAAACAATCTCGTCGGCGCCGCGTGACGTTCACCTCGCACTTTCGAGGCGTTGTCAGCCGGGTTGAGCGGCACATCCCCTGAGTGCCGGTCATCGCCGGATAGGCCCGATGGAGGCCGAATAAATCTGAGGGAGGCTTGAATATGAAATGAGATTAATTCCGACGTATAGGAACGAGTTGGTTCTTTCGATTGAAGGAAAAGTGGAATGCAGGAGTAATCTCGAATTTGAAGATTTGCTTATCGCAGAAACGCGCTAAGCTTCTTGCGAAGCCGGTTATTTTCCGTCTTGATAGGTGACTAAAGACGATATGTTGGAAAGTCGGTCTCGATATCGTTCTTTGTAAATCGCTTTTGGTCGCGATACTTTCATTCGGTTCACGGAACGCCGAGCGCGCTGCGCCGCGTTTAGAGGAGCGTTGTTGCGGCATCGCCACAACAATTTCCGTCTCCAGAGATCGCCAAGTCTGTTTCGTTGGTGTGGGGTGGCTCGCTAAGCGGCCTTCATGCCCAATAAAATGCGCGAGTGCTGAAGAGCGTTGTGGCCGGCAAGCGGCGTGTGTGTCCTCACGCGCTTGCGCTGCGCTCTATCGGGCGGCGCGAGACAGCTGGACGACTGCACGTCTTGAAACGTCGTGGTGGCAAGGTGGCGAGGGCGGGCCCCGGTTCCGTTTTAACGGAACTTTTGGCGCGCCAGCTGTAGATGTGCGCTGAGATTAGCGAGCGGTGCCGAGCTTGGCATAGGCTTCAATCTCAACCTTTTGCCAGGGCCGCAGCATCGAGGTGACTTGAACCAAGGTGCTAGCCGGGCGAACGGCATCGAACATTTCGAGATGCGCCTTCGCCACCGCTTCCGCGTCATTGATATCGCGCAAATAGACCACCGTACGAACGACGTCCGTGGCCGAAGCCCCCGCGTCCTTCAGTGCTTTGTCGACGATCGCCAACGCGGCGCAAGCTTGCGCATAGGCGTCGCTCTTTTCATGGGCGGGCGGGGCGCAGGTTCCCGAAACATGAACATCGTCTCCGCATCGAACGGCGCGGGAGTATCCAAAGACAGACTCGTAGGCTCCCCCCGACGAGATGTTCATGCGTTTGCTGCCGCCGCGGCCTGACATGCTCTTCTCCCTATGGCTAGAAGTTTGCGGCATCGCGAATCCGATACCATGTTTCGAAAAATGGAACGGCGAGCTTCGCAACCGGCTGCGCAGGGAAGGCCGGGAATGCCAAATCGTCGAAAGAGGTGCGGCCGTCGGGTTTGTCGAGCACCTTCAGAGCAATCTTAGTGCCGAAGTACGTCGCGCGCGAAACTCCTGTTCCGCAGTAGCCGAGGGCATAATGGATGCCGGACGTCGTGCAGCCGATATGGGGAACTTCATCGTACGTGTAACCGATCTGGCCATCCCAGGCGTGCGTGATCGCAACGTTCCCGAGATCGGGAAACACATGCAGCATGTCGCGGGCGAGATGACGGAAGGCGGCCGCCGACTTTTGGGGAGCGAGCCTGCCGATGCGGCCGCCCCAAATAATCCGCCGCTCATCCGGTGCTCCCCGGAAATAATAGAACACCCGGTTCGTGTTGCCGTAAACGCGATTGCGGGGAAGCAACTTATTAAAGAGCGCTTCCGGCAATTCGGCTGTTGCGATCAGGGCCGAGCCGACAGGGACGATGCGGCGGCCGAGCTCGGGAACAAGTCCATCGGTATAGCCATTCGTCGCAATGATGACGTCCTTGCCGATGGTCACGCCGCGATTGGTCACCACCCGGAACTCTGATCCGACGGGGATGATATTTTGCACCGGCGTGTGATCCAGCACCTTTCCACCTGACGACTTGATCCGCTGCATAAGCCCGGCGTGGTATAACGCCGGGTGTAGCGAGGCATCGTTCGGGAGAAGAGAGCCGCCAAAGAAGCAATCGGTTCCCAGTTCCGAGTGCTGATCGGCGCGGGGCACCATGCTGCTTTCAACACCGGCGATGTCTTTCAAATCGCGCATGTCTTGCGCCATCGCCTCATAGTGCTCCGGGCGAACGGCGGCGCGGAAACGTCCGCAGCGGCGGAAGTGACAGTCGATCTTCTCTTCCGTAATCAGCGCTGCGATGTGGTCGAGCATTCTCGTCCCTTCGCGCAGCATCGCCTCGGCCTTCTTGCGTCCGCGCAAAGCGATCAGCTTCTTGACGCGAAATTTTTGATTGCCACTTCCGATTTGGCCGCCATTCCGCGTGCTTGCGCCGAAACCCGCTGGGCCACGCTCAAAGACCACAGCTTGCCGTCCGTTTCTCAGAAGCGTCAGCGCCGCGGAAAGACCCGTAAATCCTGATCCGATAATCGCGACGTCGCATCTGCGGGGAATAGATTCTTCACATGCGCTTTCTGCGTCTGAAATCGCTTCCCACCAGTATGGCCGGAAGGCCGGAGATCTCGCGCCGTACACGTTGCCGGTCGCCAACTGGCCGGCAGTCAGCTGCGTAGACGGTTGCTCGTCGGTTGTTGGCATCCGCCTCTCCGAAGTCCTATTGTATTTCATGATCTACAAATATATTGCATATGGTGCAAGTCGATTGTAGCGTCGTCCGTCGTAGGTTTTAGACGCAAAAGAATATTTGGTCAGGAAAATGCGGGAGCTTACTGATGACCGACCACGCAAGAACTTGGCCGGCGACTGTTCCGCGCCCGTCAGCGGCCTTCGATGATTACACCCTCTCCGAAATACGCCGCGCCGCGACAACCGGCATATATGATATTCGCGGCGCCGGTGCGAAGCGGAGAGTGCCGAATTTCGACGACCTGCTGCTGCTCGGAGCGTCGATGTCGCGTTATCCGCTCGAGGGATACCGGGAACGCTGCGGCACCGACGTCGTGCTCGGAACGCGGTTTGCCAAGAAGCCGATCAAGCTTTCCATACCGATCACCATCGCAGGCATGAGCTTCGGTTCGCTGTCAGCGAATGCGAAGGAAGCCTTGGGCCGTGGCGCATCGCTTGCTGGTACCTCGACGACAACCGGTGACGGCGGCATGACACCGGAAGAGCGCGGTCAATCGAAATACCTCGTCTATCAGTATCTGCCATCGCGTTACGGCATGAATCCAGATGATCTCAGAAAGGCCGATGCTATCGAGATCGTTATCGGTCAGGGGGCGAAGCCTGGCGGCGGCGGAATGTTGCTCGGGCAAAAGATCTCCGACCGGGTCGCCGCGATGCGGCAATTGCCGAAGGGCATCGATCAAAGGTCGGCTTGCCGGCATCCGGATTGGACGGGCGCAGACGATCTGGAACTCAAGATCCAGGAACTTCGCGAAATTACTGACTGGGAAAAGCCGATCTATCTCAAGGTCGGCGCCAGCAGGCCCTATTTTGATGTTGCGCTCGCCGTCAAGTCGGGAGCGGACGTGGTGGTTCTTGACGGCATGCAAGGGGGAACGGCCGCGACGCAAGAGGTCTTCATCGAGCATGTCGGCATTCCCTTGCTGTCGGCGATCCGGCCCGCCGTGCAGGCGCTTCAGGATCTCGGCATGCATCGGAAGGTACAACTCATTGTTTCGGGCGGAATTCGAAACGGCGCAGACGTCGCGAAAGCCCTCGCGCTCGGTGCGGATGCCGTCGCAATCGGAACCGCAGCGCTCGTTGCGCTCGGCGACAACGATCCGAAATGGGAAAAGGAATACGCGGCGCTTGGTACACGGGCCGGGTGTTACGACGATTGGCATGAGGGGAAAGACCCGTCCGGCATCACGACCCAAACGCCAGCGTTGATGAGCCGCCTCGATCCCGTCGCTGCGGGACGCCGACTCGCAAACTATCTCAAAGTGCTGACACTCGAGGCGCAGACGCTTGCCCGTGCCTGCGGGAAAAACCATCTGCACAATCTGGAGCCCGAGGATCTGGTTGCCTTGACCCTCGAGGCAGCCGCGACGGCAAAGGTGCCTCTTGCGGGAACGTCTTGGATTCCGGGTTCGGGGATCTGAGACATCGGGCACGCTGGTGGCCGGCGCGCCCCTTTTACTCGGGATGATAGAAGATAATCGCAAGGAACCTGATTTTTTCATCCAATAGCTTTTCAGGCCCGTGCACGACGTCTCCGGAAAAGGTGAAAGCGTCGCCCGGCTCGACAAGGTAGGTCTTGTCGCCGAACCTGTATTCCATCCGGCCCTGAAGCATATAAATGAATTCCGTGCCCGGGTGGCTGAAGCGCGGGTAGGTTTCGCTCTTCTTATCCATCTGAATGAAGAACGGTTCAAAGAGCTTGGTCGGGCCGCGATCATAGGCCAACAGGCGATAGGTGTGCCCATATTTGGTGCCGACGCGCACCACTTCCATTTGTTCGTCGCGCTTTACGAGTTGTGCGCTCGCTTGTTTCGCTTCGGTTTCCTTGAAGAGATCGCCGAGACCTATACCCACCGCTGCCGCCAATCTTTCCAATGCATCGAGGCTGGCCGTCGCCATGCCGTTTTCGATGCGGCTCAGCATGGCGGCGGACAGATCAGCGCCTGCACTCAAGTCTGCCAGCGTCAGATTGGCTTCCAGCCGGCGGCGCTTCAGCACGACGCCGATGCGCTGCTCGAGGGATAGATTGGCGAAGTCCTTGTCGTACAGTTGTTCTTCTTCGTCCGCCTGGCCCTTCGGCTTTGTCGAGGGGGCGCGCTGAACTCTGGCCTTCGGCTTTTCTCTGCCCATGCTGCTTTGCTTCATGTTGATTTGGCCATGAGATTAAACGGGAATTTCGAGCGGTGCAATTTTTGAGCAGCGGCACCGCAAATCAGCCTGATACGACGGCGCGTTGTTCGCATTGCAGCAAATGCAACTCTTTTTAATGCACACAATGCAAATTACTTGCTGTGTATGCAATTGTGTGAGTGAATGCCGCATTCATGAATACTAATCGCCAGGAGGAATGGCATGACCATAGTGGACGGGACGAGGGGCGCGTCTATTGCGCATGCTGCGAGCGAGCCTGGTGGGCTCCATCGCACGATTGATTGGAAAGGCGCATTTTGGATCGCGAGCGGTGTTCCCGCACTTGTGCTGATCTCGATCGGTGGGATGGGAGCAACCGCAGGAAAGCTGGCCTTCCTCGTGTGGGCGATCTCGGTCTCGATGGGTTTCCTCCAGTCCTTCAGTTATGCCGAGATCGCCGGACTTTTCGCCAATAAGTCGGGCGGCGCCGCCGTTTATGGCGCGGCTGCGTGGTTGCGCTATAGCAAGCTCATCGCGCCACTATCCGTCTGGTGCAATTGGTTTGCATGGACGCCAGTTCTTTCGCTCGGCTGCGCGGTTGCCGCCGGATATATATTGAACGCGGTGGCTCCTCTTCCCGTTTTCTCTCCAACCTCGCCCGAGGTCGTTGGCTGGCTGCAGGATGCGCACAATAGTGCTGCGATCGCCGGTAAATCTGCGGAAGAGGCAGCGAAACTCGCGATCGCCGCGCTCACGGATTCGGCGACGCCCGAGTTGCGATCCTTCAAGCTGGTGAGCTTTTCATTTCTCGGCCTAGCCAATATCGAGGTCGGAGCGACCTTCTTCATTGGCGCGGCTCTGATGTTGATGTGCTTTGCCATTCAGCACCGGGGCGTTTTGGGAACTGCCCGCATCCAGATGTGGATCGGCTTGTTGGTGCTGGTACCGATGGCGATCGTCGGTATCGTGCCGTTTCTCAACGGCAGCATAAATTACGCGAATTACACGCCGCTCGTGCCGCCCAATGGCGCCTGGACCAACGGGGGATGGACGTACTTTCTAAGCGCGCTGTTCATTGCGGGCTGGTCGACCTACGCGTTCGAGACGGCCGTCTGTTACACGCGTGAATTCAAAAATCCGGCAAAGGATACGTTCAAGGCAATTCTTTGGGCAGGCGTGGTTTGCGTTATCCTGTATTCGCTCGTCGCGGCAACTTTTCAGGGGCATCTCGGCCTTGAAGGGATGGCGCAGCCCGGCATCGTCGATGGAACGGGCGTGGCGGCCGCCATGGGCGACATGGTCGGCGGGCACAGCCCCATTATCGTTCATCTCCTCGAGATGATGATGATCCTCGCCTTGATCCTCGCGATCATGATGGCGATGGCCGGATCCTCCCGCACGCTGTATCAGGGCGGCGTCGATGGCTGGCTTCCGAAGTATCTCGGTCA
Source organism: Hyphomicrobium sp. 2TAF46 (assembly GCF_052114865.1). Classification (NCBI taxonomy): domain Bacteria; kingdom Pseudomonadati; phylum Pseudomonadota; class Alphaproteobacteria; order Hyphomicrobiales; family Hyphomicrobiaceae; genus Hyphomicrobium; species Hyphomicrobium sp. 2TAF46. Next base: position 571,236 of record NZ_JBFRFO010000001.1, on the reverse strand, counting down.
CGTCAACGAACATGGCGCGCCGACGCGGGCGATGTGGACGGATCTGATCTTCAACTTGTTTCTGCTGACCTTCGCGGCTTCGGACGCGACTGCCTACTACTTGATCCTTGCGATCTCGAATGTCGGGTACATGATCTTCATTTTCCTGAATCTGCAGTCGACTTGGATTCATCGCATCGATAGCCCGAACATTCCCCGGCCGTACCGGGCTCCGAACTGGCTTGTTGCCGTCAACGCTCTGCTGGGTTTTGTGAACCTCGTCCTCATGGGAGCAGGCGCCAAGACCTGGGGCAATGCCAATGCGCTTTGGTACGGATTGGCATTTGCCGCCCTTATCATTCCGGTCTTTCTGTACAGGCACTACATCCAGGACAAGGGCCGCTTTCCGAACCACATGCTCGAAGATCTGGATCTCAAAGGTCAGGACCTTGGGGAACGGCGCGCGGGGCTTTTGCCGTATCTGACGTTACTTCTCGCGGCGGCCGTGGTGCTTGCATCCAACTATTACTTTCAGCTTCCTCCAGCCTAAACGACTGCGGGTTCAGCTTTCCTGCACGCAGAACCCGCACCCTCCGCGCTTAGGCTTCGCCACAATCCCCTTTTTGGGGGGTTGTGGCGATCGCAAATTCGAGGCCGCCGAATGCTCGATGACGCCGCGTTTCCAATCATTTTCTTCATGGTGAGCGGCTTTGCGTTCTGCATCGTCCTGCTCTGGGCGCTGGCGCGGGCATGGGAAAAAGCGCTCACCCCACGGCAAATTCAAAGCGCGAAGGAGTGGCCTCACGCAATCAGCCGCGCCCATCAAGATGTTGACCAGCCGGCTTGCTTCACCAATCGAGACAATCAAAACACATCGCAAAAGTGATGCAGAGTTCATTAGCGCAAGGCTGAATCACAACCACCCGAATAGGCGGGAGCCGCTGGCCTGCTTTTTTCTATTCTGCGAAGAGATCACCAGGCGAGAGAGAGCGCGACCTCGCCGGGCATGCCTCCAGGGAAGCTTATGATTTCGGCGCGAAGCTTATATCCGAGCGGCCGCAACTCATGGTTATAAAACTCGTATGCATCCTTCGCGAAACCCGTCAGCGTGGTCGGCCACTCGGGATCTGCAATATTGATCCGCCGGCCGCCGTCGCTGCAGAAGCTCGAAGGAAAGGTGACGACCTGAAGGTGATGTTGTCCATTCTTGGCCGCGATGCGAACTGCATTGTTTATGCGTTCGACAGCTTCCGGCGCAACCTTGCGAGCCATGAAGGCTTCTTGCAGCTCTTTGTGATCCTGCTTCTGCTTTCGCTTGAGGGCTCGTTCGCGCTCTAGCTCCGCCATTTCCGCGTCGGAGGCGATTATCTGCAGATCTTCGGGTCGCAACAGTCCAGGCATCGAAATTCTCCTTTGCCAACCGTGGCGGACATGCGGCTATCAATGGCGCTTTGAACGGCTCCGAGCCGCTGACGCCGAGCGAGCACGGCCATATGCTACCGTTCGCAGATGATCAGTCCGCATATCAACCACGATCAGGATATGCCGGCCTTATCCAAATGCAAGGCGCGAACGATTGCAAATCTTTCCTATCGGCGGTGTGGGGAATTGCGGCGGCGCGTCGCCGGGCCGTTCGGAATAACTTTAATGAAATCCAACAAGCTTCGTCAATTGAATGGAGCACGCACTCGGCGTGAAGTGCGAAGGCAAACTATTGTGGTCGAACGCGTGCGGTATAATTCTAAAATAGAGATTTCTTGACAACGACCATGCGCAATAACTCTGCGGTCAAGGTCCAGAAATGAACCCCACGGCCATTGATCCCGCCGCCTCGGCGGAGCCGAAGCAAACGCGATTGCTGCGTCCACGACAAGCGAGCGATCGGCACAGCTTGATGCGCTGGTTGCCGGGCCTGCAAATTTTGCAGCACTACAAACTGGATTGGCTGCGAAGTGACATCGTTGCCGGGTTGGTGCTTGCGACGATGCTCGTGCCGGTTGGCATTGCCTACGCGGTCGCCTCGGGCCTGCCCGGCATATATGGTTTATACGCCACCATTGTTCCTTTGCTCATCTATGCGCTCGTCGGGCCAAGCCGCATCCTCGTGCTCGGTCCGGATTCTTCGCTTGCTGCCGTTATCCTTGCGGTTGTTTTGCCTCTATCGGCTGGCGATCCAGTGCGCGCGGTGGCGCTCGCTGGCGCAATGGCTATCGTCTCCGGTGTCGTTTGTGTTGGCGCCGGATTGGCAAGGCTCGGCTTCGTTACGGAGCTTCTTTCGAAGCCTATTCGCTACGGCTACATGAACGGGATCGCCCTGACAGTGCTTCTCAGTCAGGTGCCCAAGCTTCTCGGATTCTCGGTCGATAGTCAGGGTCCGCTGCGTGATCTCTGGGCGATCGTCAAAGGTGTCGTGGACGCGCGCGTGAACTGGGTGGCTTTCGCAATCGGTGCGAGCACCTTGGCGGCAATATTCCTTCTCAAACGATACAAGGTCGTGCCGGGCATATTGATCGCGGTCGTCGTGGCAACGGCCATCGTCGGCAGTTTCGATCTCGCCAAGAGTGCTGGAATTTCCGTGCTCGGGCCGTTGCCACAGGGATTGCCTGCATTTGAAATTCCCTGGATCAATAAGTCGGATTTGATCACGGTCATCTACGGCGGTCTTGCCGTCGCGCTGATCTCATTCGCCGATACGTGTGTATTGTCTCGCGCTTATGCGGCGCGCACGCAAACGTATGTCGATCCCAATCAGGAGCTTATCGGTCTCGGCGCGGCAAACCTGGGGGCCGGGTTCTTTCAGGGGTTTCCGATCAGCAGCAGCTCTTCTCGTACGCCCGTTGCCGAAGCGGCCGGTGCCAAGACACAGCTGACAGGCGTTGTCGGCGCGCTTGCCGTCGCTATTCTCATTATGGCGGCGCCGAACTTGTTGCGGAACCTGCCGACAAGCGCACTCGCCGCGGTCGTTATCGCATCGGCTATTGGGCTGTTCGAGATAACGGACCTTCTCCGCATCTATCGGATGCAGAGGTGGGAATTCTGGCTCTCCATGCTTTGCTTCGCGGGCGTCGCTACGCTCGGCGCGATCCAGGGCATCGCGCTAGCCGTCGTCATCGCCATCATTGAATTTCTTTGGGATGCGTGGCGACCGCACTTCGCTGTTCTCGGCCGTGCTGAGGGCGTAAGGGGGTTTCACGACATCACGCGTTATCCCGGCGCTCGCCTAATTCCTGGCCTCGTTCTCTTTCGCTGGGATGCGCCCCTATTTTTTGCCAATGCTGAGCTGTTTCAAGAAACAGTGATTTCCGCGGCCGAGAATTCACCGTCGCCCGTGCGGTGGGTGGTCGTGGCGGCCGAACCGGTAACCAGCGTCGATGTCACGGCCGCGGACGTCCTGGCCGAACTCGACCGAACGCTGCGAGAGGCCGGCATCAAGCTGTCATTTGCGGAGTTGAAAGATCCCGTCAAAGACAAACTGAAGCGCTTTGGGCTGTTCACGCAGCTTGGCGAACAGTCATTCTTCCCGACGATTGGCGCGGCTGTCGGCGCCTATCTCGATGCGCACCCTGTCGATCAGGCTGATTGGGACGTTAAGCACCCGTAACAATTACAAACGGCGAGGGCGCCGCAATGTGGAACTGGCTGCTTGGATTCGTTCCTGTCGCGATTGTGCTCGAACACTTCGCGCCGACACATTACACGCTGATCTTCATTACGGCGGCGTTGGCAATCCTTCCGCTGGCCGGATGGCTCGGACGCGCTACGGAACAACTCGCCGACCGCGCGGGTGAAGGGGTTGGCGGCCTGCTCAATGCGACGTTCGGCAATGCTGCAGAACTCATCATCGCACTCGCCGCCTTGCAGGCTGGGCTCCACGATGTGGTCAAGGCGACGATCGTCGGCTCGATCGTTGGAAATATCCTCCTCGTGCTCGGCGCAGCCATGCTGGCCGGCGGCATGCGCTATCGCGAGCAGCATTTCAATGTTGCCGGCGCTCGCGCGCAAGCGACGATGCTGACGCTTGCCATGATCGCGCTTGTCATTCCGGCTGCCTACAGTGCGCTGGTTGGAGGGCAATATGCCGGAGGCGAGCGGGCTCTCAGCATCTCGATCTCGATCGCGCTGCTGATCGTTTACGTCCTTTTTCTTCTGTTCTCTTTGTGGACGCATCCGGCGTTTTTTCTCAGCTCTCAGCCGGCCGATAAGGATGCGCACGGGGAGGTTTGGTCCGCGAAGAAAGCTGGCGCTGTGCTCGCAATCTGTACGGCGGCGATCGCGTGGCTGAGCGAGATTCTCGTCGGATCGATCGAGCCAACGGCGCATGCCTTTGGCCTCAGCGATGTTTTCATTGGCGTATTCGTTGTTGCGATCCTCGGGAACGCCGCCGAGCACGCCACTGCCGTTACGGCGGCACTCAAGGACCGGATGGATCTGAGCTTGTCGATCGCGATCGGATCGAGTGTTCAGGTCGCATTGTTTGTTGCGCCTGTTCTGGTGCTCGCGAGTCTACTCATCGGACCGCATCCAATGGATCTCTTGTTCGGCAAAGGTTTGCTGCTCGCGGTTTTCGTTGCCGTGATTATCACGGGGCAGATTGCGGGAGATGGCCGCTCCGATTGGCTGAAGGGTGTCCAGCTTCTTGCCGTCTATTTGATCCTCGGTCTTGCCTTCTTCTTGACCCCGCAAATCTAAACGGGCGTCGCGCCTTGGAGCAGGGGCGCAGTCTTCCGCTTCGCAATACCGAATTTCAATCTTAAGGACTGTGCAGACCTTTCTAATGGGCGACTTTTCAGCGAAAATCATTTCGCATTCGGCTGAGACTGGGGCACTCAGTATTGCTGAGGCAGCAACATGGACGACCGAAAAAGCGCTAACGCGCATCTGCACCGTGAAGCATCAGAGGACGGCGAGAAAAGCAAGCTCAAGCGGAAGGAGTATGAGCGTCAGCTCAAGAAGCTTCACGTCGAGCTCGTCAAATTGCAGGAATGGGCCCGCCACGAAGGCCGGAAAATCTGCGTCCTATTCGAAGGGCGCGATGGGGCCGGCAAGGGCGGAGTGATCAAGGCCATGACGGCCAGAGTGAGTCCCCGCGCTTTTCGCGTCGTCGCCCTTTCTGCGCCCACAGATCGCGAAAAGTCGCAAATGTATATTCAGCGCTATCTTCCATATCTCCCTGCGGGCGGCGAGATCGTGATCTTCGATCGCAGCTGGTACAATCGCGCGGGCGTAGAGCGGGTGATGGGGTTTTGTACGGAGGAACAAACGCAACAGTTCTTGAAAGTGGTGCCGGAGGTTGAGAAGGCCATTATCGATTCTGGCGTCATTCTCATAAAATACTGGCTCGAAGTCAGCCCGGACGAGCAGACGCGACGGCTGGAAGCCCGTATCGACGACGGCAGAAAAATCTGGAAATTGTCGAAAATGGATCTGAAATCCTACACGCGGTGGGATGATTACTCGCGAGCGCGAGATGAAATGTTCTCGGCAACGGACACGCCGTGGGCGCCTTGGTACGTTGCGCGATCGGACGATAAAAGACGCACACGTTTGAATATTATCGAGCACCTGTTGAGCTCTGTGCCTTACACCGAAATAAAGCGAGAGAAGGTCAAGCTTCCGAAGAGGCACGTCGATGAGGACGATGCGCGCTCCACTTATCCTTTCAAATATATTCCTGAACCCTACTGAGCCATCGACGGCGGCCAGCGATACGAAGCTTTCAGGATAAATAGTAACTATGCGCGACGACCTCTCCTCAGAGGGCGTGACCAGGGCGTCTGTTGAGGGTATTGTTGCTCGGAAGCGCGGCCTACCAAACGACAATTTCGACTGAAGATTTTTACGAAGATTGTTGCAGTCGTCAGTAAGAGGGAGGCCGAAAATGCGCCTCATCCCATACGTTCTCACGGCGCTCTTCCTGGTCCCACTTCAGGCTCATGCGCAACAGGGCGAACCGCCTAAGGTCGCCGTTGGCGTCGTGCGTGTCGAGCGTAAACCCGTTTCGGCTGCGCATGATTTCGTCGGGCGTGTGGAAGCCATCAACCGCGTCGAGATACGGGCTCGCGTAACGGGGTTCCTGGAATCGGTTGATTTCAAGGAAGGCGATTTGGTGAAGGCAGGCGCGCCTCTCTACCGCATCGAGGATGGACTGTTCAAAGCGGCGGTAAGCGAGGCCCAAGGCGCGCTGGAGCGCAGCAAGGCCGCAAAGGTACTCACTGAGGTTCAGCTTAAGCGCGCGGAAGAGCTTCTTGCGAAAAGCGCCGGTACGGCCGTGGCACGAGACCAAGCCCGTGCGGCCGACGAAGAGGCTAAAGGGACGATTCTCGTCAATGAGGCCAATCTCGAGACCGCCAAAATCAATCTCGGATACACGGTAATTACTGCCCCGGTTGCCGGGAAGATCGGGAGAACGAACGTCACCAAGGGAAATGTCGTCAGCCCGGAGACCGGTCCACTCACGATCATCGTCAGTCAGGATCCGATGTACGTTACATTTCCCGTCAGCCAGCGCGAATTCCTGCGGTTTCAGGAAACGGGGCGGGAACTCGACACGACACGCCTGAAGGCGACGCTGCGCTTTGCGGATCTCCGGACTTACGATCAGGAAGGGTCGATCAATTTCATCGACGTCACAGTCAATCGCACGACGGACACGATCCTGGTGAGGGCGACATTTCCCAATCCGGCAGGCGCGCTCGTCGATGGGCAATTGGTGCGAGTAGCTGTGCAATCCGGCAACCCGCAAGAAAAGGCCGTCGTTCCGCAGGCGGCGCTGATCGCGGATCAGCAAGGCGTTTACGTCTTCGTCGTCGAAGACGGCAAGGCATCCGTCCGGCGAATAAAAACGAGTGGCGAAAGCGGAAGCGGTGTCATCGTCGACGACGGTCTCTCAGGTGGGGAGCAGGTGATCGTCGAGGGTCTGCAGTCGGTTCGTCCCGGATCATTAGTTATCGCGTCGCCGTTGCCGGGAACCTCCGATCGGAGCTGAACCATGCTCTCCGCTCTCTTCGTCGATCGTCCACGCCTTGCGATCGTCATTGCCATCGTCACGACCATCGCGGGCGCCCTGGCCCTTTATGCCATTCCGGTCGCTCAGTATCCCGACATCGTGCCACCGCAGGTGCAAGTCACCACGACTTACCCGGGCGCGAATTCTGCCGTCGTCGACGCGACGGTCGCGCAGCCCATCGAGGCGCAGGTCGTCGGTGTTGACAAGATGATCTATATGAAGAGCGTGAGCGGTGACGACGGCAGTTACACGCTCATCTGCTCATTCGAGCTTGGCACCAACCCCGACATCAACACGGTCAACGTCAACAACAGGGTTCAGGTCGCTCTCTCGAGCTTGCCGCCGGAGGTTCAGCGGCAAGGTATTTCCGTCAAGAAGAAGTCCTCGGCGTTGCTTGGCGTCGTGGCGCTCTATTCGCCGAACCATAGCTATGATCCGCTATTTCTCTCCAACTACGTTACGATCAATCTTCTCGACCAAATCAAGAGTACGCCGGGCGTGGGTGACGCCGTCCTTTGGGGACCGCAAGATTATGCCATGCGCGCTTGGGTTCGGACGGACCGGCTCACGGGGCTCAACCTCACGACAGGCGACATCATAAACGCGATCCAGGCGCAGAACATTCAAGCCGCGGTCGGACGAATCGGCGCGCGCCCCATCTCCAACGAACAGCAGCTTCAGCTCAACCTTCAGACGAAAGGGCGTCTCAGCTCCGTTGAGGATTTCGAGAAAATTGTGCTCCGAACCAATCCGGATGGCTCGGTCTTGCGTTTGGGTGACGTGGCTCGCCTGGAACTCGGCGCAGCCAACTTGGACCGCGAAACGCTTTTTAACGGCGGTCCGGCAGCCGTTGTCGCGATCTATCAGGCTCCTGGCGCTAATGCGATCGCAACTCTGAAAGAGGTTCGTGGAAAGCTCGAAGCGGCCGAAAAGAGATTTCCAAAGGACCTCGCGTGGAAGATCACTTACGATCCGACCGAGTTCGTGACCGATACGATCCACGAGGTCCAGAAAACCCTCGTCGAAGCTTTCATACTTGTCGTCATCGTCGTCTATCTGTTTCTTGGCAGCGTCCGCGCGACGTTGATCCCCACACTCGCCGTGCCAGTGAGTTTGATCGGAGCGTTTATCGTTCTCCTCGCGATCGGATATTCCGCGAATACCGTCTCATTGCTTGCGGTGGTCCTGGCCATTGGCATTGTCGTTGACGACGCCATTGTCGTTGTCGAGAACGTCGAACGCGTCATGGAGGAGCGTCCGGAGCTTACTCCCGCCGAGGCGACGAAGCTGGCGATGGGGGAGATTACGGCGCCAATCATCGCGATCACGCTCGTGCTTCTCTCCGTGTTCGTTCCAGTCGCTTTCATTCCGGGAATTTCCGGAGAGCTTTTCCGGCAATTTGCGGTGACGATAGCCGTGGCGATGTTCCTCTCTGCGATCAATGCGCTTACGCTTTCGCCTGCTTTGTGCTCAATTTTTCTGAAGCCGCATCACGGGCCCCGGCGTGGGCTGATCGGCATGATCATGAGAGCCATCGACTATGTTCGCGACGCCTATGGCGCTGCCGTTGCGCGCCTCCTTCGCGTTTCGCTGATCGGACTCGGCCTCGTTGCCGTTTCCATGGCCGGCATCCTTGCGCTCGCGAAGATCACGCCCACCGGATTTCTGCCGGAGGATGACCAGGGCGCTCTATTCGTCGTCGCACAGCTTCCGGGCGGAGCATCCGTCGTCCGCACCACCGACGTCTTGCGTCGAGCCGAAGCGATCTTGAAGGCCGAGCCAGCAGTCGAGGATGTAACCTCGGTCATCGGTCTGAACTTTATCGACAACTATTCGCAATCCAATTCCGCTTTCATGGTGGTGACGCTGAAGCCTTTCGCCGAGCGGAAAGATCGTTCGCAAGGCGTGAACGCGCTTATCGGGCGCCTCGGACCAAAATTCAGAGAACTTACAGGCGGCACCGTCGTACCGTTGGCGCCGCCTCCCATTATCGGCCTCGGAACCGGTGGCGGCTTTGCATACGTGTTGAAAGACTTGCGCGGTGGGGATCCCAAAGCGTTGGCGCAGGTCTTGCGTGGCCTGATGGTCGCGGCCAATCAGGATCCGAAGCTATCGCGCGTTTTCAGCACTTATTCCGCCACCAATCCTTCGCTCTATCTCGATATCGACAGAGACAAAGTGCAGGTGCTTGGCGTGAAGCTGAGTGATGTCTTCCAAGCGTTGCAGGCCTCGCTTGGCGGCTATTTCGTCAACAACATGAATCTCTTTGGGCGGACGTGGCAGGTTCAAGTCCAGGCCGATGCGGCGGACCGCTCAAGCGTGGACGATATTTACCGAATCAACGTGCGCAACGAGAAAGGCGAAATGATCGCGATGCGAAGCCTTGTCGAGGTGCGCCCGGTCATCGGTCCTCCGGCGATTGTCCGCTATAACAATCTTCGTGCCGTGACTGTTCAAGGTTCCCCTGCTGCGGGTGTCTCGTCCGGCCAGGCGCTCGCTGCCATGGAGCAAGTAGCGGCACGGACTTTGCCGGATGCGTATGCGGGCGAATGGACTGATACCGCTTTTCAGGAAAAGCGCGCCGAGGGAAAGACGGCGATCATCCTCGGTTTCGCGTTGCTGTTTGCCTATCTGTTTCTCGTTGCTCTTTACGAAAGCTGGACCATTCCGGTTCCCGTCTTGCTGTCGGTCAGTGTCGGTGTTTTTGGAGCCTACGCGGCAATCGTGCTCGGCGGCCTGACGCTCGACCTATACGGTCAGATCGGCATGATCGTGCTGATCGGCCTTGCCGCCAAGAACGGCATTCTGATCGTCGAATTCGCCAAGGAACAGCGTGAACGTGGCGTCGCCTTGAATGAGGCTGCCACCGAAGGCAGCCGTCTCAGGTTCAGGCCGGTGATGATGACGTCGTTTGCTTTCATCCTTGGCTTGCTGCCGCTGGTCGTGGCGACGGGCGCCTCGGAGCTGGCACGCCGAAATGTCGGCACGCCGGTATTCGGGGGAATGATTCTCGCGTCCTGCATCGGCATTTTCGCGATACCGTCACTTTACGTCACGTTCCAGGCGCTGCGCGAACGCTTCCGGCCGGGCGCTCGGCCTCGCGTCGAGGGCAAGAGTGAGGGAATGGCGCAGCGCCAGAACAGCCTGCCAACGTAAGTCGAGTGCCAGCAGACGATCCCAACCCCGGGGGGCGACACGGAAGGGTTCGGAATCACGACCGCCAGATTCGTTGCCGGAAGAGTTCCAGAAATGCTGTTGGCCTGGGGCTAAGTGCGATGGCCGAAGTCGGCGAGAACGCGTTCAATGGGTTCGCTATCAATGTGAACCGGCCCTGTGAATGGGTAATTGATTGAAATGATCACAAGTAAGCCCATAAAAACGATCGCGGATAGGACGCCGGTCATCATGACTTGAGCGTGAAGATTCTCGGTTCCAAAAAAGAACGTAAATCCTACGGTTAGTATCGCACCCGTAACCAGAACGAGCCACAAAACGCCGGGCACGATACCCGTCGCAAGCTGGAGCCTCGTTCGTCGCGATTGGGTGAGAACGTCGAGCTGTCTGAAAATCTCGACTAGTGCTGCTGATTGCACGCCACTCGTGCCGCTCATACGAGTTCCAGTCTGGTAAAGTTGATTGAGGGCCGTTCGCACATCGTCGGTTGGAGTCTCGCCAGCCATTCGGGGCCAGTCTTTTTCAATCACGAGTTCCAGGTAGTTGCTCAGCGCATTTTGCACCGCAGTCGCTTCGGGGCCCGATCCATTCGTCAGACGATAAATTGTTGCCGAAGCCCCAGCTTCTTGGAGCACGGCGGTATCGGCATCGCTAAAGCGTTGCCAAACGACGATTACAGCAAATGCGAGGAGCACTGCGTAGATCACGCCAACTGTGGCAAACTTGAAGCCCGCAATCTCGTTGTTTGTCATCAGACGTTCTAGGCCGATCTTGCGCCGGATGATTACCGTCCCGACCATGGCAAGCGCACTGGGTATCACGACTATGATCAGTGTCGAGATCCATAGAGGGAGTGAGGACAAATAGTGCGACATGGACCTATTTCCCCGGGCGAGCGTGGCTCAACACGATAAGTGCCACGAACGGAAATGCACTTCTACTGCGCGGGTGTTTAGATGAATGTTCCGCTTGCGGAATGGTTTCTGAGTTTGGCCAATGCGAACGTCCCCGGCCTGTTAAGAGGGCCATCAAAAACATCTAAGTTATTGATTTTATTGCGTGCTATACCGCCGAGCGGTATTCTCGGCTCAGGAGCGATTGCCGGCCACAAGGGCATTTTGCAGTGGTCGTATCGTTCAATATTGAGTGTCGACGGATTTCGCTGATCTTAGCGCTTGAGAGCCTTTGACAGAATTCGATTGTGCGCGAATCCAGTCATACCACTGATCGAGACCCTCACCGGTACGTGCCGACAGACGGACCACAGTCGCTCGGGGATTGATGATCTTCAGATTCCGAATTGTTTTTTCGAGATCGAAATCCAGGTAAGGCAACAGATCGATCTTGTTCAGCAATACGAGATCAGATGAGCTGAACATATGAGGATATTTCAGCGGTTTGTCTTCGCCCTCCGTCACCGAAAAAACGGCAACTTTTGCTCGCTCCCCAAGATCGAAGAGCGCCGGGCAAACAAGATTGCCGACATTCTCGATCAAGACGATCGAACCAAAAGTTGGCCTGAGCTCTTCGAGGCCGCGAGCGACCATATCGGCTTCGAGATGACATCCTGTACCCGTATTGATCTGAACGCAGGGCGCTCCCACGGCGCGAATGCGCTCTCCATCTGCCGATGTTGCCTGATCGCCCTCGAGAACGAAAAGGTCGTTCTTCGATTTTAGATCCCGGATCGTCCTTTCCAATAGCGTCGTCTTGCCAGAGCCGGGTGAGCTGACAACATTGAGCGCGAGAATCTCCCGTCCCGCGAACCAGGCACGGTTGACGGCTGCGAGTTTGTCATTTTTTTCTAGCACCCGCGCTTCGAGTTCGGCGACCGAAACTGTTCCAACCCGAATTGGCTTGTGCTCGTGGCTATGGGTATGAAGGTGCTCATGGTCATGGTGATCATCGTGAGCATGTGAATGGCTATGCCTCGTTCCGTCGGCGTGGACATGCTTGTGATGATGATCATGATACGCCTGATCGTCGTCCGGCAGCGGGCTTGTCTTTCCCGTCTCGAGATTAGTCAGCGTCGTCTTGGCTCCGCTGCTGCATCCACAAGTCGTGCACATTACGCCGCCTCCTCCAATTCCATCGATTTGATAGTGAGCTCACTGCCGCCGATCAGATCTGTCTCCCGGCTGCCGCAAGGACAGGGCGAATAGAGGGCGGGCGCCGGAAACTCGCAGCCGCACAAACGGCAGCGGGCGCACCCGTCGATTCTGCGAATGTGGAGACGAGCACCCTCAACTGGTGTTTTGGCTGATACGACACCGAAACAGAAGGCGATCGCGTCGGCCATGACGCCGGAAAGCGCTCCAACTTCAAGCGTAACAGCTAGAACGCGGCGGCCTTCTGCGGCTTCGGACACGATCGCCACGATGTTTCGCGTGATGCTGAGTTCGTGCATCGCCACGCAACTCCTGTTGATAGCGCAGCTGAAGAGACCCCAGCCGCGCCGCCCTTCACAGACTCAGGTCACGAGCCAGCCGGCCAGAATGGATACGCCGGCGATCGCTCCAGCAGTGCCCGCGGATCTCTTTAGGATCGTCGCCGGCGTGTTGCCCAATCGGTCGAGGCTGAGGCCAAGAGCGATACCCGCAATATGGAGAAGAGCGGTCGTACAGACGAAGCCCGCTGCATACGGAAGGAAGCCGACACCCAGACCCATACCCTCGGAGCCATGTGCGTGGCCGTGAAAAAGTGCAAACAGACCGACAAGCGCCATCGCCGCAATCGTCGGCAATCTCACTCCAAAGGCGATTGCGAGACCCATGACAACCACCGAAGCGCCGATGGCTTCCTCAACCATCGGCAACGGCCAGCCATAATAGCCGAGAGCACCGCCGAAGATCATCGTGCCGACAAACGCCGATGGCACGAGCCAGAGTGCGGCGCCGCCGAGATTGGCCGCAAACAGGCCGACGGCAACCATAGCCAGAACATGATCGATACCGCTCAGCGGATGCATGAAGCCGTGGCTGAATGTGTCGACTGGGCCCGCACCGACGTGAGCGAGAGCTGGTCCGGCAGTCAGTATGAGGGCAGCGCCTACGAGTAATGGCAATTTCCGCAGCATGGCATTTTCTCCCGGTGGATGTTTCTTAAGACGTCAACAAATTCTTGGAAGCTGTTCGCCGACGAGCATATCGACGATCCGCACACCGCCGAAAACCGTATGCATCGTGACACGGCCGGATTCTCCGTCGCCTGCTTTGCCGATGATCTCAGCGTCACGTCCCAAGGGGTCGGAACGCAAAGCTTGCAGCGCGACTTCGGCTTCATCAGGCGGAACCACGGCGACGAGCTTTCCTTCATTGGCAAGATAAAGCGGGTCGAGGCCCAGAATTTCGCAGAACCCCTTTACTTCTGGCCGTATCGGAGTGTGCTCTTCGTCAACGGAGATCGAGACGCCTGAGGCGTCGGCGATTTCGTTCAGAACGGTCGCGAGGCCACCGCGCGTCGCGTCGCGGATGGCACGGGTGTGCGGCGCGGCCTTAAGAAGGCGCGCGATCAGTTCATGGAGTGCGGCGCAATCACTGACGATCGGACTATCGAGAGCCATATCACCGCGCGCGCCAAGGATCGCCGCGCCGTGATCGCCAAGGAGGCCGTTGACGAGGATGAGATCACCCGGTCTGGCCTGATCGACGCCCAAATTTATGCCATCGGCGATAACGCCGATCCCCGTCGTTGTCAGAAAGACCTTATCGCAGGCTCCCTTGTGGACGACCTTGGTGTCGCCGGTGACGATTCTCACGCCGGCGGCTTGCGCCGTCTCGGCCATAGAGCGCGCAATTCTTCGCAAGAGATCGACAGGGACGCCCTCTTCGATGATGGCGGCGCAGGAAATATAGAGAGGCTTCGCGCCGCCGACCGCGAGATCGTTGATGGTGCCGCAGATCGCGAGCTTGCCGATGTCGCCGCCCGGAAAGAACAGCGGATCGACCACGAAGCTGTCGGTCGTGAAGGCGACGCGGTCTCCGAGTTTGGTCAAACCAAGGAGATCTATGCGCGCCTGATCTTCGAGCGCATCGGGCCCCGAGCCGTTGAAGACGGATATGAATACGTCGTCGATGAGGTCCTTCATCGCCTTGCCGCCGCCGCCGTGTGCCAGCGTGACATTTGCCACCGAGACCGTGCCGAGCCTTCGGCCCGGCCGACTGATCGGAATGACGTTCATGACGCCACCGCCTGCTTTTTCACTCCTCCGTACTGATAGTATGCGGCACAGGCGCCTTCGGAGGATACCATCAGCGCACCGAGCGGAGTTTCGGGCGTGCATGCGGTTCCGAAGACCTGGCATTGCCAGGGCTTGATGAGGCCCTTGAGGACATCGCCGCATTGGCATGCCTCCGGATCGGCAATCTTGAGATGCGGCATCGCGAACTTCCGTTCGGCGTCGAAGCGGGCGTAGGCGTCACGGATGCGAACGCCGGAATGCTCGATCGAGCCGAGGCCGCGCCATTCGAAGAATTCGCGCAGCTCGTAGACCTTGAAGACGGCATCGAGAGCCTTGCCGTTGCCTTCCTTGGGAACGATGCGCGTATACTGGTTCTCGATCTCGGCGCGTCCATCCTTGATCTGTTTCAGAACCATCCACAGCGATTGCAGGACGTCGAGCGGCTCGAAGCCGGCAACGACCATCGGCCGCTTGTAGTAGTGGGCGACGAATTCGTAAGGGTCGGTTCCGATCACCATGGATACGTGTCCCGGCCCGAGGAAGCCGTCGATCTGCATGTCGGGGTCGTCGAGGATCGCCTTGATCGTTGGCACGATGGTGATGTGGTTGCAGAACACCGAGAAGTTCGAAATGCCCTCGGCCTCCGCTTGCAGGATCGTCAAGGCCGTTGACGGCATCGTCGTCTCGAAGCCGATGCCGAAGAACACGACCTCGCGGTCCGGGTTCTTGCGGGCAAGGACAAGCGCATCCATAGGCGAATAGACCATACGGATATCGGCGCCGTCGGCCTTGGCTTGCAGCAAGCTCTTGCGCGAGCCTGGCACACGCATGGCATCGCCAAAAGTCGTGCAGATCACATCCGGCCGCTCGGCAACCGCAATGCAGTCGTCGATGCGCCCCATAGGCAGCACACAGACTGGGCATCCCGGTCCGTGAATCAGCTCGATTTTTTTGGGAAGCATGCCTTCGAGGCCATAGTGGAAAATCGAGTGCGTGTGCCCACCGCAGACTTCCATGATGGCAATTGGGCGCTCTCCGGCGATATCGATCTCGCCGACGAGTGTTTCGATTTCCTTCACCAGCGTTTTGGCTTTGTCGCGATCGCGAAATTCGTCGACGTACTTCATCACACATCTCCTGGCAGTGTGTTCGATCTCGTCCTAGCGCAGTCCTGATGCGCGCATGGCTTCCATTTCGGCCTGCGCTTCTCCGAGTTCATGCAGAATTTTCAGTGTTTCGGCGGCTTCAGTCTCGTCGATGCGGCTCATCGCGAAACCTACGTGAACGAGGACCCAGGTGCCGACGCAGGATTCCGGCGGGTTTGCATCATCGACGATGCACGCGATGTTCACTTGGCGCTTGATGCCGCTCACGTCGACCGTCGCTAACCTCTTCGCGGCGTCATCGATCTTTACGATGCGCCCTGGAATACCGAGACACATGGCGTGTTTCCTCCCGTCGTCTTGTTATTTTCTATGAGTTGGGCGGCCGCGATTGCTGCCTGGCCGAGCGATAATCCGCCGTCGCCTGCTGGTACCTCGGCTTGGGTGAGAACTTTGAAATCCGCCGCTTCGAGTCGGTCCGTGACCTGCTCGAGCAAAATGCGGTTATGGAAGCAGCCACCCGAAAGTGCGACGGTGTCGAAGCGTGAGCCAGACTGGCCGTTGCGAGCGGCGAGCTTCACGCACATGGCGGCGATGGCGCGCGCCAACCCGCGATGAAAACGCGCCGCCATGACGCCGACGGGTGTCTCGAGAACCAGATCGCCGAGGATGGCATTCCAGACCGCAAGCGGTTCGATGTAGGGAAGTCCCGTCTCCTTGAGGCTCGGGATCGTGAAGGGGTAGGCGAGCGCCTCGTCCTCACTGCGAAGCGCGTCGTGATCGACGGCACTCTCCAGCATGGCCGCAGCTTCGCCCTCGTAGCCCTGGTGGTCGAAGCAAAGGCCCATTGCTGCCCCAACAGCGTCGAACAACCGGCCGCAGGACGAAGATTTTGGTGAATTGAACCCCGAGCGGAGCATCGCATCTAGGGTGGCGCGCGGTTTGCGTTCAAGATGGCGGAAGACATCGAGTGAACTGAAATTCATCTGCAAGGACTGCCAGCCCAACTCCGCCAGCAAGTGCGCATAGAGATTGCGCCAAGGCTCGCGCGAGGCCGCGTCGCTTCCGAGCATAGCGACGGGCTTGAATGTCCCAAGCCGCTCGAAGTTCGCGTAGTCAGCAAGCAGAAATTCGCCACCCCAGATCTCGCCGTCTTCGCCATAGCCGAGGCCATCGAGCGCGACGCCGAGAACGCGGCCACCATTCAGCGGCCAGCCGTTTTCCACGAGACAGCTCGCGACATGAGCGTGGTGATGCTGAACCTCGACGAGCGGCAGGCCGAGGTCACGGCTCATGTCTTCTGCCTGTCTTCTGCTCCGATATCCCGGGTGGCGATCGCAGACTATGGCCTCGGGCCGGGTGTCGATCATCGCGCGATAAAGGCCGATGGTCGTTGTGTAATCGTTGAACGTTCGTGCATCGGCCAGGTCGCCGATGTGCTGAGACAAGACGGCGGCTCCCGATTTCACAAAGCAGAACGTGTTTTTCAGATCGCCACCCGCGGCGAACAGTTGGGGACCCCGTTCAAAGCCGTGCGGCAGCCCGATCGCAGCGGGGGCGTAGCCGCGCGCGCGTCTCACGACCCGCATCTTGCCTGCGGCTATCCGAACGACAGAATCGTCCACGCGGTTCAGGATGTCCCGGTCGTGGGTGAGAGCGTAGGTCGCGATTCCTGAGAGCTCCTCACGAGCCTCGGAATCGCCGGTCACTTGCGGTGCGTCGGAACGATTTCCGGAGGTCATCACGACCGGGCGGCTCATGCGTCGGAGGAGAAGCGCATGCAGCGGTGTGGTCGGAAGCATGAAGCCGATCGTCCGCAGCCCAGGAGCGATGGCCTCCTGAAGCTGGTCGGGGCCGCAGGCCTCGAGAAGAACGATCGGCGCGGCGACACTTTTGAGAATTGCTTCGTCTTCAGCTGTGACTCTCGCATAGCGGTTGATGACGTCGAGATCGCGCGCCATGAGAGCGAAGGGCTTGCGGTCCCGATGCTTCAGTTTGCGGAGACGCCCAATCGCGTCGGCGCGGGTCGCGTCGCACGCCAGCTGATAGCCGCCCAGTCCCTTGATGGCGACGATCTCGCCTCGCTGAATGAGCCCCAACGCCGCGTCGACATCATCGAGCATTGAAGCCTGATCGAAGCTGAAGGGTTTTCCATCGAAGCGGTAGAGGCGGGCTTTCGGACCGCAGACATGGCACGCCGTTGTTTCGGCGTGAAATCGCCGGTCACTCGGATCTGCGTATTCGGCGGCACAATCGGGACAGAAATCAAAGGCGGCCATGCTCGTCGTCAGGCGATCGTAAGGAACGCTCCGGACGATCGAGAGGCGTGGACCGCAATTGGTGCAAGTTGTGAACGGATAGCGATAGCGGCGCGAGAACGGATCGAAGATGTCCTGAGCACAATCCGTGCAGAGTGCGGCGTCGGGCGATATTTCGGTGTTGCTTTGGCCGGCGGAGCTTTCCGCAATTTCGAAGGTATCCGGCAACTCGCCTGAGAAGCGTTGATATTCGATGGACTGAACCGACGCGAGCGACGGCGCGTGCGCGCGAATTTCGCCGATAAGCGCTTCGATGTTCGTGAGCTCTCCGCATACGCGAATGAGAACGCCATCGGCATCGTTGAGCACGTATCCAGATAATCCAAAATCACGCGCGTTGCGCCAGACGAATGGCCGGAAGCCGACGCCTTGTACACGGCCGCGGACGCGAATCTCGACGCTTTCGGCGACCGGTCCAGTGGGAATGCGCGCGGCAAAGCTCATGGTTCTACGTCCCAAAGCAGAACGCGGTTGTTGCCACTGTCTGCAACGACGATCGTCGAGCCGCACACGGCAATTCCGTATGGCCAGCACAGGCTATCACGTTGAGGTGCGCGCCAGCGATTGTCGCCTTTGTCGTGAAATCCCGCTTGTCCCGCGAGGTAGCCTGCCCCTGAGAACATGCGAAGATCAGAGATGTCATGCGCAACGATGCGGGAGTTCGCCGTATCTGCGATGGCAATGCGGCGACCAACACGGGCGATGCTGTAGGGCATATTGAGCGTCGCGGACGTCGGATAGTAGGAACCGGTATTGTGATCGATACCGGAGAAGTCCTGTTGTCCGAGCACGAACGTGCACGGCGCACCATTCGTTTCCGGCTGCTCGTCCCAGATCATCACGCGGTTGTTTCCTGCATCGGCGATGAGAAGATGTCTCTCAAGCACCGCAATCGAGTGCGGCCAAGTCATGCCAACATCGGCAACGGCACAGCCGGCGTTGCTATCGCGCGTGACGAAGTCGGTTTCCCCAAGGACGAGATCGGCGGGTGCGCCGCTCTCGGCTGGAATCTGGTTCCATTTGAGGACGCGGCGATTGCCGGTGTCGGCGACCCAAAGCGCGCCATCGGCAATTGTCACGCCGTAGCACCAGTTGAGCGTGTCCGCCGCTGCTACTGCGCCGCGGTTCGCAAGAACGCTTTCGAAATCGCTCTGGCCGAGCACGACATCCGCAGGCTGATTGGAATGTGTCGGCAGTCCATGCCAGATCAACACGCGATGGTTCCAGGCATCAGCGACGGCGAGCACTTCGCCGCTCACGGCAACGCCCGTGGGAACATTGAGCGTGGCCGGTCCGGGAGAGGTCTTGGCGTTGCGGCCTTCACTCTCGAAGTTCGGCTGACCGATCACCAAGTCCGCCATTGCTCCATCGTGACGGGGCGTTCGGCTCCAGATGAGCAGTCGATGATGCCCGGTATCGGCAACAAAAAGCGGACCGTCTTCGGAGGCGAGCGCCGCGCCGCGGGGACCGAACAGCGTTGAAGGCGACGGCGTGATCGGGTCGACGATGCCATTGAGGCTCGAAACGTTGCCAAGAATGACGCGTGCGCCATCTGCTGCAAGCAACGCCGGAGCTTCGCCGTCGAATTCCGGTTGCCGCCGTACCGGAGCAAGGGACACGCGCATAGTCATTTGGCAAACCTCACCTCGACCCGCGAGCCGATGACGCGAACGGCGTGCGGCTGAAGCTGAATTGCCGGAGCAGTCAGGCATTCGCCCGTCATGAGGTCATACTGGAATTGATGGAATGGACAGGTGATGATGCCGTCGGCCACCTCCCCGTCGTCCAGCGCTAGACCGAGATGCGCGCAAGCGTTTTGAAAGCACGTCACAATAGATCCGCGACGCGAAAGAAGAATTTTTTCACCTTCGAGAATCTGCGCCTTGACGCCGCCGTCCGGAATGTCGGCAAGGCGGGCCGCGTAATGCCACTGTCCTCCCGCCCCGTTCGCAAACGGACTTACTAAGTGCAGGGTTGCTCCGTCGTGATGGCCGGTCGCGGAAGCTTTGACCTGCAGAATCTCGGTAATCTCCGGGCATGCTTCCTCGACGGCCTTCTTGACGCCGGCATGGAACGTCAACGCCGACGCTGGGCATCCGTCGCAAGAGCCGACAAAGCGAACTTCAATGGAGGGTGGCGTGACGGCGACCAATTCGACGTCGCCGCCGTGGGAGGCGAGCATAGGGCGGATACTTTCGAGCGCTGCTTCGACGCGCTCGGTAAGGCTCGGCTTGACGATGTTGTGGCGGCGCAAGACGCCGTAGACAACTTCATCGGTAACGGCGGCCTTCATGGCCTTGAGGGCGGCCGGGTCTCGCTTCAAGGCACTGACGAGACGGCGCAGCGCTTCGCCGTTTAACGCTTCGATCGCGCGACCGTATGCTAGGGCGGCCCCGCGCGGTGTTTCATCCCAGCCTTCGAAAATCAACTCCAAGCGCTCGATATCACCGACGAAATCGGCAATGGCGCATGGTTCGCTCTCGACGGCTTTGACTGCTGTCACGGCGGATCACCGATATCTGAGATCGCGAAAGAGACGTGGTTGCAACACACCGCCGAAGAAGCCTGCGACCGCAGCAGATGCCCAATACGGAAGCCCCGCGACCCGCGCCGCAAGAATGAAGCAGAGCGCAGCAAAAAGAATTCCGATTGCAAGCTGGGTGTAGGCCCGCGCAGGTTCAGCAAAAAGCTTGCCGCTAAAGAAGAGCCCAATGGAATTTCGAACCATCTCAAACATTCTGGTCTCACCCGATGAAAGCTGAAGCGATGATGCCGACGAGAACGCCTGCCGTTCCCGCGATGACTCCATAGAAAGAGCCCATGTAAGCCGCGAGCTCAGTTCCGAGGGCTTTGCCGCCCGTCAGCACCCCGCCGAAAGCGCCACCGGCGAGCGACGCAACGAAACCTACGATTAGCGCGAGAATTGCCGCTCCAATCGGGATATTTCCAATCATCGACCCCACCTCCTTTATTGGCTTATTGGCGTCTTCAATCAGCTTCGAGCATGTGTCCGTTCGAGATCCGCGGAGCGGCACCGGCGAGCAATTCGCGATCGATCTGATCGAGAGCTTCCGCAACGATGCGAGCTTTGCTCTGCTCCCCTGCAGCCGCAAAAATCTCCCGAGCCTCGAGGTAGAGGTCTCGGGCAGCGACAACATTCTTGCGATTGCCCGACGTTGGATCGTCGACGTCATCCGGCAGGTTCCAAAGACAGTTCGCTTTGTTGGAGATCGTGTTGGCGTATTCGCGCGGCGTCGTCTTGCGATCCCGAACCTTCAATGCCTCGTCGTAGGCTTGGATCGCGCGCAAGTTGTTTTCCAGAACATGGCTCGAAGAGGCATACTGGAGTGCATTTCCAAGATTGTTCTGAAGCATCGCATATTCGGATGGGTGGTCGATCAAGGTGACAACCTTGAGGCCCTCCTCGAAGGCCTGCACGGCAAGTGCTTCGCGCATTTTTGCGCGCTCGTCCGTAAAGGGGATCGATAGGAACGCGGTCGCAAGATTGTTTTGAAGGATCGCGTATTCCTTCGGAAAAGTTACCCGGTCGAAGGTCCGGAGAGACCGCTGATAGGCGGAAATCGCGTCCGTGATCCGCGCCTTGCCCGCGCCCGCAAGACTTTGCAACGCGATACCGAGATTCATTTCGGCTTCAGCAAGCTCTTCCGCTGCACCGAGATCGCGTATGGGGGGAATCGCTGCCTGGAGTTCATCGCGCGCACATTCGAGCGACGTGGTGCCGTTTTCCGGTATCGCCTGAAGTGCCGTCGCCTTACGGGCTCCAATCCGCGCCTTCAACAGAGAATGCGTCGGGGGACAAAGCTCCTGAGCTTTGCTGTAGAGTTCGACGGCCGCAGCGAGATCGCTTCCAGATTGCGGCCTGATCTGAAGGCCGAGCGCGATTTCCATCAGCATCTCGGCACGCTCTTCGGGCGAGGCGGCATCAGCATCCGCTGCGGCCAACGCGGCCCGCACTTGGTCCTGCGCCCCGACTGTCACGCCCATTCCTCCCCGTCTTGCGGCTCTTGTGAGCTCTTGGCTGCGGCATCTGCCGCTTGGAGGTTCACTATTCTGATAGCGATCAGTGCTGTCTATTCACATTTCAGTTTGCATACTTAGTTGGCAGCTAAAACGCGTTCCTCGCGACGAGAGCGGCACGGTCGTCATCCCAGATCGCGGGCAATGTCATTTCAACGGAATCTTCGATGCCGTTGTCGCGAAAGAAGTCGGGGGCAGCGACAGCGCGATCGCCGGCTCCGGTTCGGACCTTTATGACGTAGCCGCCTGCAGCGGGGTGGTGGACCGGAAGCACGACGAGGTCGTTGCCGTTGCGGAGAAGGACGACGGCGTCGAGGGAGCTGAAAAAGCGCTCGTAGGTCCCGCGGGTGAAGTGAAGTGCGCCACGGCGGATCGCGAGGAATGCATGCTCGTTCATGCGGCACCGGCCGCATTGGACAATGCGAAGGCGCCGATGCGCGCAGCGATGCGGTCGGCGACGGTCCTCGCAGCGGCGTCGATTTCAGAGGAGAGACCGAGCCCAAGCTCCAAATCGCGGGCTTCGATCAGATAGACGGTCACGTCGGATGGAAACTGCTCGCGGTAGAGCTGACGGCCGGCAAAAAGCGCATGATCCCAGCGAAAATCATGGAGATTAAGTGAGGGTACATGCGGCGCTTCGAGCTCTCGTCCTGGCACCTCGAATACGGATCCGGGCTCCGATCCCGTGCGCGAACTGTCGACGATTATCAGCGCATCACAGCCACGCGCGGCATACATCACGCTCATGCCATCAGTGCCCGCGTCGAGGAGACGGACGTCTTCACGGCCGCGGAAATCATTGCGGCTGCGGAGCAATCGGATGACTTCGATGCCGACAGCATCGTCTTTCCTATTGGCGTTGCCGCAACCGATCACCGCAATCATGTCAAATCCGCCAAAGCCGGCATGACCATTCCGGCTCTACGGGACAATCGAGCTCCGGCAGTTCGCAATATCTGCGGTGGACGAGATAGTACATGCAAGTTTCACATGGCTGCTCGATGCCGCCGTGTTCGATCGTGTGGCCGGTGAAGCCCGCTATAGCGAGCTTAGCCTTGAGGTCGCTGCCCACCTCCCGCAACCGGGCGATGATCGCTTGCACCTCTTCATGGGTGTCGGCGCGCGGAAAGACCTCGGTTTCAAGACCCGACGCGAGAAGCGATCTGATGTCTTCCCGCCGTTGATCGTCGCTTGTTGTTTCCAAGGTCACTGCCACGGCACCACCTCGACCGATTGTTATTGGGCTCGATCAAATTCTCCATAACCGGCACCACCAGTCCGGCTCGACGGGCACCGAAAGCTCCGGCAAGTCGCACCATTTGCGATGCACGAGATAGTACATGCACTCGAGGCATCGCTGCTGTTCCGGTCCGTAGGGGCGATTGACGAAGCCGCTAATCACCAGCTTCGATTTCAAATCCTCGGGCTCGAGATGGCGAAGTTCGGTGAGGATCGCACCGAACTCCTTCTCGGTTTCCGGAAACGGCTCCGTCTGTGTCTTGAGGCCCGCCGCCATCATGTCAGAGATGGTCTTCAGCACCGCCGCGTCTTTCCCGTTCGCGCTCATTCTTCCACCTTGATGCCAGACGCGCGCCGTTTCCGAGGTGCCGCGCGAGTGGTTATTCTCTCGCACAGACACCGCAGAAGAACACCAGGCCCTATCAGGCTGTACGGAAGCGAGCGAGCTGCTCACCGGTTTTCGCATCATATGCATGCACCGTGCAAACGAGACAGCTATCATACGATCTGCAGACATGCCCTACTTCGACGGGATCATGCGGATCGGTGATCGGCGTACCGATCAGCGCTTCTTCGATCGGGCCGCGGATGCCGTCTCCCGTTCGCGGGCCGACGTTCCACGTGGTCGGTGCGATGATTTGATAGTTCTTGATCTTGCCCCCCTGCACGTCGATCCAGTGACAGAGCGCGCCGCGCGCGGCTTCTGTTGCGCCCCAACCGCGGCCGTCCTTTTCGGTCGGCTTGATGTACCACTGATCCTTGAGCTTCAATTCGCGCAGGATGCGCTCGGCCTCGCGATAGAGCTTCACGGCCTCGTGCATTCGTGCGAAATGGCGGAGTAGAATGCTCGCACCGCCCATCTTCTGATACATATTGAGCACGAGCGGGTCGTAATGCTGCCAGGTCTCGCCATGCTTGCCTCCGGCGACAAGCTGGCGCGACAGCGGGCCGGCTTCGAGACGGCCATCCTGGACGTGCAGGACCGCGGAGGCCCAGGAATACTTGCCGTTGTGATCGACGTCGTTCTTCTGCGCTGGTTTTGTGGTGCGGTCGAAGGGGTGGACCGGTTGTGGTTCATCGTACCAGGCGTGGCGCAGGTCTTCGCGCGTGAACTGCTGCTCCATGAGCTTGTGTGTGCCGGTGGCACCGTCGAAAACGCCGCTCTTCATAATCAGGGCGGCGTTGCGGCCCTCGATCGTCGGCTTATTGTAACGGTCTTCGTGCGGCAGGTATCCCCACGAGATGTACTTGTGATGCCCGCGCCCGTATTTGTCGAGGCCGATGTCCATCGACATGCGCCAGAACAGGCCGAGGTCGGAATTTGCGTGGTCGGGACGTTCGTCGAGCCATGCTAGGAAATCGTCGTAGGAGCGGATCTGCTCATAGCGTTCGAGCGAGCAGCCGAGCCAGACCGGTTCGAGCCAGTTGCGTCGGAAGTGCTCGAGGATCGACCAGGCGCGCGTCACGTCGGTCAATGTCGGCGCGCACATGACGCCACCGGGCACCATGTAGCTCGAGTGCGGCCACTGGCCTCCGAGCAGCGCATAGATCTCGACAGGGCGCCCCGAGATGGTGACGCCGATTTCGTAATTCTTTCCGGTAAACGGTGCCCACCGCTTCACGGCTTCCTCGAAGAACGGCGACTTGGCGTAGTTCTTGTTCGTGTAGTCGATCATGAACAGGCCGTAGTGATGGCGCGGCTGGCTCTGGATTGTCTCCACGATCTGCCCAAGGTTACGCGCCAGGATGGCGTTCCGCGGCACCTCGGTCTTCCACGCCGTATCGAGGGCCCAGGCCGCGCACGAGAGATGCGAGGCGCCGCAGATGCCGCAAGCGCGCGGCGTAACGACGAGGCCCGCTTGCGGATCCTTGTCGCGCAGGATGACTTCAAAACCGCGGAAGAGTTCCGCGTTGGTCCAGGCGTTGACGACGACGCCGTCCTGAATATCGACGCGAACGTCGAGGTCGCCTTCGACGCGTCCGACTGGCGAAATATCCAGGGTTTGAACTGCTGCTGACATCGAAGATCTCGCTCCCTACTTCGATTCTGATTGATTGTTTTTCGTTTGGCTCAAACGACGAAGATGTCTTCTTCGGCCCACTTGGGTGAAGCGACCTTGGCCGCCGCCGTCAGTTTCACGTAGCCGGTCTTGTCGACGCCAAGCGGCATGTCTTTCGGTACGCCCATGACGGTTTGCGTCTTGAAGACCGTGCCCGGCGCAAGGTCGTAGAAGGGGAATTCCGGCTCGGTGCAGCCCATGCACGGCATACCGGCGCGCGTCTTGGAGGATTGGCGGTTCCAGAGAATCCGATTGCACGGCGAATGCGTCATCGGTCCGCGGCAACCGAGATCGTAGAACAGGCAGCCTTTGCGCTGACCGAACTCCGTCGCGGAAACCTTGTAGGCGAAGTGCATGTTGCGCGTGCAGCCGGTCTGCGTGAAGCTTTGGAAGAACGTCTTCGGCCGCTGGAATTCATCGAGCGACAAATCTCCGCCACGGCCGGTCGCAACGGCAACGACAATCTGAGTGATCCAGTCGGGATGGGCGGGGCAGCCTGGAATGTTGATGACGGGCAGGCCGGCTTTCGATTTGTAGTCTTTGCCGAGGAAACCGCCGTGTCCGCGCTTCAGGAATTGGAGGCCGACGCTCTCGGAGGGGTTCGGCGCGGTGGCCGGGATGCCGCCCCAGGTGGCACAGTCACCAACGGCGACGGTATATGCCGCGACGTTCGCAAGTTCGCGCACCCAATCCATCATCGGGCGACCTGCGAAGCGGTTCCATTGGCCTGTTCCGTTCGGCGCCTTCACGACGGAGCCCTCGAAAACGAAGATATCGAGAGGCATCTGCCCGCTGACGAGCGCGCGCATCATCTTCTGAAGATTCTCGCCAAGTTCCATGCCGAGCGAGGGATGCCAGAGAACGTTGATGCCGAAATCTGTGACGAGATCGCATGCACTCGGTTCCTCGGCGTTGAGGAACGACATCGTATTCCCAGAGCATGCACCGCCCTGGAGCCACAGAAGATTGGCCATTCGTTTTCTCCCCTGATCCCGGCGATTGCGTTCGCCTTGATAGTTAAGGGGAGCAAGAAGCAGGCCAGTTCGAAAATTTTTTCGAATGCTTCGCTATTTCAAATCGTTCCCGCGTTGCCGCAGAAAAAAGTGCGCGTCGATAGCGTGAACAGCGCTGTAAAGTATCTAAGCACCAGCAAACTTGCTTTGCAAAAACGTGCGTGCGTCAGCCCTGCCGGCTACCACAGGTCGGACACGCGACTTCGAGCAGATATCCGAACCAGATTTTTCGGCAGTAGCTGCACCAGTGGCCCGTGGTTTGTTCGATCGGGAGGCCGATCTCGCGCGCAAGCGCGCCGTACGCCACAGATTCGACGTCGGCGACGCGGTTCGGCTTGACGCGCGAATAGGGGAACGGAACGATTTCCGCGAGATCTTTCTCGTCATCGTCAGACGGTCCAACCGTCATGATGCGTTTTCCTCATCGAGGCGATAGCGACGAATCTTGTTCGAAAGTCCGACCCGGGAAAGGCCGAGCTCTTCAGCCGCCTTGCTTTGGTTCCAACGATAGCGCTTGAGCGTCTGCTCAACGAGATGGCGCTCAAGACTTTCGACTTGATCTTTCAGCGTCTTGCCCTCGGGTACAAAGCCTCGATCCCGGTTCGAGGCTCCGCGGCGGGGAGCGTCCTGAATGTTCGGCGAAAGATGCCGCGTCGTGAGGTATTCTCCGTCTCCCGTCAATGCAACCAAGCGGCGGATCTCGTTCTCCAATTCTCGAACATTTCCAGGGAAGTCGTAATGCGAGAGCTTTTCGAGCAGGTTAGCCGAGAGACCGAGAATTTTGCGCCCCATGCTCTCGCTGTGCTTGGCGGCGAAAAACTCAGCGAGCGCTGAGATATCGGCGACCCGGTCGCGTAAAGGCGGAACCTCGAATTCGATGCCTTTGAGGCGGTAATAGAGGTCGCGGCGGAATTCGCGCGTCGCCACAAGTTGCGAGAGCGGCCGGTTGGAGGCCGCAATGATGCGCACGTTCGAGTGGATGGTCCGGTCCGAACCCAAAGGCTTCACTTCGCCCTCCTGCAGGAAGCGAAGGAGCGAAACCTGAAACGAAGGCGAGACCTCGGAGATTTCATCAAGAAACACCGTACCGCCGTCAGCTGCGCGAAAAAGGCCGAGGCGATCGGAGATGGCACCCGTGAAGGCGCCACGCTTGTGCCCGAAGAGTTCCGACTGCAAGAGATCGTCGTTCATGCCGCCGCAGTTCTGCATGAGGAGCGGGCTCGACTTGCGCGACGAGTTATAGTGGATCGCCCGCGCGAGAAGCTCCTTACCCGTTCCCGTCTCGCCTTGAATGAGGATCGGCAGGTCAGTTTTCGCAGACGTCTTCGCCATCTCGCAGATCGTCGCCATTTTCTCGCTGGCGTACACGAGTTTTTCGAACTGCTGGCCCTCGTGAATCAGCCGCAAATCGTGGGGTGGATGGTAGGCGATGCTCTCATCGCTCATCTTGAACTCACGCGAGATCAGGCGATGACGGCGCGCAAGTTCTCTGCTTTCGAGTCCACGTTTGACGATGAGAGCGATTTGCTCGACATCAAGAGGCTTGCGGACATACTGATAAACCGATGCTTCCTTGACGCCTTTCGACTGTCTATTGCCGCTTTTGGCGAGAACCAGGACCCGAACGATATCCGGATGGGAGACCCGTAAATTGGAGAGAAACTCGCAGCCGTCGAAATCCTTGTTACCCTCGTCCGCAACAACGAGATCGATGTGAACGTCTCTCGTCAACTGCTGGGCTTCGGTTTCCGTGGTCGCGACGAGCACGCGATATCCGCTGCGATCCGCCATCACTTCGGAGAGCTCGGTCCACGCGCCCTCGTCGCGGGCGACGATCAGAATGGTGTACTCCCGGTCCATGAAACGAGATTTCCAAAATGCCAGCTAACTTAGCAATAGCGCTCATGACGAAAGGACGCAATCCGGCGCCAGCAGCGGTTTAGTGGACGCAACACTGATTATCTAGCAAGCGCGCTGCACGTCGTGGCGACGATACAGGTCGCTGGCGTTTTGATTTTTCATCCAATCATTTCGCGCCGGCGTCCGCCGGAATCCTCAGAGCATTCACGGCGGCTGCTTTTTGGTGGGTCTTGCCGTCGAGGTCTATCTGCAATTGGCCAAGAGCAGATCAATCGAGTGCAAAGGACGGCTCGTGCGGCTAGGCTAGGCGCACAAGACGTTGCAATTTTGCCGGGCGCGGTTCTTTTCCGGGTGTCCGGATTCTATCTGCCGAATTGATTCGGCCGATAATGTCGTCGATTCGTATTGCAGTTATCGGAAATGGATCGAGGACGGCAGCATATTGGGCGGAATATTTCGGCGCCTTGATTTATTTATGACAATTTTTGATGCTCGATCGTTTTCGAATAACGCCAAAAATTGGCAATTGATATAGCACCGGGAATGCGGCGGCCTCTTTTTCTGACATATGTTCAGCATTTCTTTAGACGTTTCATCAAATATCTCCCATATCGGCTCATCAATCAATTTGTTGATAGGCAACACGGGGCGGGCGTTAGGGGTCTGACGTTCGAGGGGGAAAATGCCAATTCAGTCCGACCCTGCGTCGGTTGCGATTTCTGGTCTTTTGACCATTCGCAGTGTCGCGCAGGGTAAAGAAGCGATATCGGCGTCGTTTGCAGATCGCAACGATGTAGTGCTCGATATCTCGCCGGATTCAGATGCTGATATTTCCGGAATTCAGCTCATTCTTTCTGCGCTTCTGTATGCGCGCAGCACCGGGAAACGGCTGTCGCTTTCTGCTCCTGTTTCCGGCCCGGTTCTTGATGTCCTGGAGCGCGGTGGGTTTCTCGAGAAAATAAGCTTCGAAGATCGCCAATTCTGGTTGCATGACGGAGTGCGCAAATGACCGCATCAATTCTTACCGTGGACGATTCGGCAAGCATCCGAGTGGCGATCAAACTCGCCCTGACGGGTGCCGGCTATAGCGTCAGCGAAGCCGGCGATGGTGCCGATGGTATCCGCAAAGCCAATGCAGGCAAGTTCGATCTGATCATTACCGACCTCAATATGCCAGTCATGGATGGCCTCACCATGATTGAGGAACTGCGGAAAATTCCGGCTCACTGCGGTGTGCCGATCATTTTTCTCACGACGGAATCGGACGCTGGAATGAAGCAGCGGGCTAAAGCGGCCGGCGCAACGGGGTGGGTGACGAAGCCCTTCGAGGCCGAAAATCTCGTCAAGATCGTCAAGAAAGTTCTTGGGAAATGAGCGCGAATTTGGATCCCATTGCAACGTTTCGCGTCGAGGCCAATGAGCTTCTCGAGCGGATCGAGCAAGGGCTGCTCGACCTCTCTAAGCGGCCCGCCGACCGGGGGCTTGTGGATGATGTCTTTCGGAGTCTCCATACTCTGAAGGGCTCGGGTGCGATGTTCGGGTTCGACGCTCTTGCCGCATTCACGCATCATTGCGAGACGGCTTTCGACCGAGTCCGCAAGGGAGAGGTTGCTGCTACGCAGAACCTAATTTCCGCGGTGCTGGCAGCACAGGATCATATGCGTAATCTGATCGAGGGAGGCAGCCCAGATCAGGAAGCGACCGGGCGAGCCCTGCTGGAACACATCGAGCGAGAAGTTTCGGCAGCTTCTGGACCGACTGCGGTCGCAATCACGCCGTCGCAGTGGCGAATTCGCTTCGGACTTCCCCCGAACGCATTGGCGAACGGCTGCAATCCATTGGCGCTCCTGGCAGAGATGCGCGAACTCGGCGAATGCAGCATTGCAGCTGACATTTCGGCCGTGCCACATCTAACAACGCTCGTTCCAAGCGAATGCTTTATCGTTTGGGAGGTGCAACTCCTCACCGACCAGCCGCGATCGGCGATCGAAGACGTCTTCATGTTCATTATTGATGACATGGAGCTCGATATTCAGAAGGTGGAAGAAGACAAGGTCTCTGATGTCGCCCGGGAAGCACCGGCGTCGCCCACCGCCGCGGCGCAGGCGCAAACGCCGACCGCAAATCCGCAACCGCCGAACATCGACGGCCGGCAAACCAGCAAGAGCGGCGACAGCGTCCGCGTTCCCGCAGAGCGCCTTGACGAACTCATGGATCGTGTCGGTGAGCTCGTCATTGCGCAATCGCGGCTCAGCCAGATCGCAGCGGCGAGCCTCGACTTGAATCTCCGTGCCGTATCGGAAGACATCGAACGCCTCTCAAGCGAATTGCGCGACACCATGATGGTTTTGCGCATGGTTCCTGTAGGCACTCTATTTGGCCGGTTTCGCCGGCTTGTTCACGATCTCGCCCGCGACACCGGAAAAACCATCGAGCTTACGACCGACGGAGAGGCGACAGAGGTCGATAAGACCGTCATCGAACGCCTTGCGGATCCGCTCGTACACCTCGTGCGCAATGCTGTGGACCACGGTCTCGAATCGCCCGAGCAGCGGCGTGCCATCGGCAAGCCTGAAGCTGGCCAAGTGCGGCTTGCCGCGCGCCAGTCGGGCGGCGAAGTTATCATATCGATTAGCGACGACGGCCGGGGTATCGATCGTGCTCGCGTTCGCGAGCGGGGTGAAGCTCAGGGTTTGATTTCGGCGGGCGCACAGCTCAGCGATCAAGAGCTTTTGCAGATCATCTTTCAGCCGGGCTTCTCAACGGCCCAGACGGTGACAAACCTGTCAGGGCGTGGCGTCGGGATGGATGTCGTGAAACGCACCATCGACGCGCTCAGGGGGTCGATCGACATATCGAGCCGGCCAGGCAATGGCTCGGACGTGTCACTGCGCATACCGCTGACGCTCGCAATCATTGACGGGCTCCTCGTGCGCGTCGGGACGGGCCGCTACGTCATTCCGCTTTCGGCGGTCGAAGAATGCCTCGCGCTTTCGGTCGAAGAGGATCTGCGCTCGCGCGGTCGCAGCTTCATCTCGCTGCGCGATTCGCTGGTGCCGTTCCTTCGTTTGCGCGAACTCTTCCAGACCGGCACCCAGCCAGAGCTCCATCAGAAGGTCGTGGTCATCTCGACCGGCACCGAACGCGTGGGCCTCGTCGTCGATCAAATCATCGGAGATCATCAAACCGTGATCAAGGCGATGTCCAAGCTCCACGAGGATATCGCGATGTTCTCCGGCGCTACGATCCTCGGCGACGGCTCGGTCGCGCTCATACTTGACGTTGTGCATCTTGTTGCCGCCGGGCAGCAAGAAGAGGCCCAATTGCGGGCAGCGGAGTAACAGAACAATGCAAGCGACAGCGACGCATGCTTCGACAGAAACGGACGAGATCGAGGTGTTGACCTTCGAGCTTCACGGCGAAACTTTCGCTTTGGAAGCCGCCATCGTGCGCGAGATCCTCGACATGGCTCCCGAAACTCGGGTGCCGGGCGCCGCAAGCTTCGTCGGCGGCGTAATCAACTTTCGCGGGAAAGTCATCCCGCTTGCCAATTTGCGACTAGCCTTTGGCATGGAGGCAAAAGCCGCAACCATCGATAGTCGCATCATTGTTATCGAGCTCGACCTCGACGGCACCCCCACTTTGATCGGTCTAAAGACAGATCGCGTACATGAAGTAACGGCCCTAAATCTCGCCGCAAGCGAGCAACCACCGAGCGTCGGCATGCGCTGGCGGCCGGATTACATACGCTGCCTGGTCAAGCGGAAAGGAGAGTTCATCATCCTTCCCGATCTCGCCCAGATCTTCGCATCACGCGGCAGAACCTTTTCCTCACAACTCAGCCCAGCGGCCTAGAGCCAAAAACCTTCTTCGGAGCCCCAGCCATGCGTTTCACGATCAAGACCAAACTCGCGCTCACCTTCGCGGTCCTCACCCTTCTATCCTGCGTCATGGCGGGATTGGCGATCATGAACCTGAGTTCTCTAAACTCGTCGATTGGTAAGATGATCGGGGGCCCGGTAAAGCAAATCCAGCTCATTGGCAGTCTGCAGAACGCGCTTAACAACATGGCGCGTGCTGAGAAGAACGCAGCTCTGACCAACGATGCTGGATTGACGGCCGAATTCAAGAAGAGAGCTGACGATGCAGCGTCTCAGGTTACCGCGCTACTCCCGTCGATCTCCGCGGTAGCAAGCGATGAAGTGAAGACCATCCTTGGCGAGCTAGAACGATCGTATCGCGAGGCCTTCTCTGTCCATGAAGAGGTCATGCGTCTTGCGACGATAAATACGAACGAAGCAAATGCTCAGGCTGGCGCATTGTCGATGGGCGACGGCCGCAAGAAGCTGACCGCATTATTTGAGATAGCAGATCGGATCAACGATGCTGCCATGCGTGACATGAAGGCGACGGACGCTGCAACGGATGAGCAATATTCAACCGCCCGAAATGTCCTTGTGGCCGCAGCTGTCGTGTTGCTCTTGATCTCGGTTGTTGCCGCTGTGTGGATCTCTCTCAGCGTCTCTAGAGGTCTGGCGAAGGGCGTCGGACTCGCTCAGGCGGTCGCCATCGGCGATCTCGACCAGGAGATCTCGACGAGCACGAACGACGAGATTAAGGATCTCATCGATGCGATGAACCGCATGACGACCAATCTTCGGATCACCGCAAATATCGCCGAGCAGGTGTCAAACGGCGATCTCACTGTCGAGCCGACGCCTTTGTCTGACAAGGATACGCTTGGTTACTCGCTTCAGCGCATGGTCCAGCGTCTTCGCGACGTCGTTTCGGATGCTCTTTCTGCCTCAGAGAATGTCTCGTCTGGCAGCCAGGAGCTCTCATCGTCGTCCGAGCAGCTGTCTCAGGGCGCGACCGAGCAGGCGGCAGCCGCTGAAGAAGCCTCTGCTTCGATGGAAGAGATGGCCGCCAACATCAAGCAGAATGCCGATAACGCTGCGCAGACCGAAAAAATCGCGCGTCAATCATCGAAAGATGCCGAAGCAAGCGGTGAAGCCGTCTCGCGTGCAGTCAACGCCATGAGGACCATCGCGGAGAAGATCGGCATCGTTCAAGAGATCGCACGCCAAACGGACCTTCTCGCCCTCAATGCAGCCGTCGAAGCCGCCCGCGCCGGTGAGCACGGAAAGGGCTTCGCTGTGGTTGCCTCGGAAGTTCGCAAGCTCGCTGAACGTAGCCAGACGGCGGCGGCTGAAATCGGCGCCGTGTCGGGTGATACCGTCAAAGCGGCTCAAGAAGCCGGCGAAATGCTGACGCGCCTCGTTCCCGACATCCGCAAGACTGCCGAACTCGTCGCCGAGATCAGCGCCGCGTGCCGCGAGCAGGATATCGGCGCTTCGCAGATCAACGAAGCGATCCAGCAGCTTGACAAGGTCACGCAGCAGAACGCGGGGGCTTCCGAAGAAATGTCAGCGACGTCGGAAGAGTTGGCGGCGCAGGCCGAAGAGTTGCAGACCAGCATCGCCTTCTTCCGGATTGACAATACCGGCGGACGCGCTCCGGCCCAAGCGGCGGCAACGCGGCGCCCGGCCACTAAAGCTGTCGCCCCGGTCAAGGTCGTCGCAAAAGCCGCCTCGACTGCGAAAGCAGCCCCTGCCAAGTCCCGTAAGCCTGTCGCCCCGGCGCGCAATACCGTCGCGGATCTTCAATCCCGCGTGAAGGGTTTCGCCTTGGACCTCAGCATGGGCGGTCCGGACGCTGAAGACGCTCAGTTCAAGGAGTCGGCGTGATGGCCGATATCTCGGGCGAAGCGCAGTACGTCACGTTCTCTCTCGGCGATGAAGTCTTCGCCATTCCGGTAACGCGGGTGCGGGAAATCCTGGACTATAGACAGGCTTTCAAAATTCCGAATGGACCAGACTACCTGCTCGGTTTGACGGACGTCAGAGGCCAAGGTGTGCCAACAATCGATCTTCGGCTGCGCCTTGGCCTGCCGAAGACCGTCCCGACGCCGCATACGCGTATTTTGGTTCTCGACGTTCCGCTGGCGGATCGGATGTTGTCGCTGGCCCTCGTTGCCGACCGGGTTTTCGAGGTCACGCCGTTCACTTCGGAACAGATCGAGACGGCGCCCGACATCGGGGTCCGCTGGCGTTCGGATTACATCGCAGGTGTCGTTCGACGTCCGACTGGTTTTGTGGTTCTGATCGATTTGCCGCGGCTTTTCTCGCGCGCGGAGTCGAAAATGCTGCAGTCGGTACCGACAGCCGAGCTTGCCGAATAAGGATCGGTTGAAAGCTCGCACGTGAAGCCTCGTCATAAGCGTTCTGGAGCCACGGTCGTGGAACAATTGGTCGCCGGACAGCCACCGCATGCCGATAGTCTGAGCAAACGTAACTTCGACCGGTTGGCGCGTTACATCAACAACTATAGCGGTATCCGCATGCCGCCAAGCAAAGGCACCATGCTCGAGGGCCGCTTGCGCCGTCGTCTTCGCGCAACGGGCCATGCATCCTTAAATCAGTACTGCGACTATCTGTTTGAGGAAGGCGGAATCAAAGCCGAAGCGGTGCATCTGATCGATGTCGCGACAACGAACAAGACCGACTTTTTCCGAGAGCCCGGCCATTTTTCTTATCTTTGCGACGTCGTGCTGCCTCAGATCGCAGCGCGCGGCCAACGCACGATCCGCGCCTGGAGCGCCGCTTGCTCGACAGGGGCAGAGCCCTACACGCTGGCAATGGTCCTCGAAGACTTTGCCCGAAACAGCCCCGTCTCCTACTCGATTTTGGCGACCGATCTGAGTACCCAGGTTCTTTCGACCGCAATCCGGGGCGTCTACCCGGTGGATATGGTCGCGCCAGTTCCTGCAAACATGGCAAAGAAGTACGTCATGCGGTCGGTTCAGCCCAGCAACCGCGATGTGCGAATTCATCCTACGCTCAGAGCCAAAGTTGGCTTTGCGCGCATGAACCTCATGGATGAAAAATATCGAGTCGGCGATCGGATGGACCTGATTTTCTGCCGCAACGTCCTCATTTATTTCGAAAAGCAGACGCAAGTGGACGTGCTCAGTCGTCTCTGCGAGTGTTTGGCCCCCGGCGGCTATATGTTTATTGGCCATTCCGAATCGATTTCGGGATATGCGTTGCCTCTCAAGCAAGTCGCCAACACGGTCTTCGAAAAAATATAAAGAAGAAGCGAATGAAAAAAATCCGCGTGCTCATCGTTGATGACTCGGCCAGCGTGCGGCAAACGCTTGCGGCGGTATTGGGCAACGATCCGGATATTGAGGTGATGGGGGTCGCTTCGGATCCGATCGCTGCGGCGCGTCGCATACAAGACGAGGTGCCCGACGTAATCACGCTCGATGTGGAAATGCCGCGCATGGACGGCATCACATTCCTGCGCAAGCTGATGGCGCAGAAGCCCATTCCCGTGGTCATGTGTTCATCTTTGACGGAGCAAGGCTCCGAGACTTTGATGCAGGCGTTGGACGCTGGCGCGGTAGACGTCATTCTGAAACCGAAGATTTCTGCTGCCGATCACCTGGCGGAATCGGGCGCGCGGATTTGTGAGGTTGTGAAAGGCGCCGCTCAGGCCCGCATTGGCGCGCGCAAACCGCGCGCTTTCGATTTGCGGGGACAGGACCCGGCCAAGAAACTCACGGCAGACGCAATGCTCCCGCCTCCAACGGGGCGCGCCATGGCCAAGACAACGGAAATGGTAGCGTGCATCGGCGCCTCGACGGGAGGAACGGAATCTCTGCGGGTGGTGCTCCAAGCCATGCCTGCGAACGCGCCGGGCATCGTCATTGTGCAGCATATGCCTGAGAAGTTCACAGCGGCGTTTGCCAAGCGGCTCAATTCCATTTGTGAGATCGAGGTTAAGGAGGCTGCCGACGGAGATCCGGTTCTGCGCGGGCACGCGCTGATTGCCCCCGGCGACCACCATATGATGCTCGTGCGACAGGGTGCGCGCTACTACGTCTCGGTGAAACCCGGCCCGCTTGTCTCACGGCACCGTCCATCCGTTGACGTCTTGTTCCGTTCGGCGGCGCACTCCGCTGGATCAAACGCGATCGGCGTGATCATGACAGGGATGGGTGATGACGGCGCTCGCGGGCTTGAAGAGATGAAGAACGCCGGCGCCTTTACCGTGGCGCAGGACGAAGCAACTTCCATCGTATTCGGAATGCCGAAGGAAGCTATCGCGCGAGGCGCCGCAATGAAAGTGGTGCCGCTTGATACGATTGCCGGAGAGATACTGCGCGCGTCGAAGCGGGGTTGAGCCGCCTACGCGGCGGCTTCACTGAAGAATTCGGAGCTGTGGCCGCTATCGCGGGTTCCCTCCGCGGATTGCGCGCTGCTGGTCTCGCTTATCGCGAATTCGGCGTGAACGTCGCGTTCTCTTGCCATGGTGTACGAGCGCGCGATCCGCTCGAGCAGTTCCCCGGCTGGCCCGGCGATTTCTTCGGTATCGGTGACCTCGTCTCCCGCCTGGGAGAAAAGGTACTCGGCGGTTTCACTCAGGACGTCGCCAAACTCGGCCTTGAAATTCAACTGGCTCGTTGCCTGCGACAGCGAATCGACAACCTCGCGGCAATGCCCCGTTACGACAGCGAGATTGCTCTCGGCGACATCCGCAGCCGCGCGCAAACGCGCCGCGGCGCTTTCAAGCTTGGACTTGGCGTCGACTTGATTTCCGTCTTCCTCTCCGCTCGCTGCGGCAGCGCTTTCGAGCGTCTTCAGGCTCTCGAACGTCTGGTCGGCGACAGTATCAAGCTTTTTGGCGTAGAGTCGCAATTCGATCGCGATGACCTGGAGGGGCTTGCCGGCATCGCCCATCCGCGCGCAGCGCACCGTCGTGTTGAGTGCCATGAACTGAACGTCCTCTTTGACGCTCTTAATGCTGCTCACACGGCCAACGAGCTCGTCGACCGCCAGCGATGCCGATCGTCGGATTCCATTGGCACTTGCGGTCGCCTGATCCATGTCAGAAACGAGAGCAACGGCCTCGGCGACGCGCTCCTCGAGGGATCGAAGGCCGTCGCGGGCGCCCGTATCATCGGAGCTGTCGGCCCGTTGCAGCTTGAGCAGATCTTCGGTGTCCGCGGCGATTTCGGATATATAGCCGAGCATTTTTGAGGCATCGTGGTCGAAGGCCTGCGATGTGTCGGCGAGCTGAGCGGCCAGCAGCCGGTATGTGAAGCGCCGAAGCCGAAGCCGAGCTTCCTCTGTCGCTCCGGTCATCTGACGTTCGGTGTCTGCGAGGAGCGCGAGACCCAACTCCACGTGCTCGACGCGTTGGCGCGTGATGTCGCCGATTTGAAGGGTCGACAGGGCATTCGCGACTCTGAGCTGTATGCGCTGCGCGATGGCGGATACACTGGAGGTCGTTTCCGCAATTTGTCTGTGATAGCGCCCGATGGCGGCCGCGTTGGTTGATAGACGATCGGGAACTTCTGGGAGCATGGCGGCTGCCTTGCTTCCCAGATCCGCTTCCAGTTTCTGAGCCGCTTCTATCTGTTCGCCTAATTCCGTCAGCCGTGCCTCGAAATCATTGAGCTCGGTTTCGCCATGGGAAATCCGGTTTTGCATTTCCCGGGCAAAAACTTCGAATTGGGATGCTTCATCTGCGCTCTCGGCCGCCGTGATCTTAACGTTCAGCGCAAAAACCAGAAGATATTTCAATAGGCCGCGCATCTCCTTGATTTGCGCATGCAATGTACGTCCGCTTCGCTCAACCTCGTGTAGACGCGCGTCGCGATCTGCAAGGGTGGTTGGCAATGCGCTGAGTTGGGCTGAGGTCGAGATGAGATCCTGCATGGCGCCGTCGACGGCATCGGCGTCCAGGACCTCATTCAATTTTCCTAACGACTCAAGCTGCTGGCTGAGCATGGCCAAGGCGCCCTCGAGCACTGCCCCGGCGGCTGAAAACTTGCTTTCGATCTTGCTGCGCGTACGCTCTAGGCGGTCAACGACATCTTCGGTCGTGTCGGATTTCATGTTCACTAGGCGACGCCCAAATTCTTGCCGAGGGTTGATCCGCGAATATCAACGGCTCCGCCCCTGTAATGTTGGAATTCATTGCTTTCAGTGCGCGCTGAAAGCGGGCGTGGATCAATCGATCCACCCTGGTTGTGAAGTGTTGTCAAAGCTGATTGACGAGCCCCGTTTCGCGCAAGAGACATCTCGCGAACTTATGTTCGCTTCGATGAATTTTGATTTAAAATAAGTGGGTCTTTTCCTCGAGATTCGGGAATATCCGCGTCGGGGTATAACAGCCCGTCGATGTGCTAACTCAAAAGCCTCATCTTGGAGTTCGAGGCCTAGGCTCTCGCGGTAACCGTCGCGCCCGCAGTTCTCGTTCGAACCCACGACACCAGATTTTCCACGACGGCTCACCGGCGCGTTCCTCTCCCGCGGGAACCATCGGGAGAGGAAGCGCGCACAGCGCTGCTGTGCGCGGTTACGAAATGGCTCAGAAACCGCGCACTAGGCCGAGCCGGAAGGTCGCGTGTCCCCACGTGACATCACGTTGACTGCCTGCCAGTTTCACGTCTTCGTCGGAAATTGCATAGAGAAGCCCCTCGGCGCGGCCTCTCCAGTTCTCGTCGATCGCATATTCGGTGCCGAGACCAACAGCGAGGCCCGTCGCCACGACCGAGTCCTTGCCGCCAAGTGATGACTTGATATCGAGGTCTGCGATTGCGAGACCGGCGGTGCCATAGATCATCATCCGGTCCCAGGTGTAGCCCGCTCTGAAGCGAAGTGATCCGAACCAGTTGGCTTCGGCGCTGAGCGTGCCGAGGCCCGCAATGGACTTCTTGTCATCGAAGCCGCCGCTATTGACGTCTGCCTCGAAACCGAAAAGCCATGGGCCGTTTCCAAAATTGTACCCAGCAACGGTGCCGAATCCGACCGACGCCCCGTCGATGTCTGCTTTGTCCTTCTTCCCGAACTTCTCGACGTCGACACCACTAGCCGTCGCGCCGATCATGAGGCCCATATACAGACCCTGCCACAGGACAGGCGTTTGGTCGACGAACGCGTTGCTCGGCCCTCGCCGTGGTGCTCCCCCGAGATCGGCAGCATGCGCTGCCTCGCCGGTCCCGCAGAGACCCAAGACGGCAATGCCGACAAGGAGGCGTTTCGTTCGGTACGTCATTTGGTTGCTCCTTACAAAGATCTGTCAACGGGTCGTCATGCGCGCGGCAAAGCTCCGCCTTCCGACGAAATGGCCGGCCGTGCGAACGACTTAGGTTTGCGCTAGTGCGCGATGCGCCTGGTGTTGGGGGAGGCCCTACCAGGGCAACGCCTGTTTTCCTGCTTAGGAGTCATAATTTATCGATAAACATGAAATAAAGACCGAAGAACATTGAGTCAATGGAAATTTCATGATAATCGATAAATGGAAGACCAGAGCCGGTGATGCAGGCTCTTCAGCCACAGCGGAGCACTCGATGGCCCCAGCAGATCGCAGCAAACACATCGCTTGGTTCCGCACGCTCGACCGTGTGTTCTGGCTCGCATGGGCCGGGTTTCCTGTGATGATCTGGCTCGCTTATGTATCTGCCAGTGATCCGGCGTCTTCTGTCGTTGGCATGACGCCCGAGCAGGTGAAGTGTCTCGAGATCCTTCCTCAACCGACACACATGTCGCCCCTCGGCAAGGTAATCTATTGGGCGCTCTTCTCTTTCCAGCTATCGATCTACGTCGTGCTGTTGACCATTCTGCACCGCATCATTCACCGGTTTTCCCGTGGCCGAATCTTCGTGTCCGAGTCGCTGGCGAGCCTTCAGTGGATCGGCGTTGTGCTGATCATTTGGCCATTTCTCATGACGGTCGTCTCCAACCTGGCGGCTTTCGGACTGAAGGCCCGCGGAGACATCCAGGTCTTTCTGCCGAGCTACGTAGTCGACATCGGACCCGTTGCCGTGGGCATGTTCTTGATCGCTCTCAGATATGTTCTCGAGCACGGCATTGCCCTCAAGTCCGAGAACGATTTGACCATCTAACGGGGGAATATCCCTTGGCCATAACTGTCAACCTCGACGTGATGCTCGCCAAGCGAAAACGCCGTCTCGGCGACGTCGCAGACGCGGTTGGTATCTCGATTCAGAACCTGTCCGTCCTCAAGACCGGCAAGGCGCGGGCCATCCGCTTTTCGACGTTGTCGGCCATATGCCGCGAGCTCGAATGCCAGCCCGGAGATATTCTCGAATACGTACCCGGCGATGACGGAGATGCGGAAAGTGACGCATGAGGCGCATCAGAGTCATGCCGGTTGGTCTTTGAAGGAACGGTGGGCGGTCGCACTTGGCGCCCACACAGCCTTAGGGGAGTGAGCACCACGGGTTGGCCATTGCCGGGATTGTAGGTGCTCTAATAGTCCGGCCGTTCTTTCCTGAATCGCTTCGGCCTTGAAGCGGTTTGGGAACAGCGCAAGCTGACGTGTGCGCATCTTCACGTTGTTGATGGAGGCCGGGCTTCGCGCCTCCCACCCCCGTGGGATATTTCGAGCAGGTGAGGGAAGG
Source organism: Hyphomicrobium sp. 2TAF46 (assembly GCF_052114865.1). NCBI lineage: Bacteria > Pseudomonadati > Pseudomonadota > Alphaproteobacteria > Hyphomicrobiales > Hyphomicrobiaceae > Hyphomicrobium > Hyphomicrobium sp. 2TAF46. Next base: position 530,770 of record NZ_JBFRFO010000001.1, on the reverse strand, counting down.
ATATAGACAAAGTTATGGGCAATGTGCGTGCTTGCGTGGGGGTATGTGCTATTCTGCAAGGGCACAGCCAGGGGCGCTTTGGCGGCTTCGGCGCGGGGCACATGCTCGGGTAGCGGCTTGCTCATAGCTTGCCAAGAAGCGGTGACTCACCTGTGCCCAACAAGTGGCTGCTGCCGAGATACCATTGAGACAAAGCAGCGTTTGATGTGCAACGATGACTTGGACTAAGCTTTCGATTGGCGCGCCGGAGATGATGAAGATGAGAACTTCCGCATCGTTATTAAAGTTGATTAATAACCGACCTATCGCACTCCCGATGCGCGATTTCCGCTTCCTGGGCTGTTCTTGGCCATCTCGGTGGGCTCGAAGAGCTCAGGCATTAGGCCGACCTTCTTGATCTCGCTCGATGGCGATGTCGAAGAGAGTGAGTACGGCAGCGTGACCTTCGGTGTCGTTGATGTGCGTGAGCGCGGTGGCTCCGACGAAGGGCCTCATGGCCGTCATGGCAAGCTCGCGCGCCAGATGAAGATCGTTGGTGAATTCATAAGCCGCCGCCACAAGAGCGCCTAAGGCACAACGTCGCTCAGCGTTGCTGTCTGTTGGGCCGACCGAAACATCCATCGCGTCCCGCCCGAGGTCGCCCCGACACCAACGCCGCTGGTCCTCAATCAGGGCTCGGGCCCTCTCCAGGATCTGAACTTTAATCGGTTTCGACATGGCAATTATTGCCTCCGATCTCCCCCTTCTTTGCTGAACTTAACTCGTCGCGCACAGTACTTACTTCCACATTTCTTGTCGTCGAGGATAACAATGGCCAACGACGCCTATTCACTTTGCTGAGAAAGAGAGAAAGTGAAGATGCATGGCTCAAAAGGATACGCTCTCGGCTCGTGAGCGCCGCCTGCGTCGCGGTGCGGCGCGCAAGGGGCTTGCGATTCGTAAGGCGAGCCACGGCCAGGATCGCGGTCGATACTTGGTCGTCGATCCAGACTTTGGCGGGCCTATCCGTTCGCACAGCAGCACACACCCCTATTCGTTCTCGCTGGAAGAAGCTGAGAACTATATTGCCGAATAGAACCGACCGAGACCGACTTGGGCTCGAGCGTCAGTCCAAGCGCGGAGGTTAAATGATATACACCGGCCTGGGATCGGATTAGAGTCGGTTATCGGCGTGGCCGTGGGGCACCCCATGCGAGGCGGTCCTATGCCAACAGCCTACCAAAGAGATGGTGCGGAAGTCGCGGAGGACAATGTCAATGACGCCTCCGACTTTGATGCACACGCCCGCAACGACCCACGCACCGCCCAAGGGGCCGCACTTTGCACAAGCTGGGCAAATGAGCGCGCACCCGCTGAAATAATTTCCAGCAAAAAGGCGTTAGCGGGCAGCCGATACGCTGTGTTCGCGGAGGCGGCTCTCTGCGTGGGATTCGGATTACATCATATGACGGGAGGACGACGCTGATGAGTAACTCAACGAATAACGTCCCGCGCGAGCGCCTTCAACCCGACCACCTCGCCGCGTTCATGGACATCAATCGTCAGGCATTGACGCTGATCGCACAAATGAATGCACGGCTTTTAAGTGACAACGTGGCCATGAGCATGAGGTGGGTTAATTTCCTGGGCCGCCGCCAAGTGACGGCCTGCGAGACAGTGGAGGATATGTACAAGGTCTATGGCGATTTTCTACAGACGCAATTCGGCACCGATGACAGAGAGAGCACCAACCAGACCTCAACGGATGGGAGCCTGACGCCCGCCGGTCAATCCGAGGGCGACGTGGCCGCTGCGAAGCCGATCCCTTCAACACGTACCATGCTGGTCCGCGACGCCATGACAGCTAACGCAGAGTGGGTCGCGCCCGACCTCCCAATCAGAGAGGTCGCCACGCGAATGCGTGGGCAACACATCGGGTGCTTGCCCGTCGGCGAAAATGATCGCATCATCGGCATGATCACCGACCGAGACCTCGCGCATCGTGCTGTTGCCACAGGTGCCGATCCATCGGCCACACCGGCGCGGGAGGTGATGTCCCACCGGATCGTCTACGGCTTTGACGACGACACTCTCGAATCCGCGGCGCGATTGATGCGGGAGAAAGAGGTTCATCATTTGCCAATCTTGAATCGCAACAAGCGAATGGTCGGGATGCTGACAATGGGTGATCTTGCATTCAGGGGATCACAGCAAATTTCCGGCGACGTATCCAAGCTCGCCTCGCGCGACGCTCAGCGACACGCCCACTTGAAAATTGCGAGCTAGGGTTGGAGCGGCCGCCCAGTCTGAACTGAAGATTGTTGAAGCGGTGCATGACGTCGCCAATGGCGGAATCACGTTTCTGGAAATAAGGCTAAACTCAGCGAAAGGCCGTGTTGGCGACCGATCCTTCAAGCGTCAGCTTTTGGCCCTAAGCAGAGCGCGTGCGAGAGTGAATTGCGAGGGCCGACGCAAGGCACTACAATTTTGTTCGTTTGGCCCCTTGAACGGCGAGCGATGCCATGTCAGGGGCCTTCACACGCCAACGGCGTGTTCTCTGGTGCTTGATATCGCTGGCTCGCTTTCGCCGGTCGAAAGTGACCGACTAACTGAGGTCGGAAAGCGAGGTATGCCATGGGTATCACACCGTCACTCCAAAAGCATCTTGACGGCCGTGACGTCCGTTATGACGTGGTCACACACGAGCCTACGAAGCGCTCTTCAGCGACGGCTAAAGCCGGCGGCATCGCAGAAGACAATCTCGCCAAAGGCGTACTTGTATGTCGTAAGGACGGCTACATCTTAGCGATCATTCCGACCTCCCTGCCGCGTGAGTCTCGACGCGCTCGGTATGTGGTTGCAGCAGCCGGTTGGCTTGGCGAGTGAAGCTGAGGTCGCAACTGTATTCATGGATTGCGCACTGGGCGCTGCGTCTCATCATAACCCGTGGAGGGACACGGTTCCCTGGACATGGGAGCTTGGCCGCGGGTGGTCGCTAAGGGATTCCTCTCAACTGTAACTGTGATTTGTACATTTGCTCCCTGGCCCGAATACCCTCTAAGGCTCGGTTGGGTCTGCCGCGCTACGCAGGGCCCGTAGTTGCCACGACAGCATCATTTTTCTGTGAGCTAGAGGCACAATCATGGCAGGTACCAGGAAGAAGATCCTCTGCATCGAAGATGACCGAGAAATGGCTGCCTTGATTTCTGAGGAACTCGTGGAGCACGGATTCGAGATCAAGCAAGCTTATGACGGTGGGGCGGGTTTCTCGGCGATCTTCAAGACCTTGCCTGACTTGGTGCTGTGCGACATCAATATGCCAGTGATGTCTGGATTTGAGGTTCTAGAGCACCTCACCAAAATTACACCTCGCTTCAACAATGTACCCTTTATCTTCCTCACCGCCCTCACCGATCGCTGGAGCGAACTCAAGGGACGGCAACTCGGCGCAGATGACTATGTCACTAAGCCAATCGACTTCGACATTCTGGTTTCGATTATCAATGCGCGCCTCGCGCACGTTGCGCGAAATGAAGTCTGGACCAAAGAGGTCCAATTGAACGATCGCGAGATTGAGACTCTAACTTGGGCTGCGCGCGGCAAGACGTCCGCCGAGACTGCAAAGATACTAGGGTTTCCCAAGCGAACCGTCGATTTTCACATCGACAATGCGCGGACCAAGCTCGGCGTTGCGACCCGCACTCAAGCGGCAATCAAGGCGATCGCCGGTCGTTTGATTGAGCCATGATCTCCCGACCAGCCGCCGCCGACGCTCACACTGGCTTGCCTCCGAGTGCGCTGACGACCACTGTGCCAGCCTTGTAAACCGACCTCCGAGTCGCGTGCCGGAGCGACACCAACCTCTCAACATCTTGGGGGCATTTCTCGGAAACAGCCAGATGCCATCCGCCTTAGCGCATTCCGATGACACTACCTGACTACTTGTGTCGTCCGGTACTTGGGCGTAAAGCAGCACATCAATCTCGCTGCGCGGGATCGCTTTTGCAAGTTTCATCGAGCTATCTACCAATTAGATAGCTCGCGTGCCTGATCTACGGGCGTCAAGGATGTTTCGGTGCAAAGCTGTTCCCGCTCAGCACGCTCGCAGTATTTTTTATCGATCCACCGACGACTGTACCGCGTGCGGCCGGTCGCACCAACGTGGCGCCATTGACAGCAGAGCGGTTAGCCGCTGCGGTGTTTCCCCCGGCGAGCGCTGCCGGTAGAGCCGCTTCCGCGCGCTGCCCCGAGCCGGTCACGGCCTTGTTGCTCGGCGTTCCGGTTCTGACGTTCGAAGTCGCAATGTCGCCGGTCGACGGCTTAAGATCAACGCGAGACTGCGGCTGAACCTTGCTGATCGATCGCAGTGCTGAGTTGGCGCCCGTTGCTTTGGCGCCTTTGCCCTTCTGAGCAAAGAGGTAATCGACGTTCGGGTCACCTTTGGCACTCACATTGCCTTGGCTGGTGCCCGGAGCGGCCGCTGCTGATGGCGCCGCGCTTCCGGCGCTCTGGGCGATAGCCAAATGTGTCATCGCCATACTCAGCACCAAGCCGGCCACCACGAATGATCTGAATTTCATCATCTTGTCCCGCATTTATGATAACTCGACGCCCATTACTCCGCTGGCGCAAGGCTATTCACATTGTCAGAGCCCTCTGCCTCGCCTTCCCTGTCGAGGAACAGCATTCGTAGTGCCGGCACCACAACGAGTAACATGATTGGTCCGATCAGCATGCCGCCCACGACTACAGTAGCAAGCGGGCGCTGCACCTGGCTGCCGATGCCCGAGGAGATTGCCGCAGGGAAGAGGCCGATACAGGCCGACATAGCGGTCATCAGCATTGGCCGCATGCGCTGAGTCGCAGCATGAAACATCGCTTCCACCCTCGACGTGTGGCCGACTCGAACCTGATTGTAGTAGGTGATCATCAGTATGCCATCCATCACCGAGACGCCGAACAGTGAAACAAAACCGATGGCAGCAGAGATGCTGAAATCTAGTCCAGAGAGGTATAATGCCAACACGCCGCCCGCGACGGAAAACGGAATACCGGCGAGTGCTAGCAAGCTGTCGCGCAGCGAGTCAAAGAGGCCGTAGAGTAGGATCAGGATCAGGATCAGGCTGATCGGCACCACGACTTCCATCCGTTCCTTGGCAAGCTCAAGATCTTCGAACTCGCCGGTCCAGACGATGCGATATCCAGGTGGCAACTTGACGTTCTTCGCGATGCGTTTCTGTGCTTCAGCGATGGTGCCTCCCAGATCCCGACCGCGCACGCTGAACTTAATCGGAATGTAGCGAGTACTTATCTCATGATAGATGTAGGTCGCGCCGGTATCGAGCGTGATGTTGGCAAGCTCACGCAGGGGGATATAGGCGTTGTTACCAGCGGCTGTGGTGTAACCTACTTTGATGTCGCCGACCGCTTCGAGGCTGTCGCGGTAGTCCTGATCGAGTCGAACTGAGACCGAAAACTGACGATCTCCCTCGAGCAGGGTCGTTGCCTGGGTGCCGCCGAGTGCCGCCTGTATGACCGAGTTGACGTCGCTGGTATTGAGCCCATAGCGCATCGTCTTTTCGCGATCGACCTTGATGTTCAGGTTGGGCTGGCCGAGTACGTGAAAGACACCAAGATCGGTCACGCCACGGACTTTCTGCATTTCGGACTGAATCTGGGTGGCAAGGCGCTCCAACTCGCCCAAATTGGGGCCGAGAATTTTGACCGCATTGGCGCCCTTAACGCCGGAGATCGCTTCTTCGATATTGTCCTGGATATATTGGGAAAAGTTGAAGGTCGCGCCGGGCACTGCGTCGGTGAATTCCCTGTTGAGTTCCTCGATCAGCTTCTCCTTGGTGCGGTTTGCCGGCCAATCTTCGAACGGCTTCAACGGCGCAAATATCTCGACGTTAGAGAACGGCGAGGCATCACTGCCATTGTCCGGCCGGCCGTGCTGAGTCACCGCGGTGATGACCTCAGGATGGCTGAGCAGAATTTCGCGCAGTTTCGCGGTTGAGGGCGTACCGGCGTCAAGTCCGATCGAGGGCGGCAGCGCTACCCGGATCCACAGATTGCCTTCCTCGAGATGCGGCAGAAATTCACTGCCAAGCCGCGTTCCCAACAATCCGGTCAGGCCCAGAAAGGCCAGACCGACGACGAGCATGATCCTGCGATGCCCGAGCGACCAACGCAGGATGGGCATGTAGACTCTGCGCAGAGTCTGGACGACGATGGTCTCGGTCTCCCGCACCTCATCGGGCAGGACATACGATGCCAAGACTGGCGTGATTGTGAAGGTCGCGAGCAACGCACCTGCGAGAGCATAGGCATAGGTACGCGCCATTGGGCCGAAGATTTGACCTTCGACGCCCTGCATGGTGAACAGCGGAACGAACGCTGCAACGGTGATCACTGCAGAGAACAGGATCGCCCTGTCGACCTGCAGCGCGCTGCAGAGAATCAACCGCAAATGATCGGTCCAGATGTTTCGGATGCCGGGCCGTTCGCGTGTCGGATCCTCTCCCCATCTGCCATCACCAAGGAAACCCAGGACTTCCCGCCGTTGCTCAGGCCTCAACTGGAAATTGCGGAAGATGTTCTCAACGAGGATCACCGCGGAATCGACGATGATCCCGAAATCAACCGCGCCGACTGACAACAGGTTGGCATCCTCACCCATCAGGACGAGAAGAAACACACTGAAGAACATGGCAAACGGAATATTGACGCCGACGATGATCGCACTGCGCAGATTGCCGAGGAAAACCCACTGGATGAAGAAGATGAGCGCACAACCAAAGATCAGGTTATGCAGAACCGTGTGCGTGGTCATCGATACCAGAGTGCTACGGTCGTAATAGGGAACGAGCTTCACGCCCGGCGGCAGAGTGCCGTCGTGATTCATCTGGTTGATCACTGCCTGCACCTTGGGCAGTACGTCATTGGTGTGAAGAGTGCGGTTCATCACCACGATGGAGAGCGCGACGTCATCATCGTGATCTTTCCCGGCAATGCCTAGTCGCGGCACGAATCCGAGCTCGACACTGGCAACGTCCTTGATCGTCACGGGAACGCCGTTCGACTGCGTCAGAACGACGTTCTCAATGTCCTGAACGTGATAGCCTTGCGTCAGGTCGTCGGCGCCACCCGTATCAAAAAGCCCGATACCGCGAATGTTGACGGACTGTTGCCCGACGGTGATCTCGCGTCCGCCAACATTAATATTGGAGTTGCTGAGCGCAGTGATGATTTGCGGGAGCGTGATGCTGTAGGCGTCTAGCTTATGGAGATCGACGTTGACATTGTACTGCTTAGTGGTGCCGCCCCAGGAATTGACCTGTACTACGCCGGGCACCGAGAACAGGCGACGCAGGACGATCCAATCCTGGACGGTACGAAGGTTGGTCAGCCCGAAGTGCGGCGGCCCCACGACCTGATATCGGAAGATCTCTCCCGTCAGACTCGACTGCTGAATCTGCGCAACCTGATTCTGCGGCAAGGTGACGTTCTGCTGCAAGCTGAGGGCAGCCTGCGTGTAGGCGGAATAATAGTCAATGCCATACTTGAAAGTCACACGAACGAAACTCAGTCCGTAAAACGATGTCGAGCGGATGTTTTCAACACCGGGCGTCGGGTACAGGCCGATCTCCATTGGGACCGTGTAGTAGCGCTCCATCTCTTCGGCCGACAGCCCGGGAGCCTGTGCCGTGATTTCCAGAATCACCGGTGCAGGATTCGGATAAGCCTCAATATTCAGCTTCTTGAACGCGATCAGCCCGGCGCCGATGAACACCAGGAGCCCCAATAAGACGATCGGACGCCGGGTCAAACCAAATGCAAGAATTCTCTTGAGCACAGTGTCCCCCTTTGTCGAATGCAACTGCTGCGCAAAGACGATCCGCGTTCCGCTCAGCCACCAGCCTGGCCGATCGCCAACATGTTGCTTAAAAATATCGCGCCCTCGGTGGCGACCAGTTCACCTGGCTGCAAGCCATCCAATATCTGACGCAGCCCGTCCTTCCGTTCGCCGATCTTGACGGTACGCTGAGTGAATTGCTTGCGGTTGGTCGTTACCCATACTGTCATGGTGCCGTCACCTTCGCGCACCACACCGTCGAGTGGCACAGCAAGCGATCTGACCGGAGCACCGGTCGTGATAGCGAACCGCGCGAACATCCCAGATCGCAATTCGTGGTGCGGGTCCTCGATCTCCGAGCGCACGAGCATGCGATGGGTATTGGGATCGACGTTCGAGTTGATCGCGGAAATATGGCCCGTGAAAATCTTGTTGGGATAGGTCACCACCGTGACTTCAACCTCCTGACCGACATGAATGGCCGACACATCGCTTTCGGCAACGTTGGCGAGCATCCACATGATCGAGGTATTCGCCACCGAGTACGGCGCCGGCGCGTTGCCCGGTTGGACGAACAGTCCCGGCGCCGCATTGCGCGCCGTGATCCGACCATCGATCGGGCTCTTCACCACCAGCTTTGAATCAGCCTCGCGATCTTTAATGATCGCGTCGACCTCGGCTTCGGTCTTGCCAAAGATACGAACTGCGTCGCGCGCCGCTTTCAGCGTGCCCTCGGCCGTCTGCTGATCTGAGACTGCTTGCTCAAGATCCTTCTGCGCGACCGCCTTGCTCTCGTAGAGCAAGGAAAGACGTTTCAGTGCACGCGTAGTCAGCTCGAGCACGCCCGCCGCGGAAATCAGAGTCGAACAGGCCTGCAGCAGATCCGGACTGTCGATGGTAAAGAGCATCTGCCCCTTTTTGACGTCGTCGCCGACCTTGGCGAACGTCTCCAGGATGCGTCCCTGATATGGCGTAAACACCTGAAGTGTCACGTCCTCGTTGAAATCAATGCTGCCAACAGCAGCCTTCTCAACCGGAAACTCGTGTTCCCTGACTGCGCCGACCTTGACGGTCGACATCTGCTTCTCGTTGAGCTCGACGCTCGGAACCCCACCGAGCAAGGCCGTCTTCACATCGTTGGAGTCTGCCTTGGCGTTGGCATCTGAATTCACGACCTCAGCAACAGACTGCAGCCAGCTCCTGGCGTTGTCGATCGAATAAGCTCCGGCGAGAAAGCAGAGCGCGCCGGTCGTCACAACCGCCACGCTCATCCTGGATTTTGGATTGGCCATCAGTGCACCCACGGAAGAGACCCCGCGGCGCGCGCAGGGAGTCGGAAACTCGCGAGACTAATGCCGCGGAAGGACAAGGCATTTCACTGGGACAAATCACAACGGTTGCTGTGACAAAGCACAGTTTCCGGTGCAGCCAACTGCTCTAGCGTTTGCACTTCGTCTGCCTGACACGGCAACTGTGACGAACTGGATCGGGGGATCAATGCTTGGGTATCGTTGGGTGTTCGCAGCATCATGCGCGAGCATACTGTCGGGGTGTGCGGTTGGACCGAATTTTTCACCACCACAGCCGCCGGAAGTCGCGCGCTTTACACCTGAGCCGCTACTTTCGCCCCGCTCCAACCCCGAGCAGCCCAAGATCGCGGGCCAACGCTTCATCGAAGGCGCTGACATTCCGACCCGATGGTGGGCAGCGTTTCGGTCCAAACCGCTCAACGATCTGATCAGGCTGGCGGTTGATCACAACCCGACTCTGCAGGCTTCAGAAGCGGCTATCCGGGTGGCAAACTACAACGCTCTGGCGCAGCGCGGGCTGTTCTTCCCGCAAGTCAGCGGCAATTCAACAACTTCGCAAACCCTACTGTCGAACGCAGGAACCGTTTTCGGAGCACCTCTCGACTCGGTGCCGCAAACCCACTACTCGCTGGTGACCCATCAGGCCACTATTAGCTTTGTGCCGGATGTCTGGGGCGCGAATATTCGGGCTGTCGAAAACTTGGATGCGCTGACCGAGCAAGCGCAGTTCCAGCTCGAGGCCGCTCATCTCACACTCACGGCCAACGTTGTCACGGCCGCCATCCAAGAGGCATCGTTGCGCAGCCAGATTGAGGGAACCGAACAGGTCATCAAAACTGAGCGCGAGATTTTGGAACTCCTAAGGAAACAACTCAGCGCCGGCTATGCCGCAGAGACGGATGTGCTGGCGCAGGACGCTGCGCTCGCTCAGGTAGAGCAGACTCTGCCGCCCCTCAGAAAGCAGCTCGCGGTGCAGCGCGACCAGTTAACCGCACTTGCCGGTCAATTTTCGGCCGATGAGGTTCTCCAGAAGTTCAATCTGAAGCGGATTGAATTACCGAGAAACCTGCCGGTGAGCTTGCCAAGCACATTGGTGAGGCGGCGCCCCGACGTCAGAGCTGCGGAGGCGTTCATGCATTCAGCGAGCGCGCAAATTGGGATGGCAATCGCTGCCCGGCTGCCCAACTTCGCACTGACAGCTAATGGCGGAACAAGTGGTTACAATTTTGCTCAGAGCTTCACCCCAGGGACGGGATTCTACGCTGTGGCCGGAGCGGTGGCTGCGCCGATCTTCGATGGATTTACACTATACCATAAGCAGAAGTCTGCCGAGGCAGCGCTCGACGAGGCGGACGCAATGTATCGCCAGACCGTCATAACGGCATTCCAAAATGTTACCGATGCACTGCGTAGCCTGCAGCAGGATACGCCCGCCGTGCAGGCTGCCATTCGGTCAGAAATGGCCACCAAGAAAAGCCTCGATCTCATCAGGAAGCAGCTTGTTCTGGGTCTGATCAATCAGGGCACGCTGCTGACGGCGCAGCAGGCGTATTTCAACGCAGTGATCGCGCGGGTGCAGGCGGAAGCCACACGGCTTTCGGATGTTGCAGCTCTGTTCATGGCGCTCGGTGGCGGCTGGCCAACCAACTGTCCGACCAGCGATTGGCGTTTCTGTGTGTTCGAGGAGATCCAAATGCCTGCCACGGGTGTCACAAGATCCTGAGCTGTCGTCCAAGCGAGGTATGTCATCGCTTCCGTGAGGGACAGGTTCGCATGGACGAAGCTCACGATCGTCCAGGCACCCCAAACCGCCCAAGCAGCAACGGCGGCGATCCAAGGCCGGTCGCACGATGCGCCCCCCCCTGTCGCAACCGCCGGAACATGGCGCGTCGCCGTGAGCAGCGCCCTCGCCCACCAATCCGACCACCGGGAAAAGACGCGGCCGGGAAAGCGCAGCGCGCCACTGTGCCTAAATACATCGTAGACCCAGGATGTCGGCTTTTCGCCCGTGGCGGTGAGCTCGACGCGAAATTTGTCGGCCCAGGCTACGATGGGTCGGAATACCAGGCTGGTTCTCGCAATCGGGACGGAAGGTCGACCGATGGGGGTCAAGGCGATCGCCAGCTATCTCAACGAGCGCGGCATCACCCGTCGCGGCCGGCGCTTTTCGACTGGGGGCGTGCACGATCTCCTCACGTCCTCGACCTACTGCGGTCGGCACAAATTCAATCGCTTCGACAGCCGTAACGGGCGGCCGCGTCCGCCCTCTCATTAAGTTGAAGTTCAGGTTCCGGCGATCGTCGACGAGAAGACTTTCAACGCCGTCCAGGCCCTATTGCAAAGTCGAAATCCGAAGTGCGTTGCGCCTCGCGTCGTTAATGGCCCGACGCTCTTGGCGGGCGTCGCCCGATGCGGCCACTGCGGAGCCGCTTTAATCCAAAATACGGGAAAGGGCGCCCTCTACCGGTACTACTGTTGCTCGCGAAAGCTGAAGGAAGGGGCAACGGCATGCAAAGGGCTACGCATGCCGATGGAGCGGTTGGACCAGATCGTCATCGACGAGGTGAGCGCCCGAGTACTTCATCCCGATCGCCTGAGTGATCTGCTGAAGGCCTATCTGAAAGCGGCAAACAGTCGGTCGGCGGATGTCAAGGAGCGGCTGAGCAGGCTTCGGCAGGCACACAAGGACGCCGAAGCGGGAATCGTTCGGCTTCTGACACTCGTCGAGCAGGGTGTCGTGGACGCCGAGGATGGCAGCCTCAGAGAGCGGCTCGTCGGCCTCAAGGTTCGACGCGACGAGCTTGCAGCCGAGATTGCCGATCTACAAAAGCGCCTATCGAACGGCGAGCCGACGATCACTCCCGATAAGATCGTGGCATTTGCGGCCCTGCTGAGAGATAAACTCAGAAACGGACCCCGAGACCTCAAGCAGGCGTACGTTCGGCTTGTCATGCGAGAGGTCAGCGTCGGAGATAAGAAAATCCAAATCTCCGGCTCTAAGGCCGTCCTGGCGCGGGCCGCATCCGACGGCTTCGATAAAGCCGCGCCCGCAGTTCTCTCTTTTGTTCGGGAATGGCGCGCCGGGAAGGATTCGAACCCACGACCCCCAGATTCGTAGTACGGTAATCCACGTCTTTGTTGGACTTCTTCCGTCTCGTGATGTCCTTATATTAATCCATTTAAATCAGCGATTTAAATGTTTTAACTGAGACGTCAAGAGACATTGAAGGCCTTAGGAAGATGAACCTTCCGGGACACCAGTGGGACACGGGATTGAAAGCTTTCTGGCGCTGTCGTAGCGTCAAGCATGCCCGAAATCGCGTCCAATGTCCTCACAGTAAAAGCGCGCCTTAAAGGTGAGCCGGCCGTCTACCGGATCAAGGGAGTACCAGGACTCCACCTCGCCGTGCTTGGTGGCGGTAGGGGGTCGTGGCGCATCCGTTACCGTCCGAGACGCGGTGCTGAAAAGCGCTGGCACACCATCGGTGATGCTCTGACGATCGAGCTGGGCGATGCGATAACGAAGGCTCGTGAGCTGCTCGCTGGTCTGCAACTCGATGGCGTTGATCCAAAAGCAGCTGCTGATAAGGAAGCCGCCGCGAAGCTCACGTTTTCCGACGTCTACCGGGAGTGGATAGACCACCCCGGCCGCAAGCGAACGCTGCGCGTTCGCACGCGTGCGGAATACGAGCGCATTTTTAAAGCTCATGTCGAGAAGCGCATAGGCTCAACAAAGATAGCCTTTCTCGACAAGGCCACAGTGAAAGCGAAGCTTGAGGAAATCCGTAAGGCCACGACAGATTTGAAGCGCGGCTACCGCGGCCTTCAGGCGACAAAATCTTTGACGCTCATCCGTGCTGTCTGCCGCTATGCGCTGACCAAGGAGTACTGCGAACGTGACCCAACGTTTGGCCTTGATCGGCCCGTTCCGGACGCGAACCCAGACGGCAAGCAAAACCGACCGCCGACGAACGAGGAGCTGAAGCTTCTCTGGAATGGTGCGGACGCAATGCAGCCTCAGACCGCGCGTGCGTTCAAGCTGATAGTGCTGCTAGGCAAGCGCGTCGGCGAGCTTGTGGGTGTTCTGAAATCGGAGGTGGAGCTTGGTGAGAACGCCAATCTGTTCATTCCTGGGACGCGGGAAGGAAACAAGAGCCGCGAAGATCAACGCGTGCCGCTGCCGCCGCTCGCTCTCAAGCTCATCGAGGAGCAGATTGCGGCGAGTGGAGATTCACAATTTCTTTTTCCCGGCGACACCGCCATGCGCAACTCGCGCTCCAAGACCAAGGAAACTGAAATTCATATGAATCGCGCCACGCCCTCAGACGCATTGCGTCGCCTAAAAGATGACCTCGGCATCGCGGAGAACGTCCGTCTTCACGACATGCGCGGGCTTATCGTTGATCAGCTGGCTGCGATGCGGGTGCCGAGCGAATATCGGAGTCACGTACTCCACCACACAGGCGATATGAAAGCAACGCTTGCGAGCCGAACCTATACGACATGGGATTTCGCAGATGAGAAGCGCCGCGCCTTGGAGCTTTGGGAGAAACGCCTGCTCGAGATAGTGGAAGGCAAGAAGCCTTCAGGGCTGCGGTGGTGAAATGCGGCTTATGCGGCACGGTTCGCAAGGCTTCCGCAAATTATCAACGTTCAGAGAGAAATGCCAATTGACCGCAATTTTTATATCGTCCTCAAATATCCGTCGTTTTCAGACGGGGTGGGCAAATGCGTCGTATCTTTTTCGGCCTCTGTATAGCGCTAGTCGGCTGCGCGAAAGCATCGACCATTCCGCTGACTAAGGACACGCTTCAGATCACATCAAGCGCGGCTCCCGTTTGCGGAATGACGGGAGCGCAAAACGTTGCGCTGCATCAAGCCGCGGTTGAAACCATTCGCCATGGATACGACAACTTTCTTATCGTCGGCAGCCAATACCAGAATAACGTCGGGGTCGTCGGCTACACCCCAGTTGTCGCAAACACGACTGGTAGCGTCACCGCGATGGGCTACGGTAACAGCGCAACCGCGTTCGGCAATTCAACGACAACCTATTCTGGTGGGCAACCGATTATTGCGGGAACCCATAACCAGTCGTTTGTAGTGAAGATGTTCAAAGATGGCGACCCGGCGGGTAATGATGCCATCTCCGCAAAATCTACGCTCGGACCTAAATGGCAAGAAGCCGTAGCGCAGGATTCTCACACATGCCTTTAGCCTGATAGGCGATTTGCACGCCCTTAGGCGCATGCGGAATGACTGCTAAACTAGGAATGGGTGAATCGTAATAAGCGTTAAACGTTTACCATTGGGAGTATACGTTTTTTTCTAATGTATACGTTTACGTTATTATAATGTATACGTCCACATCGCAAAGTGCGATGTGGACGTATACTTGAGGGTCTCATGACTAAGGTCATTACGATTGCATCCGGCAAGGGCGGCAGCGGAAAAACCACTTTGGCAGTGACGCTCGCCGCGCGAGCGTCGAAGGAAGCCAAGCGCGTCGCCATCATCGATCTTAATAGTGATCAGGGCAATCTATCCCAATGGTATTTGATCCGCGGCGAGCCAGAAAACCCGCTGCTGTTCGATGACTTCGGTGATCTCGATACCTTGCTGTCTACCCTGCGCAGACAGAAGTACGATTGGATTCTGTTGGATTGCGCCCCCGGCGATCTCGACCTGACCGAAAGCGCAATCATGGCCAGCGATGCCGTGTTGGTGCCAGTGAAGGCCAGTGCGTTTGATGCATGGGCCTCCGAAGCCGTCACTGAGATCTGTAGACGCCGAAAGATTCCGTTCGCATTCGTGCTGACGGCCCTAGACAGCAAAATGCGGACGCTGAATACGCACGCAATCAAGAATCTCTCTGCTGAAGGTCAGGTGTTTAAGTCGGGCATGGCCTACAAGGCATCGCAAATCAACGCGGTCGTTGCAGGCAAAGCTGGCTTCGAAGCGGACAAGGAGTTGAAGCCAGAAGCAGATGCCATCTTTGCTGAACTAAAGTTGTTGGCCGGAGGCGCTCGTGGCTGAAGAGGATGTAAACGACTGGGGAGCCGCCCGTCAGAAGTGGGCGGGGAAGATGGACAACAAGCGCAAGGCCCGCAAAGAGCGAGAGCGCAAGGTTGCCGGCTCGATCGACCGCCGCTCCCTCAAGGCATCTGATCGCGACTCGATCTTCAGTTTTCGAACAAACGCTGACCTAAAACCACTCGCTGCGAAGCTCGCCAAGTCACGAGGCTTGGGTATTGGTGAGTTCATGGAAATGCTCGTCATGGCCGCGGCGCGAGACGAGGGAGCGGACCATGCTTAGGTTTGTAGGCGCTCTTTTTCTTGCCTGCGCCGCGGCAGTTTTTGTTCTGGCGCTCATTGGCCAGTGTCCGGTCCGCGAGGGTGGTGCTCTCTCTCTGATGTTCTCTGGGTTAGCGTTCGCTCTTGTGCCTTGGTGGTTGAAAGAGGCGCCGGCCAGGGATGTCGTCGCGGATGTCACGTCTGAGTCTTCCGCTCCCGTCGAGTGTGTCGAGCCTGCGGTAGAGCCCGAGCCGGCCGAGGAAGAGGCACCTTCTCCGCTCGGCTCTGTCCCAGACATCATGCCTGAAGTGCTCGAGCCAGCGAAGGGCAAGAAGACCGAGATCAAACGCGCCTACGATGCTTACGCGCTAGCGTGCAAGAGATCTGGCGCGAAGGCACTGGCACCGGTTGAGTTCGTCCCGCTTATGCAGACCCTTTGCGATGTGCTGAACATCGAGACGCGACGGCGCGGAGCGCACATCTATCTCATTGACGTGAGGGTGGCGGGATGATCATCGCCGCACTAGATAAAAAATCTGGCGCTCTAGCCTGTTGACCGTCGATACGTGCAGGCCACCTTTTTCAGAAGATAAGTCTTTTGCAGCAAGCACATGCGGCGCACTCGACCTTATCGAGGGCCGTTGGAACAAACCAGCACTCGTTCAACGAGTCCTCACAATGAGACCACACAAAATCTGCGTTTGTTCTCTCCATTTAGAGACCGTCGAGAAACGCGCGACGCGCTGAGATCGGCGCAGTGGGCTGCGCATGCAATCGCCCGAAAAAGAGCGAAACAAGAATCGGCGATAACGAGGACCTAAACACAGCGCAGCTGAATCACAAAAGTAAACGAAATCGGGAATACGATTTTATAGTGCCCTAGCGGCCGGAGAGGACACGGTCTCGCAAAGACTGAATTGATCTTCTTGCACGAAACCACAAATAGGCGGACAGGGGCACAAGATCCCCGCCATCAGCAGTCTCATTGATCAGATACATGCGAGCTTCTCCCACGGGGTTCGGCTGGGGGGACGTCCGTATGAGGAAATCTACAAACCCTTCGCCGTCTCTCCGCATCATCTTGCTCTCATCTGAAAAATTGCGTGCCATCAGCAACTCACAAATTCTCTTGGGAAGGCGCTACGCGGCGATCTTTGTTTGGGGCTGCCTTACCCTTGGCGAGGCCGCAACTGCCGCGCTGGGCTTACTCGCCGCCGCAGAACGCAGCCTTTCTCGGCGGTCGCGATGCCGGAGCGCCTCAGCCGACGGATTTGCGACCCTCGGGCGCCCGACGCAGCGCTTGGGCAACCCCTGAAGTTCGCGCTCCCTTCGCGCGCGCCAACGAAGGGTGGAAGCGGCCGGACTGCTTGTTCGATACTTCATGGGGTGGGCTTCCTGTCGATGTTGCAAGGCGGTTGCGGCTGTGTCGCCGCTCCACAGTTTCTCTTGAGGGATTTGCATGCTTCGGTCGGCCCCGTTTCCGCGCTGGTGCCACGCCAGAGAGAGAGACAGCGCTCACCGAGGCGGATGATACAGCCGGATCATGAGACAGCGTGCAATTGACGATGATGGCCTCAGGCCCGAACGTTTCCGCGACTATCTTCGCGAAATCGGGGTATCGGGTCGGGTCGATCAGCACTGTTCCGCGGTACCGAGCGCTCGGGAGCTTGACCTCGACGCGCGCAAATCCGGACAAATTCGGCTCGCATACCGCACTTCCTATTAGATGGTTCCTAATAGGGATCGCGGTATGGGAAAGGGAATTTGTCCGCCCCTCCACGACGGCCATCGCATCGACGAGCCCCCGTTCACTGCGGTCTGATTTGCCGATCCAATCTCTGAGGGCAAACTCAACGTATTTTCGATCGAGGATAATCACGCCGCGCGCCAGCATAAGATCAGCGACGTCTCGGCGGCTATCGGCCAGCCAACGGGTCTCATGCACCGGCAACCCGATGTCAGCCTGGCCAAAAACGAACAGCCGAGCGGGATTTTCTGCTGTCCGGCTGTAGATCCTCAGCCGATGGGCGGCCTGCTTTGGCTCATCATCGATTTGAGAGCGAACGAGAGCATCAACATGCGGGTCGGGATGCGACTCAACTGGAATTTCCAGATCCGAGCCGTCCGCCATCTGGAGTAGTCGTCGGCCCGGGGAAAGCTTCTGATCGCCGGCGGCGTGGATTATTTTGACCCGGTGATCATCGTAGTGGAGAGCTTCGGCTCTTGCCTCGAGGTCAGGTGTCTTCAGCATGGGCCGTCCGATCACGAACCCGCAATTTACACCCTCATATGCGTTGACGCCCCGCTCAGCATTGAAGTGGATTGTTTGCACATTGGATGGCAATCCGATCCTATGCAGCGCATCCTCGACTGCCTTTTGACACGCAACAAGTACATCGATGCGAGTGCCATCCTCGCGGCGGCACGTGGGTTCGCCGTAGTCTCGCGCCGCTTCAACGCAAATTGTCTTCCACATTTCAGTCAAGGCTCTGCGGCCCTTCCCGCTTTCCATATCTATAAATTTGGTCCAGCCGCAGGGGCTGTCGGGATATTGCACGAGGTGATACGAGCCCTCCGGCGGTGCTACCGGCGTTTTTACGAACCTCAGGTCGTGTGAGTAGCCGACGATCGAGCGCAACGCGTCCTCGTTCGCTGTGCCGTCGAGGGCAATGATCGGTACATTCGCGAGTCGTGTCGGGAGATGACTGTGGACCTGGGCATGAACATGAACTTCGCCTTGATTCTCGAAGAGCCAGCATCCCACAACAACGTCTGACTCTTCCGTGCGCGCCGGATTATCCATCGAGCCTCGAAAAGCCTCGAGAATGACGCCATAGAATGCCGCGCACTCGATAGTCGTCTTGATATCCTTTATCTCAACAGAGAGATCCCGAACTTTCTCGCCCGCTGCGCGACGATCGGCACGCTCTTTGATGACCTTTTCCAGTGCCTCCCGCGCGCAGTACTCCCAATTGCGCGTTTCGGTCAGTGCCTCGTCAATGGCGCGCTTGGCAATCGTCTCGTTGCCCGCTCTCTCGCGAATTGCCTTTAGTGGCGCGAGCGCGGATACCGGAATGCGACCCACGCCGTCGGCGGCGATTCGCGTGCTGTTCAGAATTCTGTTGACCCGGCCAAGCGACGCGATCAGGTCCGTCGTGATCTCGATACGGCTTTGTTTCCGTGCTCTGTCCTTGTTCTCGTTCTTGCGTCTCGCTGCTGTCGCGCGCTGCGCCTCGCGTTCCATCTCTGCTAGCAGCCGATTCGAGCCGCATTGCGGGGCGTCGGTCAGCGTCGGCAGGATACTTTCGTCGATCACCAGTAATCCGACTTCGGCGTCGTCAGAGAGCTTACGAATAGTCGTCGGCAAATGCGCATGCACCATGACTGTGATTGGTGCGAGCGTCTTATCTTGTTGCGCGTACGGGCAGGCGTCACGCTTTGTGCAGACTTTGCAGATCGGGGCCGGACTGATTTCGTGTGCTTCCAGTTCGCTCGCGTCGATACCAAATCCGTCCCCATCGATGCAGAGCTTTTCTCGCCCTCTGATAATGCGCATCTGCTCTTTGATTTTGCGCGAGACCTCATCCGAGTCGGTGATGCCCTGTTGGAGAGCTGCCTTCTCCAAGAGAGAGAGAAGATCGGGTCTCAGATCATCGGCTAGCTTTGTTGTGGGAACGGCGATGATGACTTTCTTGTTGCCGCAAATGTATGGCTGGATCGCTGCTCTTAGGCCCGTCGACTTCCCTAATCCCGGTGCCGCGTCGAATACGGTGAATGTCGGTTTCTCTCTCTGTTGGATCAAGCCTTCGCCGACGAATTTCCCTGGTTCGTAGGCAAAAGCCTCTTGAACGACGCGCTTCAGCTGCCGGTTCAGATTTTCACGAGCTGTGCACACATCAGGAAGCGCTAAGCCAGCGCCGGACGCTCTGTGAACGACAAGCCTTCTGCGGCTGTCACCGTTTCCAGTAGCATCGAATTTGTCTCGAGCTTTGGCGCACTCCTGGAGCCAAACGTCGAGCTGTGCGTGATCGTTGATCCGCTGCTCACGCTCTGCGGAACCAGAGGAGGTCTTGCAGATCTGCGTGACAACTAACTTGAGATAGCGGGCGCAAATCTGAGGCCAGCGATCACGTCGCTCATTGCTGATAGAGCCTATAATCCGCAATACGGGGTCGTGCGTGTTTCCTTCGGAGATATCGACAATCTGGGCTAGCCGGAAAGCGTGGCCAGTCGCCGGGTCGTTATTGGGGCGACGCCGCGTTGTGGGGGACTTGATACTGGAGCGGTCGCACCGAGCCCTTGAAGGCCGAAAGGATGACTCGATTGACGAGATCTCGTTTGCGATCTCATCAGGTAGCTCGAGCAGCGGTTCGCCACTCTGGTACAGCGAGACGCGCTCAGCATCGATAGCGATGCCAGACCTCTTCAATTCCCTTAGGCCCGCTTCGTCTAGAGGGAGGTACTGAGTGCGTTTTTTGACGGACAACTTTCTCACGAACCCAGGGCGGGAGGTGAAAAGGAAACGCGGCGCGTCATAGACGTTATCGTCAAAGATGCAAGGTAGGCCCTTGGCTTCGCATTTGGCGTTGAGCCATCGCGCCAAGTGCTTCTGTTGCGCGAGCGTGAGCGGGTTTTTCAAGGCCCACTCAACGTGGCCTCGGAATTCGTGATGGTCCATAAGCCCGAAACGCGAGCTAGCTTGAATGAGGTGGTCGCAAATCAGAAAATCGGCGCCAATGAAATCGAAGACGTCGCGCAAAAGATTGTGTGCGGATTGGACCCCTTGGCGCGCGTCAAAGTCAGGATCGAATTTTCGAGCGTCGAGGTGTTCGATGTCCGCGACTAGAAACGGAAGGTTGGTATCGCAAAAGGTTTTCCCAGACCGTGGATGAGCGTTGCGCGTCCTAAAATGCCCGCGATGCGGTTCCAACTCGTCGGTAAATTCCGGCCGCAGTACGCCGGTAATCAAAGCCGCCGTTGGTTTGTTGGCAAGTTCCCGGCGGACTTCACATCGCCGCGCTAATGAGACTGGTCCTGGGATCTCGTGGACGTAATACAACTTGTCCAAAGGCTGATGATCCTTGGGATCAACCTGCCGAAATTCGCCTTCCTTGATCCATTCGATGTTTTTGCGCGTAGGGCGGCCTTGAGCGCTAAAAACGACTGTTGCCAATGGCATTTCGCGTGGTGGAGTGGACACGGAGGGCCCTTCGCCATCCGGGGTAATTAATGCGGGTTGCATTTATGTTACGCTTTCAACTTATGTGGACCTTCTCGGCCGGCGATTGCCTGAGCGCAGATCGCCAACGAACAAATGATAACAGCGCGAGTGAGCGCTAATTCGAATTATGCTGGGAGTGCAAATCGCACCGCATCAGTTGTCGTGCATGCACGCCTTGCAGTTGTTGCACGACAATATGGGACGTGGTAATTTGTGCTGGTCGCCGGATGAGCTTTCGCCGGCGCGCCTCGCAGCGAGACTCTTTGGACTGGATCTCGTTTGGCAGACCACCGATCTGAGCAATCGGCCTGCCGGAAAATATCAAGCCCCGCGGAGGGATCCCGCGGGGCTTTTCATTTTAAATCGCAAAGAACTCGCTGGAGCTTATCGCTGCTCCTCTTCCAGCGATCTGCGCGGCGCGTGGGTCGTCACGATGCAATCGCTTATATCCGCGACGTATCGGGAAACACTCGCGCTAATTTGGAGGCCGAGGAAGCCACCTATTGCACGAGCTATGGCATGGATAAGAAGCCGCTTCTGTTGCTTTAGTAGAGAAAGAGAGTGCGCGTTTCAGCCTAGCGTGCTCATCATCCCGACGCTGGGTGGAGACGCCGTGTCGGGCCCAGGCAAGAGCTCAATTTTGGGATGAGCTATGTCAAAGCTTGCGAAAAAAACTACAGTGTACGATGAATTCCCTATTTCGGGAGGGGGTTTTTCATGAATTGGTCTCTAGGTCTTTTTCGCCTTTGGGTGATAGGCGCATTCATTTGGGTAGGAATTTTTGCTCTCGCGTACGCGCCGGATATTATAAAAGAATTTCGGGAGGCATACGTACCGCCGGGCTACACGATCTTCGTTCCGATCGATTGTACGCTCGCCAATGGTGTCGAGGGAAAGGACTTCACGAAAATAGAGCCAAAGTCTTGGGAAACGCCAGGCAAGCAGTACTGTCGAGTGACGGAGGAGAAAGCTAGGATTGTGTTACCTCAGTACAAAGATTATTCGCGGGCTGATCTGGCAGAAACACTTACCCAAGAACAGGGAAACTTCACGCCATACCCGAGACCGTGGAGCCGTCTGCAAGTAGCATCGATTATAGTGTTAGTTCCCCCGATCGCATTGCTAATGCTGGGTGCAGCGCTTTTATGGGCGTTGCGAGGCTTCCGTGTCCGGTAAAAATTTCGGGCAAGGGATCTGAGCAGGCGACACTGGATATTGTAAGCAAAAGAAGTTGCCGCCCTGCCGAGCTGACGGAATCAGAGAGAGAAAGAGAGTGCGCGTTTCAGCCAAGCGAAGGATATTTCCAATGGTCGTGGCGTTACTCTTGCTCATCGTACTGGTGCTCAGCGTTCTTTTGGCTGGATGGGTCGGTCTGGTCGTTGCCATAGCGATCGCCGGGCTTGTGGCTTCCGCGTTCGCGGGTCTCGGGTGGCTAGCCTTGTTTATCGTCGGCGCTCTGTTTGTTGTTGGCCTTGTGGTGGAGGCGAAGGATAGCCGAAAGAGGCCGCCGCTGACCGAAGCTGAGCGTGTGGCGCTGGGAGGATGGAGCAACGCGCAGTGTTGGCGGTTTTTGGCGATCTGGTACGCGGTGCCGGTGTTGCTGATTTTCGGGAGCTGGCTGCTGGCCAACGCGATGAAGTAAGTGGCGCAGATGCCAACTGACAACAGGGGCGAATGGACCTGCGCGCTCTGCGATCGCGGCGACAGCCCTCTTCTCGTTCTACAGACGAGAAGCCAGAGCTAGTGTCTATTCATTGCAATTAGTGTTCCCTAATTTCTCAACCGGGTTCGACGGGTTCCCATAACTGCTCGAGGGTGGTCGGAGGTTGGCCAGGAATGACGTCGTAGACATGGACGATTTCGTATCCCGTGGTGTGCCAGACGTTATTCTCGCGGTCGAACTTCTGCATGACTTTGAGGTCAGCGTCGAGCGAGTCCCCTTGACTTAGAGAGATCGTCCGCAGCTGAAGCCTATCGAAGAATGTGCCGTCGATGATCGGCGCCGAAACATCTTGCCCATTGAGGTCAAACTCCCACTTGCGGCTGGAACGCTTAAGGACTGCTTTAACTACCAGCAGGTGCACGCGTTGCGTCGTGTCGCGAAAATCTCGCGGAGCTTCTGTTGGCGCGAGGATCAATTCTGATGTGAACACGTCAGTACGCAGACCAGACAATATCTTCGGGAAGTCATCGCGAGGGATCTCGATGACAGTCTGGTTATCGATAGAGGAAGAGGACATGACAGCCATGCCCTTCACCTCTTGATCCTGATCGACGGCAGTAATTGCTTTGCGGACGCCTTGAGCAACTTTCTGATTGGCTTCGATTTTCTGTTTCACCTCCTCAAGCGAGGCAGGCATCGTCACCTCATCGCTTTCAGTGACCAATACCAGTTCTGTGCCGACGACCTTCCAATGAGGCTTCTCATGGCCCTTCCAGGCATCGTAGACAAAGGAGAGAAGCAGCGGCAGGGCGATTGATACAGCGGTGAACTGCAAAGCCGTTTTCGCGAACTTGGCCGTCTTGATATGTGCGAGAAAGCTGCCGCGACCGGTGCTCTCCAGAACGACTTCAAGTTCAAAGTCCGGATTTACGATCTTGTTAATCTCGCGCAGGGCGTCGGCGAACCCGGAAAGCGCTTGGCTTAGCGTGTAGACATCGATGTCGTAATTGGTGTCGAATCGGATGGTGAAATGGTCATCCGAGAAAGAGGCTAAATTTATGCGAGCCACGGGATACTCCGGAGGCGCTGAATATAGCGATATAGGAAAAGAAGTCGGAAGAGATCAACGGAGTTTACAGCAATAGTCCGCCTTCCGCTATTCTCCCAAGCACCAAACATGCGCCGTGAACTTTTTGGCTGCGTCAGCAATATCCGGAGCCGTCATCACCGGCGCGTTCGCGTCGGAGTCAGATACCTCTATGCCATTCGATTCAAGGAAGCTGACTGCAGCGTTGGCTTTGATGGCGAAGTTAATCTGCTCAGGGAAGCTCCCGGTTTCTTTAATCAGAGAGAGAGCGTCTAGCTTAGCAACAACTACACCAACAACGGCCCCCGTCTGATCCAGAACAGGTCCGCCGCTGTTTCCTGGTTGGACTGGTGCCGTGAGTTGAAGCTTTCCCGTGTCGTCGCCCATCCCAGCAAGGGCTGTGACGCTGCCTCGCGTGAAGTTGCCGGATGATGCAACTATTCCGGTCAGTGGATAGCCGAAAACGAAGACGTCTTCTCCGAGCCGAACGCGCTGCCGAAATCTTGGTGCCGACCAGTTTGGGAATGGTGGAGAGACTTTGATCAACGCAAGATCGTTCGTACGATCCTGAGCCAAGACTATCGCGCGCACCAACCCCGATGCCCCTGGTTGCTCAGCGGCAATTGCTTTGCAATCCTTGATGACGTGAGCGTTGGTGAGAAGCTGTCCACTATTTCCAACCATGAACGCTGTGCCGCTTGAGAGTGTAGGCTCCGCGCTGGCTGGAGGTTTCGGCGAAATCGGTGCTGAGGGAGTAACTACGGGCGTTGCAACAGGTTGGGTGATCTGTGGTGGCGCAAGTGTGGCCACCTCTTCCATGAGCCCACTTGTAGAAATCCAGCCGGCCATCCCTTGCCACTGCATGTAACACCATTGGGACTGTCCCACACCATCTTCCGGCGGACGACAAGTCCCAACCTTTTGCAGACCTCGCTCGCCCGCAGGAACCGTGCCGACGAGTGGCGCAGTCATGGACGGGCTCGACCTCATGTTCATGAAGCCGGCAACCACCGTTGAGGGCACGCGGAACTGGTAGCTCAGAGCATCGGCTGGTCGCCCCTGTTCCAGGGCGACGGACGCGTTAACGCACTCTACTGTTTTGGCAAGAGCATCTGCAGACCCCTCCAACGCGTAGCGGTCACTTCCAGCGGGCGATATCATCTCAAGAACGTGAGCCGAGGCGAGTCCATCTATTGCTTGCAGGGTCAAAGTTCCCAAGCGGCCAGCTTTCAGCGAGGTCAGTTGCGGCGTAGCTCTATGAATCAATTTGCCGTCTACGTAGAGGCTAATTGGCCGTTGTTGCGCGATGCTATCAATGCGAGTGCCGCCGACTAATCCTGCCCAATGGCCGTCGCGATAGTTCGCGAATACAAAGCGATCCTTTATGAAGATTGGCGCTTCGAAATCCTTGACGGCGTAGCAGCCTACGAACCGGCCGGAGGTGTTCAACATAACCGCCACCTGCCAGCCTCGCTGCTCCCAAAATATTCTGTCGGGTTCCGCGCCTTCTGCGCAACGAGGAGTAGACGATAGAGCGAGGGCGAACAGACCAATGGTTGTTATTTTTTTCATCCGCCGTGGTGCTTTTTGCCGAGGTTGGACTTTGCATTTATGTAGGCGAATTCAAGCCGGATTGTCGATAACTTGCAAGCAACGAAGACTGTTTGCGATTGAGAGGACGGGCCGGTTTTTGCCGATCAGAATGCCTGTAAGCGGGAAATTCGATGCGACGAAATGAAATCTGATTCTACGTCCAGGAGAGTGAAGCAGGGCCGAACAAGACGCCAAATTTCCAACGCGGCCACCGACCGCGCTTTGAGCGACTAACATTCTTACTTTGAAAGCCACCCGATATCAGTAAATCGCACATTTCCGGGTGTACGCGCGTTCGCGAATCACACCAAGGAACGATCCAGCGTGGAGTTTCATAACGGCGAAAACGCCGGAGGTGGTGTAAGGAAAAAAGTAGTACCTACCCCGATCGGGACCATTCCAAAAACACTGTCGCATTCCAGTGGGGCTAGCCGCCGACTTCGCCTGCCCAGGTTGATCACGGCCAATTAGAAATCGACAACGCGCGTTTCATCGGCTCAAGCCCATCTGCTAGAGCGGAGGTGAAGCCGTGCCCTGGGAGGCGTTCTTCTTTGTCGTAAACTCCACTTCAAAGTCGGACGACCACGGACTGGCCTGCAGCTCGAGCATAAACTGAGACAGCCTCAACTGATCTTTTTTGGATATGGACTCGGTTTTGTAATTGCAAGCATCGTCCAGCGGCCACGCTAAGAAGCAGCTAGTAAATTGCTTTCCTGGCGCGAAGTTTTTGACGAAAAGCTCGTAACTCGACATGGCAATTAGAATTATCGCCAGTAGGGAATTGAAGACTAAGCAGCGTTGTAGGTATCGGCTGAGTACAGTCAGCGCAATGCGCCCGTAGATCCACGCAAAGCCTGCAATCAGCACCGCGAAGACGGAGTTTCGGACCACAAGCAGCATACACCCACGAGGGAAAGGGTAATCCCACACCTGCGCTGCGAACGCGGTGCAAGCGGCAATCAGAGCGCCTCCCGCAACAAGGTACGCTGACGAGACGACGTCCAAACATCCGAGCGCAATATCCGCGCCGGACCTAATTTCTCCCTCGTGACTTTCGGTCGGTGATGAAGGCATGACCTGATCTTGCGTCAATCGCTATTCTTAGGAGGGGGCAACGCGTTATAAGGGTCGCCGAACGTAAAGGGCTCGGTGGGTCTTCCAATGCCCTGCGTATAGACCTTGGTAATCTCGTAGGCTTTGTTCACCCAGGTCTGCGATGTGCGCGAAAACTTACGATAGATCGTCAGTTCGACGTTCATATTCGAACCGCCGCGCAGGAAATTGGACTCCATAGTCGCAAGGTAGTGAGGGTCCGTAATGGTCACGGTTATGCGCTTGCCGTCCCACACGCAGCGCCACGTGTTGGGCCTGCCTCGTACAGGACTTGTGAAATAGATCTGTGCGTTGACGACCTCACGGTCCTTCGGATTGCCGATCGACAATGTGATGTTGTTCGTCAGAAAGGTGCCTTTTGGAATATAATCCGCAGGAATTCGCGCCGGTCTTCCGATTGCGTGGTTGATCTGTTGCTTGGAAATCGAGAACGTTGTTACTTTATCCTCGTTCGAGAGGGAGAACCCGATGCCAGTTACGTTGTCGTTGTGCTGGGTTGCGCTCAGAACGCGCCGAACGCCGCGCTGGACCTTGCGGTTCTTCTTGACCTTGGGCACCAAGCGGAAAGCGTCATGAAGCATGGTGACGGACGCGTCGGAACTTACCGTGGTCACGGTCTCCTCGGTCGAGCTGACTTCGTACTGAGCTTGAGGGCTCGAACGATCATAAAGCGCTTTCAGCAGTAGTGCGCCGACATAGTCGTGCGGTACGGCGGCCGTCTGCGTTACCAGAACGCCCACTAATGCTGCGCCGGCTGCGTCTTTGAGCTTCTTACGAAAAGTGACCTTAAGCTTGACGCTACCCGGAGTGATGCCGCCGATTTCTATATCAATCTCGAAGTCGGGATCGACGATCTCGCCAATGGCCTTGGCGGCCTGTCTGAGACCCTTCATAGTCTCTTCGAGCGTCTTCCAATCGAACGGCAGGCTTGCGCCCTGGAAGACGAGTGTAAAGCCTTCGTGGTCGCTGTAGCGCGAGAGATCGATCTCTTGCATGTCTCGCCGCCCTCGGTGCGGGAATAATCAGCAGGAACTGAGTTTACGAATTCAGCCTAACTAGCAACCACCCACGGCGACGGGTTATCCACAGCCTCAGTAGCAAGGCACCAAAATATAGAGAGCGTTAAGGGGAGTTCGAGGGGCAGACGCTGTTTTCAGAGCTGGTGGCCAAGATACCGGCCATCGATTTAAAATCAAAGGCCGTAGCATTGCTCATGGTGTATTCCACCCCCTGTAGGAAGGCGCCGTGTCGTTCGCAGAACCAGCGGATGCTGTTCATCAACCCGACCATGGCACCGAGCGGAACCAATGCGCTTCATGCTGAGGTGGTCGAGCGCGATCGGTTTGCTGCTTGAGCCCCCCTTTTCAATTGGGGCTTTTTTCGGCGGCCTTCTTACAATCTGACACGAGACTAACGCTGGATTTGTCGACCTGAACTGCGGTGATTGTGCAGTTACCTAGCGGCCCCGTTTCTTCGAAATTGTCGCCTTAATGGAGGCTGTATTGCCTTCCATTGGCGGAAACGCTTACGGTATCGTCGAGAAAGGGCCGCATACCAACGAGGATTCCAGAGATCATTTCTGCGTGGTTCGCCTGTATTGTGATCGGCTTCTGCGGCGTGAGTTTCGCAACCGCCTCTCTGAGTTCGGCCATCTCCTTTTCGTCGGACGCGAGCGCGGCTGTCTTAGACGCATTGTCTTTTTTCAACGAGATATTTTCTTCGGAAAGCTGCTTGTAGTTCTGGTTCTGATTGATCAGTTCGCTGAACTTATCAGCCGTGGCCTTCAATGCGGTGTTGGCTGCAACCGTCGTTTTGGCCATGTCTTCGAAGTTTAGCTTTTTGGCGTCAGTGTAGGAACTGCAGGCGTTCGCACCTTGGTCCTTGCCAAGGGCGTAGTAAAAAACGATTGCGCTACCTGCTGCAGCAACAAGGAAGGCAAGAACGGCCGCGCCCTCTACGGTGCTCAAGTACCGGATTGTTTTGATCGCCATGAATGCCTCTTCGATAGAGAACGTGCTATCGTCAGCGTGAAAACAAAGAATATTGAGAGGGGGTGGGAGGAAACCTTCAACCGTATAAGCCCAGGCAATCCAGGAATCCAGCTGGTCGATCGAAGGGCTCTTTTGAGCGTCGGTCGGGGCACCCGCGCCATCCTCGAATAGAGCGAGGGTCCGCACAAGGCATTGCATCGAGACCCATCCGAAGCGCGGTGAAAATGCTCAGGCACGATAAGCTTTTTTCCGACCGGCCCGACCACCTTCGCGCGGCTAACATCCCTACTTTCTGAAAGCCCCCCCCCCCTATCCGCTGGTCAGCACATTTCCGCTTGCGTGATCGACTTCGTATCCACGGAGTCCCGTTCCATCGCACGGAGTCTCGCCGCGGAAAAAGCCGCCCCCTGGTTGGCGGCCGAAAAGTAGTACCTACAGGGCACCTTTTTCGGCGTGCCGATTTTTTCGCGCAGCCAACGAGATCGCAGATGAGTGGACTGATGTTCAGACCAGCGTCACCTCAGCGCGAGCAGTCCGGCCAAGGCGAGGCAGATGCCTATGGCCTGCACCAGCAACGCACGGTAGATCGAGGCCCGCAAGTCGCCGAAGGCTCGGGTCAATGTCGCTTCCATAATCAGTTCACTCTCTCTCATCGTGCCTCGTCCCTTTGCGTCGCCCATTACACGATACACGATCGCGCGCCCGATCTTAAGTCGCTTTGCGATCTCACTGGCACCGAGCCCTTCGGACCCTACTTTCTGAAAAGCCCCTAGACCGGGTCGCACATTTCGACTTGCGTGGTCGATTTGAGATCCGCGGAGTCTCGTTCCAGTTGAGGAGTCCCGGCGCGGCGAAAGCCGCACCGGCCGGCGGCCGGAAAAGTAGTACCTAGCCGGAAGTGAACACCGGCTGCGGTAGGCTATCGCCGCTTCCGCTCAAGCGCTGCGGCCGCTCTTTCGATCAACAGGCGCAACATGCCGGCTCGCGAGGGGAGTGATTTTTCCATTCGGCGAAGCTCGTCGAGATTCTCCAGGGCAGCCGACGGCAAGCGTATCGTTATGGCCGCATCGTTTTCGTCGCGCTTCAATTCAGGCCTCTCGAATAATGTATTGCATGAAAGACATGTATTGCAAATATTGCGAGCTGACGCAAGCATTTAACGTACTATTTGGGTGAATCATGCTCTCGTGGTGCTTGTCAAAATCGGCAACGAAGGGCAACTACGATGGACAGAACAGAGAATTTTACGCTCACGATGGACGGCGGCTATCGCAATGCGCTGTTAGCTGTGTTTGGGAGATACTCTAATGCGACAGCGAAAGAATTCGTCGCAGACCTGAGGCAGTTGAAGTCGTGCTCTGGCGCAATTATCCGGGTGAAAGACGCGGAAGCCGCGGCGGCAATCCAGATCATTTCATCGGAGCACCACTCGGATTTTCCGTTTTACATCACCTGGGGCGAGGGGGCGGAAGAGCGGACCGCACATGAGTCGACTTGCGACCACGATCTTGTTCGCGAAATCGCCAATTACATCGAGCGCGATCGTGTCGCGCGCCGGGGCATTGCCATCCTTGAAGA
The DNA here is from genome assembly GCF_052114865.1 of Hyphomicrobium sp. 2TAF46. NCBI lineage: Bacteria > Pseudomonadati > Pseudomonadota > Alphaproteobacteria > Hyphomicrobiales > Hyphomicrobiaceae > Hyphomicrobium > Hyphomicrobium sp. 2TAF46. Next base: position 501,086 of record NZ_JBFRFO010000001.1, on the reverse strand, counting down.
GGACCTTAGCGAGATGGGAAGATCGCTCGATGAGCCCGATAAAATGGATGAGATTTTGGACCATATGAGCGAGCTTTGCACAAGCTTGCGCGCCCAGCTTGCCGCTCTCGGCGGCGACGGGCAAGCACGACCGACGCTGTTAGTCTGACCGTCGTCGTCCGTTGTGCGGTACAGAGAGAAAGAGAAAACTAAGCGGGCTCGACCCTTTCAATGAAACGAGCTTTCTAAATTAAATGCTGTAACGACCGTCTAAGCATTCAATATGAGGTGCTGATGTCTTCCAAATTTGTTTCCTACTTGCGTGTCTCGACCCAAAAGCAAGGACGCAGCGGGCTCGGTCTTGAGGCTCAGCGGGATGCTGTCACCACGCACGTCGCTTCAGCAAATGGCAGACTGCTGGGGGAATACATTGAAGTCGAGAGCGGCAAGAAAAGCGATAAGGAGCGGCCGAAACTCGCTGAGGCTCTAAAACATGCAAAAATGACGGGGGCCACGTTGGTCGTCGCGAAGCTTGATCGTCTGAGCCGAAACGTGGCTTTTCTCGCTTCGCTCATGGACGGTGGCGCAAAATTCGTATGCGCCGACAATCCGCACGTCACGAAACTGACCGTTCACGTCCTCGCTGCCGTTGCGGAGCAAGAGAGAGATGCGATCAGCGCCCGGACCAAGGCAGCGCTGGGCGCTGCAAAGCGACGTGGTGTGAAGCTGGGAGCGCGAGATCCGGGGCATATTGCGAAGCACGCGGCGAAGGGCAATCGCGCCAGTCGAGTGGCACTGAAGATTCAAGCCGACTCATTTGCCGCGGATGTGCTTCCGATCATCAGGGATATTCAGGCGGCCGGTACAACAACGCTTAAAGGTATTGCGTCTCAATTGAATCAGCGAGGTATCCAAACCGCACGAAATGGTCAGTGGTACCCTGGTACAGTACGTGCCGTCATGGCGCGTCTGATGATTTGAATGTCTTTTATACGCGTGGGCGGGATGGTTGTCGGCCCCTATTTAGGCGTGACCAGCGTCCCAATTGGTCTCGTGCAGAGACTGAGCTTTCCAGGCTTTTCTTCCATTTTGATCTCAAGCTGATCGGTTCCGCACCGAGAGGCGAACGGTTAAATCGCTCCACCGCAGTGTCCCACTCGGCTTGGCTGATGACGTGCTCGAATCCATGTGCATTGGGATAGTCGCGTTGCTTGTCCACATACACTCTCTCTCGCGTGCGACGGGTGCTCAGAAGCCGCTGTCTGCTGCGGTCGCGCGGCTCGGCAACTCCAGGGCAACACAGCCCCTTGTGGCAGAATCGGCTCAAGCGCCAACGGGCGCTAGGTTAATTAGGAGCACCGTAATGCCCTGGGACGGTAGTGGTAATTTCTCTCTCGCGCAGGACTTCTCTGCTGATCGCGATGCTGGGCCGCCAGCGTCGCTTATCGGCGCCGATAAGATGATGGACGTACTGCAGGACATCGCTGCAGGACTCATGCTCTGCATTCAGCGCGGCGGTCAGAACACTCCCACCTCAGATATTCGTTGGGGCAACTATCGCATCCGGGATCTCGCCCGCGGCAGCATCCCAACAGACGCCGTTAACGCAAGTCAGGTTGCGGAGGCGCTCGTCACCTACTGCGGCTTGACCGCCGGCACAGCAGCAGCGATCACGGCCACCAACTCATTCATGAGTGAGGTCGCAGTCGGTACGACCGTGCGCGCCACAGCGCTCAATGCGAACGCCGATAACGCGACTCTGGTTTGTGCTGGATCGACCGGCAATATCATCGAAAAGGACGGCAATCAGGTCAAGGCCGGCCGCATCGTCGCGGGCAAGCTATTTGCATGCACGTGGGATGGCTCTCACTGGGTGCTCATCGAGACCGGCAGCAAGCCGTTCGACGCGGCGATCGTCGCCCTGAACGCGCTCGCGCAGCTCGTTCCCGCTGCGGACAATCTCGCTTACTTCAATGGCGGGACCACAGCCGCTCTGACAAGCCTGACCGCATACGCTCGCACGCTGCTCGCCGCTACCGATGCTTCGGCACTTGGAGCCATCATAGGACTTCCCGCTGGCACGCTGATGTCGTTCTTCCAGACGGCTGCGCCGACGGGCTGGACGAAGAGCACCACGCACAACGATAAGATCCCGCGCATCGTGTCCGGCACCGCAGGCAATGGTGGCTCGACTCCGTTCTCGACGGTGTTTGCGCCACGCACCGTCGCACGTGCAAACTTGCCGAACGTGACACTCGCAGGAACCGGCACGACAGACACGCAGGGCTCGCACTCCCATACGGTCACGGCGCCCGCTGTCGGAACCTCCGGCAATGACACGCCGAACCAGCCGAAATGGACAGTCATGACGACCACAAACTACGGCAACTTGTCTGTGACTTCGAGCACGAACGGCTCGCACAGCCACAACGTAAACACCAATTCCGAGAGTATGAACGGCGGCGTTACTCAGACGACGATCGATTTCGCTGTGCAGTATGTCGACTGCATTATTGCTGCCAAAAATTAGCCGAGAGAGAAAACGCGGCTAGCAGACAAAGGCGACAGCGAGTCCGGCTAGGATATTCCGCTGCGATTGTCCCTGTAATCACGATAGACTTGGACGCAGGTGTGGGCTGCACAGCGCGTATTGCATGCCCGGCGGTCGTATCCGCAGTGCCCCGGCGCTACGAAGGCGGACTGCAATTAAAACAATCCCGGCTGCGGATCAGATTTTCTTGGCTTAGCCTTCCGCGCCGGCTCTTGCTCCGTCATGGTCCAGTTGCCGGTGTCTTCGTACGTCCTCAGCACTGCCTTCACATCAGCTAACGCGGCGTCGCTCTCGCACAGCCATGTCGGCCAATCCTCCGGCTGAAGGATGGCTGGCATTCTGTCTGTGATCTTCGCAATGAGCGCGTTGGCCGGCGTCGTCACTTGAATGAATGTGTCTAGTGTATCGGCACCGTTCGTCCACTTCTCGCAGATCACGGCAATGGCAATCGGCTTCCCATCGTTTGGCGTGATGACCCATTGCTTGGTTTTGCCGTTTGGAAGCTCTTCGCCTTCGTTGAACGTATGAACGACCAGAATACCGCGACCATACGTGAAAGCATTAGCGAATGTTGGCAGCCGTTCGATGGTCTCGGAACGGGCGTGCATGTGCTTAGGCCGGGATGGGTTAGCGTCGCCCTTGCCTGCGAAGCCCCAACGCATAGAGACGACTTCGCGCTCGCCCGATTCATTCAGTCGAATGATGTTCGCGAAGCGCATGGGGGTCGAGATGACTTCGCTATCGGTCTCGATAAGCGGCCGAGAGAACGCGTGAACGTTGCGCCATGAAGCCATTTGTGTGAACTTACCGCACATGAAGCTAGTATGGTGCGTCGCAAGATGATCTGCAAATGATACGTTCTCGCTGCCCTCAACGAACCTCACAAGGTGGTGTTCGCGCGCGACATGGGCGTGAAGATGTGGAACGGTCGACTGCCGGAAATGCTTTTTCAGAAGGAGGAGTCTAGAGGGGAGTCTAGAAGAAGGATTCTTCAGATGAAAAAAGTCATTATCGGCACAGCCATTGCAGCGCTTTTGTCCGCTGTTCCAGCTCTCGCCGTAGAGAATTCGCCTGCCACGCCACCAAACTCAGGCCCTGGCATTAAGGGCGCTCCAGGTAACAAGAGCGGACCAATCGTAACGCCGTCCGGCCAGAATAAAATGGGAGGCACCGGCGCCTCACCAGGAGAGACCGGCAAGGGCCTAAACCCGGCGACACAGCCGTCGCAGGATTCGACTGGCGTCAAGGGCAAGCCGGGCAACAAGAGCGGTCCGGCCGCAAAGCCGAACGTGCCGGGCGGAACAGCGCAATAGCGATATTTGTCATGCTTGAGAAAGGGCCCGTTTCGCTTGTTCGAGGCGGGCCCTGATGTGATCCACTGTGGGGAGTTTTCTAAGCGCAGTTAGGTCATGACGCCTTCGAAGTCGGCACGGATAATTGGTCCGGAAGTTTTGCCGCGTCATGATTTGCGCCAATCGCCTCCTGCACCGCCCTTTGAAAAGCGATTGGATTGTTCAGCGCGGGCGGACGTATGTCATCCACTCCAGTTCCGTGGAACTCGACATTCCCGAAGTTGAGTAGTCGTCCCAAGAAATTTTGATGCAGCTGCACTTCTTCTATTGCTCTTAGCTGAAGGTCGTTGGTCCGCCGTTGGAAAAGGCCACGTTTGTAGATCAGCCGAAGATTGGTAACGGCTATTTCCGTCGTCCACGGCTCGTATAAGATTGCGCAGAAACCAGTGGCCGCGCAGATCAAAATCAAGGCTGCTATTGCTGGAGCGCCATACAGCAGGCAAGAAATCCCGGCGACTAATCCGAACAGCAGCGTCAGCCAGGCTGCGGCGTAGCGGGCAGTTGGAAACCGGGCGGCGTAGTGGACCGTCTCATTGGCACCAAGACTTTGCTCGATGTAGCTCATGTGTCGTTGGCTTCGGTCGCTGACGATTAGAAATTAAACGTCATTGATAGCAAGRCAGTTCCTGGTAACCGATGCAGGCTTGGAGGGTGTTCCTCTGCGCCTCCGGCTTCCTCGCGTGCTGAAAAGTCGGAACGTTCTAAACAACTAGCCCGGACCCGGACCGTGCGTCGCCGGAACTATGCCGAAATACCAAAATAGGCCAACGCCGATAATCGCCAGAACGACCAACGAGACGGTCAGGACAACAAAGGAATTCTTTGAGTTTTCTGCCTGTCTCGCCTCTCGGGGCGTTTCTGTAACTTGCCCATGCGCATCTTTAGTTGCCATGTTTTGTCTCCTTATTGGAGACTAAACCTCTGGCAGACCTGTAAAGGTCCTTTGATCGTCTCATCATTCCGCGCCGTCCAACATTTCAAGCGACGCGATTGATGGGCGTGGCGCGCAGCGGGTTCCGAAATTGCTCGACCGCTTTAGCGCTCAGGCTCTCGGGATCACACGGCTCCGATTGCGCCAGTGCCAACAACTGCACCGCAATTCGCTCGCGGATCACGTCGTCTGTCCCGCTTATGTCAAGTTCTTTGCAGGTAAGGATCAACGCGGCGCTCAGCACACTGAGCTGGTCGTTGTCATAATGCCCGTTGGGGACTTTCATAACGCACTCCCCGCGCTATTTAGGCGGGAGCACATCACAACTCTCGGCCGCCGACGCCCAGGAATGCAAGTCGGCGATATGCACAGCATACTCCTATTCTAAGAAGAAACGCATTAATTCGTTGAGACGCGCTTCTGTTCGAAGCAGCGCGGGCATTGAGCGCCGTTCGGCCAAACGCGAGCCTCGACCCCAACTGTAGGTGGCGTCTTCATTCTGCCGGTGCTTCACATCACTTCCTCCCACCAACTCCTATTGGTGGCTGTCTTGGCTTCCGATATCCGAAGCAATCTCCGAAAAGAACCTATCGGCAGCCGCATTGATTTCGTCCTCGGTTGCGCCCATGGGCGTGCGGCCTTCGAAGAACTTTTTTATGCTTTCGCCGTAGGCGAGGATGTGCCTCGGATCTTGGCCCGTTCCGAGCATGCTTTCCCGCACCATCATGCCCACGACGCGTTCGAGCACAGTTACTCTCGCGAGCAATTGGCTTTCTTCGTGTAGCCTTGAGTTAGTCATGGGAGTATCTCCTTCTGACTCTTAATTATAAGACGATCCTCACCCGCGAAATATAGCCAAACGCAAGGGCGAACTAAGCGATCATCGGATCGATGCGGGATGGCCTTTTCAGGTGGCGCTGGTTCAACAACTGACGACGGGCAAGAAGCTCGATGAGGTGTACGAGTTCTGCAAAGACCTATCTCTGTGCGACCGTGGCCCGTGCTTCGTTCGCGACGGCGAGTACATCAAGCGCTGGTGCTTTGCTGTCGAGGAACACGCGCTGAAGTTTATCGCGCGGTTTGGTGGGGAAATGATTGATCCCGATGACAGATCACGATGGCCAGGGAAGGTGAGAAGAAATCGATAAATCATATGCTCGTCAGGCGAGCCGACTCGCGCTTTAAGGGAGGCTTGGTTTCGTCCGCCGCTGTCACTTGAAGGGCTATTGTAGCGCTATGTGACTCTCAAAATAGATCGAAGGCTTGATCTAAATATGAATCCCCTTAAGCGAGAATACAAAGAGCTTTACGAGGCTGAGCTGACTAAAAGAGGAGAATTGAACGACGCAATCTCACAACCAATAACAATAATAACAGCTTTTGGCGCTGCCTTGCTTTTTGTTTTCTCGGGTTTCACGAATCCTTTTTCGTATGTGCACATCGTCGAGACACTCATTGGGATTATTGTGACCTTTCTCATGGGGGACGCGATTTATTCGTTAGCTCACTCGCACCATGATCACGAGTATGCCTACACGCCAACTCCTGTGCAGCTAGAGGATTACAGACTCAGCCTGAACGACTATTATGCCGGGGAGAAAATTGCGGCTGATCAGATAGACGACAAGGTGCTGAGCTACATTTATGAAGCTTACATCCAGGCTGCGAGTCGCAACGCTCAAGTAAATCAACTGCGCAGCGCTTATCTCTATGACGCTAGAAAAGCACTCGTTCGTGCGCTTCCGCTCGTACTTTTGCTCGGCGCTCTTAAGATCGGAACAGATTATTTTGCGTTGCTTCAGTGAGTGCTAAAAATAGTGCAGCATCCGGAGACTCTTTATGAGCGAAAAGAAATCATCGCCGCCACCGCCACCGCCAAAGAAAGTCGAGCCCGCGCCGCCACCGTTGCGATTTATCAAAGAGAGCGCCAAGCCGACGATCTCCACAAGGAAGAAGTAGGAGCATGCAAACGAGCGGGCCTCGCTCGAAGCATCGGCGAGCGAGGCCTAAATTTCAGCTTGCTGTGTGGGGCCGGCCAGCGGCGACTCACAAAATCTGTTCAGGCGTGTATCCAAGGGCGGCGTTCCACGCGATTTGAATTTTTCTGCCATCGACTTTGATCAAGCAACCCGGCAGCCGCTGACACAAGCTCGCATCGAGTCTCTCGGCTAGCTCGTTGACCGTATATGGAATGCCGGTGGGGATCTCGACAGCGAGCACTGCGATACGGCTCACATAGCCGTCGCCGCCGGTAAGGGTCTGAAGGTACCGATCGAAGTCCTCGCGCTCGAAACCACTGCGGCTCGCGCTCAACTTCAGCTTTTTCAGCGTGCCTTCTTTGGCTAGTCGATCGACCTGCCGAAGACTCAAGCGCAAGGTCTCGGCGACTTCAGCGCGCGTGACATGTTCGGGAAGGGGCTTGCTCATGACCGCTGAGGATCAGTGAGTCTTAGCCCGGCGGCAAGAGCAGCGAACCGGGACACCACTGGGACACGGGTCATTTTCCGAGTGTCAGCTATATCAGCTATGTCATTGATTTCATTGGCGCGCCGGGAAGGATTCGAACCCACGACCCCCAGATTCGTAGTCTGGTGCTCTATCCAACTGAGCTACCGGCGCTTTGTTCGTCCGCATCGGGGCTTGGCCCCGTCCGGCGGTGTGGCCGGGCGGCGAAGCCACCCTCTCTAGTGGGTCGCGCAGCCGAGTGCAAGTGCTTCGCAACAGTGCGTGATGGACGTGTCGCCGCGCTCCCCTCGATCCCGGTTCCTGCAGGAAATCCCATGCAACGCACAGGGCTGGGATAATTGGGCGCGATGGCCTGAAAGATCGCGCGTCAATCGACGGGGCGATCCGGCAGCTCGATGCGGAAATGCGCGCCCTTTTTGCTGTCGACCAGCGTCAGCGTGCCGCCGTGGGCCTGTACAAGCTCAGCCGCGATGACGAGCCCGAGGCCGGTTCCGCCCTTTTTCGTCGAGGCCTGGAAGGCCTTGAACAGATTTTCCCGCGCCTTCTGCGGAATGCCGGCGCCGTTATCCATCACGTCGATGATGACCTTGCGCCCCTCCCGGTGGGCGGCGACGCGGACCTCGCCGTCGGTTTTACCTTCAACACTTTCGATTGCCTGTACGGCGTTGCGTATGAGATTGCTCAAGACTCGGAACAGGTGCTCCCGGTCGGCGTCGATCCGCAGCGACGCATCCATGTCGTTGACGAACGCCACCGAGCCTTCACGCGGCAGGCCCTGGCTGTCGGCGACCTCTTCGAGCAGTGGTTTCAGACGCATCAACTCGCGGCGCGGGGCAGCTTCGGAAACGCCGCCGAATTGCAGCGACGAATTGCAGAACTGAATGGCGCGATCGAGCGAGGCGATGAGTTTCGGCACGAAGCGCTGCACGGTCGGGTCGGGGAGATCGACAAGCCGGTCCGATATCAGCTGTGCGTTCGCGAGCATGTTGCGCAGATCATGATTGATCTTGGAGACGGCCATGCCGAGTTGAGCGAGGCGATTCTTCTGGGCGAGCAAACTCGCGAGCTGCCGCTGCATGCTGGCAAGCTCGCGCTCGGCGACACCGATCTCATCGCTGCGTCCGGTGTCCGGCATGATCCGGCTCTGATCTTCCGGGTTTTCCGCGAAGTGCAGCATGTTGCTCGTGATGCGCGTCAAAGGCTTCACGAACAGACGGCTCAGCGCGAAATAGACGACGACGGCGGTCAGCAGCGACAAGATGATCGACAGCCAGAGGATGTTCATGCCGTAGCGGATCATCGCCGCCTTGAGAGGCGCTTCCGGAATGACGATCTCGATCAGGTTGGTGTTATCGGGACCGCTGTGGCCGATAACGCGAATGGTGCGGTCGCTCGAGAGAAGCGTCGTCACCGCATCCTTGGCCTGTTGCAGGCGCGTCGTCAGGCTGTCCCAGAAGTTGTCGGGCTCGGGCGGCAAATAGTAGACGTAATCGATATTAAGATCGCCTTCGGGCGGGAATACCATGCGGCGCTCGCCTTCGGTGCGCGATGCGATGGCTCGTACCTGCGCGGTGCGGAGGAGATCGGCGCGAAGAGCGGACGGAATCTGCCCGCCCGGGAAAGCATCGGATGTGAGGGCTGCAAGTTGCGCTGCCGTCAGTCGCTCTTGCAGCCATGTCACGCGATAACTTGCAATGGACGGGAGAAAGATCAGCGCTTCGGCGAGCAGCACGAACGCGGCCGTTAGAATGATCAGCTTTGTGGGAAGGCCGCGGCGTTCCCAGAAGCGCGAGACGGCACGCAACGGCGCGCCGGCGAGAGAGGTCTTCGCCGTCCGTTCGCCAGTCTTTGGGTGGCTATCGTTGGTAATCGCGCGCTGCACCGAGTCGAATTTCTCCATCGGCGGAGATCATTAACCGAGCTTGGCCAGTAACGCGATGACTTTGCGCAAAAAGGGGTTACTGGGGGTTGTTGCAAAGTAACGGAATGCCGCTTTCTTATTGATCTCCGAAAGCGTCGGATAAGGCGAAACCCATTCGGTCATCGCCTTTATATTATGGCCCTGAGATATGGCGAGCGACCACATCTGAATCAACTCGCCAGCCCCGGCTCCGACGATGCCTGCGCTCAAGATTTTCCCGCTTTTCGACGTAATGACCTTAATGTGCCCGTCGGTCTCGTGTTCGATCTCGGCCCGGTCATTCTCGTGATAGGGCCAGCGAAGCACGTTTATCCGGCTGAACTTGGCGCGAGCCTCGGTCTCGCTGAAGCCGACGGTTGCGAGTTCCGGATCAGTGAAGACGACGCGCGGCGCGTGCCGGTCCTTGGTTCTCGCCGGCCAGCGGAAGAGTGATCGCCGCAAAACGACTTCGGCGTGTTCGGCGGCAATATGAGCGTATCTCGGAGCGCCCGTCGCGTCGCCAATCGCAAAGACCCGGCTGTTGGTCGTTCGCAAGCCGCCGTTAACTTTGATGGCGTTCTGCGCAACCCTTACGCCCGCAGCATCGAGGCCCAGATCGGCGATGTTGGCCTTGCGTCCGGCCGTGACGAGCACGGCGGAGCCTTCGATGGTTTCTGGCGCGCCATCGGTTTGAAGTTCGACGGCGATTTTTTCGGGGGTTCCCGAGACGCGCTTTATGTGCACGCCTTCGCGGATGACGATGCCTTCTCGGGAGAGGCGCGTCAGCAGCACGACTGCAAGTTCGGGGTCTTCGTCTCCGAGCGCGTGGGTTTTGTCGAGCACGGTGACGCGTGAGCCGAGGCGGCGGTAAGCTTGCGCCAGCTCAAGACCGGTCGCTCCCGCCCCGATGATGATGAGATGCGGAATGAGGGTCTTTTGCTCGAAGATCGTTTCGTTCGTGAAATAGGGAACATCCGCCAGGCCGGGAATGGGTGGGATGACCGGCGACGAGCCGGTGGCGATGACGAACCGATGCGCGGAAATCCGATAGTCGCCGGCCGCGACAGTCGCGCGGTCGATGAATTTTGCCGTTGCGGCGATGACGCGGATGCCGAGGCCGGTGAGACGCTCGACGGACGAATTCGGAGAAATTTTTGCGGCGACGTCTTCGATGTAGTGGTTGACCGCCGCGTGGTCGATCAGGGGTTCGACGCCGCGGACGCCGAAGGGCGATGCCGTGCGCATGGCGTGGGCGCGTTTGCCGGTGACCAGCAGCGCTTTAGACGCTATGCCTCCATAGTTAAGGCTGTCGCCGCCCATTTTGTGTTTTTCGATCAGCACCACGCGCTGGCCGAATGCGGCCGCGGCCGTGGCGAGAGCCAAGCCACCGGCGCCTGCACCGATGATGCAAAAATCAGTTTCGATCTTTTGGCTCTGAGGGGTCTCTTCGGCCGTGTCCTTGGGCATAAGGCGGGATCCAGAAAATGGAATTGGGTTGGGGCTTGTGCCGCGTTCGGCGAAAATAAGCGCGGCTTTCTACCAACGGCGTGATGGGTCTAGTTTAATATGCTGCGGGCGCTTTTGATGCCGGAGATGCGCCGCTATCCCCTGCTAGCGAGCGCGCAGGGGATCGGAAACGTCATTTCTCGCCAAAAATCCTTCGGGCGACGGTCGCAGCAGCAATTCTTGCGGCGGCCGTGGAGCGGTCAGGTTCCGCCTCGTTGACTTGCCACATGGGCCCGACTATAAGGGCGCGAATTCCCGAGATATCTGCACTCTGCCGGGGTCTTGAGCCGCGGGCAATGTGTATTGGTAAGTCTCGGATAAATAAGCAATATGCCGGTCGTCCGTCGCTGGATGCGGCCTTAAGAGACTTGGACGGAGAGTTCCGTGAAGCGCACATATCAACCGAGCCGCCTTGTTCGCAAGCGCCGCCACGGATTTCGCAAGCGTATGCTGACGGCCGGTGGTCAGAAGGTACTGGCACGCCGTCGTTCGAAGGGCCGCAAGCGTCTTTCGGCCTAGTCAGGTCTAGCGCCAAGGCCCCGCTGTCGCATTGTCGCGGCTTTGGAGGCTGTCATTCCAATCCTGCCCACGCTCAAGGCGCGCTCCGAATTTCTGGCTGTGCGCGGCGGCCGGCGCTCATCGACGCCGGCATTTCTGATTGAAATGCGTCAACGGCCCGACGTCATCAAGCGCGCCGGCGAGGGTCCGCGATTCGGATTCACAATTACGAAAAAGATCGGTAACGCCGTTACCCGTAACCGTATTCGGCGGCGCCTGAAGGCTGCTTTCGCGGCAGATCTTAAGCAACGAACGCTCGGGGCGTGCGACTATGTCGTGGTTGCCCGGCGCGCCGCACTTGACCGGCCCTTTGCATTGCTTCTCGGCGACGTTACCCAGGCCATGTCGGCACTGCAGCATAGCCGGCCAGCCCGCGCGGCTAAAAAAGGTTCAGCGTGACCGGGTGTCCCCTTCCTTTTATGACCAGTTTCCGCCATCGCTTCGGCCTGAAAGAGGCCCCTGCCACCGGCACCGCGCCCTGAGGATTTGATGAGCTCTCCCAACGATCCCAAAGACCAGAACAATTTGATCCTCGCCGTGGTGCTATCAATCCTGGTGCTCATGGGATGGCAGTACTTTTTTGCACGCCCGCAAATCCAGCACGAGCAGGCGCGTCAGGAATTCAACAAAGAGATCGACGCCCAGAACAAGGGCACTTCGAAGACGGAAGCACCGCCGAACGTCGCCAACGCACCGGTCGCTCCGCCCTCGGCAACGGTTCCAGGTGCAAGCGGGCAGCCGCTTCCTGCCAAGGCGATGACGCGCGACGAAATTCTGAAGCAGTCACCGCGCATTCAAATCGCGACGCCGTCGCTTGAAGGGTCGATCGATCTGAAGAGCGGACGTATCGACGATCTGGTGCTGTCGCAATATCGCGAAACGATCGATCCCAATAGCCCGAAGGTCACGCTGCTGTCGCCTGCCGGCTCGGTGGACCCTTATTTCGCAGAATTCGGGTGGGTGCCGCAGGCCGGATCGGCGATCAAGGTGCCGGACCGCGATACCAACTGGACGGTTGCGGGCGGCACGACGCTGACGCCCGAAACGCCGGTCAGCCTGACGTGGGACAACGGCCAGGGCGTCGTCTTCCATCGCACCATCTCGGTCGACAAAGACTACATGTTCAAGGTTGTCGACGAGTTCGAGAACAAGACCAACGCCGACGTCACGTTGATGCCTTACGCGCGCGTGCACCGTAGCGGTCATCCGCCGTCGCAGGTCTTCTCGGTTCTGCATGAAGGTCTCGTTGGCGTTTCCGGCGACCATGGCCTGCAGGAGTTCAGGTTCGCCGACGCCGTCAAAAGCGGCGTCCCGACCACGTTCGACAATGTGATCGGCGGCTGGCTCGGCATTACGGACAAGTACTGGGCGACGTCGCTGGTTCCGGATCAGACAGCGCCCTATCGCGCGACCTATTCCGCGCTTCCCGCTCGCGATCCCGGCGGCAAGGACGCGTTCCAGACCGACTATCTGCGCGGCGCGATTTCGGTTCCTCCCGGAATGCGGAAGGGAACCGAGGCGCATCTTTTCGCCGGCGCCAAGAAGGCTTCCTTGATCGACGGGTACGAGAATGCGCTCAACATCCTGCGCTTCGACCGGATGATCGACTGGGGATGGTTCTACTTCATCACGCGTCCGCTCTTCCGTTTGATGGAGTTCATCAACGGGATCGTGCATAACTTCGGCATCACCATTCTCGTTCTGACCGTGCTCGTGAAGGCGGCCTTCTTTCCGCTCGCCAACAAGCAGTACGAGAGCATGGCGCGCATGAAGAAGATGCAGCCGGAAATGCAGCGGCTCAGAGAGCTGCATAAGGACGATCCGCAGCGGCAGCAGAAAGAGATCTTCGAGCTCTACCGCAAGGAGAAGATCAATCCGCTTGCGGGCTGTTGGCCGATCCTGCTGCAGATCCCGGTCTTCTTCGCGCTCTATAAGGTGCTGTTCGTCACCATCGACATGCGCCATGCGCCGTTCTTCGGCTGGATCCATGATCTTTCCGCGCCGGATCCGACGTCGATCTTCAATCTGTTCGGGCTTCTGCCGTTCACCGCGCCGGAATTCCTGCATATTGGCGCGTGGCCGCTCATCATGGGTCTCACCATGTGGGTTCAGATGCAACTCAACCCGCCGCAGCCGGACCCGATTCAGCAGCAGATCTTCCAGTGGATGCCGGTGATGTTCACGTTCCTGCTGGCGAGCTTCCCGGCGGGTCTCGTGATCTACTGGGCGTGGAGCAACACGCTGTCCATCGCTCAGCAGATGATGATCAACAAGAAGAACGGCGCCGAGATTCATCTGTTCGATAATCTCAAGCGGACGTTTGCCCCGCTCTTACGCTTATTCGGGGCGAGCGGCGGGCCAGGCAAATAAGTTTGCCGTGGGCGGCTCGCCGCGGGCCGCCCTTGATCGGATCTCCCCATGACAGACGCTGAGACCTTATCGGCTGACCAGATCGAAAACGGCCGGCGTCTTTTTACGCGCGCCTGGACGTTCGCGCGCGGTACGCCCGATCTCGACCACCTGCCGCCCGACGACCGGCCGGAGATCGCGTTTGCGGGCCGTTCCAACGTCGGCAAATCGAGCCTCATCAACGCGCTCGTCGGCCAGCTGCGGCTCGCACGCGCGTCGAACACGCCGGGGCGAACACAGGAGCTGAACTTCTTCACGGATCCAGAAGCCGATCTCTTTCTCGTCGACATGCCGGGCTACGGCTTTGCGGAAGCGCCCAAGGAAAAGGTTGCGGCGTGGAACAAGGTCATCCGCGCCTATCTCGCGGGCCGGCGGACGCTTCTCAGAGTGTTTCTGCTCATCGATGCACGGCACGGGCTGAAGCCGCCGGACGATGAAATCCTCAATCTGCTCGACGGCGCGGCCGTCTCGTATCAGGTCGTTCTGACCAAGGCCGACAAGATCAAGCCGACGGAACTCGAGACGGTGAAGGCGCGCACGCTCGCGGCGCTCGCGAAGCGTCCGGCGGCATTTCCGTCCATCATCGCGACGTCGTCGGAAAAGGGTGTTGGCTTCGAGGCATTGCGCGGAACGATCGCTCAGCTTCTGGAATCGCACGGCCAGTGATGTCAGTGCAGGAACTTCTGAATTAGGCCCATTCCGGCTTCGCCAAAAGTCGCGAGCGCGCCGCCGAGGATGGCAGCAACCGTCCATCCGGTAAGCCGTGCGAAGGCGCGGGCAATGTTGGCGCGAACCTTTACCTCGACGAGTTGATCGGGAAGCGCCGTTTCGGCGGCAACGCCGTCGGCGCCGATCGTTCGTGCCGAGACGATAATCTGCAAGCTCGACCAGCCGCGCGTTTGCGGCGTGATCAGAAAGCGCCAGCTCGCGAAATCGTCACTCGCGTAGCCGAGGTTGCTTTCGATCCACTGCGTTTCCGGCGACGCGGACTCGATGAAGAAGCCGCCTTCGGGCGCGCGCAGGCGAACCGACATCGCTTTGGTCACGGCGATGGAGTGCTGCCAGACCTTGCCGTCGCCATCGAGACCTTCCGTCAGCGCCTTCACCGAGGCTTTGGCGATCCGGATCTCGGCGCGCGACGTCTTTCCGACGCGCATCGAACGCGGAATGTTTTCGGCGAGCTGTCCGGCCTCTACGTTCGGGCCCTTCGCGCCTTTCGCCTTGCGGCGCTTCTTGCCCTCTGGAGCCGGCCGTTGGGGCGCCGGGGCGCCCATCGCCGGACCTGAGCGGAGCGCAGGGTCATGACCGAGACCCGGATTGGGACGCTGACCGGGCATGCCCAACGGTGCACCGATTGGCGCACCGGGGCCCATCGGGGGGCTCGAAGGCACCGGCACGCGCATTCGCATTCCGCCTGGGCCACCGGGCATCGGGGCGCCGGGCGGAATGGGCGGCGGCTGCACTCTCGAAGGCTGCGGGCGCGGCGGCAGGTCTGCGAAAATTTCAGGGGGAGGAGCGGGGCTCGCTTCCGGCGAGACCGGTCCTCCCGGATATGGCCGCGGATAGGCAGGCTGCTGCTCCGGCGCTGGGGCGGCGGATGGTGCCTGTGGTCCCGTCGGTCGTGCAGGCGGAGAGAGCGAAGGCTCAAAAGCGGATGGTTGGCGTAGGGATGGTTGGGGCGCGGGGGGGCCAGGCGGCGCCGTCGTGTTCGCGACTGACGGGCGGTCAAAACTCGGACCGCCGAAATTCTCATCACCGAAACTCGGCTCGGTCCGCTGTTGCGTTTCGCGTTCGCCGCCGATCGGTAGTCTCCGATCAAGCGACGCGGGCAGCGATGGCGCAGGCGGGGGCGCTTCGAAAGCAGGCGAAGAATCGGCTTGGAACGGAGGTTCGGCGGCGACGTCGATGCTGAGGGACGGCTGCGTCGGCTCCGGTTCGGCTGCCGGCGCCGACGGGATCTCAGGCAGCGGCGGCGCGGGTTCTTCAGCTTCAGGAGCCGGATACGGCGCAATCGGGGGCGCCGGCCGCGGCATATCCTTCATGATTTCGCGCAAGGAGGGCGCCGCGCGCGATTGAACGCGTTCGCGGGCGCGGGCGAGGACATCGTCGGCGACGGGGGGCGCCGGCTGCGCGGCGGGTGCTGGCGTTTCGCGCGGGGCGGCCAATGCGGCCTGCAGAGCACGGATGGCGTTGTCGAACGTCAATCCGTGGGCTTCGAGAATCTCGGCCGCCATGCTGCGCGCGTCGCCGACGATGGCGGCGAGCACGATGGCGCCGTTAATGTCCCGCCTGCGGCTTCCGCGCGCGGCGGCCGCAGCGGCTTCCAGAATGCGACGGACGTCTTTCGATACGCCCAGCGAATCTTGAGGGTTAGGAGACGGTTGCGTGCTTGCCAGCACGCGCGCGATGACATCGGCTTTCAGCCGGGCGCCGTCGATTTGGCTCGCGTCGAGCACGGCGCTGGCATCGGGATCGTCACAAAGGGCGGCAAGCAAATGCTCGAGCGAAACCTCCGCCGCGCCGCTGGAGCCAGCAAAATCGGCTCCCCGCGCCAGTGTGGCGCCGAGATCGGACGACATCGGAATTTGAGCAATATCTGTGGCCGTCACGCCCACGATGTCTCCTGAACTGAAGGCCAAAACGGGCAGGACTGGCCAGGACTCAATGCATTAACGTGCCGAAAGTACATACTCATGGCAAGGTTATAGCAAGGTCATGACCCTTGGGACGGCAGAATGACTTTTCGTCCCCAGGTGCCCACGATTGCCTGCGTCAGTAACGCCCGGATGTGGCAAAGACCGGGAAATCCGTTGAGGCATTTTGCCGAGAAGCTATAAGACCGCGACGAGGCGACCGGCTCCCCGCCGGCGCGATCGGAATGGCAAAAGGGGGAGCCTGTGACGTCAACCAAAAGTCTCTCGGAAAATGCTGCCGCAGCCCCGGCCGAAAAGCCTCTGAGCGCACACCAGCAGGCGCGGATCCTCGCCGAAGCCATCCCGCATCTCATTCTTTATGATGAAAAGACCGTCGTCATAAAATTCGGCGGCAACGCGATGGGCGACGAGGAGCTTTTCAAAGCCTTCGCGCAGGACATCGTCTACCTGAAGCAATCCGGCATCAATCCGATCGTCGTGCACGGCGGCGGGCCGCAGATCGGCAGCATGCTTGGGAAGCTTGAGATCAAGTCGGATTTCATCAACGGGCTGCGCGTGACCGACAAGGCGACCGTCGAGGTCGTCGAGATGGTGCTTTCCGGCAAGATCAACAAGGAGATCGTTTCCGCGATCAACCGGCAGGGTGGCAAGGCCGTCGGCATCTCCGGCAAAGACGCCAATCTGATGGTCGCCAAGAAGATCACGCAAATGCCGGATCCTCAGTCGAACGAGATGAAGGAAATCGACATCGGGTATGTCGGCGATCCGCTGGAGGTCAATCCGCACATCGTCGAGGTCATCTCGAAGTCCGATCTCATTCCGGTGATCGCGCCTGTCGCCATCGGCCGTGACGGCGAGACGCTGAACGTCAATGCCGACACGTTCGCATCGGCGCTGGCGGCACGCATGCAGGCGAAGCGGCTGCTGCTGCTGACGGACGTTTCCGGCGTTCTCGACGAGAAAAAGCAGCTCATTCCGAGTCTCACGATCGAGGACGCTCGCGCGATGATCAAGAGCGGGGCGATTTCGGGCGGCATGATTCCGAAGATCGAAGGCTGCATCGAGGTCGTCGAAGCGGGTGTCGAGGGCGTCGTCGTCATCGACGGACGCGTGCCGCACTGCGTTCTTCTCGAACTCTTCACCGAACATGGTGTTGGTACGCTCGTGAAACGTGCGGAGCGCAAGCGGGGCAAGAGTTGATGGCGGCATCCGCCTCAACGCCGGATTTGCCGAAGCTTGCGCAGGTTGCGGCGAAGCGGGGCTTCAGTCACGTCGATACCTGGATTTTCGACCTCGACAACACGCTTTATCCGGCGTCCTGCAATCTCTTTGCGCAGGTCGATCTGCGCATGAGCGAATTTATCGCCAAGACGATTGGCGTTCCGCGCGAGCATGCGCGGCATCTGCAGAAAGCTTACTACCGGCAGTTCGGCACAACGCTCGCCGGGCTGATGAAGGTGCACAAGCTGCCGCCTGGTCCGTTTCTCGAGTACGTGCATGACATCGATCTTTCGGTCGTGCCGGCGCTGCCGGATCTCGCCGCCGCGATCGCAGCGCTGCCGGGACGACGGCTGATTTTCACCAACGGCTCGCGCGTTCACGCGGAGAATGTTGCCCGCAAACTCGGCGTGCTCGATCTCTTCGACGACATCTGCGATATCGCGGCGATCGAATATGTTCCGAAGCCCGAGCGCGAAGCCTTCGACCGGATGCTGAAGCTGCATGCTGTTCCGGCAGCACAAGCGGCAATGTTCGAGGATATGCCGCATAACCTCGTGCCGGCATCGACGCTCGGCATGACGACGGTGCTCGTTCATTCCGACTACATCGATCATCCCGCGCAATTGAAAATCCGAGAATGGCGCGAGCTTCCCGATCATGTCCATTATTTGACGCGCGACCTGACGAAGTTCCTCGTCGATGAGGTTTCGGTGCCAACAGGGCCTAAGCAGCCGTGACGGCGGGCGCTTTTCCGGAGCTTGCAATCTTTGGAGTGCCGCTCGCGTTCGTCTGGCTCTCTTTCTTGATCGAGCTGACACCCGGCCCGAACATGACCTATCTCGCCGTTTTGACGCTGGCTGATGGCCGTCGTGCAGGCTTCACAGCGGTTGCCGGAGTTGCTTCCGGTCTTCTTCTCGTCGGTTTGCTTGCAGCGCTCGGCGTCACGGCGATCATTTCGCAATCCCGAATGCTGTACGAATCTTTCCGGTGGGCGGGCGTGCTCTACATGGTGTGGCTCGCCTACGACGTCTGGCGCGGCGAAGAGCCAATGGAAGCCAGCAACGACAACGCCACGGCCGGACGATATTTCGTTCGCGGGTTTCTAACGAATGTTCTCAACCCCAAGGCGGCTGTCTTTTACATCGCGATGCTGCCGCAGTTCATCGATCCTGATCGGGCACTGTTGCCGCAAACTATTACTCTCACGGTCGCGTACGTGGTTATTGCAACGCTTGTTCACGGTGGGATCGTTGCGTTGGCGTCGAGAGCGCGGCCTTTGCTCCAAGACGCCGGCCGGGTGCGGACGGTGAACCGTCTTTTGGCGATTGGTCTCTTGCTGGTTGCGCTTTGGCTTCTCTGGTCGACCGCCGAGGCCCCAGGTCGCCCAAGCTGATCTGCTAGCCGCGGCCGACGAACGGCATCGCCGTTGCCATCAGCGTCATCGACTGCACATTGGCATCGAGCGGAAGATTGGCGATGTAAAGCACGGCGTCGGCGACGTGCGCCACGTCCATTCGCGGTTCGACCACTACGCGGCCATCGGCTTGCAGAATGCCGCTCGCCATTTTTGCGGTCACGCCCGTCGCGGCGTTGCCGATATCGATCTGCGAGCAGGCGATGTTGTCGGCGCGGCCGTCGAGCGAAATGGATTTCGTCAGGCCGGTGATGGCATGCTTCGTCGCCGTATAAGCGGCCGAGAAGGGGCGGGGCACTTGCGCCGAGATCGAGCCGTTGTTGATGATCCGTCCGCCCTTCGGGGTTTGCGCCTTCATGATGCGGATGGCTTCGCGCGCGCAGAGAAAGGGACCCGTCAGGTTGACGTTCACGACGCGTTTCCACTCTTCGACGGGTAGATCTTCGAGCGGAACGCCCTGCGTGAATGTCCCGGCGTTGTTGAACAGGAGGTCGAGACGGCCAAAGCTCTCGCGCGTTTTCTCGAATGCCGCTTTGACGGCGGCTTCGTCGGTGACGTCGGCCGGAGCAACGAGGAAACGGCCACCGCCGGCTATAGCGTGGCGAGCCGTCGTTTCGAGTTCGGCGACGCGGCGACCGACTAATGCTACGTCATAGCCCGCCGCCTGAAGCTTCAAGGCAACAGCGCGCCCAATTCCAGAGCCCGCTCCGGTAATTAGCGCCGCCTTCGGCTGTCCGGCCATGGGTCTATCCCTTGCAATCTCATCACATCGGCCTGGATAACGCGGAACATCTGTGCACGCTAGTTTCTGCGGGCTTCGCGGCGTGCTATGTCGCGCCGACGGCAAGAGGGAGTTCGCGAACGTGGGGAACGCGGAAGGAACTCAGGCGGGATTTTGCACGAATTGCGGAACCGCGCTCGCCGGGCCGTTCTGCAGCGGCTGCGGGACGCCTGCAAGCGCGGCCAAGACGCATGGAGAGGGCTGGAGCGCGCTCACCGGCGAATTCGTGAGCGGGCCAAAGGCACACGGTATATTCGCCGTCGCGATTTCTTTCTTGCTCAGTCCTGTCAATACGATCATCCGGCTGACGGACGATCCGACGTACCGATCGCATTGGGGCTTTCTGACAGCGACGGTCGGCGCCCAGCTGACGCTTGTGTACGTGATTATGCCAAGGGTTCTCTCGGCGCTGTTCAATGTTCCCGATACCGCGAACAGCGGGGCCGTCATCACCAGCGAGGTCGTGCAGTACGTTGGGATGGCGATCCTGACACCCATCCAATATTACATCTGCCGTGCACTCGGCACGCTGCCGCGTTCGCCGATGTCGTATGTGAAGCTGTGCGTTCTCAGCGTCAGTTACGGGGCGCTGCTGTCGATTGTTCTCTCGCTTGCCGTGCTTACGATCGCGTTGGCGGTGATGAAGACCGGCGCGAACATCGATCTGCAAGAGGTCGTACAAGCACTGACAATGCTTGGGCTCGTCGCCATCCTCGCATTCGTCGCAGCGAGTCATAAGAGATTTTGGGGAATGTCCTGGCCGATTGCGATCGGCGTCACGCTTTTTCTTGGCGCGATGTCGTGGCTCGTCGTCTATCCGGGGCTGATCGCGCTGGTCGAGCAGGTCAAAATGGGCGGAACGTTCGGGAATCTGTTGGGGTAAAACCCTTATCGGGTCGGGACCGGCTTCTCGCCGCGATAATCGTAGAAGCCTCGCTTCGTCTTGCGGCCGAGCCAACCGGCTTCGACGTATTTCACGAGCAGCGGACAGGGGCGATATTTCGAGTCCGATAAACCTTCGTAAAGAACCTGCATGACGCTCAGGCAGGTGTCGAGACCGATGAAGTCGGCGAGTTCCAGCGGTCCCATCGGATGGTGCGCGCCGAGCCGCATCGCCTTATCGATGGCATCGACCGTACCGACGCCCTCATAGAGCGTGTAGACGGCTTCATTGATCATCGGCAGCAGAATGCGATTGACGATAAAGGCCGGGAAATCTTCCGATACGGCTGTTGTCTTGCCGAGGCTTTCGACGAAGACGCGAGCGGTCGCGAAGGTCTCGTCGCCGGTGGCGATGCCGCGAATAAGCTCGACGAGCTCCATGACCGGCACGGGGTTCATGAAGTGCATGCCGATGAAGTCTTCGGGCCGGTCGGTCGTCGCTGCGAGACGGGTAATCGAAATCGACGACGTGTTCGAGGCGAGCAGCGCCGTCGGCTTCAGGTGCGGGCAAAGGGCGGCGAAGATCTTGTGCTTCAGGGCTTCGTCTTCGGTTGCCGCTTCGATGACGAGATCGCAATCGCCGAAGTCTTCGAGTGACGGCGCGAAGCTGATGCGCTCAAGGGCCGTATCGCGATCTGCTTCCTTGATCAGGCCCTTGGCAATCTGGCGGGCCATATTCTTATGGACCACTTCCAGGCCGTGGTCGAAGGACTCCCGCTTCAAGTCGTTGATCGCGACCGTGTAGCCCGACAGTGCTACGACGTGTGCGATGCCGCTGCCCATCTGGCCGGCGCCAATGATGCCGACTTTGCTGATCGTCCGGGCAGGTTTCACACCAACCTTGCCTTTTTCCATCAGCTTCTGAACTTGCACCATGAACGGATGTCCTTCGGGATGAAAGCTTGCTCAGCGTCCGGCTTTTTGCAGTTCAGCGTCCAGTTCGGGCAGAGCTTGGAACAGGTCCGCGACGAGCCCGTAGTCCGCAACCTGGAAGATCGGCGCTTCGCCGTCCTTGTTGATCGCGACGATGACTTTGGAGTCCTTCATGCCGGCGAGATGCTGAATAGCGCCTGAAATACCGACGGCGATGTAGAGATCCGGGGCGACCACCTTGCCGGTCTGTCCGACTTGCCAGTCGTTCGGAACGAAGCCCGCGTCGACGGCTGCGCGCGAGGCGCCCATGGCGGCGCCGAGACGATCGGCGACGGGGGCGATGTACTTGGTGAAGTTGTCGCCGTTGGCCATACCGCGGCCGCCGGAGATGATGATCTTCGCCGAGGTCAGCTCAGGACGATCGGACTTCGACAGCTCGGCCTTTTCGAACGTCGAAATGCCGACAGCGGCCGGAACGGCGACCTTTTCGATTGCAGCCGAGCCACCTTCGCCGGCGGCCGGAAACGCCGAGGTGCGAACGGTAATGACCTTCGTCGGATCCGTCGATTGAACCGTCTGGATGGCGTTGCCGGCGTAGATCGGGCGCTCGAACGTATCGGGCGAAACGACCTTGGTGATGTCGGATATCTGCATGACGTCGAGCTTGGCGGCGACGCGCGGCAGGATGTTCTTACCGGAAGCGGTCGCCGGTGCGACGATGGCCGAATAATCCTTCGCGATCGCGAGGATTGCCGCCGTCACTTCCTCGGCGAGGCCTTTGGCCAGGTGAGGTGCATCCGCGACGAGAACCTTCGAAACGCCTGCAAGCTTGGCTGCGGACTCGGCGGCGCTACCAACGTCGGAGCCTGCAACCAGAATGTGGACGTCTCCGCCAAGATCCTTCGCCGCGGAAAGGGCTTTGGCCGTTGCGGGAGAGAGTGTTTTGTCCGAAAGTTCAGCGAGGAGAAGTGTCGACATTAGAGAACTCCCGCTTCGCTTTTCAGCTTCTCAACCAGTTCGGCAACGCTGCCAACTTTGACACCGGCTTTACGCGTTGCCGGTTCGCTTGTCTTCAGTACTTTGAGACGCGGCGAGATATCGACGCCGAAGTCTTCCGGCTTCTTGACATCGAGCGGCTTTTTCTTGGCCTTCATGATGTTCGGAAGCGAGGGATAGCGTGGCTCGTTCAAGCGCAGGTCAGTCGTGATGACTGCCGGCAGATTGACCTTGATCGTTTCGAGACCGCCGTCGACTTCGCGGGTCACGGAGACGGCGCCTCCATCAGGGACGACTTTCGAAGCGAAGGTGGCTTGCGGCCAGTCGAGCAGGCTCGCGAGCATCTGGCCGGTCTGATTGCTGTCGTCGTCGATGGCTTGTTTGCCGAGAATGACGAGATCGGGCGTTTCGGCCGCGACAAGCGCTTTCAGCAGCTTTGCGACGGCGAGGGGCTCGACGATCGTGCCTTCAGGGACCTCGATGAGAATGGCGCGATCGGCGCCGATGGCGAGCCCGGTGCGGAGCGTTTCCTGCGCTTTCGCCGAGCCGATCGAGACGGCGACGACTTCCTTGGCGCCGCTCTTTTCCTTAAGGCGGACGGCCTCTTCGACTGCGATTTCATCGAATGGGTTCATCGACATTTTGACGTTTGCCAAGTCGATGCCAGAACCGTCCGGTTTGACGCGAATTTTGACGTTGTAGTCGACGACGCGTTTGACCGGGACAACGATCTTCATCTCATTCGCCAGAATGACTGGCGCTCCCTTGTTGTTGTTTCCCGCGCTTCGGACGAACGCAGGTTCTTGCAGCGCGGCAACTGCCTGACCGTGCAAACCGAAAGACCGGCCTGCCCGATGGCAGAAAAAGTGTTCTCGCAGCTGCGAAGAGCCAAGCTACGGGTGGGTTTTTCGCAAGTCAATCGCCGCCTGCGTCGCGGTGACCCGGGTTTTGAGGCCGGTGCAGTCCTACCGGCCGGGGCCACGTGGGTCTCTCGTGTTATTGCCCTTCGGTCAACGGTTCTTACCGGGCACCCACAGGATGTCGCCCATGCCTCGGTTGTTGACATAGCGGCTGGCGACGAACAGGAAATCCGACAGCCGGTTGATGTATTTCAGGGCGGCGGCGCTCACCGGCTCGTCGGGAAGCGCTGCAAGTTCGACCATTTTCCGCTCGGCCCTGCGCGAAACCGTCCGTGCGACGTGAAGTGCCGCGCCGGCAGGGCTGCCTCCTGGTAGAATGAAGGATCTTAAGGGCTCGAGTTCGGAATTCATCTGGTCGATCTCGCTTTCCAGCCGCGCCACCTGCGTGTCGGCGATGCGCAGCGGCTCGTAGGGCAATTTCTGGCCCTTATCGGGCACGCAGAGATCGGCACCCAGATCGAAAAGATCGTTCTGGACCCGAAGCAACATTGCGTCCACGTCCGGCTCGGCGCCCGCCAAATGGGTGCGCGCGACGCCGATGACGGCATTGGTCTCGTCGACCGTGCCGTATGCCGCGATCCGGGGAGACGTCTTTGGGACGCGCTCGCCTGTTCCTAACGCGGTCGTGCCGGCATCGCCGGTCTTTGTATAAATGCGGTTGAGTACGACCATTGGTATGAAACCTGGTTTGGCTCGTTCAGGGTAAAAGTGCCGACGTCCGTCGCGGCGGCCCGCCTTTAGTGGGTCACAAAGACGTAGGCAAGAATGATGAGGATCGCGACAAACTGGAGGCCTACGCGCCATCGCATCAGCTTCTGGCTTCGGTTGGGGTTCTTACCCCTCATCATGTTCCAGAGACCCAGAAGCAGCACGATGAGAACGGCAAAAACAGCAACTGTAGTGGCATGATAGAGAAAAGTTTGCATTACTCATATCCGAAGCAAGACCGAAGTTTTTGCTTACGCCTTCCGCCTCCGGCCGGCAATGTGCAAGTGGTTAAGCCCGCAGCGGATGCGGGTGGAAAAACGTTCGGCCTGCGAAGCATTACGCATTTGAAATTTGCTCTCCGCCGCAAATCCCTTAATTTTTCCGCCGCATCATTCGCTGGTCCGGCTCGGGCGATCCCGACCCCGCACACTTTCGCGATTTGCGTCCATTGAGCCGAGGCCCCGTGTCAAAGAACCTACCGTCGTCGCGGATCAGACGGCCCCGTTTCAATAGCGTGGCCCGCCGCGGACTGGCCGGCGCACTGATGCTGTCGGTCGCCGCCGCTCCTTTCCATCTTGCCGCCCAGGAGGCGGTGCCTTCGGACCCCGCCTCCGCGCGGAAGGTGCTCGAAGAGAAAAAACGCCAGCTCGATACTAACGCCGCCAAAGAGCTGACGATCCAATCGGACGTCTCTCAGCTCAGCGCCGAACGCGAGCGGCTGAACGGCCGCCTCGTCGAGACGGCGGCGCTCATCCAGCGCAGCGAAGCGCAGATGACATCGATCGAGGGCCGTTTGTCGGAACTCGAAGAGCAGGAGCGCGTCGTCAAGGGTTCGCTCGCGCAACGGCACGGGCAGATCTCGGGATTGCTGACAGCTTTGCAACGCATGGGGCGCAATCCGCCGCCGGTTCTCGTGACGCGGCGCGAGGATGCCTTGAAGATGGTCCGCAGCGCGATGCTGCTGTCGTCGGCGTTTCCGGACCTTCGCGATAAGGCGGTCGCCCTCGGGGCGCAGCTCGCGGATCTACAACGCGTGATGGGGAACATCCGCACGGAAGGCGCGCGGCTGCAGGCCGAGACCGAGCGTCTCAATGAGGCGCGTACCCGTCTCGCCAGCCTCATGGAAGTGAAGAAACAAACGCTCGCCGATCGCCAGTCGGAGCTGCAGTCCGTCCGCGTCGCGACCGCCGACATCACGAAAAGCGTCACCAACCTATCGGAACTGATCAACCGTCTCGATACGACGGTGACGCAGCAGACCGGGCTTGGCGCCTACAACGACGAGCTCAAGACGCGGCGTCAAGCGGATGCGGCGCAGGGCCGGGGGCAGGCAAACGGACCGCAGATCATTACACCGCCGCCGCCCGAGCAGGATGCCGATACGGCCGCAAAGGCGACGGGCGCGGTCGCAGCATCCGTAGCCGGCCAACCGCCGACAGCTGGACTGATACCGGCGGCGTTATCCGCTAAAACGCCCTCCGCAACTCCGCCGGCAGCGCCGGGCGCGGCGAGCACCGGCGCCGGTAATACCAAGGTCGCGATGGTGGAATTGGAGCCTGGCGGCGCATCGCTCATTCCGGGCAGCCCGGGGCGAATCAAACCTGCGATCCCGTTCTCGGATGCGCGAGGAAAACTGCCGTTACCGGCGCAAGGCCGGCGCGCGCTGACGTTCGGGGAAAAGACCCAATTCGGCGGTCAGTCGAAGGGCATGGTCATTGAAACGCGGCCGTCGGCGCAGGTTACGTCACCGTGCGACGGCTGGGTTGTCTACGCCGGAGAGTTCCGCAGCTACGGGCAACTCTTGATCATTAACGCCGGCGATGGCTATCATATCCTGCTCGCGGGTTTGTCTCAGATCGACGTCCAGCCGGGACAGTTCGTGCTGACCGCGGAGCCCGTCGGCACAATGAGTGGTGGGCAAAAGAATTCCACATCCGCACCCGTAAGCGGACCTGTTTTATATGTTGAACTTCGTAAAGATGGGCGTCCTATAGATCCCGATCCCTGGTGGGCATCAGGTCAGCAGAAGGTACAAGGCTAATGCGCAAGACAGACTATGCATTCTGGACATTCCTGCTGATGGCAGGTTTGGCCGGCGCGACCACGCTGCTGAACGTCACGCAGACGTACTCGGCAACGTCGTCGCAGAACTCCGAGCTTTATAAGCAGCTCGATCTCTTCGGCGACGTACTCGAACGCGTTCGTTCCGATTATGTCGAAAAGCCCGATGATACTGCGCTCATCGAAGCTGCGATCAACGGCATGCTGGCGTCGCTCGATCCGCACTCGTCCTATATGAGCCCGAAGAATTTCCGGGACATGCAGGTTCAGACGCGCGGCGAATTCGGAGGCCTCGGCATCGAGGTCACAATGGAAAATGGTGTCATCAAGGTCGTCTCGCCCATCGACGACACGCCCGCCGCCAAGGCCGGCCTGATGGCAAACGACCTCATCACCCATCTCGACAACGAAGCGATCTCCGGCCTGACGCTCGAACAGGCGGTCGAAAAGATGCGCGGTCCGGTCAATACGCCGATCATGCTGACGATCGTGCGCAAGGGCAAGGACGAGCCGTTCGACGTGAAAGTCGTGCGTGACGTGATCCGAATCAACGCGGTCAAGTCGCACGCGGAAGGCGATATCGGCTACGTGAAGGTCACGACGTTCAACGAGCAGACGCACGCCAACCTGGTGAAGGCCGTCGAGTCGCTCGATAAGCAGATCGGACCCAACATCAAGGGTTACATCATCGACCTGCGCAACAATCCCGGCGGTCTCCTCGATCAGGCGATCGCGGTGTCGGATGACTTCCTCGAGCAGGGCGCGATCGTGCTCACTAAGGGCCGCAACAACGAGGAAACGCAGCGGGCGAACGCGCGTCCGGGCGACATCTCGGACGGGAAGAAGATCGTTGTCCTGATCAACGGCGGCTCGGCTTCGGCTTCGGAAATCGTTGCTGGCGCTCTGCAGGATCATAAGCGCGCGACGATCATCGGCACGCGCTCGTTCGGCAAGGGTTCCGTCCAGACGATCATTCCTCTTGGTGCGAACGGCGCTATCCGCCTGACGACGGCCCGCTACTACACGCCGTCGAACCGGTCGATCCAGGCCAAGGGTATCGAGCCGGATATCAACGTCGAAGAAGCCGTGCCGGATGACATGAAGGATAAGATCGCAGCCGAGAAGCCGCGCGGCGAAGCGAGCCTTCGGGGCCATCTGAAGAACCCTGACGGCACCGACCAGACGAAGGATGACGATCTGGCCGAACCGTCGGGCTCACCGTCCTACGTCGCCAAGGATGCGGACAAGGATACGCAGCTGCAGTACGCAATCAACTTCCTGCACGGCACCGCGAAAGGTCCGGAGACGTCGAGCGCGACTCCTTCGACGCCAGCGGCGACCCCTGCGCCGAAGTCCGGTTCGGACAACAAGGCGCCGGTTCCGTCCGATGACGACAAGAAGGTCACGCCGAACTAAAAGCGGCTTTCCGAACCGAGGTTTTGGAGGGCGCCCATGCGGCGCCCTTCATGCTATGGGGGCCCGTTCAATTGGGCTTCGTTCAATCAGGGATGAGCTATGCCGGATCATTCGAAGAAGGCCCTCGCGGAGACGCTGCCGTATCGTCCGTGTGTCGGTCTGATGGTCATCAACGCGCAAGGTCTCGTCTGGGTCGGCCGCCGCGCCGACGTCCCCGGCGACGCGGAAGGCCGGGGGACGTGGTGGCAGATGCCCCAGGGCGGCATCGATGCGGGCGAGGACCCGGCGACTGCGGCGCGGCGCGAGCTCTTCGAAGAGACGTCGATCGTCTCTGCCGATCAGATCGGCGAACTGTCGAAATGGCTAACCTACGACCTTCCCGATAATCTCATCGGGCACGCCTGGGGTGGCAAGTATCGCGGCCAGAAACAAAAATGGTTCGCCTATCGCTTCACTGGAGAAGAGAGCGAAATCAACATCTTGCCTGCCAAGGGCGAGCCCGAGTTCGCGGAATGGCGCTGGGCGCCAGCAGGCGATCTTCTCGATCTCATCGTGCCATTCAAGCGCGAGGTTTACGGGCAAGTCCTTCTCGAATTCGCTCCGCTCGCGCAGGCCAGCCGCCCGTAGCGCTCGGCGAATTTTCTGCAAATACTGGACAAAAAACGCGGTTTGTGGCGTTTGGTCCTCAATATGACAGTCTAATGTCATAAGACTGCTACGAATTTCTGTACGATAGGCGAATCAAGGCGCAGACTGAGCGCCATAGTTTTCAACAGGTCCGGCTGAATGTCGACGTTGCCAGATCTTTCCCAGCTTAGCCACGGCGCGCTGCCGTTCCGGATTTGCGTCGGCATTATGCTGATCAACCGGGATGGTCTGGTGTGGGTCGGGCGGCGCCGTCCGAAGTGGGCCGGCGAACAGCAGGCGTACATCTGGCAGATGCCTCAGGGCGGCATCGAAAAGTTCGAAGCGCCGCGGATCGCGGCTCTGCGCGAGCTTCGCGAAGAAACCGGGGTGACGAGCGTTCAGGTCATCGGCGAACATTCCGAGTGGCTGAGCTATCAGCTTCCTGACGGTTTGCTCGGGATCGCACTGAAGGGCCGGTATCGCGGCCAGCGGCAGAAATGGTTCGCGATGCGCTTCCTCGGAGAGGACAGCGAAATCGACATCGCGCCGAAGGAAGGCACGAAAGCCGAGTTCGATACTTGGAAGTGGGCGCCGATCGAGACCGTGCCGGAACTGATCGTGCCGTTCAAACGCGAGATCTATGAGCGCGTGACGGGCGATTTCGCACACCTCGCGATGCCGCTAGCGTAGCGCCGGGTTTAGCCAGATCTCATTGGTAGCCGGGTCTTGGCGCGGGGCAGCCGCCGGTTCTTTCGTCTGTCCTTCGAATGCACAAATTCGAGACGCGCGCAGATATCAGGTCTTCAGGCCGGCAGCGGTCATGAAAATCCGGATTACGATGGCGACGACGCCAACCGTCGCGACGCCAGCGGCCCACAGCAGCACGAGCCAGCCGATCCGGCGGAGCCAGGAAGGTTTCTCAATTCCTGTGTCGGCCGGGCTCAATGATAGCCTTCCCCGGCTCTCACTTTGCCGCGGAACACGCTGTACGCCCATGCCGTGTACACGAGGATGAAGGGGATGATGAAAAGCGCTCCGACAAGCGCGAATCCCATGCTCTGCGGGGGTGAGGCCGCGTCCCAGATGGAAATGGACGGCGGAATGATGTTCGGCCACAGGCTGATGACCAGACCGCTATAGCCCAAAAAGACGAGCGCCAGCGCCAAGATAAACGGCAGCGCATGGGAATCGCGGTTGACCGCCCAAAGCAGCGCAAGCGTCGCCAGCACCACGAGCACGGGGACCGGCGAAAATAGGATGATGTTGGGGAAGGAAAACCAGCGCGCCGCTATCTCCGGATGTGCGATCGGCGTCCAGATGCTGACGATAACGATGGCGACGAACAGGGTGATCGCGATCGGCTGCGCAAGCGCGCGCATGCGTTCCTGCAGCTCTCCTTCGGTTTTGATGATGAGCCATGTCGCGCCGAGCAGCGCGTAGGCGAAGAGCAATGCAATTCCCGTGAAGACGCTGAAGGGGGTCAGCCAATCGAGGGCGCCACCAGCGAAGGCGTTTTTGGAGACCACGAAACCCTGGATGAAGGCTCCGAGAATGAGGCCCTGGCAGAACGTCGCGATGTAGGAGCCGCAAGCAAACACCGTGTCCCACGTGTGCCTCGGACCCCGGTCAGCGTTCATGCGGAATTCGAAGGCGACGCCACGCAGGATCAATCCGAGAAGCATCACGACGATCGGCAAATAGAGGGCGCTCAGGACGACTGAATAGGCGAGCGGGAAGGCCGCGAGCAGGGCGGCGCCGCCGAGGACCAGCCAAGTCTCGTTGCCATCCCAGACGGGAGCCACGGTGTTCACCATCAAGTCGCGATCGTCGCGAGCGGGAACGAACGGGAACAGGATTCCCACTCCGAGATCGAAGCCATCCATGATGACGTACATCATCAGGCCGAAGCCGATGATCAGAGCCCAGATGAGCGGGAGATCGATACCCATGGCGGTCAATTCCCTGTCGCAGCCGGAACGGGCGGAACGTCGATGTTGCCGCTCGCGGCCGACATCGGCCGGGCGGGGCGGTGGAAGAGATTGTCTTCGTCGATCGGAGGTCCGCCGCCTTCGTCGGGGCCTTTCGCGACGACTTTGAGCATGTAGCCGAGGCCGACGCCGAAGACGACGCAATAGACCACGACAAACAGGATCAGCGAGATCGAGAGCGCGAGGACGGAATGGTTCGAGACGCCTTCCGCGGTGCGCATGACATTGTAGACAACCCACGGCTGGCGTCCGACTTCGGTCGTTATCCAGCCTGCCAAAATCGCGAGCAGGCCCGCCGGTCCCATCCACATGGCGAAGCGAAGGAAGGGCTTCGAGGAATAAAGATCGGCTTTCCACCGCAGCCATAGACCCCAGAGGCCGAGCGCGAGCATGAGGACGCCGAGGCCCACCATGACGCGGAACGTCCAGAAGACGATCGTCGAATTCGGACGGTCATTCGGCGCAAATTGCTTCAGCCCCGGGATCTCGCCGTAGAGCCGGTGCGTCAGGATAAGGCTGCCGAGAAATGGGACTTCGACGGCGTAATGCGTCTTCTCGGCCGTCATGTCGGGCCAGCCGAAGAGTATGAGCGGAACGCTCTCGCCGGGTACATTCTCCCAATGCCCTTCGATGGCCGCGACCTTGGCCGGTTGATATTCGAGCGTGTTCAGCCCGTGCTGATCGCCGATGAAGATCTGGATCGGCGTCAGCACCACGATCAGCCACATCGCCATCGAGAACATCGTGCGAATTGCGGGCGTTGAGCGGCCCTTGAGCATGTGCCAGGCGCCAGCGGCGCCGACGAAAAGTCCCGTCGCGAGGTAGGCGGCCGCGGTCATGTGCAGGAGCCGATAGGGGAAGGATGGGTTGAAGATGACCTTGAGCCAGTCGATGGGGACGACCCGGCCATCCGTCACGGTGAAGCCTGCCGGTGTTTGCATCCAGCTGTTGGACGCGAGAATCCACACCGTCGAAATCAGAGTTCCGGTGGCGACCATGATCGTCGAGAAAAAATGGAGGCCAGGGCCGACTCTTTGCCAGCCGAACAGCATCACGCCGAGGAATCCCGCTTCCAGGAAGAAGGCGGTCAGGACTTCGTAGGCCAGCAGGGGTCCAGTGACGCCGCCAGCGAACGTCGAGAAGAAGCTCCAGTTGGTGCCGAACTGGTACGCCATGACGATCCCAGAGACGACGCCCATAGCGAAATTGATCGCGAATATTTTCGCCCAGAAATAATAGAGCTCGCGAAACCTAGGTTGCTGCGTCCATAGCCACAGACCCTCGAGCGTGACGAGATAGCTCGCGAGCCCGATCGTGAGCGCCGGAAAGATGATGTGAAAAGAAACCGTGAAGGCGAACTGAAAGCGCGCTAGCTCGAGAGCGGTCGTTGATGCCGCGCTGGTATCCATATTTCAGCCTCGGTACCGGAACGCGCGAACGTTCGCACGTCCCCTTGCCTTAACCTCGGAAAAGTGGCGGTCACCGTGAACCTATCGCCGCCGCCGTGAAAGAGCGTCATCGGCTCGGACTTAATGAACGGCTAAACGGAGAACGTGTTTTCGAGAATCAATAGCCGAGCTTGCACCGATTCATTCGCTCAAGACGAGCGAATGGGCAAATAAAAATTCAAATCGGATTTTGTTGCGACGCCCACTATCGTCGGGGTGCGCCAATGGCTCTGTTCTGGAGATTATACTCGGTCGACGGGTTGTTGAGATTGCGAACACGACCGGGATAATTCGGCGTTGGCGATCCGACATTGCCGGATGTCCCCGATCCGGCACCATTCGATGTGCTTGGCGGTGTGCGGATGATCTGATTGTTCGTCGACTGTGCCAGGGCCGGCGCCGCGAGGCCTAGCGTGGCAGCGGCCGCAAGGATGATGACGTTTTTCATTTCTCGAACTCCTCTTCACGGGCGGCGCAGCAGCTTCTACCCATTTCATTTACATGGGGAAACCGAAGGATGCTGCAAGCGGAACATGACAGACGCGCGCCAAGGCTCGCAGGTTCCGGGCCGGATTACCTACCCCTCGCCGATCGTGATCGTTTCGCAGGAGAAGCGTCAGCGAACGAGAAAAATGGTCCACGTCGCGAGGCCTACGAGAACGGCGCATAACAGCGCCAACATGAGTGGATTGTTGACGGGCGGCCTGTCGCGGTCGTCGGGAGGATCGGAGAATTTTTTCATGAGCTCAGAATAGAAATTGCTTGAATTGAGTATGACAGAAACTTTGTATGATTTTTCAGTGTTTTGAGAGTAAAATGTCAAAAACTAGTTGACCATTCGTGAATGGATTTTTGAACTTTAGGTCACGTCCCCATTCGCTCGTTCTACGATGGCTTTCATCAATATTGAGTATGCGCATCTCGTCATCGCCGAAGGTTTTTGAACTGGACGGCGTTTAAGATATTTTCGGCGACGGGAGGCGCTTCCGAGAGCTTGAGTTGAGGAGCTTCAGGATGCGATTGCTAAAGCGAAAGCGCGGCCGGATTGCGATCTTGATCGCTGTTCTCGGAATTGTCCCATTCGGCGTCTCTGCATATGCCGATTGGGAGCCCGAAAGTATCCGAATTCAGAAAGAAGCCGAGAAGTCCTACCGGACGGCGCCGGTCGTTCCGATCGATCGACCGAATTCCCATCGCCGCGACTATTTGAAAGACGGACCGGCCGGCAACCAGCTTGGCCCTTCGCCTGTTCCCGGACCGACGCTTCCCGGAGCGGGCAAGCGCGCTTCCGATCGCTGATGGTGCGACAAGCCGAAGACCGGAGAGTGGCTATGCAAGCCGGCCGGTGCCTTCGCAAAGGTCGTCTCGCCGCAGCCCAGAATTGCGACGCGATCGGTTCGCCGCATGCACTCGTGCGTGTGCCGTTCCAGACCTCTATAATGCCTCCTCCGAATTGGTCTTTGCCCGGCAACTGAGGGTGCGAAAGAAGATCGCGCGTCGATGCTGCGGCATCCGGCACATTGGACAATTTGCCCAATGCCCTAGCCGTTGGGACCGGGACAAGAAGCTACGCTAGGGGCTCGCGGACGCATTGCGCGCAGAGCCGGGCATCGTTCAAGGAGCAATAACGGCCGATGAGTGGAGCTTCAGCCACGTTCGAACGCGACGCGCGAATCGTAAATGCCCGGCACGGCCAAGTTGATCCCGGCGAAATCGCCATCGGGGTCATCATCGGGCGGACCTCGGAATTTTTCGACTTCTTCGTTTACGCCATCGCCTCGGTCATCGTGTTTCCGAAGCTCGTCTTCCCGCATCTCGATGCGCTGACCGGCACGCTGTATTCGTTTGCGATCTTCGCGCTCGCTTTCGTCGCCCGGCCCATCGGCACCGGCATATTCATGGCCATCGATCGCGCTTACGGCAAAGGCGTGAAGCTGACGATCACCCTTTTCCTGCTCGGCAGTTCGACGGTCGCGATCGCCTTTCTTCCGGGCTACGAGCAGTTGGGTTGGGTCTCGGCGCTGCTTCTCGCGGCATTCCGGATCGGCCAGGGCTTGGCGCTCGGCGGCGAGTGGGATGGCTTGCCTGCACTTCTCGCGATGAACGCGCCTGAAAACCGGCGCGGCTGGTACGCGATGATCCCCCAGCTTGGTGCACCGCTCGGGCTGATGGTGGCGGCCGCTCTCTTCGCTTATTTCGCGTCCAACCTTTCGAGCGAAGATTTCCTCGATTGGGGCTGGCGCTATCCGTTCTTCGTGGCTTTTGCGATCAACGTCGTTGCGCTCTTCGCGCGTCTTCGCATGGTCGTGACGCCGGAATTCACCGAACACTTCGAGAAGAAGGAACTCGAGCCGAAGCCCATCGGCGAGACGATCCGAGCTGAGGGCGCGCATATCGTCGTCGGTGCGTTTGCGCCGCTCGCGAGCTTCGCGCTCTTTCACATGGTCACGGTGTTCCCGCTCTCCTGGGTGTTCCTCTACACGGACCAGAGCCCGACGCGCTTTCTCGTCATCGAGCTCATCGGCGCGATGGTCGGTCTCGTGACGATCGTCCTCTCGGGATATGTTGCTGATCGGGTCGGCCGCAGAAACCTGCTTTCAGCGACGGCGGCCGCCATCGCGGCGTTCAGCGGTTTCGCGCCTCAGCTGCTCAATGGCGGCGATGTCGGCGAAGTGATCTTCATGGTGTCGGGCTTCATCCTCCTTGGACTGTCGTTCGGGCAGTCGTCGGGCGCAGTGGCGTCGAACTTCTCGAAGGCTTACCGCTACACGGGATCGGCGTTGACGACGGACCTTGCTTGGCTTGTCGGCGCCGGGTTTGCGCCGTTTGTTGCGCTCTACCTGTCGAGCCAGTTCGGTCTGATGGCGGCGGGCGGATATCTGCTCTCGGGCGCCGTCTGCACGCTGTTGGCGCTGGCGATGAGCCGGCAGCTTGAATCGACCGAACGCTGAACGCCTCTCTCAGCACCCAAGCATAAAAAAACGCCCGACCTCGAGCCGGGCGTTTTTTGTTATGGCGTTTGCCCGATATTCAGGCGAGACCGAGCTTCTGCGCGAGGCCGATGCGCTGCAGTTTGCCGGTAGCGCCCTTCGGAATCTCTGAAAGCAGCAGGATCTTGCGCGGCACCTTGAAGTTCGCGAGGTGCTCGCTCGCGAAGTCGCGGAGTTCCCGTTCCGTCGCCTGCTTGCCTTCGCGGAGGACGACGGCGGCGGCGACGTCCTCGCCGAGCTTGTCGTGCGGTACGGCAAACGTCACGACCTGCAGCACCGCCGGGTGATCCATCAACACTTCGTCGACCTCGCGCGGCGAAACTTTCTCGCCGCCGCGATTGATGATCTCTTTCAGGCGTCCGGTAATCGTAATGTAACCGCCGGCGTCGATGGTGCCCTGGTCGCCCGTCCGGAACCAGCCGTTGGTGAAGGCTTCGCCGTTGGCCTTGTCATTGTTCTCGTAGCCAGCCGTGACGTTGCCGCCGCGAATGACGATCTCGCCCGTCTCGCCCGTTGCGAGCAAATTGCCATCCGGGTCCATGATGGCGACCTCGGGTCCGGCGGCGATGCCAACCGTGCCGGGCTTCCTGACGCCGCCGATCGGGTTCGACGCCATCTGATGCGCCGCCTCGGTCATGCCGTAGGCTTCCACGACGGGCGCGCCGAAGGCGGTTTCAAGTTCCGTAATCACCTGCGGCGGCAGCGACGACGACGACGATCGAATGAAGCGCAGCTTATGGCGCGCGATGATTTCGCGGTTGTGGCTGGCGCGGCCGACGATCGCTTGGTGCATCGTCGGCACCGCCGTGTACCAGGTGGGCGCGGCCTCTTCCATGGCGGAGAAGAATTTCAGCGCATTGAAGCCCGGCGTGCAGAAGATCGAGCCACCGCGCGATAGCGGCGCGAGGACGCCCGCGATCAGCCCGTGGATGTGGAAGAGCGGCATGATGTTGAGCGCGCGATCGCCGCTTGCGAGGTTCAGCGCGGTCGCAATGTTCGACGCGGAGGCTGCGACGTTCGCGTGGGTCAGCGGCACGATCTTGGGACGCGACGTCGTTCCGGACGTGTGCAGGATCAGCGCCGTATCGCCGCTCTCCGCCGGTCCGGGCCGGGCAGGCTGTTCGCGTCCTGTTTCGGCCGAAAGCGTGAAGGCGCCGGCGCCATGGGCCGGATCGGACTTCAGCGTGATAATGGTGATGCCGCGCTTCTCAGCGACTGCAAGCGCGGGCGAGGTGCTGCCCTCTTCGACGATGAGCGCCTTCGTGTTGATGTCCGACATGTAGAAGTCGAACTCGTCGGCGCGATAGGCAGGATTGAGCGGCGCGGCGGTCGCGGCCGATGCGGTGGCGACGAAGGCGGTTGCCATTTCAGGTCCGTTCGGGAGGACGATGGCGACGCGGTCGCCGCGGCCAATTCCGAATTCGTTGAGGCGGGCAATCGTCCTTAGGACGAGCGTGCGAAAGCCCGCATAGGTTAGGGGTTCGGCGCCCGAAGCTCTGATCGCGGAGGCTTGGTCTTCGCCGGCCTTAAGAAGGTCGTGCAGCGTCGTGCTCGTTGTCATTTCAACTGTCTCTCCGGTGCGTCGCCGTTTGCGGCGTCGTCAGGCTTTTTCAACTTTCAGGCGTCCGCCCTCGTGCGCGAGCGTTGCCGCTAGCAGCTTCACGCAGGCGTAAACCGTCTCGATCTGCGGGGTCGGAACGTTGGCGACCCGTCCGAGTTCGATCACCGAACCGATCAGCGCATCGGCTTCGATGGCGCGGCCGGCCTC
This sequence comes from Hyphomicrobium sp. 2TAF46, assembly GCF_052114865.1. Lineage (NCBI taxonomy): Bacteria > Pseudomonadati > Pseudomonadota > Alphaproteobacteria > Hyphomicrobiales > Hyphomicrobiaceae > Hyphomicrobium > Hyphomicrobium sp. 2TAF46. Next base: position 464,627 of record NZ_JBFRFO010000001.1, on the reverse strand, counting down.
GATGTCCTGAAGCATCGACGTTTTATGCGGGCCGACAGCTTCGGCGCCGGCGATCCGTTTCTCGAGCGGAATGCGGAAGCGAACGCCAAGAGCTTCGCCGACCGATTGGGCTTCGCGCATGAGTCGCGCGGCGGCGTCGCGGGTCGGCTGAAACTTGCAGATATCCTCAAGAGTAGCATGTGTCAGCGCGCTGATGGGATTGAAGCTGAGGTTGCCCCAAAGCTTCGTCCAGATCTCGGCGCGAATATCCCCGGCCACCGGGGCTTTGAAGCCGGCCTTCTGCAGCGTCTCGGAAATGCGGACGATACGCTCAGTTTTAGAATTATCGATTTCCGCGATCGAGAAGCGATTGCCTTCGATATGCTTGATGACCCCGGGTTCTGTTATTTCGGCGGCCGGATAGACGACGCTGCCGATCACACGCTCTGCGGGCAGATTGTCGGCAATGACCCCATTCGGATCGACGCTCTCAAGCCGTCTTCCCTCGTGCGGTCCCGGAACACGCAGAAAGTACCACCAGGGAATGCCGTTTTGAGCGGTGAGCACGGCGGTATCGCGGCCATACATCGCGGGAAGATCACGGACGACGGCTGCGACTTGATGCGCTTTCATGCCGAGGATGACGAGATCCTGCTCCGACACATCCGCGATTTTATCGGTCGCGGCGATGCGCGAGACGTTCTCGCGGCCGTCCTCTTCGATGAGCTTCAGACCGTTTGCGCGGATCGCCGCGAGGTGCGGGCCGCGCGCAATTACGGTTATTTCTTCGCCGGATTGCGCCAAGCGTGCAGCGAGTAAGCCGCCGATGCCGCCTGCTCCAACGACACAAATTTTCATGGAGTTTCGATCCTCACTTTTTATGGCGGTGCAGCAAATTCTTTATTGGCAGATCGCGTCAACGCTCCACTTGCCGCGCGTAATTTTTCAAGATTTATGTGTGAGGCGCTTTTAGTGCGAAATGAAAAAAAATTACAAGCCCGAGGGGGACGTCCCGATGACTGTTCAAGCGGAGTCCAGCGCTCCGGCTTCCAGCTTTGCTGCGCAAAACACGAATCGCTGGCTGCAGCTGATTCTTGGCGTGCTGTGCATGACGATGATCGCCAACCTGCAATACGGTTGGACACTGTTCGTCAATCCCATGGCCACCAAGTTCGGCTGGGAAATGGCCGCCATCCAATGGGCGTTCACCATTTTTGTGCTGACGGAGACGTGGCTTATTCCGTTCGAAGGCTATCTCGAAGACAAGTTCGGGCCGCGGCCGCTGGTGCTGTTCGGAGGCATTCTCGTCGGCATCGCGTGGGTGATGAATTCCTACGCGGACTCGCTCGCGATGCTCTATGTCGCACAGGCGATCGGCGGTGTTGGCGCTGGCGCGGTCTACGGCACGTGCGTCGGCAATGCGCTCAAATGGTTTCCCGACCGGCGCGGCTTTGCCGCAGGGGTGACGGCTGCGGGTTTTGGAATGGGGTCGGCACTTACGATCATTCCCATTTCGAAGGTCATTGCCGCGGAGGGATATGAGGCTGCATTTCTTTATTTCGGAATCTTGCAATCGGTGGTCATCATCATTGCATCGTTCGTTCTCAGGGCGCCGCCGAAAGAGGCGCATAGCGTGCAGTCGACTTCGCTGGTCACGTCGCGGCGGTCGTTCACGCCGGTCGAGATGCTCAAGTCTCCGATCTTCTGGATCATGTATCTGATGTTCGTGATGATGGCTGCCGGCGGCCTGATGGCCACGGCGCAGCTCGCGCCCATCGCGAAAGATTTCAAGGTTGCGGACGTGCCGGTTTCGCTGCTCGGCATTACGCTGCCGGCGCTGACGTTCGCGCTCTCGCTCGATCGGGTTCTCAATGGCGTGACGCGGCCGTTCTTCGGCTGGGTCTCTGACAAGATCGGCCGCGAGACGACGATGTTCATCGCCTTCGGCATCGAAGGCCTCGGCATTCTCGCACTCGGACACTTCGGGCACGATCCATTCCTGTTCGTGCTGCTGACGGGTCTCGTGTTCTTCGCGTGGGGCGAAATCTACAGTCTCTTCCCGGCGACGTGCGGCGATACGTTCGGCTCGAAATTCGCGACGACGAATGCTGGTCTTCTCTACACGGCGAAGGGCACGGCGGCACTGCTTGTGCCGTTCTCGAGCATCCTGACGAAGACGACAGGGAACTGGCACGCGGTGTTCTACACAGCGGCGGCGATGAACATCCTGGCCGCTCTTCTCGCGATCCTCGTGCTCCGGCCGCTGCGGCAACGGGCCATGCTGAAGAACCAGTGACGCAGCCTCGCGCGTAGCAAGTCTTCTAGAGATCAGAAACGAGCTGGAACCCGGTTCCAGCTCGTTTTCTTTTTCGTGCAACGGCGACCCATTATGCGCTCGCGGATGGGCCGCTGCGTCGTCCGAACAGCAATGCGATCACGAAGCCCGCTGCAAAGCCGCCGACGTGCGCCATGTAGGCGACGCCGCCGACATCGGCTCCGGTGTTGGCGATGGAGCCGACGCCGCTGAACAGCTGCAGGACGATCCAGAAGCCGATGACGACAATCGCCGGCATCGAGATGACCTGGCGAACGACGAACACGTCGACGCGCGATTGCGGGAACATCAGAATGTAGGCGCCGAGCACGCCGGCGATGGCGCCGGAGGCGCCGACGTTCGGGATGCTCGAGCCTTCATTGAAGACGTACTGCGCGAAGGTCGCTGCAATTCCCGCGACGAGATAAAAGACGAGGTATTTTACGTGGCCGAAGTTGTCTTCGACGTTATCGCCGAAGATGTAGAGATAGAGCATGTTGCCGAAGAGATGCATCCAGCCGCCGTGCATGAACATGGCGGTGAAGATCGTCGGCCATTCGGTTGCCGGGCTCTGACTGAAGTGGCTCGGGATGAACGCCCAGTTCTGGACGAATTCGTCGCCGGCGTTGAGTTCGACAAGGAAGAAAAGGACGTTGGCTGCGATCAGTGCGTACGTGACAATCGGAACAGAGGTTACTTCGGAATCGTCGTCACCAATCGGAAACATTGCTGTCGCTCCCCTCGCGTCGCTCCGTCCGTTCTTGTTAATGCCGTGATGTGTCCGTCCCCCGTCCCCAATCGATCAGGCCGGTCGCGGTTTTCGAGCCGATAGCAGGTAATTGACGCTGGTATCGGGATTTCGAGACCATACGTCCTGCAACGGATTATAGGTGATGCCTTCGAGGTGCGCGTCAGCCAAGCCGGCAGCCTCGGCATAACGGCGAAGCTCTTCCGGCGTGATGAAGCGGTCCCATTGATGCGTGCCGCGCGGCAGCCAGCCGAGTACGTACTCGGCTCCGACGATGGCGAGCGCCCAGGCCTTGAGGGTCCGGTTCAGCGTGGAGAATACGGCGAGGCCGCCGGGCGCGACCAGGGATGCGCACTCGGCAATGAACTTCGCGGGGTCGGGGACGTGCTCGACGACTTCGAGGCAGGCGACAATGTCGAACGAACGGCCTCCGGCGACGAGATCCTCGACGCGGGTGGCACGATAATCGATGGTGAGGTCCTGGGATTCGGCGTGCGATTTTGCGATTGCGATATTGCGCTCCGAAGGATCGATGGCCGTTACGGTCGCGCCCATGCGCGCCAACGGCTCGGCAACGAGGCCGCCGCCGCAGCCGATATCGACGGCGGTCAGTCCCGAAAGCGGGTGCAGGGTCTTGGCGTCGCGGCCGAAGTGTTTCACGGCGGCATCACGGATGAACGAGAGGCGCGGAGGGCCGATCTGGTGAAGGGGGCGAAACTTGCCTCGCGGGTCCCACCATTCGGAGGCGAGACGGGAAAACCGCTCGACTTCTTCGCTGTCGAGCGTCCGGTCGCCAGTCCCCGATTCCGGTCCCGATTTTTGCGGTGCGATCATTCTCTTCTCCGGTCTTCGGCGCTACTCGTCAGCCGGGCGCCTGCATTGTCAAGCGGTTGTGCGTCGCCGCCTGGCGGTGGGCAGTTGCAGGGGGGCGCGTGAGCCGCTAAGAAGCGCCGGACTCAATCCAAATATTAATACGCGTTTGGCCCGGTTCGGGTCCGAGCGGGTTTGCTCAAGGAAAGCACTTCGCCGATGGCGACGGTAGTCATGAAATTTGGCGGGACCTCTGTCGCCAATATCGAGCGCATCCACAACGTCGCGCGGCACGTCAAGCGCGAGGTCGACGCCGGCAATAAGGTCGCCGTCGTGGTCTCGGCCATGGCGGGGGTGACGAACCAGCTCGTTTCCTGGGTCAAAGAGGCTTCCCCCTTGCACGATGCGCGGGAATACGACGCCGTCGTCGCAACCGGCGAGCAAGTGACGGCCGGTCTTCTTGCGATCACGCTGCAGGCGATGGGTCTTCGCGCGCGTTCCTGGAGCGGCTGGCAGGTGCCCGTCAAAACGAGTGCGGCGCACGGCTCGGCCCGAATCATCGATATCCCGGGCGACCAGATCAAAAAGTCGATTGTGGGCGGCGAAATCGCCGTCGTCACCGGATTTCAGGGAATAGAGCCGCGCGAGAATCGCATCTCGACGCTCGGCCGCGGCGGCTCGGATACGAGCGCCGTTGCAATTGCGGTCGCGCTCGAAGCCGACGTATGCGACATCTATACCGATGTGGACGGCGTTTATACGACCGACCCGCGCATCGTTGCGAAAGCGAAGCGCCTCGCCAAGATCTCGTATGAAGAAATGCTCGAGATGGCGTCGCTCGGATCGAAGGTTTTGCAAACCCGCTCCGTTGAGCTTGCTATGGTCTACAAGGTCAAAACGCGTGTCCTTTCGAGCTTTGTCGCGCCTGACGGCATGAAGGCTTTCAGCCCGGACAATATCGAAGACATCGGAACTATCGTATGCGACGAGGATGAGATCGTGGAACAGCAAGTCGTGAGCGGCATTGCCTACGCCAAGGACGAGGCCAAGGTTACCCTGCTCAAGGTGGACGATAAGCCGGGCATCGCGGCGCGGATTTTCGGGCCGCTCGCGGACGCGAACATCAACGTCGACATGATCGTCCAGAACGTCGGCGCGGACGGCAAACATACGGACATGACCTTTACGGTGCAGGCGGCCGAACTGCCGCGTGCGCTCGACGTCTTGAAGAAAGCCAAGGCGGACATCGGCCATTTCGACATCAAGAGCTCCGCTGACGTGGTGAAAATTTCCGTCATCGGCGTCGGAATGCGCAGCCACGCAGGCGTCGCGTCGCAAATGTTCAAGACGCTCGCGGAAAAAGGTATCAACATTCACGCCATCTCGACGTCCGAGATCAAAGTCAGCGTGTTGATCGAAGCGGCGTATGCGGAGCTTGCGGTGCGTGCGTTGCATTCAGCCTACGGGCTCGACAACGATTAGGCGGGGCGCCCTTCCAAGCCCCGTCCTTTTGCGGATATGAAACAATCTGCGGCAGGTTTGCCGCGGGACGGCTGGCAGGAAGGTCATGATAGCGCGGCGCGACGATCCGAGACCCCTACCGAGCGAAACCTCGCTCCGGGTGATCATGCGCCATTTGCGCGAGATCATGTCCGACGGCGGCGAAGGCCAGGACAAGCTCGACCGCATCGTGCGGCAGATCGCGGGCGTGATGGTCGCCGAGGTCTGCTCGATCTATCTCAAGCGTCAGGACGGCTCGCTCGAGCTTTTCGCGTCGGAAGGCCTTAATCCCGATTCGGTCCATACAACCCGGCTGAAGCGCGGCGAGGGTCTTGTCGGGCGGGCATCTGAGCTCGGTACGACCGTCAACGAGCCCGAAGCTTCGAACCATCCCGCGTTCTCCTACCGGCCGGAAACGGGCGAAGAGATTTACCACTCGCTGCTCGCCGTGCCGATCTCGCGTTCGGGGCAGGTTCTCGGCGTGCTCGTCATTCAGAACCGGACGCCTCGCGAATATTCGGACGAGGACGTCGAGGTTCTGCAGGCGACCGCCATGGTCATTGCAGAAAACCTCATTTCAGGCGCCGTCGCCGGCACTGTCGCCGCCATTGAAGCTTCGCGCTCGCAGCCGGGCCTGATCGAGGGCGAACCGCTTTCGGACGGCATCGCGCTCGGCCACGTGGTGCTGCACGAGCCGCGCATCGTCGTTACGCAGCTGATGGCGGAAAACCCCGCGATCGAACTCGAGCGTCTCGATCTCGCTCTCGAAAAACTGCAAAAAAATATCGACGAAATGTTCGAGCACGAGCATCTGTCGAGCGTCGGCGAGCATCGCGATGTGCTCGAAGCCTATCGCATGTTCGCGCACGACAAGGGCTGGCATCGGCGCTTGCGGGAGGCCGTCGAAGGCGGGCTGACGGCGGAGGCGGCCGTCGAGCGCGTGCAAAACGCCATGCGCACGCGCATGCTGCGCCAGCACGACGCGTATTGGCGCGAGCGGCAGCGCGATCTCGACGATCTCTCCGACCGGCTGCTGCGCGTGCTCTCGGGACGGCTGAAGAGCTCGGAAGACGACGGCGGCCTGCCGCCCGATGCGATCCTTGTCGCGCGGACGATGGGGCCTGCGGAGCTTCTCGATTACGACCGGAGCCGGTTGCGTGGTCTCGTCGTCGAGGACGGTTCGAGCCAGAGCCATGTCGCGGTTGTCGCGAAGGCGCTCGGCATTGCCGCGATCGGGCAAGCGAGCGGCATCGTCGACCGGGTTTCCGCGGGAGACGCGGCCATCGTCGATGCGGTCACCGGCGAGGTTCATCTCCGGCCCACGGGCGAACTCATTGCGGCCTATTCCGATAAAGTGCGTTTCCGCGCGCGGCGGCAGAAGCGCTATCAGTCGCTGCGCGATCGTCCGGCGATCACAAAGGACGGCGTTCCGATCGCCATGATGATGAATGCCGGCCTTCTGGTCGACCTGCCCCATCTCGATGAGTCGGGCGCCGACGGCATCGGGCTCTACCGGACCGAATTGCAGTTCATGCTGTCGGAGGCGTTTCCTCGTCTCGACCGGCAGACACAGCTCTACCGCTCCGTGATCGAGGAAGCGGGCGGCAAGCCCGTCGTATTCCGTACGCTCGACATCGGCGGCGACAAGGTTCTTCCGTATCTCCGGCAGCCGAAGGAGGAAAATCCGGCTATGGGCTGGCGGGCGATCCGGATGGCACTCGACCGGCCCGAGCTGTTCCGGCTGCAAATCCGCGCGTTGCTCAAGGCGGCGGCGGGCCGCGAGCTCCGCGTCATGATCCCGATGGTGTCCGCGAGCTACGAACTCGGCGCGATCCGGGCGCTGATCGAGCGGGAAAGAGCGTTCCTGACCGAGCATGGACACCCGCTCCCCGAGACCGTGCTCGTCGGTGCCATGTTCGAGGTTCCGGCGCTGCTCTTCGAACTCGACGCCTTTCTGTCGCGGGTCGATTTCGTGTCGGTCGGCTCGAACGATCTGATGCAGTTCCTGTTTGCTTCCGACCGCACGAACGCACGGGTCGCGAGCCGCTTCGACGTGCTGGCGCCGGCGCCGCTCAGGGCGCTCCGGACGCTCATTACGACAGCCGATCGCTATGGCGTGCCGGTGACGATTTGCGGCGAGATGGCGGGCAGCCCTCTCGAAGCGATGACGCTCATCGCGCTCGGCTTCCGATCGCTGTCTATGGCGCCGGCATCCATCGGTCCGATCAAGTCGATGGTGCTGTCGCTCGATGCCGGGAAGGTGGCGGCCTTTATCGACGAACTTTTGAAAGAGGGTGCGAAAGACGTCCGCATGTCCTTGCAGCAATTCGCCGAAAAGGAACGCGTTGCGATCGACGGTTAGCGATTGCCGACGGATTTTTGCGAGCGGCCTTTGACAAACAAGGATTTTTAGCCAAGAGTATACTTAACATTTGGGGGCCGGCGCGTGTTGCCGGGTGTTGTATGCGTCGCGGCTTTGGTGAGACCGTTCCGGTCGGAGGTTATGAGCGTGCGCGCCCGGTCTCGGCGCGCGTGGATTCCGCCCAACATTCGCAAATTGCCGAAAGCCGGGCCCTCATCGGGCAATTCTTCATCGATCTCAGACGGACGCTGCGGCTGACCCTGCCGCAGGCGGCGGAATATCTTCAGGTCCGCCCGGAAGTTATCGAAGCGCTGGAAACGGGTTACGTCGAGCATTTGCCGGAGTGGCAGGACACCTCCGCGATCGTGATGACCTATACGTCGATGGCGGGCGTCAACGGCCGCCCGGCACTTAATGCGATCGGAAGCCTGATTGCGTATTTTTCGAGCGTCGCAGCGGCGCCGAGGCAGCCAACGATCACCGAGCGCCTGCAACAGCACGCCCAGCCGCAATATCAGCCGCAACAGCCATTTCCGCAGGCGCAGCCGTTTCAACCACGGCCGGTTGCGCAGGCTGGCCAGCGTGAGCGCCCGCAACCCGTCCGGCCCGCGAGAATCCAGGCGGCGGGGAACTTCATGCGCGCCGGGTCCGCAATCGCAAACGGAGCCCGGCGGCTGCCGCAAGAGGCGCTCAATCAGGTCCGTCAGCGGCCACAGCGCGCGCTTTACGCCCTGTCGCTGCCGCTCGGCCTCCTCTTGCTGATGATGCATTCGTCCATTTTCGAGACCGTCTCGCGGCCGTTCGGGTCAGCCGTGCGCTGGGTCAGCAGCTATTTCCAGGAGCATTACGGCCCTGTCCGCGACGGTCTCAGATATATCGAAGTCGATGACCCCCGGTCGCGGCGGGGGGACAAATTGCGGATCAGCGGCGGTTCGTATTAGATACGCACGATCTGCTGCCCGACCTTGGCGCGCAGACGCTCCGCGGTTCGTTCGCGGCCAGCAATCAACCCATTTGGCAAAACCACCGGCGCCCCCCGCCGGCGAAATTCATCGGACACATGTCAGCACTGCCGCGTGAAAAACTTGACCGACTTTCCGAGCGCTGGGTCGCCATTCAGGATCAGCTGAACCACGGCGTGTCGCAAGCCGACTACGTGAAGCTCACCAAGGAATATTCGGAGCTAAGCCCGGTCGTGGCGCAGATCGATGCGCTGCGCAAAGCCGAGGCGGAAAACAAAGATCTCGAGCAGCTGATACGCGATCCGGGCGCCGACAAGGATATGGTCGACCTTGCCTATGCCGAGCGCGCGGAGCTCGCGGAACGCATCACGGGTCTCGAACAGCAGCTTCGCATCGCGCTCCTGCCGAAAGACGCGGCGGACGAGAAAAGCGCGATCCTCGAAGTCCGGGCCGGGACCGGCGGCGACGAAGCGGCGCTGTTCGCGGCGGATCTCTTCCGCATGTATACGCGCTACGCCGATCTCAAGGGCTGGAAGACGGAAGTCATTTCAGCGTCCGAGAACGATCTCGGCGGCTACAAGGAAATCATTGCCTCGATCACGGGGCAGGGCGTGTTCGCGCGGATGAAGTTCGAGTCCGGCGTGCATCGCGTGCAGCGGGTTCCGGCGACGGAAGCGAGCGGGCGCATTCACACCTCCGCCGCAACGGTCGCGATCATGCCGGAAGCGGAAGACATCGACATCGACATCAAGCCCGAAGACATCCGCATCGATACGATGCGGGCAGGCGGCGCCGGCGGCCAGCACGTCAACAAGACGGAAAGTGCCGTCCGCATCACGCATTTGCCGACCGGCATTGTCGTCGTGTCGGCCGAGAAATCGCAGCATCAAAATCGTCGCCTGGCGATGAACGTCCTGAAGGCGCGCGTTTATGAAATGGAGCGCGAGAAGGCCGCGAACGAGCGATCCGATGCGCGGAAATCGCAGGTCGGCTCGGGTGATCGCTCGCAGCGGATCAGGACCTATAATTTTCCTCAGGGCCGGGTCACCGATCATCGGATCAACCTGACGCTCTACAATCTCGACGAAGTCATTGCCGGCGCCCTCGATCCGCTGATCGATGCGCTCATCACCGATCATCAGGCGACGATGCTCGCGGAACTGAGCGCGGCGTAAGATGCCGCCGCTCTTGCATTTGAGGCCCGAGCAAAGCCTCGCGGAGGCCTTGGCTGCAATGACCAAGGTGTTCACCCGCGAAGGATTGGACAGCCCGCAGCGCGATGCCCGTTTTCTGCTGCAGGGGCTGCTCAGGATCGACGGGGCGCAACTCCTGTCGGCGTCGACGCGGCCGCTCGGGGACGCGGCGGCGATCGTCAGCGCAGGGGCCAATCGCCGGCTCGCGCACGAGCCCGTTTCCCGCATTCTCGGACGCCGCGAATTCTACGGACGCGAGTTCATCGTCACGCCCGACGTTCTCGATCCGAGACCCGACACCGAGGCCGTCGTCGAACTAGCGCTCGAGGTCTTAAAGTCGAGCGGACTTTCGGGGCGAGCCCTCACAATTGCCGACATCGGGACGGGCTCGGGAATTCTCATCTGCACGTTGCTTGCCGAGCTTCCAAATGCGACCGCGGTCGCGACCGACGTCAGTCCGGCTGCGCTCGAAGTCGCCCGCCGGAATGCCGAAAACCTGGGCGTTGCGGACCGCGTCCGGTTCGTTGCGACATCTGGTCTCTCCGGCTGTGGCAACACATTCGACCTCGTTGTTTCAAATCCTCCCTACATACGGGGAGACGAGATCGCCGGTCTCGACCGGGAAGTGAAGGACTACGATCCCCGTCTCGCCCTCGATGGCGGGACCGATGGCCTGGACGTCTACCGCGAGATCGCCCGTAACACCTTGGAATTGCTGCGGCCCTTGAGGATCGTCCTTGAGGTCGGATCGACCCAGGCGGAAGCCGTGGAAGGGATATTTGCGGCCGCCGGGGCTCAGCCGTTGGCGCGGCGCCTCGACCTTGGCGGGCATACCCGCGCTGTTGCAATGGAGATACATCTCTAACCTAACCGATCATTTCTATTTGCGGAAACTTGTTTCCGGGGTAGTATCGGGGTGAAGAGTTTGATCGGATGCGCCCGGAGCAGACGTACCGCTTAAAGCGGCGATTAGCCCGGCCTTCCCATCTCAGATCATCAGCGCAAACGTTCTCGGACCCGTTAGTCCGTTGAGTGGCGAGTGTCGGGCTTCTTTCCTCGGCGCGTGTGCTGACAAAGCTCCTTTGAGGACGGCTCTAGTATCTTTTGCAGGGTTGATGAACGGGATTACTGCGATTTTGCCCGAGGCAGTGGGGCAAGAGCCGGGACTGCGGTCCGTGGGGCAGTGGTGACTTTAGAATCGACTTATTGAATTGGATCGGAGGATCCATGGCGCCGCATACAGATTAGCGTGCGCCGTTGGCAACGTATCAACAAGCATGAACGGGAGCCCATGAGGCAAGGTCAACAGAACCGTCGCGGTCGCGGTCGAAACAACAACAATAACAATAACCGTAAATCGCAAAATCCCCTGATGCGCAGTTTCGAGAGCTCGGGGCCGGATGTGAAAATTCGCGGCACGCCCTCGCACATCGCCGAGAAGTACATAACCTTGGCGCGTGACGCGCTGTCGTCTGGCGATCCCGTGCTGGCAGAGAATTATCTTCAGCACGCTGAGCACTACAACCGCATCATTCTCGGTTATCGCGAGCAGATGGCGCAGCAGGGCGGCGTTGACCCCATGGGCAACGGTGCCGCGCGGACGCATTCGCTTGCCGGGCCCGAGGGTTCGGATAGCGAGGACTTCGGCGACGAGGACGGTGACGAGTTCGGCGCACAGCCGCAGCTTGGTCAGGGTGGCGGCGCACAGCCGGACGCGCAGCAGCCTTTCTCGCAGCAACAGCAGCAGCCGCGGAACTTCGACAATCAGAACCGCTACGACAACCGGCCGCCGCGCCACGAGCGCTTCAACAACAACCGCAATGATCGCGATCGCGGCGACCAGCAGCGGTTCGATCGGGGCGATCGCGGGGACCGTGGCGACCGTCAGGATTTCCGGGGCGACCGTGGTGATCGCTATGAGCGCAACGGACAGGGCGGCGGCGACCGCTACCGCGACGACCGTCGCCCCCATGGCGGCGACGGCAATCAGGGCGAAGGCGGTTTCCGCCGGCGCGAACGTTATCAGCCGCCGAATGGCAATGGTCATGGTGGCGACCGCGAAGCGCCTGGCGGCGGCTTCCAGCAGCCGAACATCGGCGCGCCCGTGGCGGAGCGCGCAGAACGCTCCGAGCGGCCAGAGCGGGTAGAACGCGCGGAACGAGCAGAGCGTCCGGAACGAGCAGAACGTCCGGAGCGTGTAGAGCGTCCAGAACGTGCGGAGCGCCCTGAGCGCGCAGAACGTCAGGCGCAGCCAGCGGCCGCTCCGGCTTCTATCGAGCAGGAACAACCGGCATTCCTTCGCCGGCCGGTTCGCCGTCCCCGTCGTGAGGAGCCTGCCGAGGCTCCGGCCGCACCGCCGGCCGCCGCGAACGAAGACCAGGAATAAGCGCGAATATCAGCGCGTGCATTTTTCGCCGGTCACGGTCTCCGTGGTCGGCGAAATTATTTCAGGCCTCAATCCACGATTTCGAAGGTGTCGCCGAGTTGGGCGCTGCCGCCGTCAATGACGCGGGCGTAGACACCGAAATCGCAGTGGCCGAGCGTCTTCGACAGAAACGACGGGATTTTCAAATCGCGAACGCCGGTATCCGGATCGACATTGGTCGCGGCGCAACGCTCGGTGCGCTTGAAGACTTGCAGCACGGTGCTGCCGCCGACGCGGATCTTCTTGCCGACAAGATCGAGTTCGCTCCAGGGCTTCAGTCCGCCCACCACGAGATTGGGGCGGAAGCGCCGGGTATCGACCTTGGCTCCGAGCATCGTGCCGAGTGCCTGGACGCTTTCATCATTGACGATGTGCACGCACTTGGCGGCGACATCGGAAAAGCTATGGCCGGGGCTCGAAACGATCCGCGGCCTGCCGCGAAGGCCGGAGGTTACGACGCGCGCTATCGCGTCTTCGATCCGGCGGCGGCCATCTTCGGTGCGGAGGTCGCCCCGGGCGATCTCGACGCCAGCCTTGGCGATAACGAGCGTGGACGTCGTGTCGTCGAACTCGGTGCGCAGCGTTGCGAGTTCCTCGTTCTTCATCAGCATGACGAAGTGGATCTTTGAGAGATAGCGCGGGTTTGCGGGATCGAACGGGCCGGGTCCATTTTCGATCGCGTAGGCGCGGTCAAACGGAAGGGTCGCGAGCGGGGTCAAAGGAACGCTTTCGAGAGGTTCCGGCATCAAACCCTTAACCGGGTAGCGATAAAGAGCTTCAATCCTTGCGGGACCAACCTTTGCCATGCCGCGAATTTTCCCTCGGAATTGCCGCAGCCGCCCCTTTTTCGGGCGCTGCCCGCTCCTATATCGCGTTTATCATACGGGGCGGTGGGGATGCCTACCATTGGGTCTTTGTCCGCGCCTGGATGATAAATATCAAATCGCATGGCATTCTTTCCGGGCCTTATGGGGTGGTGAGAATGCGCTGGAGGACGCGACATGAATTTTGAACGGTACACGGACCGCGCCAAGGGCTTCGTGCAGGCAGCCCAGTCGCTGGCACTTCGCGAAAACAATCAGCAGGTCACCCCCGCCCATCTCTTAAAAGTTCTTCTCGACGACCCCGAGGGTCTGGCGAGCGGGCTCATTCAGCGCGCGGGCGGCGACTCGCGCCAGGCGCTGCGCGAGGTCGAAGCCGATCTTGCCAAGAAGCCGAAGGTGACCGGCGGTTCGGGCCAGGTCTACGTCGCGCCGGAGATGGCGCGCCTTTTCGATTCCGCTGAGAAGCTCGCCGACAAAGCGAGCGACAAGTTCGTGACGGCCGAGCGCCTGCTGCTCGCGCTGGCGCTCGACAACACGACGGACGCCGGAAAGATCCTGCGCAACGCCGGGGTCACCGCGGACAAGCTCAATGGCGCGATCAACGACATCCGCAAGGGACGCACGGCCGATACCGCTTCGGCCGAACAGGCCTATGACGCGCTAAAGCGCTACTCGCGCGACCTCACTGAAGCGGCTGCGACCGGCAAGCTCGATCCCGTCATCGGGCGCGACGAAGAGATCCGCCGCACCATTCAGGTGCTGTCGCGGCGCACGAAGAACAATCCTGTTCTGATCGGTGAACCGGGCGTCGGTAAAACGGCGATCGCGGAAGGCCTGGCGCTGCGTATCGTCAAGGGTGACGTGCCCGAGAGCCTGAAGAACAAACGGCTGCTGTCGCTCGACATGGGCGCGCTGATCGCTGGCGCCAAATATCGCGGCGAGTTCGAGGAGCGACTGAAAGCCGTGCTCTCCGAGGTCGAGGCCGAGGGCGGCAACATCATTCTCTTCATCGACGAGCTGCACACCATCGTCGGCGCCGGCAAGACGGAAGGCTCGATGGATGCGGGCAACCTGTTGAAGCCCGCGCTCGCGCGCGGTGAGCTGCACTGCGTCGGCGCAACGACGCTCGAGGAATACCGCAAGCACGTCGAAAAGGATGCGGCGCTGGCCCGGCGTTTCCAGCCGATTTTCGTCTCCGAGCCGACGGTGGAAGACACCATCTCGATCCTGCGCGGGTTGAAGGAGAAGTACGAGCTGCATCACGGCGTGCGGATCACCGATAGCGCGCTCGTCGCGGCGGCAACGCTGTCGAACCGCTACATCACGGATCGTTTCCTCCCCGACAAGGCGATCGACCTCGTCGACGAGGCGTCGTCGCGTCTTCGGATGCAGGTCGATTCCAAGCCTGAGGAACTCGATGCGATCGATCGCGATCTGATGCAGCTTCTGATCGAACGGGAAGCCTTGAAGAAGGAAACCGACGCCGCTTCGAAGGATCGTCTCGGTCGCATCGAAAAGCAGATCGCGGACCTTGAGGAAAAGTCGGAAGCGATGACTGCGCGCTGGGAAGCCGAGAAGAACAAGCTCGGGTCGGCGCAAAAGATCAAGGAAGAGCTCGATAGCCTGCGTAACGCGCTGGAACAGGCGCAGCGCAAGGGCGATCTCGCGCGCGCGGGCGAGCTTCGCTACGGGCGGATTCCGGAACTCGAGAAGAAGCTTCAGGGCGTCGAAAGCCAAGAAGGCAAGGGCGCACTCGTCGAAGAGGCCGTAACGCCGGATCAGATCGCGGCTGTGGTGTCGCGCTGGACGGGCGTGCCGGTCGACAAGATGCTCGAAGGCGAGCGCGACAAGCTTCTGAAGATGGAAGACGCTCTCTCGAAGCGCGTCATCGGGCAGAAGGAAGCGGTTGTCGCCGTTTCGACGGCGGTTCGCCGTGCGCGCGCCGGGTTGCAGGATCCGAACCGGCCGATCGGCTCGTTCATGTTCCTCGGACCAACGGGTGTCGGCAAGACGGAGCTGACGAAGGCGCTCGCCGGATATCTCTTCGACGACGATACGGCGCTCATCCGTCTCGACATGTCGGAGTACATGGAGAAGCACTCGGTCGCGCGGTTGATCGGTGCGCCTCCGGGCTACGTCGGCTACGAAGAAGGCGGAGCGCTGACGGAAGCTGTCCGGCGGCGCCCGTATCAGATCATCCTCTTCGACGAGATCGAGAAGGCGCATCCGGATGTCTTCAACGTGCTCTTGCAGGTGCTCGATGACGGGCGCCTGACGGACGGGCAGGGCCGCACGGTCGATTTCAAGAACACGCTGATCATTCTGACCTCGAACATCGGCGCGGAATATCTCGTCAACCAGAAGGAAGGCGAAGACACCGAAGCGGTGCGCGAAGAGGTGATGTCGGAAGTCCGGACGAAGTTCCGGCCGGAGTTCCTGAATCGTCTCGACGACATCATCCTGTTCCACCGCCTGCAGCGGAGCGAGATGACGAAGATCGTCGACATTCAGATCGCGCGTCTGCAGAAGCTGCTGGCCGATCGCAAGATCAAAATCGAGCTCGACGAGCAGGCGCGGCAGTGGCTCGCCAACCGCGGCTACGATCCTGCGTACGGCGCGCGGCCGTTAAAGCGCGTCATTCAGCGCAACGTGCAGGACCCGCTCGCCGAGCAGATCCTCGCGGGTGGCGTCAAGGATGGCGACACGGTGCCGGTATCAGTCCGTGACGGCGAGCTGACGATCAACGGCTGGCCCGCGAAGGCGGCGGCCTAACAACTTTCGGACGCGATGCGATGAGCATCGCGTCCGCTGCTGCTGAAAATTGCATCGGTAGATCGTCTGGTTTAAAGCAAGAGCAGTCTTTTTTCCGACCTATTGTTAAGCCGACCGCGCAAATGCCTTAGAGGCTGCGGAAATTGGTAGGTGATGAAGGACTCCGACCGTCAGCCCACTCAATCCTACTGATCGGGAAAAAGCAGCCCCGGGTTTTGGGTCAAATTTCATCACTGCGTTATCCTTCCTTGCCTCTCAGAGCGGCCTTGTCGGGCCATTCCGTAAAATCCTCCCGGTACGAACTGAAGCAATTTCAGAATTCCCATTCTCCAACTGTGTTTTTTGCGCTCGGTGAATATTGCCAAAACAATGCTGATAAGGATGGCGGCGGAGAAAATTCCCACCCACCGAATGCTGAGCGGCCAATCTTTCGGAACGATTGATTTCAGGAAGTAGGCCACCGGGAAATGAAAGAGATAGATCGCGAACGTGGAACCTGCAGCCCAAGTGATGGGGCGCGACAAGCGGCCAAATGACAGGCCTGAAAATTGAAAGCCAATGATGGTTCCGGCGAACGGTATGCCGGAGAGAAAAAACTGAAAAAGGCAAGAAAACCCTTTCTCAAAGGGAGCATTCTCTGAAAAGAAATGAGCTGCGAAGGGAGATAGGCAAAGAAGCAAGATGCTGAAGATGAAGACAAGTCGTCCCTGCAGCTGAGACAGTAATATATGCTTTGAAGCATGATAGCAGGCCAAGCCCACAAGCCAGAGAATAAACAGCAGCGCAACATTTGGTCCAATAACCAGCAAAAAGAGCATCGCAACAAGTCGCGAAATCACCCCGCCGAAAAAGCAGAGGCCAAAAACGATGTAATAGGGCACCTCAAATCCTAGGGACCAAAACGGGACGTTGTTGCCTGGAGTCAGATACCATCCCCATGATGCATTGATGAACGTCAGACTTACAATGTCTTTTGCGAATTCCCTACCAACCACAGCCATGCTCGGGCTAGAATAACCATCGAGTTTGAACGCTTCCGCCGCGACATCGAGCATCCATGTTAAAATCAATGCCGGGATGACGACGGAATAAATTCGGGCTGCCCTGCTCACAAAATAATTGCGCGCGCTTTTTTCCTTTTGGTCGACCGTTAGGCCGATCACAAAACCGCTCAATACAAAAAAGACCCCTACCGCCAACGTTGCGAGATGGCCGCTTCTGATAAATGGCATAAAGCCTGGCGCGAACGACCATTCGACATGTCCCGCGACTACAAAAATTGCAGCGCAAAGTCTCGATGCATCCAAATATGTGCTGACTTCGCGATTCACTTCGGGCTCTTGACTTCGCTATTTTGGGTTGTTGTGGAACGATCCAAAGAAATTTGATCACAAAGGGGGGCTGCAGTTTCAATCAAGTTCTGTCTCCACAGGATGTAGGAAGATGCTGTCAAATGAAGTTCGTCCGAGACTGTTTTTGGATTGTGAAGCGGTGGTGCGAGCAACGTACCTTGGCGAGCTAACACTGCGTTGATTTGATCTGCGTTGCGGGCGGCGGGCGTCACCGGTATTGACACCAGCAGCAATGGCCAGGCTTTGAGGTCGCGCAAAATTGTAGAGAGATTCTCGCCAAACGTATCCTGCCGACCAGCGTTCCCATCGTTCGTTCCAAGTTCGAGCACGATGAAATCTGGAGAGCTCTGCAAGCTCAGCTGTCGAGCAAGCTGCAAAAATGTCCCCGAGGTGGCGCCCCAGATCCCTGCGTTAATCGGGATGCGACCACAAATGGTCGGGAGATCGGCCATTTGGATTATACTATCGCCAATGGCTAGATACCGAACGTGGTTCGCTGATTGAGCGATGTGACTTTGAATTGTTGTGATGCGCTCATTCAAAATTAAACAGGGAACATCGTCACAAATTGATCTTCGCTGAGTGTCGAGCTTCGCAAAAGAAAATCCAAGGAGCGCCGCGGATAGGGTCAGAACCGTGCGGATGGCGAGGAAGGTTTTTTTGGCCATCGTACTCATTGGTTTGGTAGGGCTTACGAGAAGAATTGTGGAATATTTTCGTTGGGTCAATTGGAATTTATAAGTTCAACTACTCGCTCGATAATTGAATGTTGTTCGCTAATGGCTTCCGTATTCGGAAACTCTAAGAGCAGCTAACCCATCAATAAGCAGGGGAAATTGGTTGTTTTGCAAATTTTTCGCTCCTGAGATTCCGCTTGCGAGCGATTTCGGATCCATCCGTGTGCTGTGTAATCTTTCGCCACGTCTAGCAACTTCGTCATGCCGACGGAGGTCGGCATCCAGACAGGTTTCATCATCTCGGATGTTCAGGCTTGGCTGGATCCCGGCCTTCGCCGGGATGACGGTGGGGGGCGGCCAAGGCTGCGGCTTAACTTACTTTCGGACGCGGTGCGATGAGCAATCGCGTCCGAGTTTGGCCGTTAGCGAAACATGCGAGCGTGGGGCGCTCTGTTCGGCTAAAATCTAAGCTGCAGAGAAATAGAATTTTCGGGGACGAGGTTTTATCGAATGCAGACCAGTTCCCCGTTGGGCGCGCGAACAGCGCGATGGCCCGTATGCCTGAGACACCATGCTTGATTTTGTCCGCCCCAGATGCAGCGGCCGGTTATGCTGCTGCGATGGCGGTTCGGACCGCAGCCACCGAGAGCAAGAGCCGGTGAGGCCGCGGACGAGAGGTCGATGGAAAGAAGAGCGAGACCGAGCAGCGGAGCGAAAAATTTTTTCATGACAAAATCTCCTTGAGCACGCGCGAAATTGCCCATTTCTGAGCACGCCATTCTTAGTTTCCATCCTGTTAACTGAACCCGGCATTAATGACGCGTACGTCGTATTAAGGCAAGCGCGGATAGCTCCCCGCATCTCGCCATGCTGACAAAGGGCACGAGTTCGTGTCGCGTTTTTTCGAAAGCGGGAACGCCCGGCGAGCGAAGGCCGGGCGTTGTTATATCCTCACTGCGCTGTCACCGGCGCGAGACCCACACTACGCGCCACCGGCGGCGGGTTCCATTTTCCGGTCAAGGCATCGGATTTCGGGGCGTAGAGGCGCATGGTGAGATTGAACGGCCCTTCTGGCGCCGGCAGCCAGTTCGCTTCCTTATCGGTGCCGGGACTCTCGTTCTGAAAATAGAGATCCAGTGAGCCATCCGCGTTGAACTTGAAGGGCATCCAACTGCTTAGAGCGAAGCGATCTAGATCGTTAGCGACCTGAAATCCCTCATCATCGTAGAGCGTGATCGACCAGAAGGCATCGACCGGCGGCATCGTCGCCTTGTCGAAATGGATCGTGTATTTATTGGCGCCATCGAGAGGCTTTCCCGTGTCATCTGCGAGGTTTGCTGGATAAATCGCATCCTCGGGCAGGTTGGCACCGAGGCCAAATTGGGTAATGAGGGCGCGCTTCAGATAGTAGTTGCCGTAGACTCCCATCGTATCGGTGTTCATCGACCAGCCATTGGCCACACGTGCCAGCGTCGGGAGCTTCCATTTGATGAGCTGCTGCGCGTCCTGCGGCGCCGTTTCAAGAGCCTTTTGAACGGCGGGATCCAATTTGGTGATGTCGAAGCTTTTGCCCGGTTCGATGCCGATGCGGCGCATCTGCGCGATGATGGGTTGGTCCGTAATGTGCGGAGGATGGAGCTTCAATAGTTCGGCGGCATAGGCAAAGAATTTGCCGGCAGGCATCGTATCGACGAGGGTTTTTGGCGGCGTCTTTACATCGACGCTCGGATCAATCTTGGCTTCGATGGGCTTTGGCGTTTTTCCCCACTCGGACAGCGGCGTGATCATATAGCCTGCCTGAATCTGGTGAACCGCATCGTAGTCAGCCGGGCCATCCGTCTTCGTGCGGCCGATAATCCAGACGTAGGGCGTCGGCGCGTCGATACGCTCCGTGTCTTTGGGCAGCTTGAACTCGTCGATCAGCTTCTCTTTCAAATCGGGCCTCCAACCCGGAGGCACGATGACAAAGTTACCGGCTTCAGTTCCGGTGGTTCGCCAACCGGGTGAGGCGAAGACATCCGTCCACATGTCGAGCATCGGCAAGAGGTAGTATCGGCCATTCGTATCGGGCACCGAGACAACCACAGGCTCTTTCGTAAGATCGAGCCAGGCGCTCGAATAGAGCGTATCGAAATTCGGGCGGACGACGGTCCGCATGTCGGCGGACGGATAGGCATCTATATTTGCGAAGGTATTCATCGGACCGCCGATCGATCCCTTGCCAGGCGGTGTATTGATCAGCTGCTTCCGGGTCAAATCCATCGTCACGGGGGAATAGAAATAAAGGTAGGCATTGACGGCGATGTCGTGCGCTTCCTGCGGGCTGATGGTCTCGGCTCTGACCGTCGTCGCGTGACCGGCCACTACGGCAAAGGACGCAGCGGAAATGAGCGCACTCATAAGCACGCGTCGTCCTCGCGCTGAACTTTCTGGCATGTTGCAGGCTCCTGCCCTCTCGAACCCCACGCCCGGGATGGAGACTACGGTTTTCCGACGATCGCGCTTGGATCATATTGCACAGGGTAAACGAAGCATTCCGCTTCTGGCCCACGCTCTTCGTCATGCCGACGGAGGCCGGCACCCGGACAAGTGTCAACATCTCGTGTGTGTCCAGGCTTGACTGGATCCCGGCCTTCGCCGGGATGACGGTGGGGGCGAGGTCGCTTGCCCCGCGTGTGGTCGTTAGGCTCCTGCCCGGAACAGGGCATGCCCTCTGTCCTTATTGTTTGATTGAAGTTACAGTGCGTGTTGCATTTTCGCGATAGCTGAAACGTGCATTCCCTGATTGTATTCCCCTTGATTGTATCCCGGTGGTGCGGTGAGGAATGCACGATATGCGGCATCTCAAATTCATCGGTATTGTTTTGATCGGCGTAACACTCGCTGGCTGCGGCAGCCAGAGTGCCGAAAATGCCGGCCTCGCCAACATGCCACTTCGAACATCCGATGCCCGCCTCAAGATTTATCGAACCGATACTTTGGAATCGGCCGGAGACGCGGCGCGTGTACGGATCGATGGCCGAGAGGTGGCCAGTCTTGGAATCGGCGGATCGACAATGCTCGATGTCCCCGCCGGCCATCACAAGATCGTTGTCGACAGCGTTTTGCATCCCAACGTCTACGAGATTTCGCTCGCGGCTAAGCCAGGCGCGCATTATGCGCTTGAAGTCTCGCCGCGATCTGAGGCGACGGTTGCGAGGATGTTCGGAGTGGTTGGCATGTTGGCGGAATCCAGCGCCAACCAAAATGGCGGGGAATTCCAAATTCGCGTCGTAGAACCGGCTGAAAAAATTTAGACCGATTGCAAAAAGCGGGGCCCCGCCGCCCCACTTTCGGACGCCTATGAGCATCGCGTCCGGACTTGCCCGGAAACAGACACCGGCTGAAATGCAGCGCGCGCCCAGACGCGCGGCCGGCCTATTCCAATCTGAGCAAAATCGCCCGGTCCAATACCAGGAAGGATTTTGTCCGTCCTTTGCCTTGCGCAATCATTTCAGGTGCGTCTTTTTCGGGAACTGCGATCCATGCGGGCTTTGCGATCGTCGATACCGTGTTTGGATCGATTGTCCTAACCCTCAAGGGCACATAAGAAAATTCATTCAGGCCCGCATACATGTTTGTCCGATAAATCGGAGCCGGTGCATTGCGGACGAGCTCAGCAATTTGTGCACTCGCAATCTTCGAACGAATATAAGCCGGCTTGATCATTCCATCGACGATCGAATGGACCGCGGCATATCCCAAAAAGGCGATCGTGATACAAACGCCGCTCGCAACGAGGACTGTCCGACGTTCAGACAAAGCATCGTAGGCGATGCCACCAAGCACGCACAGCGGCAGCACCATCGGCAAGATATAGCGGGGATTGACCTCGGCGGGCCAAAACAGAATGATCGAAGTACACGCAAAAGCGTAGCAGCTCAGCGCCAGGATGAAATTTTGTGGGACGGTTTGTTTGACAGACCGGGCGCCCGTTATCAGGAGGGCGCCAGCCAAGAACGCCGCTGGAAGGGTCTCGAAAAAGAAGTCGGCGGCGTTGGCAAACGGATGCGGGAGAGCGATCCCATTAGAGGCAAGCCGTGTGTATCTCAGCCATTCGCCTTGATCACCTGGCACGAAAACGTAGGCGTACCATGAGCCGGCAGGAATAGCCGCGAGAAGGCCAGCCAGAACGAGGCCCGGAATTTGCCACCACGTCGATGTCATGGCGACGAACGTGAGGAGGCCCAGCATAAAATAGGCGACGGGCTGAGGGCCTTTCAGGAGAGCGGCTAACGCCAGAAGCCCACCAATACCAATCCAACGGCCAACAGAAATTCGCCCCGTGGCATACGAACGCCACCACACGAGGAAAGCGCCGAACAGTATCACCGCCAGCGGCATGTCGGCCACCGACGTCGCGTAATATCGCATTACGATGGGGCTCGCTAAAAACAGTGCAGCCCCAAACACCGCCGCCTCGCGGCTTGCCACCGGCCGCAAGGCGCGCCAAACCAAAAGAACACCTGCCAGAAGCGATAGAACTATCGGCAGACGCGCGATAAATGGAACGACATGGCCGGATGGCAGGCTCATTGCCGCGATGAGCCAGGATAAAAGCGTTGGCCGCTCTATAAAGCGGAAATTGTAGAGGTGTGGCGTAAGCCAATTCCCGTCGTCCAATGCGCTCTGGGCAATGGTTACGGTTAGTCCTTCAACATAATGATATCCGTGAAAAAGCGCGGGTGGCACCGCGACCAGCAGCCAGACGCCAATCAGCAAAAGAAACGATAAATCTCGAGCGGCTAGCGCCTCCCAAAAGCGAATGACTCTTTGCGCCGATTGTTGCAGCGCTGATGCGCGCTCATACTCGCCGAGGCGGAAATCAGCAATTTCATTTGTCATTTTTTGGGAGGCACCTAACGGCGAGAGATAGACGAGAGTTTGCTTGTCGAGTTCACTTGCTTTGTCGTCAAGGGCAGAATAACGCCGTTTCTCTTACGGTTCTGTATGTATTTCGATTTGAAGTTCGCCTGTGGCGCCAATGTCCTAGTCATGCCGGCGGAGGTCCGCGAATTCCCATTATGTCCGTTTACCGCATAATTCCCGAAAATAGCCTTTGCCTCCGCGGAAGGCTGGCATTCCTCAGCGCCCCCTACGCGGCACCGACGGAGACGAGCGCTGTGATCATCCTGAAAACTCCGTCCGCATTACGGCGTGAGCGGGCAATCGAAGCAGGCTTCAGTTGACGCGGGCGGCGTGGCGCCAGAGGTTCACGAACTCGTCGAGCTCGTTTTCGGCAAGGTCGGAGACGACGGTATAGTCGAAGTCGCGGCCGTGCCACTGGATGACGAAATATCCGTCATTCGTCGTCGCGAGCGACGGCTCGGTCGTATCCTTTTGTCCGGCTCGGGGTATTGCAACGACGCTGATGATGTGAGCGCGTCGCTGATAGACGAGGACTGGAACGGGCTTGCCATCGATCACCTCCACGCGGCCGCCCGCGAGAGGAAACCCCGCGCTCGACAGATCGATAACTTGCGGGGAGAGCGCGAGCTTGCTGTCGAACCAGGGCTTTACCGTGTGGCGATCGCTGGACGCAACATCGAACGGCGTGGCTGCGAGCAAGGCGCGCTGATGATCGGCGACGATCGCTGCGATCTCGTTCGATTGGGAATTCGGACGCAGAAAGGCGTAGGTGCCGCCAGCGGCTATAATCGCTGCGAGGGCGGCGGCGGCAGCCATTTCACGCCAAGCGTAACTGCGAATGTGAGTATGGGCTGGCGCGGCGAGCCGCTCTACGACGGGGGGAGGCGTGTCCTCGGCCATCGCTTCGATGCGCTGGCGGAGGTCGTTCGAAGCCTTCTGCGTTTTCAATTGCGAAGCAAGTACGCCGCGCAGTTGCACGAGGCGGTCGTGTTCCAACTTCAGCGCCGGGTCGGCCGCCATGCGGCGCTCGATCTCCAAAACGGAAGCGGCATCCAGCTCGTTGTCCAGATAAGCATTCAGCAGCAGAAGAGATTCCTCACGGGAGGACCATGCCGACGGTTTGTTCATGCTGCCCCTGCCTTTCCCTTACCAGCCATGACGAGGCGCTGAATGAGCAGATTTCTCGCGCGCGCAAGCCTGGACATGACGGTGCCTACGGGAATCGACAAAATCTTCGAAATCTCCTGATAGCTCAGTTCTTCGATCTCTCGCAGGATCAGGGTCTGGCGATAGGGCAACGGCAACGCTGCAATCGCGCTGTGCAGTTGCTCGGCATCGATCTTGCCGATCAGGATTGCCTCGGGCGACGCCTGCGGATCGACCATTTCAAGACCTGCCCGTTCGAACAGCGCTTCATCGTTCGTCGTCACGGCAGTTTTCGGCCGGTTCTTGGCGAGCCACGTGAACGCGGTATTGCGCACGATGGCGAGAAGCCACGCTCTCGGGTTGATGCCCTTTGCGGTCGCGATGGCGCGGTAAGCTCTGAGGCACGCATCCTGCACCACGTCCTCGGCATCGGGCACGTTCCCGGTCAGCCAACGGGCGAGCGACAGCGCATCGTCGAGATGGGGCAAGACCACTTCACGAAATCGCTGCCGATCGTCCATCGCCACGCTTTCAAGTCAGCCGTTCAGGGACTGATGAAACTGCATCTGAGTTTCTACTTCGCACGCTGCTTAAGGTATTCGATGACATCGGCGCGATCCTGAGCACTGTCGAGATGATAGAACATCTCGGATCCCGGCACGAACTTTTGCGGATTTGTCAGCCATTGGTCCAGTGTATTGTCCGTCCACGTAATACCTGAACTCTTAAGGGCTGCGGAATAGCTGTAGTCAGGGACGGAGCCGGCTTTCCTGCCGAAGACTCCGCGATGTTTGGGGCCGACATCGTTGGTGTCCAATGAGTGGCAATCCTGGCAGCCTTGGTAAAGCTGCTCGCCATGGGACGCGTCGCCAGCGGCCAACGCGCGCGTTTGTCCAAAAAATATCGCGGCCAGCATGAGGAAAGCGGGCAGCCATTTACGGGCAAATTTCATGAGATCAATCCGCGAGTGACGTATCGGTGATGGCCAGCGGGGACTCATTGCGCTTGAACGCGACGTTGGTGATCCCTAAGAGGCCGCGAAGTTTTTCGGCCGGCACGACCAGGGGTCCAGGTGATGGTGCGGCTCCCGGCGCGGGCTGCGGGAAGGCGGTCGAGCGGGCGGTGTGGAACGTGACGTTGCCTTCGACTTTTTGCATGAGCTGGTGGATGTGGCCGTTGAGAACGGTCACCGATCCAAAGCGCTTCAGATAGCCAAGGGCAACTGCCGCGTCGTCGGTTCCCCAGCCCCAGTTCGGATATACCGACCAGAGAGGAATATGCGCGAAGACAACGATCGGCGTTGAAGCCGATAGCGGCCGCAAATCATCTTCCAACCATTCGAGCTGCTCGTGTCCGAGATAGCCGAGACCGAAATTTTTCAGATTGACGACGTTGTTCAGGCCAATGAAGTGTACGCCATTGCTATCGAAGCTGTACCAGCCGCCGCCGCTCGTGCCTTTGCCGTAGCGCTCGAGATAAGCCTTCTGCGTTGCTTCGTCGGTTATGTCGTGTTCGCCGGGTACATAGTGGACATTGACGCCCGTGCCGCCGATGATCTGGCTGGCATCGTCGAATTCCGTTGGCTTGGCGCTATGCGTGATGTCGCCGGTGTGGAGCATGAAGGCTGGCTTGGCGGGAAGCCCGTCGATCCGTCCGATAGCTTCCTTAAGCGTTTCGAGCGCGTGCGGGTTCGCCGCCTTGTTGAAGCCGACGTGACTGTCGGAAATCTGCAGGAAAGTGAACCCAGACTTGGCGGCTTCCGCTGCCTCGGCGCCATCGAGCAAGGACAAAGACTTCGGAACGCCGCCCGCGATTGTCCAAAGCACGCCTGTGCCCGCCCAGATCATACATTCCAGCGCATGGCGCCGGTTGAGACCGTCTTCGTGATCACTATCGCTCATGAAAAATCCCTTTCCGTGGAGTCCGCAAATTGGCGGATCGGAAGGGAAGACTCGGCGACCCTGCGGTTTATTCCCGACTTATTCCCGGCGATCTTGCGCGGGCCGCGCACGTCTCGGTCCGGCTAGAAGTCTAGGCCGTGGGCGGACGGTTACCTGTCCCAATTGTAAAGGGCGGAGCGGGAACAGTCGGATTGTTGCGAAGTTTTCAGAGTGTTGGCAGCATATCAAAACTCGCTCGGTTCTTCCCCCTTCTTCTCATTCAGGTGCGCATGAAAAAGGTTTCGATTTGGACCGCAGGCGTTCTCGTTGCCGCGGCTGCTACGATCTACAACCTCGGCTGGACCGCGACGGTCCTCGCTCAAAACAAGTCCAATGACGATCTGGAACTCGCTTTCAACGGTCATTGCCGCGAGTGTCATTCGTTCGACAAGGGCGACAATCGATTGGGTCCGACGCTTTATGGCGTCGTCGGCCGGAAGGCGGGAACTGTTCCCGGTTTTTCGTATTCAGACTCGCTCAAGGGCTCAGGAATTACCTGGAACGAAAAAATACTCGATCAGTGGATAGCAAATCCAAACGCCGTCGTGCCGGGCAACAACATGGGCGCGATCTTCAGCGGACTGTCGGACGCGGGCGAGCGCGCCAAAATTATTGCCTTCCTGAAGCAGGACACGAAGCCAGGCAACAAGATGTAAGGTATGAATTGCGCGGCCGGCACGCTTGCGGCGCCGGCCACGATACGTGGAGATGGACTAGTTGCGCGGGCGATCGCGGTCACGGCGATAGTGGGCGCGGCGGTAGCAGTTCTTCGCTCCGATCTTGCAGGCGATTTTCGGGCCGGCCGTGTAGCCGATCACGCCGCCTGCGACGAGGCCGACGGGTCCGAATACGACGGCACCGGCCAATCCGCCCAGTGCTGCATCGGTGACGCGCTCGCCCGCGTTGGCTGCGACCGGCGCGAGGAGAACTCCCGCGGCGACCATCAGACATCCAGCTAAGGTTTTCATAGTTCTCGTTCCCTCGGTGTTTTCGTCCCCCGCGGACGGTTGATGAGACCCCGCCAACATTTTCGGCGATTCGAAATTTGCTGGCGATACCAGCTTTCCATCAGAGCATTCACAAATGGTTTCCGAGGATTTTACGCGCGCGA
Organism: Hyphomicrobium sp. 2TAF46; assembly: GCF_052114865.1. NCBI lineage: Bacteria > Pseudomonadati > Pseudomonadota > Alphaproteobacteria > Hyphomicrobiales > Hyphomicrobiaceae > Hyphomicrobium > Hyphomicrobium sp. 2TAF46. The sequence continues at coordinate 437,604 of NZ_JBFRFO010000001.1, read as the reverse complement.
TTATTCTCGAAATCGCGCAAACGCAAAACGCACGGCGGCGCGTGGCACATAAGAGTCGCCGCCGTGCGTATCTGCTTCAGCTTTTCACGAATGCGAGCAGATCCGGATTGATGACGTCCGCATGGATCGTCGCCATGCCGTGCGGATAGCCTTTGTAGGTTTTGAGCTTGGCATTTTTCAAAAGCTTGGCGGAAAGCGGTCCTGCATCCGCATAGGGCACGACCTGATCGTCGTCGCCATGCATGACGAGGGCAGGGACGGCGATTTTCTTCAGGTCGTCGGTGAAGTCGGTTTCCGAGAACGCCTTGATGCAATCATAGTGCGCTTTCGCGCCGCCCATCATGCCTTGCCGCCACCAGTTATCGATGACGCCCTGGCTCACCTTCGCACCGGGTCGATTGAATCCGTAGAAGGGGCCGCTTGCGACATCGACGTAGAACTGCGCGCGATTGGCTGCGAGCGCGGCGCGGAAGCCGTCGAACACCTCGATCGGCAGGCCGCCTGGATTTTTTGCCGACTTGAGCATGATCGGGGGCACGGAGCTGATGAGCACCACTTTCGAGACGCGGCCCGGCTTCGCGCGAGCGGCGTAACGCGCAACTTCGCCGCCGCCAGTCGAATGCCCGACGTGGATCGCGTTTTTGAGATCGAGCGCGTCGGTCAACGCGATAAGATCGGCGGTGTAGGTGTCCATATCGTTGCCCGTTGACGTCTGGGTCGAGCGGCCATGCCCGCGCCGGTCGTGGGCGATGACGCGAAAGCCGTGGTGGAGAAAGAACAGGATCTGATTGTCCCAATCATCGGCGCTCAGCGGCCAGCCGTGATGGAAGAAGATGATCGGAGCATCGCGCGGTCCCCAATCCTTGAAATAGATAGTGACGCCGTCGGGCGTGGTGATCGTATCGCTCATCCCAGTGGTTCCTTTTATGGAGTTGGGTGTTTCGCGGGGGCCTGTCGCAATGAAAATCGCGGTGCTTGCGGAGAGACCGATCGCAAAACTGAGCAAATTCGAGAGGCAACGCAAAGACGCCTTGCGTCAACCATCTACAAAGAATGAACGCCTACTGATTATTGAACGGCGACGATAGAAAGCTGAGGAGCGGCGCTATTTGTTCTTCGTCATGACGGGGGCGCGGCGCATCAAATCTTCGATACGGGCGCGTTCCTTCTGGAACTCAGAGAGGTCCTTGCCGTCGAGCTTGCGTTCGCGCGGCACCTGAATCGACATCGGATCGACGAAGCGGTTGTTGACGAGCACCTCGAAGTGGACGTGCGGTCCCGAAGACAAGCCGGTCGATCCGACGAAGCCGATGACCTGGCCTTGGCGGACTTTCATGCCGGGTGTGACGTTGCCGAAGCGGCTCATGTGGCCGTAGGCGGTCTGATAGCCGTTGGCGTGACGAATACGGATGTAATTGCCGTAATAGCCTTTGTGTCCGACTTCTTCGATCGTGCCGTTGCCTGCGGCGATAATCGGCGTGCCTTGAGCGCAGGCCCAGTCGACGCCGGTGTGCATTTTTCGGGTGTTGAGCAACGGGTGGAAGCGCACACCGAAGCCTGAAGTGAGGCGCACGTCCTCGCCGCGCACGGGTTTGCGGACGAGAAACTTTTTCGAGTTGTTGCCGTCTTCGTCGTAGTAATCGACGACGCCGTCGGCCGAGCGGAAGCGATAGAATTTATAGACGGCGCCGCCACTCGAGATCGCCGTGTAGAGCAGTTCGCCGGGGTTACCCTCGGTCGACGGATCGTCCTTCATGTCGAAGAACATTTCGAGCGTATCGCCCGGGCGAACGCGGCGGCGGAAGTCGGTATCGAAGGCGTTGATGCTCAGGACCTTCGAAATGGTATCCGCAGGAAGGCTTTGATTGAGGCCGGCGAAATAGACGCTCGCATAGAGGCTGACATTCTGCGGATCGTCGCCGTCGCTGTTGGCGATGTGCTGAAGCTCGGCGTCGAATGGCGGTTGCGACGATCCCACGAATTCGCCGGCGGCGCTGCGGCTGACGGTGACGAGATGATCGTGGCCGTCGGAGAAAATCGAATAGCGCGCCGGTTCCATCTTGCGCGGGTCGGACAGCGATGGAATGAGCGTAATGCGGACTTCCTGACCCGGAACGAGCGCATTTTCCGAGAAAATGCTGTGGCCCGCCTCGATCATGCTGTGGACGTCCCATTCGGGGGCGCCGGCTTTGGCGAGGATTTTCGCGAGGGTGTCTTGCGGGCCCACCTTGACGACAACGACCTGGCCGCCTTCGAGATCGTCGGAAGGTTCGTCGGGCGCCTCGGTCGACTTGAAGATATCGGTCGTGTTCAAATTGTCCGCAGTCGCCGCTTTCGGCTGCCAGGAGTCCGTGCCTTGGGCCGGGATCGCGGGGCCGGAAGCCGCGACGCCATCAAGAGGAAGACCCGAGCCGTCACCAAGTTTGTCACGCGCATTTCCTGCTTCGGCACCGCGCTCGACGATGTCCTGGACTTCCTGAGCGTCGAGCTCCTGGCCGTCCTCTTCGGGCAGGATGCCTCCCAGAAGTTCGACGACCTTCGTCGAGACATCCGATCGGGACAGTCCGCTTCCCGCGTTTTCATCGGCATCCTCGCCTTGTTCGG